>CAMBTP010000025.1 GCA_945870855.1 Prosthecobacter debontii
CCTCTGCTTTGCGGTGAAAATCTTCATTCGGACTGCGGCTTTGAGGTGAGAGCTGTGAATGAAGAATCACAGCAGTCCTGAGCCTGCGGCGCACTCTACTTTGTTGTCACTTCATTTTTGCGCACGAACTTTTGGCAAACGGTATAATCTTTTTCCCAAAATGAACTTGCCAACTTCCGCCGCCCCCCGCTAAGTTCCGCCCCGCCACCGAAAGATGGCAGTCATCCAACGCGAAGATAGCTCAGTTGGTAGAGCAGTTGGCTTTTAACCAATTGGTCCTGGGTTCGAGTCCCAGTCTTCGTACTTCCCTTTTCGAAACCGGATTCTCTGCGGTATCTTATATAACTTATCCGCGCGGAAGGTCTTTGCCTACATCCTTTCCACAAACTCCCGAGCCGCGTCGCTCAGCCGGTCTTGCTTTTCCGCGGAGAATTTCTGCCATGTTCGTGCCATCATGGAAGAGCGTGGGGTTTTCAGAAAAAGCTCTTGGTGGTCGGCGACGAATGTCCAGAACAGGGCGTCCCATGTTTCCGTCCACGGGCCGGCTTTTTCATCGGACATTTTTAGGACATAATTCGAGCCGGAGATGTAGGGCTTGGTGGTGAAGGTGCCGCCGTCGGCGAACTGCGACATGCCGTAGATATTCGGCACCATGACCCAGTCGTAGGCGTCGATGTGAAACTCCATAAACCAGAGATAAACGGCATCGGGATCGAAGCGGCAGAGCAGCATGAAATTCCCAAGGATCATCAGGCGCTCGATGTGGTGGCAGTAGGCCTCGTCGTGGAGCTGGCGGATGATCCGGTCGATGGGCGGGATGCCGGTGGTGGCATCGTAAAAGGACTTCGGGATGGGGCGGGTGTGCCCGAAGAAATTCGTATTCCGTATCGCGACGCCACGGTGCTTGTAAATGCCGTGCATGAATTCTCGCCAGCCGATGACCTGGCGGATGAAACCTTCGAGGGAGTTGAGCGGGATGCCCTTTTTTGCGAGCGCGGCATCAATGATTTCCTGCGGGGTTAGCAGACCGATATTGAGGACGGGAGTGATGACGGAGTGATTGATGAAAGCGTGTTGAGTAGAGATCGCATCTTCGTAAACGCCGAAATCCGCGAAGCGCTCGGTGATGAAATTTTCAAGCCACGCCCTCGCGTCCGCGCGGGTAACGGGGTAGCGGAAATTCGCAGCGGAGCCGGGGTTGTTAGGAAAGTTTTTCTCCACCCATTTTATGGCCTCGAAAACATACGGATTCTGTTGCGAAGTGGGTGCTTCTGGCGGCGTATGGTTTTTCGGAAGCTTTTTCCGGTTGTCTTCATCGAACGACCATTGCCCGCCTTCAGGGTTGCCATCGGCATCCACGAGGATTCCCATTCGTTTCCGCTGCGCCTGATAGAACGTTGCCATGAACGGCTTTTTACGACGGGCGATGTGCTCCTCTAGAAATTCCGGAGGAGAGAGGAAGGCCGGTGTAGGGTGGATATGGAGCGCGATCCCCCGCCCTTCCGCAAAGCGACGCAGGCGTTTTTCCAGGATGAAATCGTGCGGCTCGGCGAGGTGGAGATCGGTCAAGTCGGCGGGTAGCGCCTTCGGGTAAGAATCGATAAGCTGGACGCTGTGGCCGAGTGAGCGAAGTTCATCGGCATACGCCCTTATCGACGCGCGGTGGAGGACGAGCTTCTGCTTGTGGAAAGCGACGGGGTGATGTTTGTCGTTTCCAAAATACAAGGAATCCTCCGCGAGGAAAACCGGACGCCCTGGCGCGAGCGCGGGATGTGCCGCGAAAAGCTGGTGTGGGAAGATCAGGGCAGCAGCAAACATGGCAGAAATATGGCGAGAGGCCGGGCGCGCGCAAGGGCTTTGGGGACGCTCAGAAATCCTCTTCCCATGCCGGTGCCGCATCGGCCTTAGCCTTCTCGAGGATATCAAGCGTGTTGTGATCTGTGCACCATTTCATGATGTAAGGCCAGTCGAGCTTGGCCTCACCTTGAACGGCCATCACGGCCACTACATCGTCGAAGTCCTTGCCGCGTTTCGCCAAGTTCGCACAGCGTAGCTTCTGGACGATCACGTCCTCGGCGGTGGGGACGGACGCCTGCCTGGATAGTAGTGAAAGCGTTTTCCTACGGCTGAATCTGCTCTGGTCATGCGGATCGTTGCTGAGTTCGAACAGTTCGATCGTGAACGGGATACTCGGGATCTCAATAATCTGCCGCCACGTTCCGGTGATCATCTCGAAGGTAACCTGCGAATCGATCTCGAACCCTTCGGGCAACTCGCGGAATAGTTTTTCCCTCTCCTGCGCCACGACTTTTAGTACTAGATCAGCGTCCTTAGTGGCTCTGGGCACTCCGTAGCGGTTCGAGGAAAAGGAACCGACGACCATGTATTCAATGCTGAGCCTGTTGAGGATATCCAACAGCGCACCCACCGCTTCCTCGCCCGTTTTCAAGCGGAATGGTTCCTTTCCTCCAGTTTCCGCAGAAGCCGGAATCGTTTCCTTAGCATCGCGTGGATCTCGTCCTCATCGGAGCCTGGATTTTCATCGCGGAGGCCTTCCTTCATCCGCTCGCAAACGCCCTGAAAAAGGCGTGGCCCCGCGAGGAACTTCTCCGCCGGTGACATGGCGCGCGCCTGCCGGATCTTCGCCATGTCGGCGAACCTAGCGTCGCCCTCGATGTCCGGTTCCATGGGCGCACGGTAAATGAATGCTTCTTTCAGGGCAATCCGCGAATCGGCCATGCTCATTCCGCCAGCGAACGGATGAATTTCGAGAGGAACGCCCGGCCTTCCTCATACGCTTCGATCTCGATAAACTCATCCTTGGTGTGGGCTTGGGCGATGGAGCCGGGGCCGATGCAGATGGAGGGGATGCCGGCGGCGGAGAGGTGGGCGGCGTCGGAAAACCATGGCGCGCCGACGAGTTTCGTGCGCGGATCGGTGGCAAGGAGTTTTTCGATAAAGGGGTTGTCCGCATCCGTCTCCATCGGTGGGTTTTCGTGGGCGTATTCGATTTCCAACGGGAGACGGAGCCGGGCGATGGTCTCGCGCAGGAGTTGGAGCGCGCCGCCTGCGGAGTGAAGTTCCGGAGTCTGGCGAATATCGATTTGGGCTTTCGCGAAGTTCGGAACGATGTTTGCGGCCGTGCCACCTGAGATCGTGCCGACGTTGATGGTGGACGGGCCGAGGATGGGATTATTGTAGGCGGCGAGGGCGGGCACGAGGGTTTCCTGAAGCTCAAGAAGAGCCCGGGAGAGCTTGAGGATGGCGTTGTCGCCGAGGTGGGGCTGGGAAGAATGCGCGGCGATGCCGGTGGCGGTGAGTGTGGCCCAAAGGGAGCCTTTACTGAGGTGGACAATGTCCATCGAGGTCGGCTCGCCGACGATAGCGAATTGGTAGTCCGCTGCGTGGTGCTTCGCGAAATGCTTGGAGCCGTGCTGGGACGCCTCCTCACCCATGAAAGCGACGAAATCCACGGCCACCGGTAAATCGGCGAGGATGTTTTTATTTTCCCGCAGGGCTTCGAGCATCGCGGCCATCGGGCCCTTGGTATCGCATGCGCCGCGGCCCCAGATTTTGCCGTCACGGATTTCTGCGGAAAATGGATCGATCGTCATATTCTCCACGCCCACGGTATCGAGGTGCGGGCCAAGGAGAATGCGCGGGCGGCCATCGAGCGGCGCGAAGCGGGCGATGAGGTTCGGGCGGCGCGGTTGGATCTCTTCCAGCGTCACCTCCGCACCGATGTCCGTGAGCCACTCCGCGAGGAAATTTGCCAACGCCTGCTCATGGGTCACACCCGCTTGATCCGGCGCGGCGTTATCGGGGTTTACCGAAGGGATGCGGATGAGGTGTTGGAGAAGCATGCGGGAAACTTAAAATTTCAAACTATAAATTTCAAGGAAGAGGTCGCGGTAGGGTCATTTTGACAAAATGACCCACGCTGCGTGTGTTTGCACGGTGATGGGGGGATTGCTCTGCTACCTTTCCACTCTGCTTTTTCTTCAGCTGGGCGGTTGCAAAGCGCTGCCGTGCTTGGCATTTTCCCTGTCTGAGATGACAGGAGAGATGGTTACGAATTTAGCGGCTTACCGCTTTGTGCGGCTAACGGGCTTGAAGGAGCTGCGTGAGGAGTTGATCGCGCTGTGCAAGGGCGCGGGGCTGAAAGGAACGATTTTGCTGAGCGTGGAGGGAGTGAACCTTTTCGTGGCGGGTTCGGCGGAGGCTGTTTCCAAATTGATGGGGCGGCTGCGGGGGATTCCGGGGCTGGAGGATTTTGAGGGGAAAGTGAGCGAGAGCGAGGATCAGCCGTTCCGTCGGATGCTGGTGAGGATCAAGAAGGAGATCATTTCCTTCGGGGTGGAGGGGGTGGAGCCGGGCAAGCGGACATCGCCGAAGCTTGCGGCGAAGGAGCTGAAGCGTTGGCTGGACGAGGGGCGGAAAATCACACTGCTGGATACGCGGAATGATTACGAGGTGAAGCTCGGGACCTTCAAGGGCGCGGTGGTGCCGGATATCCGCACGTTCCGGGAGTTTCCAAAAGCGGTGCGTGAGCTACCGGAGACAATGAAGGACGAGACGGTAGTGATGTTCTGCACCGGCGGCATCCGCTGCGAGAAGGCGGGGCCGTTCATGGAGATGGAGGGTTTCAAAAACATCTATCAGCTCGATGGCGGGATTTTGAAATACTTCGAGGAGTGCGGCGGTGATCACTACGAGGGGGAGTGTTTTGTGTTCGACCAGCGAGTGGGAGTGGATCCAGCGTTACAGGAGACGGCTACAGCGGTTTGCTATGCCTGCCAGGCTCCGTTGAGCGCCGAGGATCAGGAGGATGTGCGGTATGTGGCGGGAAAAACCTGCCCGTATTGCTTCAAGCCGGAGCCGGAAAAAATGGCGGAGCGTATCGCCGCAGCGCAGGCGAAGCTGGATGCGGTTTGCGAGGTTTTACCGGGATCATTTCCCCAGGAAAACCGCAGGCCGGTGAACGTGGCGGCGAAGTATGACCGATGGACGCTGGGCGATATGCTGGCGGATCAGTTTCCGCAAATCCTCCCCGAGGAATGGGAACGTCGCGGTGCGAAGGGTCGCTTCGTGAGCTACGGCGGGAAGCAGCGCGGGATAGATCATGTCGTGCGTGCCGGGGAGCGGATTTTACAAGTTTTCCCGCCCGAGGTGGAGCCGGATGTCGCGAAGGGCATCCGCATTGTCTGGGACGACGAGGCGATCGTCGTTTTGGAAAAACCCGCACCGCTGCCGATGCACGCGAGTGGTAGGTATCACCGCAACACTCTGCAACACTTACTCAACGAGGTCTATGAGCCGAAGTTCCTGCGGCCCGTGCATCGGCTTGATGCGAATACGCGGGGGCTGGTGCTGTTCGCGAGAACGCGGCATTATTGCCGACTGCTGCAACGACAGTTTCTCGAAGGTAAGGTGGAGAAAATCTACCGGGTGCGGGTGCATGGGCATCCAGTGTGGGAGGCGAAAGTTTGTGAATCGGCCATTTCAGCGAAACCATCCGGACCGGGAGGTCGCGTGGTGGACGAGGACGGCTTAGCGGCGCGGACGGATTTTAATTTGATCGAGAGATGTGCAGACGGGACAGCGCTTCTAGAGGCGCGGCTCGGAAGCGGCCGGACGAATCAGATTCGAGTGCATCTTTGGGAATTGGGTCTCCCGGTGGCGGGCGATCCCTGCTACCTGCCCGGCGGAAAAATGGGTGACAAGCAGACGCTCGATGTGGGCGATGCCCCAATGGAGCTGGAGGCTTGGAAACTGGCATTCACGCATCCGGTTTCCGGAGAGAAGCTCGAATTCGAGAACACGAAATGACCGCTCCCCTCCCCATCCCGTGGCCGCCTACCACTGCGCGCAAGAAAAGATGGCTCATCGGCGTTTCGGGCGGGCTGGATTCGATGGCGCTGATGCACATGCTAAAAGAGGCGGGTTTTCGCGATATCATCGTCTGCCACCTCGATCACTGCCTGCGCGGGAGAGAGTCGGCCGCGGACGCACTTTTCGTGAAACGAGCAGCGGAAAAGCTCGGATTTTCGGTGGAAACCGCCAAGACCGACCTCAGAAAACGGATGGTCGAAAGCGGAGAATCCCTTGAAACAGCTGGAAGAAATGCAAGACATCAAATGTTTTCATCAGTCGCTAAAAACAAACGATGTAAACGATTGTTTTTATCACATCACCTCGATGATCAGGCGGAAACGGTGCTCTGGAATCTGATGCGTGGATCGCATGGCTGCCGGGGGATGCAGGAGATTTCCGAGTTGGTCATGGACGGAGTAAGGATCGAGGTTCATCGCCCGCTTCTGGGCGTCCGGAAATCGGATTTACGGACATGGATGGAGGAGCGGAAGCTGAAATGGCGCGAGGATAAGAGCAACCTTGTGAACGATGTGGCGCGCAACCGAATCCGCAACGAGGCGCTCCCCCTGCTGACGGAGATCGCCAAACGCGACGTATCCCCCCTGCTCGCCCGGGCGGCGCAGAGTGATTCCGTGCAGCGCGAGGTAATGGATTGGGCGCTTACTAAAGCTGAGTTACTCGATCCACAGGGGCGCTTGCATCTCGGCGCTTTACGGGAGCTACCGGTAGCCCTGCGCCTTAATGCTCTTGCGGATTTTCTCAAATCAAACGGAATTCCCTCCATCAGCAGTGCGTTACTAGAAAATTGCGCAGCGATGATCAATCTGGCCTCGCCGGCCTGCGTGAACCTACCTGGCGGGCGGCGTTTGCGAAGACGGGCAGGCAGGTTTTTCGTGGACGGAGCTTGAAGCAGTTCATCACCCAATTCCGCCGGCTTAAGGGTCTTTAAATTTCAAACCTTTACACTTTAAAATTCAGGTATTTCTTATCACAGCTTTTCAGCTTTTCAGCTTTTCAGCTTTTCAGCTTTCACCCACCTTTCCGCCATGCCCATCTCCGATTTTGCCAACGCCTTTGTCTGTGACCTCGTAGCCTACGAGCCGGGGAAACCCATTGAGGAAACCGCTCGTGAACTCGGGCTCGACCCCGCTTCGATCATCAAGGTCGCATCGAACGAAAATCCACTCGGTCCCTCCCCTCTCGCGAAAAAAGCCATGGCCGCTGCCATCGAGCACGCGCACATCTACCCGGACGGCGGCGGATTCAAGCTACGCTCCGCCATCGCCGGGAAACTCGGCTTCGACATTTCAAACATCGTCCTCGGCAACGGCTCCAACGAGATCATCGAACTGCTCTGTCACACCTTCCTAAACCGCAACGCTGAACTCATCGCCGCGAAGCACGCCTTCGTCGTTTATAAACTCATGGCCACCCTCTTCGGCGCTAAATATATCGAGGTAGATGATCCGGATTTCATCCACGATCTCGACGCCATGGCTGATGCGATTACGGAAAACACCCGACTCGTTTTCATCGCAAACCCGAACAACCCGACCGGCACCCATGTAACACAGGAGGCCATCGACCGTTTGATCGACCGCCTGCCGCCACATGTGATTGCGGTGTTTGACGAAGCGTATTTCGAGTTTCTCGAGACCCCGCCCGATGTCCTTAAACATGTCAGCGCCGGGAAAAACGTCGTCGTTCTGCGCACCTGCTCGAAGATCCACGGCCTCGCCGCGCTGCGGATCGGATATGGAATTGCGCCGAAACACATCACCGATCTTCTCCAGAAAGCGCGCCAACCTTTCAACACAAACGCCATGGCACAGGTCGCCGCGCTCGCCGCGCTAGATGACACGGATCACATCGAGAAAACGAAAGCCGTGAACCGCGAGGGCCTAGCCTTCTACGAAGCTGCCTTCGCCGAGCGCGGGCTGGAATACGTTCCCTCTGTCGCAAACTTCATCCTCGTCAAGGTCGGCGAGGGCGACCGCGTTTTCAGGGACATGCTCAAGCAAGGCGTCATCATCCGCGCCATGTCCGGCTACAAACTCCCCGACTGGGTGCGCATCTCCATCGGAACCCCACGCGAAAACCAAAGGGCGCTCGAAGTCCTGGATGCCGTTCTCTAGTCCGCGCCGCGCAAGGAGGGGCTACCTCCGGCTGCCCTTGCCCATGAAGTAGCGATGGCAAGCGCGACACACTCAGCATCGAAATCCCATGGTCATCGGCGGATTCCGATCCGCCGCTCCTTGATCTACAAAAACCCGACAAATCCAAGATACCATTGCCAAAGCCGCCAGCCGCCGAACATCCAAGCGGCGGCACCCATGGCGAGGAAGGGGCCAAAGGGAAGCTGCTTGCCGAAACCGATGCGGCCAATTAGCGCGGCGATGATCGCAAAAAGCGAGGCCGCAAAGAGAGAGAAGAACACCCCGCTCCAGCCGAAGAACGCGCCGATCATTCCGAGTAGATGGACATCGCCCATACCCATCGCCTCGCGAGGAATGACGGCTCCGTGCGCGCGACCACTGAGCGATTTCATTTTTTCCAACTCAAAAACACGCCCGTCCGCCAACTCAATACTGATGTCACGGATGATGAGTTTTCCCCCTCCGGTTTCCTCGCCATCCACGATCACCTCGGTGGCATCGACGATAAGGTGGTCGGTCTTCCTTGAAAAAATATCCCACCACGGGACTTCCTCACCATGAATCACGAAAAGCATCGGGTCATCGTCGCCCACGGGCTCGCGCAACGACCACTCAACCTCTTTGTCGAACTTCATCGCCTTTTTTCCGAAAGCCTTTTTACCCAGCTCCACCACCGCCCACAGCCCGAAGAACCCCGCGATCCAGCCGATGGCTCCTTGCAAAAGCCCCTCCCACCAAACCCCGTTGTAACTCGCGAGCGAAGAAAGCTGCGGCCACACGGCGCAGGCTATCAACCCGACCACCGAACCGCCCCAGGTGAGGTTCGTCGGAATGATGAGGTGGGCAGCATCAATCCATGTGATCGCGACGAAAAGCGCCATGAGTATCCAGAGGAAAACAGCGACCTGCGGCAGGAACATCCACCAGACCAAGACAAACAGCGCGGCGGTGGCGATCTCGACAACGATATAGCGGAATGGAATCGGAGCATCGCAATGGCCGCATTTTCCCCGCAAGCAAAGCCAACTCACGATGGGCAGGTTCTGCCACAGGGAGAGCTGTTTTTTACAAAGCGGGCAGAACGAGCGGCTCGGCTTGTTCACCGACATGCCCAGCGGCAGCCGATAGATGACGACGTTGAGAAAAGAGCCGATGCAGGAGCCGATCATGAACGCCGGAATCAACCAGATCCAATGCTCGAAGGGCGGGTAGTTCAAAGGCACGTTTTCCACCTTTCGATTTCAGCATGGGGGGCAGTCCTTTCGGATTGATTTTTTACGGAATTCTCCATCAGTTCGTGCTTATTGCTTGTTGATTCTCTATAGCAGTCTGTTCATTTCTTCCAGCCTATTCTTGTCTTTCCGCCGAGTAGAAACCAAGCGACAAACGGATGTCCGGCTTCCTATGGCAAGGCGTTGTAAAATCCAGCTGTCATGATTGTAGAAAAAGGCGTCAGAGCGATTTGATCCACGCCACGATCTTCGATTCATCGCCATCCGTGGCCCAAACATGGCGGAGGAAATCGGCGGGGTGTATGCCACCGTTTTTCGTGAGAAAATTCCGGTCGCCGCCGCAGCCATACATGAGGTCTGGATCGAGTTCGCCACGGAGTTTCGCGCGGGCTTTCACAAGGATGCGTGGCAGATACGCTAGGCCTTCGAGCTCCTCGCCGAAGCCCGGAAGTTCGTCCCGAGTGATCGCGACGCCGCTGACCTTACCTTTCTGCTCCACGAGGAAATAATCCCTACGCACCGCCGCGACCAGAAGCGCAGTGCCAAGCGAAGGCTCACCCTCGTCAACGAAATCCTCCACAAAATCGAAAAGCTCCCGTTTATTGTATCCGATACTTTCAAGTAAGGCGATATCCTCCGCCAAATATCCTGTTTCGTAATCGAAATCCCCTTTGCGGTAAGCGTTCGCAACACGATCGAAGAGGGCGGTGAATTTGTCGTTCCAAGTCATGCGGGTAGCTTGGAAGCCCCTCGCGATGAATGCCAACGGTTTTTTCCACTTACGCATTTCTTTCTACTAGGTAAGCTGCGGCGACAAGATGATCTGGAACATCCAAGGCCGCAACCTCGACCTCACCCGCCACGCCCAAATTATGGGCATCCTCAACGTGACCCCGGACTCGTTCTCTGACGGCGGGTATTTCGCGGCACACGACACCGCTCTAGCCCATGCCAGGAAAATGATCGCGGAGGGAGCGTCGATCATCGACGTCGGTGGCGAGTCCACCCGGCCAGGCGCGCTTACCGTGGATGCTGATGAGGAAATCCGTCGCACGATCCCCGTGATCAAATCCCTCAGGGCCCAGTGGGACGGCCTAATTTCCATCGACACCATGAAAGCGTCCGTCGCCAAGGCTGCTCTCGATGCGGGCGCGGATATCGTCAATGATGTCTCCGGTCTCACCGCCGATCCGGAGATGACCGCCGTCTGCGCAGCCTCAAGCTGCGGGATCGTCATCATGCACATGCGCGGTACGCCAGTGGACATGCAAAAAAAACCCTCCTACACCGATGTCGTTACCGAGATCATAGAGTATTTTCAAAATCGCTTAGATATTCTGAAATCGCAAGGCATCTCCCCTACCCGGCTGTGCTTCGATCCAGGTATCGGCTTCGGGAAAACCCTAGAACACAACCTCGCCCTGCTAAGCCACCTCGACAAACTCGCCCCATCCGGCTTTCCACTCCTACTCGGCGTTTCCCGTAAATCTCTGATCGCCAAGCTCACTAGAGCCGATCTCCCTTCCGACCGCGATGCCGCCACCTTCGCCTTTACCGCCATAGCACGCACGAAAGGCATCATGCTCCACCGCGTCCACGACGTGAAAGGCAACCTCGCCGCCCTCCGCGTTGCCGAGGGAGTCATGGGCGGCTGACACTTTCCACCTTTGACTTCCCCACCCACTTCGCTAGACAAGCGTATGGAAGATTTGCGCGAACACGGCCTACAGCCGCTTGATGGACTCATGGAGAAGTGGAAACTGACAAACAATCAGCTCGTCGAGACCTCCACCGAACAGCTCAACCACAAGCAGGTTCAGAAAGCCCGTAAAGGCCGCCAGCTCACCCTCACCATGATGCAAAAGGTCTGTCGCGCCTTCAACATCGCCATCTGGCACCGCCTCAACAAGGAGCAGAAGGAAATCTACTTCGAGTATATGCACCGCCACCTTTTCAACTACGCGAAGAGCCACGAACCCGAGTGGGCGGATCCCAATATCGGACTCTATCCCGGCGAGTGATTTACGTGCCATGAAAACACTACTCTTACTTTTTCTAACACTTACCGCCTATGCGGCCGATCCACTTACCCACCTCGAGGGCTGCACTTTAGTTAAGGCAGATTGGTCTGATGGCGACAGCTTCCCGATCCGCACCGCTGATGGGAAGGAAATTACCATCCGCCTCTACGGCGCCGACTGCATCGAGTGGCATGTGACTGATGAAAGCGACGCCCGCCGTCTCCGCGAGCAACGGCGATATTTCGGCATCTCCGGGTTCGGCGGTTCACCAGAGAAATCCATCGAGGCAGCCAAAGGCTTTGGGGCAAAAGCGGCGGAGGAAATAGCCCGCGCCCTTGCGGAACCCTTCTCCGTCCACACCGCCTACTCGGATGCCCGTGGCGACGTCAGATTCCAGCGCTTCTACGGTTTCGTCACCACCTCCAAGGGCGAGGATCTCGCGGAACATCTTGTCGGCCTGGGACTTGCCCGCGCCCATGGAGTTTATCGGGAAACGCCCGCCGGGATCACTTCCACAGAATTCGAAGCGTCCCTTGAAGATATCGAACTCAAAGCCGCGAAAAAAGGCCTCGGCGCATGGTCGGTCACCAATTGGGAACATCTGCCCGTGGAGAGGAAGGAGCAAAGGGATGAAATTGCCGAGATCGAACTCGCCAAGGGAGGCGGAGGCCTCGCCAAGGGCGAAAAAATCAACCCCAACACCGCCACCCACGCAGAACTGATGAAACTTCACGGCATCGGCGAAGTCACCGCGAACCGCATCATCGAAGCTCGCCCATTTGAGAAACTCGAAGATCTCACCAAAGTAAACGGAATCGGAAAACAAACCCTCCTCAAGTTGGAGCCGTTTCTCGTGTTCGAGTGAGACCCAACACACCGTCTCGACAAACCGACCATAGAAATGACAGATTGAAGCATGGATGGTGATCTCGCTGAAATACACACTGCGGTTGGACCCGTCGGCGTGCATGGGCGGAGCCCTTCTGCGGAAAAGATCGATCTGTTTTGCGCCGTACTGAAGCTCGCCATCGAAATCGACGGCCCCCAGCATCTAGCCGATCCCGCCGCCTACCGCAGCGACCGACGCAAGGACGCATTGCTTCAGGAAAACGGTTGCCATGTCCTGCGTTTCCTCGCGGAAGATCTCGGAAAACATCTCGACGCCACACTAGACGCCATCCTCCGCGCCATCACCCACCTTCGGCGGAAGTATTGATTTTTCGCCTGTGAAAACAATCACTTTGCCAACCGAATCCCTGAGAGTAATTTTGAGGGTTGCAGTTTCCGGGAGCAGCCCCTTGAATCCCCTCCTCCCAATCCATGGCTCTGATTGTTCAGAAATACGGCGGAACCTCCGTCGGCTCCATCGACCGCATGCGCAGCGTCGCCGCGCGGATGAAACGCACCCGCGACGAAGGCAACCAGGTCATTGCGGTGGTATCCGCGATGTCGGGTGTAACCGACAAGCTCATAGGCATGGCGAAGGAATTGCGCGAGAACCCATCCGAACGCGAGCTCGATGTCCTTCTCGCCACCGGCGAGCAGCAATCCATCGCGCTGGTGACCATGGCTCTCCACGAGATCGGCGTCGAAGCGGCATCGATCACTGGACGGCAGGCAGGCATTTTCACCACTGGCAGCCACACGCGCGGGCGTATCGCGAAGATGGATCCTTCATTGATGAGGAAATATCTGGATGAGGGGAAAACCTTAGTGGTCGCTGGCTTCCAAGGCATAACCTCGGCGGGAATGATTCACACCCTCGGTCGTGGTGGCTCTGATCTCACCGCCATCGCCGTCGCCGCCGCGCTGAAGGCGGATGTTTGCCAGATTCTCACCGATGTGGATGGCGTCTATACCTGCGATCCCCGCGTGGTGAAAAACGCCCGTAAACTGCCGGAAATTTCCTACGATGAAATGTTGGAAATGGCCTCTTCCGGCTCCAAAGTCATGCAGTCACGCTCCGTCGAGTTCGCGAAGAAATTCGGCGTGGTATTTGAAGTCCGCTCCTCCCTCAACGACAACCCAGGAACCCTCGTGCTAGAAGAACATCCCAATATGGAAAACGTCGTCATCCGCGGCATCTCGATCGAGCGCTCGCAGGCGCGGGTCACCATCTCCGGCATCCCGGACGAACCCGGCATGTCCGGAAAAATCCTTGGCGCGCTCGCCGAGGCGGAGATCAACCTGGACATGATCGTCTCGAACATCTCCAGCGACGGCCGCTCCAGGCACTCCTTCACGATGCATTCCTCCGATCTCGGCAAGGCCCAAGCCGCACTCAAGCCCGTGCTCGCGGAGCTTTCCTCGGACGCCCAGATCCAGACCGAGGCCGGCATCGCTAAACTTTCAGCCGTCGGCATCGGCATGAGATCCCACTCCGGCGTCGCCGCTACCATGTTCAAGGCGCTTGGTGCGAAAGGCATCAACATCGGCATGATCTCCACTTCCGAGATCAAGATCGCAGTCACCGTCGATGAGATCCACATCGAGGACGCCGCACGCGCCGTGCATGACGCGTTCCAGCTGGATAAGGAGCCGGGGACGTAGGTTTCAGCCGACCACAATATCCTTATTAGAATTCGGACACGTCACCGTCGGCTCATCCACTCTAGCGTTTGGGCGAGAAAAACACTCTTGAATGCGTATAGCCATGGGATATACTATAACGCATTAGAACCACATTGCAGCGTTGGGGCAACAGCCAAGGGGTGAGACTCCCCAAGTCGATCGTTGAATCGATGGGAATGAGTGTTGGCGCACCGGTAATTGTGGAAGTTTCCGAGGACAACTCCAAGATCACGATCATGCCAGTTACTGAAACTCTGCCGATCAGGGGGCGGTATCGGATTGAAGATCTGATTGCGGAGAGTGCTCCGAATGCATTTTCAGAAGCGTATTATTGGGGTAAAGCAGATGGGAAGGAAGTTTGGTGATGCTAAGATATTATATATGGCGAATTACACAGCCAGAGTCTGCTTCCTGTCCGGGCCGACTCCGATGAAAGCGATGGGGGCATCGCAGAGTTCGGAGAGGCGGGTGAGGTAGGCTTTCGCGTTTTGCGGGAGATCGGAATACGCGGTGCAATTTGATTTTCTAAAACCCGTGGAATTTCCCTATTGACGAAAATCTGAAATATTACCAGGTTTCATCGTGATTCAGAGCTTCTCCGACAAGGAAACCGAGAAAATCTGGAACCGCCAGCGGTCGCGCAAGCTGCCGCCGGAGATCCAGGATCGAGCCTTGAGGAAGCTCCGCGAACTCGCCGCCGCCCCTACCCTTGAAACACTCCGCTTTCCCCCATCCAACCATCTGCACCCGCTCCTGGGGGACCGAAAAGACAAACATGCCATCCGTATCAACGACCAATGGCGCATCACCTTCCGATGGGGAATATTAGGCCCGGAGGAAGTCAGAATCGAGGACTACCACTGAACCCATGAAAACCGAAGCTCCACTCTACAATCCGCATCCCGGCGAGACGCTCAAGGAAGCGCTCGATGATTACGGGATCACCCAATACCGACTCGGGCAGGACTTGGGCATCCCCCACAGCCGCGTCACCGCGATTATCAAAGGCCGCCAGGGAATCACCGCCACCACCGCGCTGAAGCTAGGCAAATACTTCGGCACCCCTCCCGAATACTGGCTCAGCCTCCAGCACATGCACGACCTAGCCGCAGCCCGGGAGGAACAGGGTGACGCGCTCTCGCAGATCCGCCCGCTATGCGCCTGACTTATGAATAAATATTTGGTGATGCTAAGATATTATATATGGCGAATTACACAGCCAGAGTCTGCTTCCTGTCCGGGCCGACTCCGATGAAAGCGATGGGGGCATCGCAGAGTTCGGAGAGGCGGGTGAGGTAGGCTTTCGCATTTTGCGGGAGATCGGAATACGCGGTGCAGGCGGTGGTGTCTTGTTTCCAACCGGGGAGGGTTTCGTAAATCGGTTTGGCGCGATCCCAGAAGGAGCGGTCGGCGGGCGGAAGTTCGTGGCGGGTGCCATCGATGTCGTATGCGACGCAGATTTTTAGATCGTCGTATTCGTCGAGGCCATCGACGTTGGTTACGGCGAGTCCGGTGACGCCGTTGACCATGCAGGCGAAGCGGAGCAGGACAGTATCGAGCCATCCGCAGCCGCGCGGGCGACCGGTAGTGGCGCCGAACTCGCGGCCGAGATTGTGGAGGTATTCGGAAAGTCCTTCGTCGCAGGTGGGGAACGGGCCGGAGCCGACGCGAGTGGTGTAGGCCTTGCAGACGCCGATCACAGCCTCGATGGCGGTCGGCGGCAGGCCGGTGCCGGTAGTGGAGCCGCCGGCGGTAGTGTTCGAGGAAGTGACGAAGGGGTAGGTGCCGAAGTCGATATCGAGCAAGGTGCCCTGCGCGCCCTCGAAGAGGAGGTTCTTCTTTGCTTTCCACGCCTTGTGCAGGACAGGAATCGTGTTGGTGACGTGCGGGCGCAGGCGCTCGAAGGCTGCGTAAATTTCCTCAATGACACCCTCGGCAGTGAAAGTAGGAAGATCGTATTTCACCAGGATCTCGTTCACCTCGGAAACCCGGCGGGTGATTTGGGCTTCAGCAAAAGGCCGGTCTAACAGATCTGCCATTCTAAGGCCGCAGCGGTTCACCTTGTCGGCATAGGCAGGGCCGATGCCGCGTTTCGTAGTACCGATCTTCTGGTCGCCGAGCGAGATCTCGCGGGCGGCGTCGAGTTCCTTGTGGAAAGGCAGGACAACGTGGGCGCGATCGGAGATGAGGAGTTTTTCCGGCCCGATGGCGATCCCCTGACCTTCGATGCGTGAAATTTCCAAGCAGAGGCCGATGGGATCGACGACGACGCCGTTGCCGATTACGTTGACCTTGTCATCCCAGAGGATGCCGGAAGGTAGGAGGTGGAGGACATATTTCACGCCCTTGGCGATGACCGTGTGCCCCGCGTTGTTGCCGCCTTGGCCGCGGATCACTACGTCTGCGGTTTCGGTGAGGTAGTCAACGATCTTGCCTTTGCCTTCGTCGCCCCATTGGAGGCCGATGATAACTGTGTTCATAAAATTCAAATTTCAAAATTCAACTCTCAAGGAAGATTTGGATGCGTTTCCCTAATAACTTATAACTTCTAACCAATAACTTTTAACTTTTTCCCCGCCTCAATCAGCGCGGCGAATTCCTCGAAAAAGTAGCAGGCGTCGTTGGGGCCTGGAGCCGCCTCCGGGTGGTATTGGACGGAGAATACGGGGAGGGTCTTGTGGCGCATACCCTCGACGGTGTTGTCGTTGAGGTTAATGTGAGTGACCTCGACGTCGGCGGGGAGCGAGTCGGGATCGACGGCGAAACCATGGTTCTGCGAGGTGATGGTGATTTTCCCGGTGCGGAGATCTTTGACGGGCTGGTTGCCGCCGCGGTGGCCGAACTTGAGTTTGAAGGTCTTCCCTCCGAAGGCGTGGGCGAGAAGCTGGTTGCCAAGGCAGATGCCGAAGGTGGGGAGCTTGGTGATGAGCTCGCGGATCTCCGCATGGATGTAGCCGAGCGCGGCCGGATCGCCGGGGCCGTTGGTTAGGAACAGGCCGTCGGGCTTCATCGCGAGGATCTCGGCGGCGCTGGTGGTAGCCGGGACGACCTCGACCTCGAAGCCGGCTTGGCGCAGCATGCGGAGCTGGTTGTATTTCAGGCCGAGATCAAGGGCGACGACCTTGTGCTTCGCGGGTGGGAGTTCTTGGTAAGTCTCAGTCTCGCCGATGGAGGCGTTGGGGAGAGTCCATTTCCGGGATTCCTCTGTCCATGTGTAAGTCTCTTTAGTGGTGACTTCCTTGACGAAATCCGAGCCTTCCATGGGAGCTGAATTTTTCGCGGCGGCAATGGCCTCCGCTTCGGAAAGCTCGGTGGTGACGCAGGCGCGCATGGCTCCGAGCGAGCGGAGATGTTTGGTGAGCGCGCGGGTATCGATATCCTCGATGCCGAGGATGTTGTGGCGTTCCAAATAGGAAGAAAGGCTTTCTGTGGATCGGTAGTTCGAGGGTATCTCGCAGAGTTCGCCGATCACGAAGGCGCGGATATGCGGGCCGGCGGATTCGTTGTCCTCAGGGTTGACCCCGTAATTTCCGATCATCGGATAGGTCATCGCTACGATCTGGCCGCGATAGGATGGATCGGTAATGACCTCCTGGTAACCGGTCATCGAGGTGTTAAAACAGATTTCCCCGGTAGTAGTTCCGGTGGCTCCATAGGAAACGCCGGTAAAGCAGCGTCCGTCTTCGAGGGCAAGGATAGCGGTGGTGGGCACGGGGCGGGAGGGTATGTACCGTCCGCCGGAGAGGGAACACTAAATTTCGGTGAGTGCTACGGAAAGTTCACGTATCCTATTTTAATCTGAGATGGCCAGTCCTACGGAAACGTGGCTTGACTTACGCAAATCTGTAAATTACAGATTTTATTTATGGATGCGATTATGATCAGTTCAACCGAGGCCGCTCGGCATCTGGGCGACTATCTCTCCCGAGTGAAGCACAAGGGTGAAACGTTCATACTGACAAAAAACGACAAGCCGATTGCGGAGCTAGCACCCGTGGCGGGATCCGGGAAGGGAACATGGGGAGAGTTAAAAGCGGCGATGGTAGGTCTTCAGTTTGACGAGAATTTCGCGAATGATCTGGAGCAGGTGAATGAGGTGGATCAATTGGAATCAAATCCATGGGATTAATTTTAGACACATCAGCTATCGTTGCGCTTGAGCGCGCTTGGGTGATTGGTAGCAAGCTGCCTGTGCGTGAAAGCGAAAGGTTAATAATGCCGGCCATCGTGTGGGCGGAGGCTCTAGTTGGAGTGCGCCGCGCAGACTCCGAGATACGCGCTGCTAACCGCTTGGCGGTTTTACAGAGAATCAGAAGGATAATCGGCATTGAGCCGTTCACCGTAGAGACAGCTGAACACTATGCGTATATTTCCGCTGAACTTTCCGCTGATGGACTGATGATCCCGCAGAATGATATTTCCGTGGCCGCGACGGCACGAAGCCTTGGCTTCGGTGTGCTGGTCGGGCCAAAGGATGAGGCACACTTTAGGAGGGTGAAAGGCCTTGAGGTGCGGGTGATGGAAGATTGATTCACCTTGTCGCGATCACCTGGCAGGTAAATCCTTTCAAATAGGATGTTTCGGGAAGAGTGATGAGGACGGGATGGTCGGGGCGCTGGGTGTGCTCGGCGACGAGGCGGAGGGCTTGCTTGGCATCCACGGAGGCGTCGGCGAGGTTTTCGAGGAAAAGCTCTCGGGATGCGTGGTGGGAGCAGCAGAAGGTGGAGAGCAAGCCGCCCTTTTCGAGGAGCTTGAGCGAGCGGAGGTGGATCTCCTTGTAGCCGCGCATGGCGTCCATGAGGGTCTTCTTGTTCTTTGTGAAACTCGGTGGATCGAGGATGATGAGGTCGTATTCCGGTTGGGCGGATTTCAGGAAATCGAAGACGTTCGCCTCGATGACTTCGATATCGAGCTGGTTCAGTTCGGCATTTTTCCGTGCCGCAGCGCAGGCCGAGGCGGAGATATCCACGGCGGTGACCTTCGCCGCGCCGGCTTTTGCGCAGGCGAGGGCGAAGCCACCTTGGTTCGTAAAGCAATCGAGGACGCGGAGACCTTTGGACATTTTTGCGACCTCCATGTGGGCTTGGAGTTGGTCGAGGTAGAGACCGGTTTTTTGTCCGTCGATGAGGTCGATCTCGAAGGTCAGGCCGTTGGCGGTTACGATGAAAGAACCGGGATTTTCGCCGTGGAGGAGCTCGATGCCCGGCTCCATGCCTTCGGCTTTGCGGGAGGGAGAGTCGTTGCGGAGGACGATGGATTTCGGGGCAAGCAGCTCGATGAGCGCGTCACGGATCAGATCTTTTCGCATGTCCATCGCGAGGGTCGTAGTCTGGACGCAGAGGTGGTCGCCGTAGCGATCTACGATGAGGCCGGGTATGCCATCGGACTCCGACCAGACGAGGCGGCAGAGAGTTTCATCAAGGCCTTCGGTTTCCGTGCGGAGTTTAATCGCCTGACGAATGCGGCGGGTGAAGAAATCGAGGTCGAGATCTTGGCGGCGGCGTGAAAAGCGACGGGCAACGATCTGCGAGGCGGGATTGTAGATCGCGGAACCGAGCGGGCGGTCGCGGAAATCCTTTAGCGTGATCACATCACCCGGCTGCGGATTGCCGAAGGATTTCTTGATTTCAGTGGCGTAAACCCACTCGTGGCCGTGGAAGATTCTGGCGCGTGGGGCGATGATAAGACCGGGCATCCTTCAACTTTCAACTTTCAAAATTCAAAATTCAAGGAAGATGTCCCGAAACAGGGTGCCGGATGCTGTGTGATAAGGTGGAAGACTTGGGTTTTGGGAAGCTTGAACCGCCAATCAAGATAAGTTCGCCAAGTCTTTCTCTTCATTGTGAGTTGAAATTTGAATTTTGAGATTTCTCGAAAACCAGAAAGTGCTGCCACGGGAGGCCGGGTTTGTTTTTCACGAAGGTGAAGCCGAGGGCTTCGAATTCTTTGCGTGCCTGGGCTTCGGACATTTTGTGGAGGGGCTTGATGGGGACGCGGGGGTCTTCGGCGCGGTATTCGAGGAGGTAGATTTTTCCGCCGGGCTTGAGGGCCTTGTGGAGGGTGGCGAGCATTTCGATGGGATGAGAAAATTCGTGGTATGAATCGACCATGAGCGCGGCGTCGAGGGTATCGGGCGGGAGTTGGATATCCTCGATCGTTCCGAGGTGAGACTGGACGTTGGTGACTTCGCGTTTGGCCGATTCAGCTTTTAGGAAATCGAACATTTCCTGCTGGATATCCACAGCGATGACTTTTCCGCGCGGGACGAGCGGGGCGATGCGGAAAGAGTAGTAACCGGAACCCGCCCCGATATCGGCGATCACGGCATCAGTCGCGAGATCAAGGAGGGCGATGGCGCGGGAGGGCGCCTCCTCCATTTCGCGTTCGTCGCGCTCCAACCAGTTTAATCCTTGGTGTCCCATGACATGAGAAATCTCGCGTCCCATGAAAATTTTCCCAATGCCGTCCGGGGATGGGGGCGCGGTGGTGTAGGTGGGAGCTTCCACGGCTGCCTTTTCGGTGCTTCGGGCAACAGGTGCGGTCGGCGAGGCCTTCGGAAGTGCGTCGGTGTGGTTGCGGACGATGGCGAGCGGAATGAGCAGCGCCAGTAAGATGATGGGGACGAGGATCAGGTAGCGGGATTTCATGAACATGATTTTGGGCGCGGAAAATACGTAAGGACAGTAGATAATGGCGAAGGAGGTTGACCGCGCTGGAAGGTGGCGGTAGTTTCTTGGTCAGTCGTTATTGAACAGCGACGCATTATTCGTGGCTAACGCTTGTCCAATCAAAGTAGGAAAATTTGAAGGTTTCAGTTGGATCCGCTGTGAAGGCAAGGGGTCTTTCCTGAACAGTCCTGCGGTCAAGGAATTCGGCGAGTCCCGAATCAAGCGAGACGAACTTTGCCTAGTGGTGGACTTGCAGGCCTGCACGGGGATGGATTCAACCTTTATGGGAACACTCGCTGGCTTGGCGAACCGCCTCACGGAAAAGAGCGGCAAGCTGCATGTGGCGGGGGCGGATGAGAAGAGCAGACATTCTCTTGAGGATCTGGGTCTGGATTTCCTGATGGCAATCAATCCCGAGCAGGCAATCTGGATGGGACTGGAAGACAAGGCACGTGACCTACTGAAACTGAAGGTCGCGGGGATCCAGGCGGGAACCGTTCTTCACGCACGGCACATCTTGGAAGCCCATGAAATTCTTTCCGAGGCCAACGAAGGTAACCGGCAAAAGTTTTCCGGCGTGGTAGAATCCCTAGGGGAGGAACTCGCGGAGAAAGAGAAAACCACATTGTAAAGCGGTATGAACGAAATCACCACCGCATTGCTGAACGGGCTTTTCCTAGCTCTTACTCTTGGCCTGCTAGCGGCACTGATAAACCAGCGGCGCAAGGTGAAGCATATTCGTCGGAAATTCCATGAGATGGAGGGCGAGGAGGAGCGCATGTTCAGTTTCTTGCACGATCTCGGATTGGTGATTGGTCGCGAGCCGAGTGACACTGCGATCTCGCGGATGATTGTGGAGGGTGTGTTGAAAGTGGTAGGTGCCGATGGAGGGGCGATCTACCACGAGGCGAACGAACCGAGTTTTCTAAATCCAGCATATGTTTCAGAGAATTGTCCGCCACTGGTGACCGTGCCTCAGGAAATTCTGGAAAAGGCGAAGAACGATCCTAGAGCGCTGGAAAGTCACCTTCGATTGGCGCGTGTGGCGGTGGGGGACGGTTTGATTGGAAGAGGTATTTCTATGTCCGAGGCAATTCGAGTGCAAGGACACGCAGAGGGCTCATCGATCATGATTTCCCCACTTCGATATGCGGGGAAAGATATCGGGGTGCTTGCTGTGGCGCGGCGGCGCGGCGGCGGTGATTTCACGGATAATGATTTCGCGGTGTTCCGCTCTGTGGCTGAGCAATCATCCTTTGCGATTGGCAACGCTCGCGTGCACCGGGAAGCGAACGAGAAGAAAGAGATCGAAGGCGAGTTAAAGAATGCCCGCGAGGTGCAGCGGGTGCTGCTACCGCAGGAAGATCCGATGGTGGCCGGCTTCCGCCTCAACGGCACCAACCTCCCTGCCAAGATCATCAGTGGCGATTATTACGATTACATCGATCTACCGGATGGCAAGCTGGGCGTGGTGGTGGCCGATGTATCGGGAAAAGGTGTTCCCGCCGGATTGCTGATGGCGATGTGCCGAAGCCTGTTGCGCGCCTTTTCGCTCTCCCATACCTCACCTTCCGCAGTGCTCTCGGCAGTAAATCGTTACCTTTTCCCGGACATCCGCGAAGATATGTTCATCAGCATGATCTACGGTATACTCGATCCCGCTGATGGCTCATTCCTATTCTGCCGCGCCGGCCATGAACCCGCCCTGATTTTCCGAAAGGCGAGCGGCAAGGTGGAGATATCGAAACCGAAAGGGCTGGCTCTTGGGATCGACTCTGGGAATGTCTTCGAACGCGTCACCACGGACGAGTGCATCACTCTGGAGTCAGGCGATTGCGTGCTGCTTTTCACGGATGGCGTGAAAGAGGCGCTTGACGCGAGTGAGGAGGAATTCGGCCTGGAACGACTCTCCGAAACATTTCGTGGAGCCGCACAGCTTGGCGCGGAGGCTGTAGTGAAACAGGTGCAGGATGTGGTAAAATCCTTCACCGGCGCAGGGCCGCAGATGGATGACGTGACAATCGTAGCGATAGAGAAACGCTGAATTTTCAATCAAAGCAATGGACGAGGAAACAAAGATGGGCGCATTAATGGCAGCAATGCCGGGCGCACGTCGGGCTTTGTTTGCGAGGTATCATCTCGGTGGTTGCCAGAGCTGCGCATTCGATGAAGCGGAGACACTGGCGGAGCTTTGCAAGCGCGCGGAGATCAATGCGGAAGAGGTGCTCGACCATCTACTCGCCAGCCATCAGCACGATATGACGATGCTGATGAAGCCAACAGAGATAGCGGCGAGGCGGAATGAAGTTTTATTCTTGGATGTGCGGACGCGCGAGGAATACGAAGCGGTACAAATCGAGGGCGCGGAGTTTTTCACCCAAGAGATCCAGGAAAAACTTTTCAAGGACAAGCCAGTCGGGCTGGTGGTGCTTTACGATCACACCGGCAAATATGTGTTGGATCAGGTCGCTTGGTTCCGCGGACATGGGCTGGAAAACGCCTTCGGGATGACGGGAGGAATCGATGCCTGGAGCCGGGAAGTGGATGCGAAGGTGATGAGGTATCGGGTGGAGGTTTGAAAAATTCAAATTTCAAAACTCAAACTTCAAGTAAAAGCGAGCTACTCTTTTCCGAAGATTTCCTCGGCGTAATGGGTACGAAGGAAAAGTAAGTCGGCTCGGTCTTTCTCGCGGTAGGTTT
Organism: Prosthecobacter debontii; assembly: GCA_945870855.1. Lineage (GTDB taxonomy): Bacteria > Verrucomicrobiota > Verrucomicrobiia > Verrucomicrobiales > Akkermansiaceae > Luteolibacter. The sequence goes on from CAMBTP010000025.1 coordinate 23,223, forward strand.
TTTCCTTCATTCGGTAGAGGAGGCGGGGTGAGGCGAATGGGATGGGTATTCCGCTGATCTCCCGGATTACGATGTCATTTTTCGCCTCCTCGTAAGCGATGCCGCTCGCGGAGGCCATGAGATCGACGGTAATCTCGTCGTTGATGCGGACGACCGTGTATTGCGAGACCTCACCGGGCTTGAGTTCAAGGACGGCTTTATCCGGGAGGGTGGCGAGGGCAGCATAGACCTTGGCCTCGTTTTCGAGATCGGTGGCTATCACGAAATCGAGATCTTGGGTGACCCTCAAATATCCTGAACTGATGATCGCGAAACCTCCGATGACAAGATACTTGGCATCACTCTTGTTGAGTATCCTACATAGCTCAACCAAATCCTCCATGGATGGTGTCCTGGGAACCGGCTGTTCTATTTCTTCAGGATCGTATTCTGCGTCCACCATACGTCTGCTTCTTCTTGGCTGTTGAACCTGAAAACTCCTTTTTTGCCGACCCTGTGTCCGCACGCGGTGAGAAGATCGTGAGCGGTCTTTTGGAGTCGGCTTACGGAGGCGAACGGATCTTTTGAAGGACGCCGCCTGCCCACAGTTTTCCCGATGGTTTCCTCGATGTTGATGATGCGGGGAAGCTCGCTCATGGGAGGAAACTACCTGACGTCTGCCGCGATTGCGAGCGAGGATTTCACAGCGGTGGGAAAGGCTGCTCGGAGACCACCCAGTCCTCGTTTTTTTCGGTGAAGGTTTTCATGGCCCACTCGCCGGGGAAGAGGGCGGTGAGCCAGCCGTTAGGATCGCGGGCGAGAACGGTGCCCATAGAGAGAGCGGGACGGGCTTCGGGAGCGAAGGGGTCGCCTTCTTTCGGTTTCAGCCAACGGGCGATAGACCAGTCCGCGGATTCGATGCGGGTCTCGGCGGCATACTCACCTTCGAGGCGGTGCTGGAGCACCTCGAACTGGAGCGGGCCGACCGCGCCTAACAGGATGCTGGACGAGGATGCGGGCGAATCTAACAGGGTGAACTCCGAAGCGACTCCTTCTTTCAGGAGTTGCTCAAGACCGCTCTGGAAGCGCTTGTATTTCGCGGTGGATTTATTGGTGAGGTAAGAAAAGCACTCGGGCGGGAAACGCGGGATCTCGTCGAATTTCACATCGGGGGCGGAGGCAAGGGTGTCGCCGATCAGGAGGTCGTAGTTGCCGACGAGACCGACGACATCGCCGGCGAAGGCATCATCGACCGTTTCGCGCTCGCGGGCGAAAAGGCGCTGCGAGTTGGCGAGGCGGATGGTCGCGCCCGTGCGGGTGTTAATGACATCCATGTCGCGCTCGAAGCGACCCGATACGATGCGTATGAAAGCGATGCGATCCCGGTGCTTCGGGTTCATGTTCGCTTGGATTTTGAAAACGAAAGCGGAAAAACCCTCGGCGGCGGGATGGATAGTTTCGCCGGAACTTTGGCGTGACAGCGGCGGCGGGGAAAGCTCAAGGAAGCGGTCTAACAGAAGCTGGACGCCGAAGTTATTTGCCGCAGACCCGAAGAAAACTGGAGTAAGTCTTCCGGCCAAAACCTCGTTCACATCGAAGTCTGCGCCCGCGCCTTCCAGCAGATCCAGTTCCTCACAGACCTGGTTATAAGTGATCTCATCCACTGCATTTTTCACCGACTCATCCTCGATACCGGTGACATTGACGGGTGCGCGGAAAGCTCCGTGAGCGGTGCGCTCGAAGAGGTGGACACTTTTATTTTCCCTATCGTAAACGCCCTTGAAACGCGGCCCGTCGCCCAGCGGCCAGTTCACGGGAAACGCATGGATGCCGAGCACGGATTCCAGCTCGTCGAGGAGGTCAAGCGTCGGCCGCGCAGGGCGGTCGAGCTTGTTCATGAAAGTGAAGATCGGCACTCCCCGGCGGCGGCAGACTTCAAAAAGTTTCCGCGTCTGAGACTCGATGCCCTTGCCCGCGTCCACCACCATCACGGCGGCATCCACGGCGGTGAGCACTCGGTAGGTGTCTTCGGAGAAATCCTTGTGCCCTGGTGTATCGAGGATATTGACCACGCAGTCCTTGTATTCGAACTGCAGAACGGTAGAGGAAACAGAGATGCCGCGCTGCTTCTCCATTTCCATCCAGTCAGAGGTGGTGGCACGCTGGTTTTTCTTGGCAGTGACAGAACCGGCGAGTTGGAGAGCGCCGCCGTAGAGTAGGAATTTTTCCGTTAGGGTCGTTTTTCCCGCATCGGGGTGGGAAATGATCGCAAAGGAGCGACGGCGCGAAACCTCCTTCTGGAAGGCGGGCGAAGGGGTTGTGTAAACGGAAAGTGACATCGGACTGACATGCGGGATAGCCCCGCGGCGACGAAAGGTCAATGACCGCCGGAAGTCTTGAGAAAAAGTCGCCGGCGCACAGAGCACGGAAAACGTGTTACCAATCTGAAATTTTTCAAGATTCGTCCGTCCGCTTCCGTTGTCGGGCTTCGCGGAAAAAGCTTTGGAGCAGCGCCAGCGACTCCTCGCCGAGCACTCCGGCGGTGACTTCGCAGCGATGATTCAATGGCGGATTTGATTCCAAAAGGTTAATCCAGCCGCCCGCCGCGCCCGCTTTGGGATCCGAGCAGCCGAAGACGACTCGCGTCGGGCGGCAATGCACGATCGCCCCCGCGCACATCGCGCAAGGCTCTTTGGTGACGTAAAGAGTGCAATTCTCAAGTCGCCAATCGCCCAACGCCTGCTGCGCGGCGGTCAGCGCGAGCATTTCGGCGTGGGCGGTCGCGTCTTTCAGAGTCTCCACTTGGTTCCATGCACGGCCGATAATTTTCCCCTCATGCACTACCACCGCACCCACCGGCACCTCGGAGGCAGCGTAGGCCTTCATTGCCTCCCGCATCGCCTGCCCCATGAAATGAGCGTCGCTGTGGAGGTCGATGATGGGGTCTTCGTGCATGCGCGTCGCCAAGTTTTAGACGCCTTTCGCCAGTCCGGCAAACACTTCGCCTCCCGATTTTTCCTTCCCATCCTGTCCAGCCCTGCTTCGTTAGTCCACGTGATCGCTAGAACCTTCCACGACCGTGTCATCGCCCCGTCCCTACTCGCCGCAGATTTCTCGAATGTGGGCCAGGAAACCACACGCGCCATCAACGCCGGAGCGGATTGGCTGCACCTTGATGTCATGGACGGGCATTTCGTGGACAATATTTCCTTCGGCCCAGCGATGGTGCAGACAATTCACGAGTCGAACGATATTTTCCTCGATGTGCACCTGATGATCTCGCGACCCGACCACTACCTGCCGCGCTTCATTGCCGCTGGGTCGGACTGCATCACCGTCCACGTCGAGGCCGAGCATGATGTCTCAGAAACCTTGGAGCGCATCCGTGAAGCGGGCTGCCTCGCCGGCCTCGCACTGAACCCAGCCACCCCTCTCGAGGATGCCATTCCTTACCTCGGAAAAATCGACCTGCTGCTTTGTATGACCGTTGTGCCTGGTTTCGGTGGACAGCCTTTCATGGAGTCGGTCATGCCAAAAATCTCCGCCGCCGCTGCCTATCGAAAAGAAAAAGGCCTCACATACCACATCGAGGTCGATGGCGGCATCGGCGTTAAAACGGCAGCTATCTCCTACGCTGCTGGCGCGAACGTAATGGTCGCCGGTTCCACCACATTCGGAGCGAAAGACATGGCCGCCGCCATCGCGGCCATCCGCGAGGCCTAAACCCATCACACACCATTTTGAAAACCATCCTCATCAGCTCCGCCGAGTGAACTCCCGTTTCCGTTTGAAACCTCGCCGCGATTTCTGTAGCATCCCTGCATGTCAAAAAAGTCCGGAGCCGAGCGCGTGGTAGTAAAGGTGTTCACCTATGGGATCCAGCCCAAGGTGTGGCGCGTATTTTCCATCTCCTCCTCCGTCAATTTCCTCCAGCTCAGCGATGCGATCCAGGCCGCTATGGGTTGGGAAAACAAGCACCCCCACGAGTTCCGCCACGGTAAGGGCAAGCGCCTAGTCGATGTCATCGGCCCCGTAGGCCTTCAGGATCAGACACTCGGCGATTTTCAGGACGAGGCCATCCTCACCGTTGCCGACTACATCGGCCGCAAACGCCTGCCCATGCGCATGCTGTATCGTTACGACTTCGCTGACGAGTGGATCCACGAGGTCGTCTTCGACAAGCGCGAGGAAGGCGAGGGAGCGCCGCAAATGATCGATGGTGGCCGTGCCTGCCCGCCCGAAGATTTCGGCGGGGCCTTCCAATTCATGCAGGCACTCGCTGGAGAAATCGAGTGGGACAAGCCCGGCTACGACCCCGCCGCCTTCGACATCGCCTCTGTGGACTTTGCGAAAAAGGCGACCCGCAACCGCAAATAAGCGACCTCACCCACTTTTAAGATCCCACTTTCTCCGCGTCTCTGCGTTAAAACTGGAGAGAACTTTGAAACTCCACGGCGGCAGCCTTTGGTAATGCATCGGGGGAGAATGCTTCGTTATTTAAAAAAACCTAGGCGAAGCGCGGGTGGAAGGGATTGCCAATAAGTTCTTCACTGATGGTGGTGGCAGGGCCGTGGCCAGGAAGGATAATGCAACCGGGTTTGGCTTTTGAGAAAGCAGCGCGGAGGGTGCGGCCAGCGAGGTCGTGGGCTTCGCGGGTTTTGCAGCCGCCCATCGAACCGGCGAAGATGGCATCGCCTGCGACGAAGAGCTGGCGCTCCAGGCCGTTGATGAAATATCCAGTGGCGGGGGTGCAGTGGCCGGAGAGATCGACAGCTTCCAACTCCAACGAACCGAACGAGAGATTACCAGTGGTAAGGGCTTCGGTTTCCGAAATTACCTTTACCCCTGCCGCCGCGAGGGCGACCACGCCGCCGATGTGATCCGGATGGGCGTGGGTGATGAGTAGTGCGTCGAGTCCTTGCGGCGAAATCTTTTCGAGTATATCGCGCTCGCCGGTTCCGGCATCGAAGAGAATATGAATGCCGTCGTGTAGCACTTCCCACGCGTTCACAGTCCATTTCCCGAAAGGTAACTCGATACGGCGAATACCGGGGATCGCGATAGGCTCCGGCAGATATCTAGGCAATGCCACAAGAGCTTCGGCATCGAGACCGAGAGCCGGGCTGATCGCCCTCGCAGTGAACTCTTTCATCTGGCCGCCGAGAAGGGTTTCAATTTCACCCACGGCGATGCCACTGGCTTCGGAGAGGCCTGGGACATCGATGCCCAGACCGCGCATCGCCTTGGCGATCACATCGGTGAATTCGTCCTCCAAACTCATCTCATGCGGTAGTAGCCGTCTGGATTGTAGAGGAAATAGACATCCTTCGGATTGAGGCGCGGAAGATAGGTGAAGGGCTTGCCGTCGGGGTCGATCTCCTCGACGAGCGCTGCTTTCTTCGCCTCTGCCACTTTTTCTGCGTCCGGGTTGAGGGTGATGGAGCTTTCCACGATGCCTTCGACGATATGGTTCACCCAATTGAGTTCCTTGGCCTTGTCGCCAAATTCACTCCAATCGCCGCTGGTTGAGCGGGCATACATTTTTTTGATAAACTCATCGGTTGTGATTCCCATTTTCTTTGCGACCGGCGCGGCGAGGCGATCCCACCAGCGGGTGCTCTCCTGGAAAAACTCTTTCTGCTGGGTGAGGTTCAAGCGGGCGAAGGCAATCTGTGAACTGATCTGATGGTGAAGGATGAGGGCGTTCGGGTAGGCGTAACTTTCCTCGGCGAGGGTGGTGATGCACGCGGCCATTGAGGCGGCGAAACTTTTCACCACTACATGGATCGGCGCATCACTGGCCTCCATGGCCTTGAGGATACGGTAGCCGGCCATCACCGAGCCGCCTGGGCAATCGTCGATGACGATGAAGATGGGCAGCTTGCGGTCGCTGTTGTTCCAAAAGTCGATGCGGCTTGTCACAAAATCCGCAGTGGCTCCGACGATCATGCCGTTGAGGGGAATGCGACGATCGGAAATGACGAGCACGCCATCATCGCGGAGAGGTTTCTCAAGATACTGGGGATCAGAATCGGCGAAGGACTCACGTTTGTCGCGGGCCTCGATGGTTTGGATCTCGGTTTGGAGGCGGGTCAGTTCGAGCGCGGCCTCGCTCTGTACAGTCTTGAGATCAGCGGCGACTTTCTCGGAGCGAATACGGGAAAGCTCGGATTCGCGGGTGAGGCGGGCGATTTCGGTCTCGGACTCGGCAACAGCGCCTTTGACGGCCTCCTGGCGCTTCGCGGCTTCAAGGGCGAGCTTCTCGGTGATGAGTTCGCGCTCCAGTTTCAGCTTGGAAATCTCGGAGCGGAGGTCGTTTGTTTCCTGAGTGAGGGTTTCCGCAGCAAGTTTATTGAGGGACTCAAGCTTCGCAGCACCGTCGGTGTGGGCGGGGGCGGGTTTCTCCTCGGCAGCGGGAGCCTTGCCTTCCTGTGCGTGGAGTGAGGCGAAGCCGATTGCGAAAAATAGCAATATCGTTTGGAGTTTCATTCCTCCCATACTGCCGCTTGATTGCGTTTTTTCAAGCGGAGTCCGACAAAAATCACAACGGCCACAAACAGTAGGAAAAGGCAGGCGGCGATGGCGAAAAAAGTGAATAGGCGATGGCTCGCAGTGTCCACTTGGGTGTTCGTGATGGTGTCCTTAGGCTTCTCGCCTGCAATTTTCACAAATCGCACCGCGCCCTCGCCGAGTTCCACTGATGTGAGTTCCGACATTACACTGCCGATTCCCTCCTTGCCTGCATAACGCTCCGCGATGCGATAGGGAGACATCTGGCCAAGGAATCCCTCGGCGACCTTTTTTCCAGGCACCTCGATCTCACTGATCTGCAGGACGATTTCCTTATTCAGTAATCCTGGTTTGGCGATCATCGTGCCATTCAGGTAGCGAGCATCGGAGGCGATCCAGCCACCTTCGCCTTCCTTCGCCATCCGCGGCTTGCCATTGAGTTGGAAGGAAATTTCCAAACGTATTTGTTTCTGAGAAATCGAGGTCACGCGGAATTTACCACGTAGATCCTTGAACGAATCGTAGGCGGCGATAGCGAGATTCATTTCCTCCGCCGTCAGCTCCATGGTCGCGGATTTACCGTCGCTCACGGCGAGGCGGAAGGTCTCGATTTTCTCGGCGAGGCGGTTCAATTCGGCTTCCCTTTCCTCAATTGGCGAGACCTCGACCACCGAGGGTTTCTCTTCGGTGAATTTCGCTATTTCGTTGGACTGTCGGAAAAGAACCGAGATGGAGAATCCGATTAAGAAAAGCATGACCAGCAGCGCCGCGATCAGAATCGCGCAACCGGCGTAGGGTGATTTTTCGCTTACGCTGTCGTTTTTCATATCAGGTATCCCGGTTCTCGTCGTGCATCCGTTTCCGCTCCTCTTCGGGAATATCATCACCCGGCACCACGTCATCAGGCTGCGTCCATTCCTCGTCGCCCGGCATGCCGTGATCCGCATGGTGTCGGTATTCGTCGTGCCAGCCATCCTCGTGATTGTGCTCGTGGTAATGATCGTCGTGGTAATGGTCGTCGTGATAAGGATCGTGGCTATGCGGATCGTAATCAGCAGAGTGTGCTTCCTCGCGTTCCTCGCTCTTCAAAAGCCACTGCTGCCTGCGCTGCCGCATCTCTTCCTCTTCCCGCGCAGCCTGCTCGCGCTCCTTTTTTCCATGAAAATATGCCAGCCAGATACAGATCTCATAAAGCAGGAGCATGGGTAGCGCCATGAGGTTCAGAGTCATGATGTCCGGTGTCGGAGTGATGACCGCTGCTGTCACGTAGATCGCGAGGATCGCGTAAGTGCGAGTGCGGGACATGGTCTCATAGGTAAGAAGGCCAAGTTTCACGAACACCATCACCACAACCGGCAGTTCGAATGATAGGCCGAACAGGAGGGTGAACTGGGTGGCGAAGGTGATGTATTCGCCGATACGCCATTCGTTGGAAACGCCTAGATTGCCGCTCCACTCATAGAAGAAAAACAGCGCCTTGGGCAGCACTAGGAAGTAAGCGAAAAGCACGCCGCCGATGAAGAGCCCGAAGCCGATCGCCATCGCAGGCCAGAGCACTTTTTGCTCGTTCTTATGCAGCCCCGGCAAAATGAACTGCAGGATAAACATCAGAAGAAGCGGAAACGCCAGCACGATGCCCGCGTAAAGGGCGAGCTTCATGGAAAGCATGAAGGTCTCTGTCGGCTTGAGGGAGGAAAGCATGCGGGAACTTGAGCCTGCACCCGGCTCTACATTGGGATCGGACTCCAGCAACGCGATCAACTGCCGCGTCATAGCATCGTCCTCGCCGAGATTTTTCACGAAGTCCTTGCGCTTCTCCTTGGGCAGCGCCTTCGCCGCGCGAAGCAGGCGCACGCTCCGTGCATGGAACTCCATGTCCGGATTGGGGAGAGCCTTGTAAAACTTTTTCCGCTGATCCTCACCGAGGCTCGAAGCGATACTCTCGACGTTCTTCGCCTCGTTCCAAGTCTCCACCGAGGGAACCTTGATCCCTTTGTGCGCCTTTTCGTCCGGCATCGTTTCCTTCTGCTTCGTGAAAATCACGTTCTCGACCGGATCGCGCAGGACCTGCATTAGCTCCTGCTGAAACGTGAAGCAGACGATCATCGAGATCAAAAGCGTGATGACGATACGCGTGACCATTACCCGCAGATCCTCGAGGTGATCCAAGAAGGGCTTCTCGTGGTCTGAATGGGCTTTTTCCCTGAGTTCAAAAACTTTCTTGAGCAAATACATTCTTTCCGAGCGGATTCAAATGCCGCTTGCCCCCATCCGCAAGGTAAGAGTCAGCTAGATCAGGGAAAGGCACGATTCATTCCGACGGTTTCAAGATGGCTGGGATTTCTGCCCCTTTCGCTGCAATGATCTCATTCAGGGCGCGCAAAGCGGCTTTGAGTTGTGGATCGAGGTCATTCGCCTGTTCCTTTGGGTCGATAGGAACAACTACATCCGGCACGGCGCCGTTGAGTTCCAAATCGCGACCGGTGTCTGCATGAAACCATCCGCGAAAGGGAATCTGAAGTTCCCCAACCTCGGGGATACGCACAGTGACGGCGGAAATGACACCACCATTTGTCGGCACGCCAACCAGTTTACCACGACCGAGCTGCTTGAAAGCGTGACAGAAAATCTCCGCATTGGAATAGGTGTTCTCGTTGCAAAGCACGACCATCGGCCCGTCCCAAGCGGGGCAGACGCGGCGCTCCGAGGGGTATCCCCTTTCCCCACCACGCGGTATGGTGAAAGTGTGCACAGGTTGGCAAAACAGCCCGAGCAACTGATCCGCCAATCGCCCGCCTACGTTGTCGCGGAGATCGAGGATCAGTCCCTCGGCATCCAGCGAGGCGCGGTAAACCTCTGTGGAAAGTTTTAGCAGATCATCCGAATTCATTTTTCGGAAAGGAAGATAGGCGATTTTTTTGCCGCTTGCCTGAGCTGCGAGCTCGGCGCGCTTCAGCCTTGCCGAACGATCCAACCACCTCGCCCTTCCGTATGAAATGGGAATCAGTTCCAACGTCCGTTCCACCCCATCCTTCGAGGCGATGACGATGGGAAACACGCTGCCTTTCGCCCCATTGAAAATCGCGTGGAGGGGAGTCCGCGCATCCACTTCCTTGCCGCCGATGCGCAGAACCGTTTCCCCGGGAATAGGTGCGCCATCTACGAGGGAGATTGGTGAGCCTTCGAGCACTTTTTCGATCACCAGCGAGCCGTCCCATGAGTTGCAAAACGTAAGGCCGGGGAAAGCGGTCGGTTTCTCCACAGCATCCAGCTCAGAAGGCACGCCCCACGGTGAGGTCTTGAACGTGAGGTGAGAAGCGTTCAGCTCGCCCAGCAACTGCGCCACCACCCTGTCGAACTGCCTGGAATCCATGGCTTCGGCGGCGGCATCTTCATATTTTGCAAGGATCGCTGGCCAGTCCTTGCCGTTCATCGTCTCATCGTAAAATCGCTCTCCCAAGGTGCGCCAGATTCTACGGAAGCCGAGCCGCAACCTCTTCGAGCGCTCCTGCTCGACGGAAAACGAGAATTCAAAACGCGTCATTTTTCCTTCATGAAAAACGCTGGGCACACGGTCGATGCGCCAGAACGAGCGATCATCCGCGCCCGTGCCCTCAGCAATGCCACGGAAATCCGCAAATGTGGTAACCTCCCCACCATCCAGCGGCACGGAGTAGATCGTCTTATCGCTCGCATCGCGGCTTTGGAAAAGCACCGAGCTGGAATCCGCCGCCCACGTCACCCGTGTCGGCTCGCCTATGTTGGTTTGCAAGGGACGCAACGATGCAGTGACCTTTTCCAGATCAGCACCGATATCCAACAACCACAGCCTCGCAATCTCATCCGGCTCGCGCCTCGCGGTGAAAACGATAAATTTCCCATCAGGCGAAAATTTTGGGGAGCCTTCGAACGCCGGATGCTGCGTGAGATTCAGGGGAGCTTCCGATCCATCAGCATGGACGAGAAAGATGTCGCGGTTCGAATGAATATCCTTGGCTGAAATTACCAGCCATTCGCCATCCGGCGACCAATCGTAAGTCGGAGTATCCCATGCCTCTGCCACGACTTTCGCAGCGCCACCATCGATCGTGGCGATCACGAGATCGCCGGTCGCCTCGAGCCAGGAAACACGTCTGCCACAAGGGCTCACCCTCAGACTGCGCTTGGATTTTCCTGAAGTTGCGATCACGCCGACTTCACCCAACTTGCCCTTTTCCCATTCCGCACGACAGACCTCCGCTTTTAGCCCGTCATCGCGGAGAAAAAGGATTTCCTTACCATCGGCTGAAAGCGCCGGTTCTCGCTCGTCGGTTTCATCGGTTGCGGTCATGCGCTGTGGCGAGGATTCGCCCGCCGCCATTGTCCACAGATCGCCCGCCGAGGAGAACACGATGCGCTCGCCATCCTCTGAAAACGTTGCGAACGAAGTCCCCGTGACGCGTTCCTTGCGCAGGGAGCGGTCGGGTAATTTTTCCTTCGTATAAAAACGCACAGCGACGGGTGATCCGTTTCCTTCCGGTTCAAACCGATAGACCTCCCGCCCGGAGCGGAAAACCATCACCTTGCCATCCGCCGACAACGTGGGCAGGACAACTCCGCCATTCCTCATTGAAGTCAATCGGTGGTGCTTTTTACCAGCAAAGTTCCCCTCCCACACATCGAACGATCCTTCCTTACTGGAAACGTAGTAGAAACCATTTCCGTCCGGCTTCCATAGCGGCGATCTTGCATCGCTATCCTCCGATAGGATGGATATGAATCGGTTCTTTGACGAATCATAAAGGTGAATCGAGGAGGCGCGCGATCCACGATAGCCCGGCCGATAAAGCTGCTCACCACCGCGGCAAAAGAGGAAACGCTTTCCATCCGGTGAAATCGAAACCGAATGCGCCGTGGCGTCGAAAAGTTCCAACTCCCTAGCATCCGTAGCTAGACTCACCTTGATAAGTCGGTTCGGCTCATATCCCGAACTGTCACGTGTTCCTCTTACGATGGCGAACGAACCGTCCGCCGAGATTGCCCCCGGAACACTCCCTTCTGAGTGTTCCGTATGAATTCGCAAATCGGAGCCGTCTGGTTTCACGGAATGGAGCTGGACGGATCCCGATACTTCGGAGCCGAAATAAATCCTCCCGCCATCCGGAGAGAACAAGGGATACGCCTCACGCACCGGCGTTTTCATTACCCTCACAGCCTCACCTCCGGTGGAAGGGGCAAGCCAGATGTCATTCAGACACTCGAAGGCTAGAGATTTCCCATCGGGCGAAAGCGTAGTCCATGCGATACCATACAAAGGTATCTCCTCCACAGCCCCGGCAAGCGGGAAAAGCAAAGCAATGGTTGCCGAAAGAAAACGCATGGGCAAAGCAACCCGCCCCACCCCGCAGCGGCAAGCCGGAACTTGCGAACGCGTGGCATACGGCTATTCTCGGCGTTGTGAACCCTACCGATTTCCCGAACTCCCCACCGCGCGCATGGGTCGAGATCGATACCGCCGCAGTTGTCGAGAACCTGGCCTTCGCTCGCAAGACATCGGGTTGCGGGATCATGGCAGTGGTGAAAGCCGGAGCCTACGGACACGGCCTAGAAGGAATTTCCCGCACGCTAGAAATCGCTGGAGTGGAGTTTCTGGGCGTGGCGAATATCGGCGAAGCGCGCCGCATCCGTGAGGCCGGCGTTTCGTCCCGCATCTATCTGTTAGGTGCTACCTGGGAAGCGGAGCGCGAGGAAATTGTTGCACGGGGCATCACTCCCTGCGTCTCTTCTATCGAGGAGGCGGCGGAATTTGACGCCATCGCGAGACGAAGGGGAGTCAAACTCGCCGTCCACATCGCCGTCGATACGGGCATGGGGCGTGGAGGTTTCGTGGCCGAGGGGATCGAGGAAAATTTCGTGAAGCTCGTCAGCATGAATTCATTAGAAATCGAGGGCATCGCGTCCCACTTGTCTTCTGCCGACGAGGACGAGGAATTCACATGGCAGCAGATCTGTTCCTTTGAGGAAACCATGGAAAAACTCGGCGGGGCGGAGCGATTCCGCTGGCGTCACCTCTCAAACAGCGCGGGCATCCTCGGCTATCCCGTGGGCTGCCGCAATCTCGCCCGCCCCGGCCTGATGCTTTATGGAGTCTCGCCAATCCTCGGTTATCAGGAATCTCTGAAAAACGTGATGACCCTGAAATCGCGCGTCACATTAGTAAGGACACTTCCAGCCGGCCATGGCGTTTCCTACGGGCGGAGTTACGTCACCACCCGCCCTACGCGCATCGCCACGGTTGGTATCGGTTATGGTGACGGATATCCACGCCACGTTTCGGGAAAAAACGCGGAGGTTTTTATCCGCGGAGGCAAACATCCGGTCATTGGGAGGGTAACCATGGATCAAATCATGGTCGAACTTCCTGACGATAGCGATGTTCGCTGTGGCGATGAGGTGGAGCTTTTCGGCACCCATATCCCGGTGGCTAATGTGGCCGAGCAAGCGGACACCATCGCATGGGAAATTCTCACCGGCATTACGCCACGCGTGCAGCGCATTTATCTTCCAGACACCCGAGCATAAAAAAGCACCCGTTCCACGTGGGAACGGATGCCATAAAGGGATTCGTTTTCTTAAAGATCAACCCCAGTCGTCGTTGTTGCGGCCACCGCCGCCGCCACCTTTGTAGCCGCCGCCGCCGCCACGGCGATCTCCGCCGTAACCACCGCCACCGCCACCGCCGCCTTTGTAGCCACCGCCACCGCCGCCACCTTTGTAGCCTCCACCGCCGCCGCCACGGCGTTCCCCGCCGTAACCACCGCCGCCGCCGCCGCCACCGCCACCGCCGCCACTGCGGAATCCGCCCTGGCTTGGTTCCTTTGGCTCAGAAGCATTCACCCGGAGCGCGCGGCCCTGGAAGTCATGCCCGTTGAGTGCCTCAATAGAAGCATTCAGCTGGCTTTGATCACCGAGTGTTACGAATGCGAAGCCTTTTGAGCGGCCCGTCTCGCGGTCGGTGATGATTTTGACCCGTTCAACGGGGCCGTAGGCGGCGAAGAGATCAGTAACGTCTTCCTCGGTAGCAGTGTAGGGCAGATTGCCCACATATATGTCCATATTTCTTGTTCTTGTAATCACGCCATCACAATCAACGCTTCCCGAGACCATGGCGTAAAGGACCGGACAAAGCGCGTCAAATCGTACTCATGCCGTTCTGACAAAAGGCTGATTATTGGATTTCCCGCATGCTGGCAAGTTCTCATTTCAGGATTTCTTTCCGCTCGCAGCACACGGAGATCGAGCCAGAGAGGGCAGCGATATGTCACAGGTGACATTGAACATGGCGAGGAGGCGTTTCACGCGCAGGCGCCGGATAATCCTGGGTTCTCATCCGCTTCAGTGGTGATGTGAGCTATGACTACAGACATTTTACCCACGCATTTTAGGATTGTGCCCGCACGTGCAGCAAACGCTACTCCAGAATTGAACTGGCGGAGATAAGAGGACCTAGCACCCATTTATTTTGGATACTCTCTGATCTTGGTCCACGTAGCTCTAATTAGTAGTCGCTTCGACCATGAAGAACATTCCAGAAGGCGGGCTATCCGACGAATTCCATGTGCAGCTAATTACATCTGCTGTGTTAACAACATCCCAGTCATTATTGGTGGGTAGCCAATTCTTCATGTCTGTGCTTACCTTAATTTGATAACTCAATTGTTGAGTTTTTTCAATTTCGTTCTTAACGTATGTGAAATGTGGCACCAGTTGTGGCTGCGTCTGAGTAGCAGTCCCCATCAAAGATTTCGTCCTAGAAGCAATTTTCAAGGAAGGCGCAGGTTGGGGGGCGTCACCCTCAACCAACTCAACCTGGGCGAGACCCGACAACACAATAGGCAGAGTTGTAAAATCCAAGACGTCGCTATAGCTTGTGCCAGCACCGTTGGTAGCATAAGCTTTGAAGTAGTATTTTGTGACTGCGGCAAGTGAAGTCACGCTAACCGTATATGGACCCATGGTTCCGCTAGTAGGAATCTTCGTAACATCGGATCCGCCAATCGACGGATCAGTGTTTGTGAATGAGTAAACAATCCCCCGTTCGGTGGCAGTGGTGCCTCCGTCACTATTTACAGTGCCACCCAAGATGGCCGTTGTCGAAGTTACATCTGAGACAGTAGGTAAAGTCACCGTCAGTGGCGGCAAAGTCGTAAAGAAAGCCGACGGAGTGCCATAGGCAGTACCGGCGCTATTGATGGCATAGGCCTTGAATGTATATTGCGTATTTGCAAGTAGAGAACTGATGCTGCTGGTAAGAACTCCTACCGTCCCGGCTACGGGGACTTGAATTGCTCCGGAACCACCGATGGTGGGATTACTGTTGGAAGCAGTGACGGAATATACAAAGCCGCGTTCGGTAATAGCAACTCCTCCGTCACCTGTCACCTCTGCGCTCAAGTCAGCCGAACTAGAAGTGATGTTCAAAAGGCTCGGATTACTAAGCGTGGGCAAAGGCAAAGGAGCGGGCGTGACGAAAGTCGCTACGGGTGTGTAGCCCACTCCAGAGTTATTACGTGCGTAAGCCCTGTAAGAATAGGTTTTGCCGGGCACTAAAGTGACATTCACTGTAAATACGCCCGTTCCGCCCGTCGTAGCGCCTAATGAAGTAACCCCAGCACCTCCAATTAATGGGTTGGAGTTCGTCGCAGAGAAAATTACACCGCGTTGCTGAATCGCTGCACCCCCGGTGCTTGTGACATTTCCTCCAAGAATTGCGGATGTCGAAGCGATAGCTGTGCTGGTAGGTGAGGTAACGGTAGGCACATCCGGAGCACTAAATGTTCCGATTGATGAGGTATAGGCTGTGCCCACACTATTGATTGCATAGGCTCGGAATGAATAAGTGAATCCTGGAGTTAGCCCCGTGACACTCAAAGTGAACACTCCAGTGGTGAGGAATCCGCTTACCACCTTAGTCACTCCAGCACCACCGATAAAAGGATTGTCGTTAGTGCTAGTACGGGAGAAAACCACCCCTCTCTCAATTAGCGCGCCTGTGCCACCATCACTAGTGACATTTCCGCCCAAGATTGCAGTAAAGCCCGTAATGCTGCCACTCGTAGGTGAACTGACCGATGGAAGCGTAACGGGAGGTATTGAGCGTGTGGTGAAAGTTGCTGTTTGAGAGGTATAGTAAACACCATTGCTCGTGATGGCATAGCCATGGAATGAATACTGGGTTCCGGGGGTGAGGTCGGGCGCAACAACGGTGAAAGGACCGATGTCTGTAGATACATCGGGAACCCGGCTCACACCAACGCCGTCGATGAGTGGGAATGGGTTTGTAGCTGAAGGTGAATAGACCACACCGCGTTCGTAAATGGTTTCAACAGAGGGAGCATCTAAATCAGTTGCCAATGTGGCACCCAGGTTGACGACCGAACTGAAAGGATCGGTAAATGTTTCCTCACTGACGGGACTGGTAATCGCAAAGTTCGGAACCCTTGGATTGCCTCCCCCTTGGAACTCCTCCAGGTTCGTCAGGCCATCCATATCTGGATCAGCATTTGGACCGGAGATTGAGTCGATCTCACCATCAGCACCTTGAAAAGCAAACTTACGATAGGAGGCAAAGCTACGTTTCATTTCGATTGGCACCCGCAGGTTGACAGTCGTCACGTCACCACTGTTTCCAACGCTGCGATTTCGGGAGTATTGCAGCACCAAAAACCCATTGCGGGAAGCTTGCACGGTGTCTTGATCAAATGTAATGAGGGGATCGAGCGTGTTAACGATACCTGATACTGGATCATTGATTTGTGGACAATACAATGTCGCCTGAGGATTTGACGGCGAAGTAATAACGCTAGCTCCAGTTGGAGGCCAGATAGTGGCACCAGCTTCGTCCTCTATCAATATTGTGATTTGGTCACTCAGTGTGGCAAGGCTGTTCTGGATAAGGTTATCCCACTTGAAAATCGTGGATAAATCGGGATCGAAGCGGAGCCTACCATCTACCCACGTTTGCGGCACTGGAGCCTGACTAAGGCGCTCAATGGACTCGGCAGATCTCAAAAGCCATGTCGGCTTTTTATAAGTGCCTATCGTCAAAGTTCCGTTCGGCACCAAAGTGTGACTCACATTTATACCAGCTCTTCCAGCTGGGTTGGATATGAGTGGGAATTGAACTTGATAAACACCGGGCAGCACATCTTTCTCCATTCTTCCTGCATCTATAGGGTTCGGATATTCTTTCCTTAGATTATATAGAGAGAGGCCATATAGTTCATAGCCGGAAGTTGCGGGATTAACGATATAGAATTGGGTCGAATAATCATAAAGCGCTTGTGGGCGGACAATTGTTGATCCAGCAGTTGCTGCAGATAAAATCACATTCGGTGCTGAAAAAGGCCGAACAGTTTTGGCTGGCGCTGACAGAGCACTGAGGTCGACAGGCAGAAAAAAACCGTTGGCCAAAGTAGTCCAGTATACATCTGCTTTCTCTGTTGGGTAGGGAGGACGAGAATTAAACGGATTAGTGGGGGGCTCAGCCTCAGTTTCAACCACATCACGCCAGCCGTCTTTGTCAGTATCCCATTCGTCTTCATAGAGTATAATCTGGTCTCGCCAAACCTTACCGACCGCTCCATCCGCTAGCACGAAGTCCAAGCTACCCCTCTGGAATGATGCAGCAGTCCAGCTGGATTGAAGAATATCTCTGTGTGTTTTTATGTATAACCGAGGACCGGTAACCGACGAGTTCTCCATCCAGTCGCTCCACAGCTGTGTGGCTGCAACTGGAGTCAACTGACCGAGGGCATGGGAATTCAGGTAAATTATGGAAAAAATCAAGGATGCAACGGGCATCTTTAAGCCGCGCGGTATCAATGATCCGAAGTATTTTATCTTTGTCATGTCTGGGTTTCGAAGTTTTTTGATTTGGTCTTGATAAGACCATCTGGGATACAGTCTAGAAATTGCAGAGAAGGTAGAATTCAGCTACCAAAAGCTGGCCATCGAGAGGTGAGTGAGCAAGAAAATAATCCAAGCTTTTCCGCAGGGCGATCAAGCTAGGAGCCTGTCGGACTGGAACACGAATGATCGCCGCGGCTTTTACGCACTCATGCTGCCTCATTCGAGAGGACTTCGAAGAGCAATACGGAAATGGAAAGGAAGTCCCCGTTGCATTTGAAATGGGAGCCCATAACCCAGCTTTGGCTCTAATTGAGGGGAGCAAGGGGGGGGGGGGCGAGAATTTAAGTCTTTGTAAAATGGTTCTCGACCAACCTTCCGACTTCAGCAAAATCTAAACTTTCACCTACTCGGAAATTCGCACTCGGAATCACGAGACATGGTAGTGTAAATCTTTGTCTGTAAAATGCTACGAAGCCCGAGTCCGCCGGTCAGGCAGACGATGGAGCGTAGCGGAATCGTCT
>CAMBTP010000026.1 GCA_945870855.1 Prosthecobacter debontii
CTGCACGAATACCGCGCGCTCGTATTCTTTACCCTCGGAAAATACGCGGATGCCTCCGGTGTTCTCAACCCCGTCCTCGCCTCCGGCCCCGGATGGAGCTGGGATACCATGATCGGCTTCTACGGTGCATCCGCCACTTACGAAGATCATCTCCGGAATCTTGAAACGTATGTCAAAAGCTCGCCAGACAAAGCCGACGGACACTTCCTCCTCGGCTATCACTACATGGTCTGCGGACACGTGGAAAAATCGTTGGCGGAATTCGAGGTCACCGTCCGTCTCCAGCCCGCCGATTCCATCGCACGCCAACTCCGCGACCTGACGAAAAACTCCATCCCCGATGGCGGTAATTCCGATGCCACCCCTCCAATCACACCACCACTTGTCCCACTCGAAAAACTGGTCGGTACATGGGTGAGCGACCGCGGCAAAGATGGCAAGGTCACCTTCACCATGAAGGAAAGCGGCGACTACACTTGGTCTTTCATGAACGCCGATAAATCCAGCGAACTCAAGGGCACTTACGGCCTGAATGACAAAGGACTCTTGGTGCTTACCTCGGACGATTCACAGATGGTTACCGCCATCACGCTCGATGGGGATCATAAGCTCAATTTTGTCCTTATCGGTGCACCGGATGGAGATCCCGGCCTTGATTTCACGAAAGGCTAAAAAGCCCTTTACCATTCCGTCTTTCCATGTATCCCATCTTTAGCATTTGACTATGACTATTCATCCCTTGCGTCTCACCATTTTTGCCACCCTTGCTCTTGGTGCTTGCGCTCCAAACCATCTCCCGCCTGCGGAAGGCTTGCACAAGTCCGCCGTCATCTACTTGAGCGAGGCGGAAAAGACGACACTCTCCGACGAACAGCGCGCCGTGTTCTATCTC
This sequence comes from Prosthecobacter debontii, assembly GCA_945870855.1. Lineage (GTDB taxonomy): Bacteria > Verrucomicrobiota > Verrucomicrobiia > Verrucomicrobiales > Akkermansiaceae > Luteolibacter. The sequence continues at coordinate 893 of CAMBTP010000026.1, forward strand.
AATGCCGCGAAGGAATCCTCCGCCTTGCTCGGCTCCGCAAAATCTGGCGCAGCCTCGCGCTTGATATACAACAAGTCCACCGCCGATCTCGTCGTACTGTTGCGCTCCTCTCAAAATGGATCGCTTTGGAATCAGCCGTTGACCCTCAGTCAAGGCGGCACGACTTACCGACTGCGTTTTATGCAAGGGACCCGTGGCGGAATGTGGAATGCGGATCATTTTACGAGCTTTGTTCCCGCCGACGGGGTGGACTTGAAAACGATCAAACGTCGCAATCGAATCGACGGTATCGGCGGTGCACTCGTCGGCATTCGTAAAACAGATCCTTTGGAGTCTTTTTCACCGCTTGTGGGAATCACCGCGCCAGTCTCAGCAGTTCTAGATTTCAAAGGTAATGATGTTACGATTTCGCTAATCAACCCAACGGTGCAGACAAAAAGCTGGGTGGCGGGCAAAGAGCATACACTGGACGCGGATTTTTCCGCTCCGCTGGCCTACTACCCGCAGCACCATGAAATGCTCGAAGGCTTATTAGGTGCAATACGTGTAGAAGAACACATGAGTATCACCGGGCTCTATATGCTTCAGCCTTACGATCCAGACCGTATCCCTCTGGTTTTTGTCCATGGCCTCATTTCAACTCCGCGCATGTGGCGCAATGTGATAAACGAAATTGAAACAGACCCTGAACTTCGCCGACGCTACCAATGCTGGGTCTTCGCCTACCCGACTGGAAATCCTCCACTATACTCAGCTCTCCGCTTGCGTGAGGAGCTAGTAAAAGTCCAGCAGCGCTATCCAAATTCGAAGGAAATGGTGCTCGTTGGTCACAGCATGGGTGGTATCCTTTCCCGAGCTCAGGTTACGACTGTTGATCGCGATTCATGGAATGTGATGGGTGAGGACAAAGCTGACCGATTATTTGCCAAAGTTAAAGACGGCGATCTCGTAGATCGTTGCACTACCTTCAAGGCGAACTCGCATGTGGAACGGACTATCTTCATCTGCTCGCCACATCGTGGTAGCGATATGGCGATAGGGACGCTGGGCAGTCTCGCCATCAAATTGATTTCACTCCCGGTCGATCTCGTCTCCAGTACGGCCAGTACGGTCGGTAGCTCGATTTCCGTAATCACGGGCGATCCCAATCGAATTCCTAACAGTATCGATGGATTGTCACCGAAAAACCCAACTGTCAAAGTGCTCGATTCCAATGCTATCGAAGTTCCTCACCACTCGATCATCGGCGACCAAGGCAAAGGAAACACACCAAAAAGCTCGGACGGAGTGGTTGATTATTGGAGTTCTCATCTAAAATCCGCAAAGTCCGAAAAAATCGTTCCCGGCCCACACGGATCCTGCGAGCTTCCGGAAACAATTGATGAACTCCAAAGGCTCCTGCGAATGCACGTTGGATTGAAGTAGGATAACTGCAGGCTTCCGCATTATTTCAAGCACGCGATTTCATGTTCACTCATCTGTCATTTAGAGACTTCTTGCTCTGGATCATGAAGGTATTTGCTGTGCTGCTGGCGTTCGTCATTTCGGCCTGGATGTTCGGCGCGCTCTGCTTTGACGGGCCAGGTATCTGGCTCGCGGCTTTGGCCATACTTTGCCTGCTGGCCGTGATGATCTGGCAGAAATTCCGTTGGCGGGCATGGGCTGTCTGGTGCGTTTGCTTCGCCATAACGCTTATATGGTGGTTTTCGCTCAAACCGCCGGCCACCGCCGAATGGCAGGCTGATGTAGCGCAGGTGGCCACCGCTGAGATTATGGGTGATGTTGTCACTTTCTACAATGTCCGTGATTTCGAATACCGTAGCGCAGCAGATTTCACCCCGCGCTGGATCACGCGCCATGTGAAGCTCTCCTCTATAACCGGCATCGACATCGCGATCAACTATTGGGGTTCTCCGTGGATGGCGCATCCCATCGTCAGCTTCCATTTCTCCGATTCACCGCCGCTGGCGTTCTCCATTGAGACACGCAAGCGCAATGGCCAGAGCTACTCCGCCATCGGCGGCCTCTACCGCCAGTATTCGCTGACATGTATCGTGGCGGAGGAGCGCGATGTGCTCGGCGTGCGCGCCGTCCACCGCAAAGGCGAGGATGTTTATCTCTACCGCACCACGCTTTCTGCGGAAAAGGCGCGGACGCGTCTGCTAGAATACATCGCCACCATCAATTCATTCTCGGAGAAGCCCCGCTGGTACAACGCCATCACCACCAATTGCACTACCGGTATCCGCTCTCAGCACACGCAGGGCGACCGTATCCCCTGGGACTGGCGTATCCTCGTTAACGGCAAGGGCGATGAGATGATGTATGAAATCGGCGCGTTCAAAACAGGCGGCCTAACATTTCCAAAATTCAAGCAACGCGCCCACGCCAACGCCGCCATCATCGCCGCCGATGGAACGCCGGATTTCTCCGCCCGCATCCGCGCGGATGTGTTCCGGAAATCACCATAAACCGCTGGCTCACTCCTCCTCCGCGCCGCCGAGAGTGACGTTGATGTTGTATTCGTTCTGGAGATGGGCGTGGGCTTTGCTGGCTTGTTCGGACTTCGGGAAGCGCTTGCAGGTGAGCTGGAAGGTGCGGATCGCCTTTTCCTTTTCCTTGGCCTCCTCATAGGTGAAGCCAATCTGGAGCGTGGCCTCCGGCGCGGCGTTGTCCACGACCTTGATCTGGTTATAGAGGACGATGGCCTCGCTCTGTTCCTTCAGCTGGCGGTGGCAGGCTGCCATGCGGAAATGGTTGTCGGGAAAGCGGTCGATCTGGCGGTAAGTGGCGATGGCCTTTTTCCAATCGGCGAGCTTCTCGTAGCAGGAGGCGATGGCCCAGAGATGGTCGTCGGCATGGTCGCCATCGATTTCGATGAGCTTGCGGTAAACCCCGATGGCCTCGTTAATTTTCCCATCCTCCAGATCCATCGCGGCGATGTTTTTAAGGCCTGCGACTTGATCCTTGAACTCGGCGTAGATGCCCCGCGCTTCGGGGCGCTTGTCGCGGGCCTTATACCAAGCGGCCATGTATCCCAGCAGTCCGTCGTCGCGCCCGAAGCGATCGCCGATCTCGGTGTAAAGCTTCCAGATCTCCGCGGGGCGGCCGAGCGTGCCGTTAAGTTCGGCGGCTCGGTAGAGGAGTTCTTTCTCGATCTTTGGACGGCGTTTGGACTCGACGCGCAGTTCGTTGAGAAGCTGATCGCCGAGGGTGAGGGCGGCGGTGCGGGATTCCTTATTGCCTAAAAGGTGGCCAACGGTTTTTGCCGACATGCCATAGACGGCATCGAAAAGGGCATCACCTTCGTGGGTGGTGGCGAGGGCTTTTTTTCCTTCATCGAATCGCTGGGCGAAGAAGTGGATCTGGGCGAGTTCGCGGCTGGCTTCCTCGCAGGCGGCCTTGGATTTCTCGTTGCGCTCCAGCTTATAGGTGAGGTCGTTGAGAAGTGCCAGGTGCGAGGCTTCGTCTTTCTCAAGGCGGGCGTAGTGGAGAAGATCGAGGCGGGATCGGATCGCGATTTCGTGAGCTGGATATTCCTTGATGAGAAAACGGAAGGCCTTTTTCGCGTCACTCACCTCGCCCATGGTGCGGTAGGCGTCGGCGATGCAGTAGGCGGAGATGACTGCTTCTTCGGATTCGGGCCAGTAGTCGATCACTGATTGAAAACCCTCGCGCAGGGCAGTCTTGGGTTTCTTGAGGCGCATCATCGAGTGGCTCCACATGAGCTGCGCATAAGGCGCGCCGGGGCTTTTTTCGTATAGGGTCAGGAATTTCTCATACTCTGCCAGCGAGGTTTTGAAAGCGCCGCCGGTGTAATGTTTCTCCGCGATGCGCATCTGGTAGCGCTCGACCTCCTTCATTTTCTCAAAGGTGGCGACGGGAATTTGTTCGAGGGGATCGAGGGCAAGCGAATAAGGTGCCAGTAGAAACGGCAGACAAGCGGCAAAAAGGGTGGGGAAGCGGAGGGTCATGGTGGTATGCGGCTTTCCTATCGATTCAGTTTCCATTCGGCGGCATCAATACTGGAATGCTTTCTTTTCCGTTCCTGCGGTAAACCGTGAAATCCTGATCGACCGTAAGAATCGGCATTTTTGGGTTCAATTCGCTCATCCGGATCAGACAGAGATCCGCCAGATCGGGGGAACGATCCGCATACCTTTTGGCTAGTTTCGAAAGTTCCTGCTGATGGTCGGAAAGATTGAAATCCAGCTTGATCAGGCCGGTCTCCAGGAATCTAAGAACGAGTGCGCTGTCACTCAAAAGGTATGCCGCTTCGGCGACCACCGCCTCGCAAGTGAGTAGGGGCGTGGACACTTTTTCCGCAAGTCCATGTGCCCATGGAAAATACCTGTCACGACGATTCGCAAATGCGACGATGAACCCGGTGTCGGCGATTCCTCTCATCGGCTGAAGCCTTTTCTGGAACTAAGATCGGGTGCCCCGTCCACCGAGCCTGCAAGATCGAGGAAGGGTTTGCGTGCTTTTCTCGTCCGTGACGATTCAAGGTGCTCGCGGATGATGCGGCCTTTCGGAAGTCCCGTGATTCTGACCTCTTCCTCTAGCCACTCGTTTAGATCATCTGTGATACGGACAGTGATTGAGTTACTCATGGGAATCATTGTAAGACAAAATCCTCCGAACGCAAACATGAAGCAGGCAGACGTATTATCATTCCTTCGTGCTTTCTAGCCACTTGTTGTATTCGGAATGGGCTTAGCGGATGATGTTCACTCTGAATCATTATCAGGTTTCATGAGATCCTGAGAAGGCCGGCGGATTGCGAGCACCCGCACCTCATCGCCTTTGATCTGGTAGAGGATTCGGAACGCGGAGCGGTGCTTTCCGGAAAGCAGGCAGCGGATCTCGACAGGAAAGGCGCTGGATTCCCTCGCAAGGGCGTGGCGTTCCGGTGCGATTTCCAGCGACCTGATCGCCTCGATGATACGGGTGCGCCAAGCTTCCGCGCCTTGGGGCGAGCGTTCCCGGACCCATTGGAAATGGTCGCGGAAATTTTCGTCCGCTGGATCGGTGATGATTACTCGGTGGAGCATTTTCCGGTCAGAGGGCTTCCCATCCAAGGATCGCTTTGGACATGGGCTTTGAGCGTCCCGCCTCTGCTGCCTCAAGGCCGATCCTGATCGCCTCGATACCGTCGATATACTCGGCGGCATCGATCAAGCGTTCGTATTCCTCGGCTGGCATCACCGCGAGGCTTGGGCGGCCATGCTGGGTGAGAATTTCCGCCCGTTTGGTTCGGCGAATGCGCGCAGTATATGCACTGGCGTTACGGACAAAATCGGAAATGGGATGAATTTCGTTGATTCTAAGATCGAGCGGCATGGCTTGATATAATCATGAAATGATCAGATTTAAAGATGAATTCTCACCTTTCGCCAATAGCCTTAACGCGCCGAATACGCATGGGGTTTGGCTGCGATAGGCCGCCATGTCACTCTTTCGTGCTTTCTAGCCAGTTGTTGTATTCAGAATGGGCGTAGTGGATGATATTCACCCCGAGTTGGTAGCAGGATTCCCAGATTTCCTGCGGGACGCCGGAGTGGCCATCAGCCCAGGCATCGCCGATATCTCCGGGATGGTAATACACGGCGAGGCGTCCGTCCACCACCCAGCCGAGGGCATTCGAGCGGCCGTGGGGGGCTACGATAGGAAGCCGGGGCAGAGGGTAGGGGATGCGGTGGATCGAGTGGTCGAGGTAAACGGAGATCGGCTCCACGGTGGGTAAGATTTTTTTCATCATCCCGACGAACTGCCCCTCCCATCCAGAACTGCCGCCGTTGTCGCCGAAGAGCATGCCGTGGTTTTCGATAAGGTAGGTGCGGAGGGTTTTGATTTCGGAGTCGCTGAGGTTTATGCCTTGCTGCCCTGTCATATAAACCATGGGCGGGCTTTTGCGGGCGGGAAAGGTCTTGAGTCGGGCGATCTCCATCGGCTCCGGCCGGTCGCTGACGGGCTGGCCGAGGCGGACGCCGTATTCAGTGAGCAGATTTAGATCGGAGCCACGCGACATGTCCTGATCCCAATCGCCGCCCTCATATTTCAAGCGGATGAAGCGCACCTTGCCGCGCGTAGTTCCGGCGGAGTAGCCCGCGCCGTCGCCTTTCCCTTGGCCAATCTTATAAAGGTGCTCGGTGACTTCGAGGACGTTGAGTTTCACGTCGTCGATGGGCGGCGGATTGAAAAGCACGGTGCTGTAGGGGTTGATCACATACTTTTTCTTGATGACGCGCTGGATTTGCACGGTCTGCCGCAGCTGCTTCTGCTCTCCTCCGCCGAGCGGTGCCTCATAGACCGAGCAACCGGTCATGCGCGTGAGCACCATCGAGACGAGGCCGAAGAGAAGGGTGTAGGTGAGGAGGGTGAAAGCCGACTGTCGAAGGCGCGGATTTTCCCTGCCGAAATACCATGCCGCGAGCCTGCGGGGATCCCATGTGCGCCTGCGGACATTGGTCGATGCCATTCGTTTCGTCTCACGGTCGATCCACCAAACCGCCCACACCAAGCCGATGAAAAACGCGCCGAAAGCACCTGCCGCGGAGAGGGAGGCGGAAAGGGAGTAGGCGGAGAATACCAGCGGGAGATGAGCGATGAATTGCCACGCGGGAATGTAGGAGATGCTGAGAACGGCGCGGTAGCGGATGACGGAGTCCTTGGACACGGGAGAGACGTTGCTTTCCGTGCCAATGCCGTCCGGCCGCAGCAGGCTGCCTGACCGAAAGCTACAGGAGCCTGTAGCAGTCCAAGGCCATGTACGACGAATCCAGTAGATGCACACCGGCGCGGCGCAGAGGAAGGCGAGGGCATGGAACCACGGCGGACACCGGAACCACACCTGCGCGTCGAGCCATACGAGGCACCAGAGGACGGCGAAGATCGCGGTGAGCGCATCCGGCTGGCGGACGCGAGCCCGAAACGCTTCCCAGAGCCGACGGGTATCTATCATTCCAAATCTTCAAGGAAATCATCGCCCTCGTCCTCGAGCGGGTTGGTGTTGGCCGGAGCGGAAAGTTCCTCGCCGACGCCGAGTTTGGAAAGCGGATCGGGCGCGGGTTCGGCGGCGGGTTCGATAGGCTTCGGAGCTTCCAAAGGAGCTTTCACAGAAACGGGTTTCTCCGCTACGGGAGCTGGTTTTTCATCACCGCCCATGAAATAGGGGACGGCGGTGAAAAGTAGGATGCCACCGACGACGATGGCTGTGGAGAGGACGAGCGAGCGGAACAGGTTACTCGCCGCTACGACGCCGAGCATTTCCTGCGGCCCTTTGCCTTTTAGCTCGCGGAGGAAGGCCTGGATTTCGCCGACAGTGGCGCGGGAGTTGTCCCGCAGTTCGCGGAGATCGGCCTTGGTGCTGGCCATGGCGGTGCGGGTTTCATCGGATTTACTTTTCATTTTTGGGCGGGTTGTTCCTCGGGTTCGAGGATGTGAATCAGGTCGCCGCCAGCCTCGCTGATGGCGGCGATCACGGGTTCGAAGACCGCTGCTTTCGCCTCGCGATCCACTTTGAGAAAGACATGACGCTGCCCGGCTGGGGCATCGCCGAGAACGGCGGAGAGCTTGGCGGCGATTTCCTCAGGGGAAATTTCCTTACCGTCGAGGTAGGTCTTGGAGCCGGTGTCGATGGCCACGCTAGCACTGGCCGCGGGAGCCATCTCGACCTTATCGAGCCGCGCGGGCTGCCATTGAATGTGGCTGTCGTCCTGCGCGCGGGCGAGGATGACAAAGAAAATGAGCAGCAGGAAAGCGATGTCTCCCATCGCGAACGATGGCACCGAGGCCTTGAGTTTTTTGCGCTGGAGCTTCATTTGATTTGGATGATTTTCTCGCTCTCTAGCTCAAGGGTGAGGATGCCGCCCGCGCTATCGATGGCGCGAGAGACGCGGATCCATACGGGGTAGGGGGTGTCGGGCGCACTTTTCACGACGACGATCCTATCCTGTTCGCGGGTCTTTGTTTTTAGCTCGGCGGCGATTCGGCGGGTGAACTCTGGGAGTTGCAGTGGGTTACCGTTTAGGATGATACTGGAAGCTGTGATCGAGACTTCTAGATTCTTGCTCTGTTGGCGCTCCTCGGATTTCTCCTCGGCCTTCGGCAATATCTGGGACATGCCCGTTTCCGGCTGCACGGCGGCGCAAACCAGGAAAAAAATGATCAGCGTGAACGCGATGTCGGAGCTCGCGCATTCGGGCGGATCGACCAGCATTTTTCCTCGCTTCAGTTTCATGATTCCTCTTTTTCGAGTGTCAGGCGGAGGGTGACGACCTCGATCAGCGCCGCCGCCGAGGATTCCACCTGTAGGATGAAGTCGTTGATGATGCCGGTGAAATAATTGAACGCCATGTAGGCGGGAATGCCGACGATTAGGCCGAAAGCGGTGGTGAGCAGCGCGACGCGGATACCCGAGGCAGCGGCTTGGACGATGTTTTGTTGGCCGATGTTCGCCTCGATGTCACCGAAGGCCACGATCATGCCCTGCACCGTGCCGAGGAAACCGAGCATGGGTGCGACAGAGGCGATGGTGGCGAGGAGAGGCAGGTGTCGTTCCAGCGCCGCGACGATGTTCACGCCGTAGTTTTCCATACTCTTGACGACCTGCTGCTCCATCTGCGCGGGGTCGTAGTTGAGCCTTCGTAGGACAAGGAATTTCCGCAATCCGTTGGAAAGGATGGCAGGCACTGGGCCGCGGGCGGCGTCGCAGAGTTCCAGTGATTCCTCGACTTTGTCCTCGGAGAGTAACGCGATGACTTTTTCCTGCAGCGCGGCGGCGTCCGTGTCCAGCATGAGGAGGCTGCGGTAGCGCTCGATGATCACAGCGATGCCAAGAATCATCAGCGCCAGGATGGGCCACATGAAGATGCCGCCATCGATCATGAGATTGAGCGCACCGCTGTCGAGGAACCCGGCGGCGAGGTTGGTTGTGAAGGGGAGGTTCATAGTGGATTGATAAGACAGGATGGGAAATATACGGTGCAGGTCTATTCAATAATTCTTTATTAGAACGAAGTCTGTGGCAAGGGGATCGGTTAGAGGAAATGATTTTTTCCGCTATCCGCGCATCCGCTTGCCAAGTCCATCGGTTCCGCTTAATTGTGTCCGCCATGAAGAGACGTTACGCAATTCTTTCGATAGTCGGCTTTGTTCTATTGGGTGCCTGCAAGGCCGATAAATCCGAGTCCACCGAACCCGTTAAGGCCGAGGAGAAGACTGAGGAGAAGACCGAGGCCACCGCCGGATCCAAGGTGCGACTGAAAACAAACAAAGGCGACATCGTTATCGAACTCGACGCGGAGAAAGCGCCGATCACGGTGAAGAATTTCCTCAAATACGTCGGCGACAAACATTATGACGGCACGGTATTCCACCGGATTATAGATGGCTTTATGATTCAAGGCGGTGGCATGGCGTTGGACGGCGGCAGACTGGTCGAGAAGCCCACCGGTGCGGGAATCAAGAACGAGAGCAACAACGGCTTGAAAAACGACACCGGCACCATCGCCATGGCGCGCACGCCGAATCCGGACAGCGCCACTGCGCAGTTTTTCATCAATGTGGTAGACAATGACGGCTTAAACTTTCCCACCGGAGGCGGTTACACCGTATTTGGGAATGTCATCGAGGGTATGGATGTCGTCAATGTCATCAAGTCTGTGAAAACTGGTGCGGGTGATGTGCCGGCCGAGCCTGTCGTGATCGAGAGCGCCACCGTCGTCCAATAAGGCGGCGTTTCTGCAACACCCATGCAACTCTGGTTCTATCCGCTGCTCGCATTTCTGCTCGGTTCGATACCGTTCGGATTGATTATCGCGAAGACGAAGGGCATCGATATCCGGAAGCATGGCTCCGGCAATATAGGTGCGACGAATGTGTTCCGCGTCCTTGGAAAAAAATACGGTATCCTCTGCCTGATCCTCGATGCATTGAAAGGATTTATCCCGGTGGTGATCGCGGTAAACCTCGTCCGCATTGAGGGTCGTGATCCTCAGTTTCACCTCGCTTTTCTGGATTCCTATCACCTTCTGCTATCGGCCTCGGAGCAGATGAAAGGGCAATTCGTCCATGTGTTAACGGCACTTGCCGCAGTGCTGGGACACAACTATTCGCCGTGGATCGGATTCAAGGGTGGGAAAGGTATTGCGACCTCTGCCGGAGTGATGATCGCACTCATGCCGATGGCGGTGTTGATTTTAGTTTTCGTTTTCATTATCGTTTTTATGCTTACGCGGTATGTATCCGTGGCAAGTATGGCCGCTGCTTTGGTATTACCCATCATGACGCATCTGGGGGCGAGGTTTCACAAAACGCCGGAGGGAATCAGTCTCTGGGAGGCAGGCACATGGAACAAGCCGCTCTTCGTATTCTCGATATTGATCGCTACGCTTGCGATCTGGAAACACCGCACCAACATAATCCGCCTTCGAGAAGGGACGGAGTCGCGTTTCGTCTGGGGTAAGAAAAAGAAGTCTTAAGAATCCGCCACGAAGGAAGTTGATATATGAAAGAGATAATAGATTTCATCCTGCACATTCAGGATCATTTGATTTCATTCACTAGCGCATATGGGCCGCTGGTTTACGCTTTGCTGTTTCTGATAGTTTTCTGTGAGACAGGTCTGGTTGTAACACCATTCCTTCCCGGGGATTCTTTGCTCTTCGCAGTCGGTGCGCTCGCGGCGGATGCTACTTCGGGTCTGAACGTGTGGATTGCAGCCATCGTCCTCTTGATCGCAGCCATCGTCGGTGATACGGTGAATTACTGGATTGGTCGTAAATTCGGAGCATGGATGATGCGGAAATTCCCTAGAATTGTGAAGCCCTCTCACATCGCAAAAACAAGCGATTTCTTCGTCCGTTATGGTGGAAAGACGATCATTCTTGCTCGCTTCGTTCCGATTGTCCGCACCTTCGCTCCCTTCGTCGCTGGGACAGGGGAGATGTGTTACCGGCGGTTCATGTTATTCAATGTAATCGGAGCGCTTCTTTGGGTAGGTTTAATACTTCCCGCTGGGTGGTTTTTCGGAAACATCCCAATCGTAAAGAAAAACTTCGAACTGGTGGTGCTGGGTATCATCTTTATTTCCGTGCTACCCATTATCATTGAGGTGGTGCGCGCGAAGCTGAGTTCTAAAAAGGAGAATTGACCGGCTATTTCATGCCCGGTTGATGTCATCGCAAATCTCTGGATATGTATGCCCCACGGAAATACTCTGGAAGTCCCGGGCGGTTCCGCTAGTCTAGCGGAACTATGAAGCTGATCCGATTCGGGGAAGAGGGGCGGGAGGAACCGGGGGTGTTGCTGGAAGACGGGCGCATGATCGATGCGAGCGGTGAGTTCTTCGATTACGACGAGGGCTTTTTTGCGATGGGTGGGTTGGAAAGTTTGGCAGAGTGGGTGGGGCAGGGATGCCCCGGCGGGTTTGAGATCGATGTGGGGACGCGGCTCGGCCCACCAGTTGCGCGGCCTTCGAAGATTGTTTGCGTGGGGCAGAACTATCTGGAGCACGCGCGTGAAATGGGCGGTGAGATCCCGGTGGAGCCTGTGCTTTTCATGAAGGCAAGCTCGGCGTGGAGCGGGCCGTATGATGATGTTCTGATCCCCCAAGGAGCGCGGAAGCTGGACTACGAGGTGGAACTTGCGTTAGTGATCGGGAAGACGGCGAGCTATGTTTCCGAGGCGGAGGCGATGGAGTGCGTGGCGGGATACTCGGTGTTCTGCGATTACTCGGAGCGGGCGTTTCAAAGGGAGCGCGGTGGTCAGTGGACTAAGGGAAAGAGTGCAGACACCTTCGCGCCGATGGGGCCGTGGCTGGTGACGGCGGACGAGGTTCCCGATCCGCAGGAACTGCGCTTATGGACAAAGGTGAACGGGGAGACTCGCCAGAATAGTTGGACGAAGGATATGCTTTTCGGTGTCCGTGAAATCGTCAGCTACATTAGCCGTTTTATGACACTGCTGCCGGGAGATGTGATCGCGACGGGCACGCCAAGCGGGGTGGCAATGGGGATGAATCCTCCGCGTTACCTGCAGGCAGGGGATTTGGTGGAATGTGGCGTAGAAGGTTTGGGAGAGTTGACACAAAGAGTGGTGGCAGCAAAATAGGTCATACGAAAACTTGAGAACACGTTTATCCATTCTGACGTGGCCGGAGCCGAAAGGCGGACCCCACCATGCGATCTGTCATTACTGCGACACGGTGCATGAAGCAAAGCTCATCGCGGAGGGCTCGCGGGCGAGCTGTGTGCTTTGCGGAGCGACGCTTTATCAGAACCGCCCAGCCTCGCTAGTACGTGTAACTTCGTTCTCCCTGACTGCGCTACTGCTTATGCTAGTTGTGCATACTACGCCATTTGTAAATATGGATGCCGCCGGGCTGCGGACGGAACTCACACTTCCTGGCGCGGCGATGGCGCTGATCGAAGATGGCTCGCAGCTCGTAGGTATGGGAGTGGCGCTTTTCACGATTATTACACCGCTGATTTTGGCGGGCGGGCTATTCTATGTCTGTGCGCCGCTGATCTTCGGTAGGATCGCTCCGGGCGCGATGTTTGTTACGCGCTGGATGAGCCGATCTGAGCCGTGGAACATGATCGAGGTCTTCCTGCTGGGTGTTCTGGTGAGTCTGTTGAAACTGGGTAAGGTGGCGGAGCTGCATTTTGGGATCGGCTTCTGGGCCTTCGCCGGCCTTATGATCTGCATGGCGGCTGCGGTTGCGGCAATTGATAAGAGAGAACTTTGGGATCGCTTGGAGGTGGCGAAAGGAGAATGAGCAAGGTGAACGGAAAGGATGTTCCAAGAGGTTTGGAGAAGGGGCTCGCTGGCTGTCATGTTTGCGAGAAAGTCTCACCCGTTTCTCTCGGGAGTTGTCCGCGTTGTGGTGGCCGTCTGCATTTAAGGAAACCTTACAGCGTTTCGCGGACGATGGCCTTAGTGCTGGCAGCGGCGTTGATGTATATACCTGCCAATCTGCTGCCTATCCTCACCACGCGGGAGCTCGGCATCTCCACGGAAAGCACGATCCTTGAGGGTATGATACAGTTTTGGAAAACGGGAGCCTATCCGATCTCGATCGTGATTTTCACTGCGTCCATCATGATTCCGATGCTTAAGATCATGGCATTACTCTGGCTGTGCGCCGCGGCGAAGGGTCTCGTCCCGCACTCGGCTAGGCTCTTGGGAAAAGTTTATTGGATCACCGAATTGCTTGGCCGCTGGTCCATGGTGGATATCTTTGTCGTCGCTATCCTCGTTGCCATGGTGCAGCTCGGTAACTATATGATTATCACCCCAGGGCCGGGCGCGCTTGCCTTCGCCGGGGTAGTGATGTTGACAATGTTCGCAGCAATGAGCTTTGACCCGAAGCTGCTTTGGGATCAGCTTGAGCGCGACGATTACGCATTACCCACCAAACCCCTTTCAGAATGTGAGTGAAGAACAACCTATCGCCGTGACCCCAGAACTCCGTGCCGCCCAGCGCTGGAACGTCGTTTGGGTCGTCCCCATTCTCGCGCTGCTAATCGGCGGGTGGATGCTTTATCGGAATATCAGCTCGAAGGGCCCGGAGGTGCGGATCCGTTTCGAAACGGCGGAGGGCATTTTCGCGGGAACAACGGAGCTGCGCTGCCGCTCTGTAAGTGTGGGTAAAGTTTCCAGAGTGGAACTGACGGAAGATCTTCAGTCCGTTCTCGTTTACTGCACGCTGGATAGTGCCTACGGCCACTTGCTGCGGAAAGGTAGCCGGTTCTGGGTGGTGAGACCGCGTGTTTCAGCGGCAGATATTTCTGGACTCGGGACTCTTATCACCGGGGTGTATATCGAAATGGAACCCGGCACCGGGCCGAAAGGTCCGACGAAATGGAAGGGCCGTGAGACACCGCCCTCGACAAGTCGCAGCGTGCCAGGACTGAGGCTCACGCTTCTTTCTGATGAGGCGGGTTCGCTTACCGTTGGCTCGCCGCTTTACTATCGCGGATTAGAGGTCGGCAGGGTGGAGAGCCGTAAATTGGATGTCGATATGAGGCGCGTCATCTATGAAGTCTTTATTTCAGAAAAATACAGAATTCTCGTGCGGAAAAATACGAAGTTTTGGAACACCAGCGGTATCGATATTTCGGCGGGAGTTGACGGTTTTAAGATTAGGACACCTTCATTCCAAGCAATGGTTAGCGGCGGTGTTTCCTTTGCAGTTCAGGAGGGAATGGAACCGGGTGAATCGGTGGTTGATGGCACTAATTTCGAGTTACACGCGGATATGGATGATGCCGTGTCTTCCACTTTCGAGCCAACCATGCGGATCCTGCTGCTTTTTGATCAGAGCGTCCGGGGACTCACGAAATCGGCACCTGTGGAATACAGGGGGATTGAGATTGGCCGTGTGACAAACATCTCGTTCGATTATGTAACTGATCGCGACAATAAAAAAGTCCCGGTTCTTATAGAGGTGGATCCCAGTCTTCTTAGGGCGATTGGGACGGTGACCACCCCGGAGGATGACGTCCTAATGCTCGGTAACGCCGTAAAAAATGGACTGCGCGCGACACTGAAAACTGGCAGCCTTCTAACCGGTGCACTCTACGTGGATTTCGACTACTACCCGACAGAGAATGCGGCTGAACTTAGCTACAAAAGCGATTTCCCGGTGGTGCCGACTTTGTCCTCTGGATTTGCCCAATTAGAGGTGAAGATCGCCTCGATTCTGGATAAAATCGATGCCCTTCCGCTCGGCAAAACCGTTACCGAAATCACCACGACTGTCACTGAAGCTAGGGATGCGATGAACGAGATCAAAAAGGTCGCCGCCGCCGCCAAGGTCACGCTGGAGGACGATGATTTCCGTAAACTTCCCGCCGATCTTCGTCGAACGCTTGCCGAGTTGGAAAAATCCCTCTCTAGCGTAGGTCCCGATGGTAATGTGCAGGGGGATCTGCTGCGGACTCTCGATGAATTGCGCGGTGCGATCCGTTCGATCGAGGCCATGTCCGATACGATTAAAGAGAAACCTAACTCCCTGCTTTTCGGAAAAGAGGATTCCGGAAATCCGAAACCTAAAGCGGCTGGCAAGCGCTGAGAGAAGACCGAACCATGATGAAATTATCCGCCATACTCATCCTCACTGCATTCTTATCGGGATGCACAAGGCCCACGCCTACTTTTTATGTCCTCAGCGCGGAGGGAAATCTTCCCTCTGGTGGCGGCACCGGAATTGGGGTCGGGCCGGTCACACTTGCCAAGTATGTGGATCGATCGAACCTCGTCATCCAAAGTGGGCCCAACAAGCTAGAACTCGCCGAAAACCATCTGTGGGCGGGCGATCTCGATGATTCCGTGGCGCGTGTGATCGCAACGAACCTCGGCCGACGCCTCAACACCGGTAACGTCCGCACCTACCCGTGGCAACGCGACAGCGAGATCGAATACCAGGTGGCAATGGACATCCGCGAGTTCCTTGCCGGTGACGATGGCTTTGCCCACATCGAGGCTACATGGCGCATTTACTCGCTACCAGGATCGAAGCTTGTCCGCTCCAAGACATTCATCGCCAAGGAAGCGATCTCCAGCGAAGATTACGAGGCAGTTGTAGCCGCTCAGTCGCGTTTGTTAGGAAAACTTTCCGCCGATATTGCGGCGGGCATCCGGGGGAGGTGAGTCATGGATTTCATACTCAACGAACGGCTAGCTGCCGGTGGCTTTGATGTGGCTCGCATGCACGGCTGTCGCATCCTGCTGAAGGACGAGGCGAATTTCCCATGGTTCATCATCGTGCCGGAAGTGCCGCAAGAAATCGAAGATCTACACCAACTCGATGACGAAACCTTCGCCGAAGTGATGCTAGCAGTGAGGAAGGTCTCACGTTTCGTCGAAGCGTATTTCCATCCGGAGAAACTCAATGTCGCCTGCATCGGAAATATTGTCCGGCAGATGCACATCCATGTAGTCGGTCGCTCTACGGGTGATCCCGCATGGCCGGGTGTGGTCTGGGCGTTTGACGAGAAAAGGAAATACGGGGAAGGGGAGGCGGAGCAGATCGTCGGTGCGGCGAGAGAATTTTTGGGAATCGTCTAGTTTATATTAAGCCGCAAGCGGCATGCGGTGAAACTACTTTGATCGGAGATTTTCCGAAGCCGCTCTTGGAATCAGTTATTAGGAGATCCGCGTTTCCGGCCACCGCCGCCGCAATCTGCATGGCGTCCTCAAAATCGCCGTCGAGGAAATGGAATGCGAACCGCGCTTCGTAGGTTCCGGTTTTTGGTATGACGAATTCGCTGACAATCGACCTGAGCAATTCCCAGATATCCTCTCGTCCGAATTTTTTTCCTCCCACGTAATCAATGATGGATAGCGAGTGCCAGGAACATTGGCATTCGCATCCGCGTTTCCGGGCAAGCTCGAGAAGGTTGTTTGCCGTTTCGTGACCATCCCTCTCACAATCGAGCAGATCGAGGAGAACATTCGTATCCCAGAAGACATTCCTCATTTGCCATATTTCTCCGACAAGTGTTTCCGGTAATCACCTTCATCGAGGGGCTTGCCCGTCTTTATGTTGTTGTGCTTTTTCACCCATGAGCGGATGCCATTGAATTCTTTACAGGGCGCATCGATCTCTGGTTTGCGCATCTCCTGATAGTCCCTCGCTGAGAGCATCACCGCGACCACCCGCCCCTTCTTTGAAATCTCCACTGGCTCTCTGTGGACTGCTTCCAGAAGCTCTCCGAATCTGTTTTTTGCATCTGTGGCAGGGATCGTTATCATAAATCTAATAAATGGCCATTTTAGCTATAATGTCAATAGGGAGCGAAACAGAAAATATGCCGCGTCGGATTAGGGCTTCGGCAGAGCGAGTCCTGCGGATTGACGGGTTTACCGTCTTTCTCTGGCCCATGGACATGTTGAATGTTTTAAAGCTATCGAAGTCCTTTTCGCCGTCATCGAAGAACACTTGGA
This sequence comes from Prosthecobacter debontii, assembly GCA_945870855.1. Taxonomy (GTDB): domain Bacteria; phylum Verrucomicrobiota; class Verrucomicrobiia; order Verrucomicrobiales; family Akkermansiaceae; genus Luteolibacter. The sequence continues at coordinate 17,846 of CAMBTP010000026.1, forward strand.
TACCCGCGAGTGTCACGGTGGGCTCGGCGGCATGGAGGGCGAGTTCGTCACACGAAAAAGCCGGACAGGTTTCCCTGTCCGGCTTTGAGAGGTGGGTCGCGTTCTGGAGAACGCGATTCCGATTACATCATGCCGCCCATGCCGCCGTGGTCATGGCCGTGGCCGCCGGCACCGGCTGCTTCCTTTTCGGGAAGGTCGGTGATGAGGCACTCAGTGGTGAGCAAGAGGCCGGCGATGGATGCGGCGTTCTGCAGGGCTGTGCGGGTGACCTTGGTCGGATCGACAACGCCGGAGACGATGAGGTCTTCGAACTTGTCGGTGGCGACGTTGTAGCCTTCGCCGCCCTTGCCGTTCTTGACCTTCTCGACAACGAGCGCGCCTTCGCGGCCTGCGTTGGCGACGAGCTGACGGAGCGGAGCCTCGACAGCACGGGCAACGATGCCTGCGCCGGTGAGTTCGTCACCCGTGAGACCAAGATCGCCGAGGGCGGCTTGGGCGCGGATGAGTGCGGTGCCACCGCCGGGAACGATGCCTTCTTCCACCGCTGCGCGTGTGGCGTGAAGGGCGTCCTCGACGCGCATTTTCTTCTCCTTCATCTCGGTCTCAGTAGCTGCACCGACATTGATGACGGCGACACCGCCTGCGAGCTTGGCAAGACGCTCTTGGAGCTTCTCGCTGTCGTAGTCGCTGGTGGTTTCCTCGATCTGACGGCGGATTTGATTCACGCGGCCGCTGATGGCCTCGGAAGTGCCGCCGCCTTCGACGATGACGGTGGAATCCTTGCTGATGGTGATGCGCTTGGCTTGGCCGAGGTCGCTGATTTCAACGGACTCCAGCTTGATGCCGAGGTCTTCGGTGATCACGCGGCCACCAGTGAGGATGGCGATGTCTTCGAGCATGGCCTTGCGGCGGTCGCCGAAACCAGGTGCCTTTACGGCTGCGATGTTGAGGATGCCGCGGAGCTTGTTAACCACGAGGGTTGCAAGCGCTTCGCCTTCCACGTCTTCCGCAATGATGATGAGCGGCTTGCCGGACTTGGCGACCTTCTCAAGGAGAGGGAGCATGTCCTTGAGCGAGCTGATCTTCTTCTCGTGGATGAGGATCAGTGCGCCTTCGAAGCTTGCTTCCATCGACTCAGGATCGGTGACGAAGTAAGGGCTGAGGTAGCCCTTGTCGAACTGCATGCCTTCGACGACGTCGAGGGTGGTTTCGATGCCTTTGGCTTCTTCAACGGTGATCGTTCCGTCCTTGCCGACCTTGTCCATCGCCTCGGCGATGATGCCGCCGATTTCGGTGTCCCAGTTGGCGGAGACGGTTGCGACCTGCGCGATTTCCTTGGTGTCGGAGACGGTCTTCGAAATCACTTTGAGCTGCGCCACGATGGCCTCGGTGGCCTTCATGATGCCGCGTTGAAGCGAGATCGGGTTTGCACCGGCGGTGACGTTGCGAAGGCCTTCTTTGTAGATGGCTTCTGCAAGCACGGTTGCAGTGGTGGTGCCGTCGCCAGCGATGTCAGAGGTTTTGCTCGAAACCTCACGGATGAGCTGTGCACCCATGTTTTCGTAAGGGCAATCGAGCTCGATTTCCTTGGCGACAGAAACGCCGTCCTTGGTGATCGTCGGCGAGCCGAATTTCTTGTCCAAGATCACATTGCGTCCGGACGGCCCGAGGGTCGCCTTGACGGCACGTGCGAGTTTCTCAACTCCGCGCAGGAGTGCTTGGCGTGCTGCTTCGTCGAATTGTAGTTGTTTGGCCATAGTGGTATTGTTTATTGATTATTGATTATTGATTATTATTGATTGGTTTTATGCGACGATGCCGAGGATGTCGCCTTCGGAGATGATGAGGACTTCCTCGCCGCCGTGTTTGACTTCGGTGCCGCCGTATTTGGAAATGAGGACTTTGTCGCCGACCTTGACGGAGAAGACAATGTCGTTGCCTTTCTCATCCTTGCCGCCGGTTCCGAGGCAGAGGACTTCCGCTTCTTGTGGCTTTTCCTTTGCGGTGTCTGGAAGGACGATTCCGCCCGCGCTGATCGCATCGGCTTCTAGGCGTTTGACGAGGACGCGGTGTCCGAGTGGTTTGATGTTTGCCATATTTTTTGTTCTATTTTGGTTGTTGTTTGGTTTGAGAAGCCACAGCCGCTGATGCGGAGGTGGAAAGTGTGTAAAGTGAGAAGTGCCGAGTGATCAGTGATCAGTGGAAGATGCTTTTGGTTCGAGGGCTTCTAGGTAATGGTCAAATTCCTTGTGGAGTTCGGTTTCGAGGAAAGCTTGGAAGGTTTTGAGATCGCCGGAGTCGGCGGCTTCGAGGGCGTTATAGTAGGCTTCGCGGGGCGTGGTCGGGATGGAGATGGGCGGGTAGCCGGCGGCGAGGAGGACGAAGTTCATCGCGAGGCGGGCAGTGCGGCCGTTGCCGTCCGCGAAGGGATGGATGGAGGAGATGCCGTGGTGGAGACGGGCTGCTTTCTCAATGGGATCGGCGAGGGATTTGATTTCCTCGAAAAGGGAATCCATCAGGTCGGCGACTTTAATGGGATTCGGAGGGATGTGGTTGGAACCGGCGATGCGCACGGCGGATGTGCGGTAGGTTCCAGCGAAGCTGTCTTCGACGCGAGTGAGGATGATGCGGTGAAGATCGAGGAGATTGAATTCGGTGAGCGTCGCGCTGGGCTGAGCGAGGGCTTTGACCTGCTCCCAGGCTTTCGCGAGATTGACGGTTTCTAAGTGATCTTTGAGCGGCTTTCCAGAAACGGTGACGCCTTTGGAAAGGACGAGTTCGGTTTCGCGGAGAGTTAGGGAGTTACCCTCGATGGAGTTGGACTCATAGACCATCCGCACATCCCACGCCGCCGCAAGGCTGGTGACCGACTCCGGAGAGAGCGGGCGCAGTGCGGTGAGGCGTTGGAGTTTGGAGGTGAGGGTGGTCACGAGTGAGAAGTGAGAAGTGAGAAGTGAGAAGTGGAAAAGGAGAATTGCTGGATCATTTTCCTGAGGCCGGGAAATTGATCGGGCATCGTTGATCGATGAAGACTTTGGACTGCTACAGCCTGCTGTAGCTTTCCGTGAGACAGCCTGCTGTCCGCGGCGGAGGACTGAGGTTTTGGCATGATCCTGCGTGCCAATGCCGATCCGCTCGCAGCAGGCTGCTTTGCGGAAAGCGGCAGCAGGCTGCCGCAGTCCACGGAGTTGCGCTCTCCGCCCTTGGAAGCCTCGTGGCCACTGGTTTCGCAGGCCACCATGGCACCCTCGACCACCTTGCGGAAATTATCCCATTTCGTGTAACCGAGCACCCCTTGAAGGTCACGCGCCAGCCAAAATTCCACGCCGGAATCGAACTCGTTCTGGACGAGTTTTTCGAGTTCCGTGAGGAGTTTGGAGATGACGGATTTCTTCATGGCTTTGATCAATCCACCACTTCGGCATCGACAACCTTGCCTTTGGCCTTTTTGGGTTCGCTGGATTCGTTTGATTCCTCGGCTGGCTCCACGTCGGGGTTTCCGCCCATGCCAGCGCCTGCTTGTTGGGCGGCGGCGGCGAGGTCTTGGAGTTGACTTTCGAGTTCAGTAGAGGCGGCGTTGATCCTGGCGACATCGTCGCTGCTGATCGCCTCGCGGACGGCTTTGACCTTTTCCTCGAGGGTGGACTTGAGTTCGGCGGGGGCTTTGTCGCCGAGTTCGCCGAGTTGTTTCTCAACAGAGAAAGCGAGGTTCTCTGCCTTGTTTACGGCATCGACCTTCTCGACGCGCTTGCGGTCTTCCTCGGCGTGGGCTTCGGCGTCCTGCTTGGCTTTCTCGATCTCCTCTTTGGAGAGACCCGAGGAACCCTGGATTGAGATTTTCTGCTCCTTGCCGGATTGCTTGTCTTTGGCGGAGACATGGAGGATGCCGTTCGCATCGATATCGAAGGTGACCTCGATCTGAGGCTCGCCACGACGGGCGGCGCCGATGCCGTCGAGCTTGAAGTTTCCGAGTAACTTGTTGTCGATAAACATCGGTCGCTCGCCTTGCGAGATGCGGATGTCAACGGCGGGTTGGTTGTCGGAAGCGGTGGAGAAAACCTGTGATTTCTTGGCCGGGATCGTGGTGTTGCGCTCGATCATCGGGGTGGCGCGGGAGCCTTCCGTCTCGATGGAGAGGGTGAGGGGAGTGACGTCGAGGAGGAGGACGTCCTTTACATCGCCGCGCAGGACGCCGCCTTGGATCGCCGCTCCGATGGCGACAACTTCATCCGGATTCACGCCTTGGTGAGGTGTCTGGCCGGCGAGTTCGCGGGCGATCTCTACGACTTTCGGCATGCGGGTCATGCCGCCAACGAGAACAAGCTCATTGATTTCCGAGGCGGAAACACCGGCTTCCTTGAGGCAATCGCGGACGGGTTTCTTGGTGCGCTCGAAAAGCTTATCGGTGAGTTGCTCCAGCTTGGAGCGGGACATGGTGAGCTGTATGTGCTTCGGCCCAGTGGCATCGGCGGTGATGAAGGGGAGGTTGATGTCGAAGGACTGGCTGGAGGAAAGGGCGATCTTCGCTTTCTCCGCTTCTTCCTTGATGCGCTGTAGCGCGTCGGGCTGGCCGGAGAGGTCGATGCCCTGATCCTTTTTAAACTCGCCAACGATGTGCTCGATGAGGGTGTTGTCCCAGTCGTCACCGCCGAGCTGGGTGTCGCCGTCGGTGGCGAGGACTTCGAAAACTCCATCTCCGATTTCGAGTACAGAGATATCGAAGGTTCCACCGCCGAGGTCATAGACGGCGATTTTTTCGTCGGCTTTCTTGTCGAGCCCGTAGGCGAGGGCGGCGGCGGTCGGCTCGTTGATGATGCGGAGCACCTCAAGGCCGGCGATCTCACCGGCGGCCTTGGTGGCGTTACGCTGGGAGTCGTTGAAATAGGCGGGGACGGTGATCACTGCTTGAGAAATTTTCTCGCCGATCTTCGCTTCCGCGTCGGCTTTCAGTTTACCGAGAACCATGCCTGCGATTTCTTGCGGGGAGTAGGTTTTCGTTTCGCCGGCGACTTCGACTTGGATGTGGGCGTCGCCGTTCGATGCGGCAACGATCTTGTAAGGCATGCGTTTATCGGCATCGGTGAGTTCGGAAAATTTCCGACCGATGAGGCGCTTGGCGGAGAAGATTGTGTTTTTCGGGTTGGTGACGGCTTGGCGTTTCGCGGCTTGGCCGACGAGGCGCTCGCCGTTTTTGGCGAAGGCAACAACGGATGGGGTGGTGCGGGCACCTTCCGAGTTTTCAAGAACGGTGGGTTCGCCGCCGTCCATGATGGACATACAAGAGTTGGTGGTGCCGAGGTCGATTCCTAGAATTTTTGACATGGGAGTTAGTGATGGTTACTGGCTAGCTTTCGCAGGTGTTGTGCCTTTTTTTTGAAAACGGGTTTCTATCCTTTTTTTATAAGGGTTTGAAAAGATCACGAGGTTTTCTAACTGGAAAGATTTAGCACGATGTGGCGCAGTGTATTGTGACGTTTTGACACAGCGCGACAAGTTTGCCATCGTTCTTCCGCACGCTTGGCAGGATGGCTCAAGGGTATGAAGGGAAAGCCCTTGCTTCCGGTTGGCTTCTCCTCAAATCTTCCGCCATGTCTCAAGCTCATATCGATGTCCGCTACGTGGCTAATCTCGCCCGCCTTGATCTTACTGAGGCGGAGGTTGCTGTTTTCCAATCCCAGCTCGTTGCGATCCTCGGCCATGTGGAATCCCTTTCCGCCATCGAACTGCCTGATGACATAACCGCGATGGATGGCATGCGGCTCGGCCCGATGCGCGATGATCAGCCACACAAAAGCCTTTTGTCCGAGGCTATGCTCGTGAACGCCCCCGACCAAGCCCAGTCCCAAATCCGCGTTCCCAAAGTCGTTGCCGACGCCTAATTTTCAATTTTTACCATTATGTCTCTTGTTACACTACGCCGCCGTTATCTGGACGGTGAAACAACCCCCTCGGAAGTCCTCGCGAAACTCGCTGAGGAGATCGTGTCTCGTGATCCACGAACCGGAGCTTATCTCTCATCCGACCTTGCTCTCGCCCTAAAAGCTGCCGCTGAGGCTGATCTTTCGAGGCCACTGGGCGGGCTTCCCATCGCGATCAAGGACAACATAAATACCCTTGGTCAATCTTGCTCATGCGGTTCCAGATTTTTAGAAAAAAATTACATATCTCCTTATGATGCGACAGTTATAAAAAAATTAAAAGAGGCGGGAGCCATCCCTTTTGGACGTATGAACATGGATGAGTTCGCGATGGGATCCGCGACAGAAAACTCCGCCTTACAACTCACCCGCAACCCGCATGACCACGATCGAATCGCAGGCGGTTCTTCGGGTGGTTCTGCCGCAGCCGTGGCTGATGGCACCGCCTTTGCGGCGCTTGGTTCCGATACGGGTGGCTCGATCCGCCAGCCGGCCTCCCATTGCGGGATCGTTGGATTAAAGCCCACCTACGGCCGCGTTTCCCGCTTCGGCCTTGTCGCTTTCGCCTCGTCCCTGGATCAGATCGGCCCGCTGACCCGGACGGTGGATGACGCCGCGCTGATTCTCCAGGTGATTGCCGGTCACGACCCACAGGACAGCACCTCGCTGGACGAACCGGTTCCCGACTATGCCGCAGGGATCAACGACGGCGTGAAAGGCATTAGAATCGGAATTCCCAAAGAATATTTCGGCGAGGGAATTCATCCCGGCGTTCGGGAAAACGTGGAAACCCGTATCAAGCAACTCGAGCTCTTGGGTGCGGTGATTGTGCCGATTTCCCTGCCTTACACCGAACACGCGGTGGCCACTTACTATGTGATTGCTCCGGCGGAGGCGTCATCGAATCTCTCTCGCTTTGATGGGATTCGCTACGGAAACCGCGCGCAGAACCCTGCCGATATCATCGATCTTTACCACCAGTCGCGAGAACTCGGCTTCGGCCCGGAGGTAAAACGACGAATCATCCTTGGGACCTACGTGCTTTCCTCCGGCTACTACGATGCCTATTACACTCGCGCGCAGAAAGTTCGTTCCTTGATTGCACGTGATTTTAATCAGGCGTTTGAAGTGGTTGATGTGATTCTTTCGCCCGTCGCACCCACACCCGCTCGGAAAATTAACTCATCCAACGACGACCCGCTGCAGGATTACCTCGCCGATATTTTCACGATCCCCGCGAACCTCGCTGGGATACCCGCGATGTCGATTCCCTGCGGCAGCACCTCCTTCGACGGTTCGGAAAATCTCCCCGTCGGCATCCAGATCCTCGCCCCTCACCTTGGCGAAGCCATGATGCTCCGCGTCGCGAAAGCGGCGGAAGGTCTTCCTCTTCCTTGAAATTTGAAGTTTAAAATTTGAATTTTCGACCATGATCCTCGGCTACTGCACAAACATTCACCCCGCCGAAACCTGGCCTGAAACCATGGATGCCTTGCGGACTCATGTCATGGGTGTGCGGGATCGGCTTATTGAAACGGGCGATCATCCGGCCGGGAAACCTTATCCCATCGGGCTCCGCCTTTCCGCGCAGGCGGCGAGGGAGTTGCTGCAAGGTGATGCACTTTGGAAATTCAAGGACTGGTTAGCGGAGAACGATTCCTACGTATTCACGATCAACGGCTTCCCCTACGGTTCCTTTCACGGCACCCGGGTGAAGGAAAAGGTATTCCAGCCCGATTGGACGAGTCCCGAGCGCGTTTCTTACACCCAGGATCTGTTCAGCATCCTCGCGGAAATCGCGCCCGCTTCCGGCGGTGGCTCGGTCTCCACCTTGCCCGGCTCGCACAAAACCTTCCAAGCTGATGAAACCGCGATCCGCACAAATCTGATCGAGATCGCTCATTTCATCGAGGATCTTTCTCAGAAACATCAGATCGACCTCCACCTCGGGCTGGAGCCGGAGCCGCTCGGCCACTTCGAAAATACGTTGGAAACGCTGGCTTTTTTCGAACGCCTCCACGCGCAGGCGCAATCCCCCGTGATCCTCGCCAACCGGATTGGCTTGAACTTCGATTCCTGTCACTTCGCTATCGAGTTCGACGATGCCGCGCCATCTTTGGATGCGATCAGCGCCGCCGGGATCCGCCTTTCGAAAATTCATCTCTCTAACGCCCTCTCTCTGAATCCCAGCGATCCCGCGGCCATCCAAGCGATCCGCCACTTCGACGAGCCAACCTATTTTCACCAAGTCATCGCCCAGCGGCTGGACGCCTCGCTCGCGCGGTTTCTTGATCTCCCCGCCTTCCTCGCGGCGGTGGATAGCGGCGAAACTTCACCGGCGGATTTCGTGGAAGCCCGCGTTCATTTTCACATTCCGCTAGATGCCCAGCCCGCGCCGCCCCTTTCCTCCACCCACAGCCACGTTGAGCAAACCCTCGGCTGGTGTCTGCGCCATCCTACGGCTTGCAATCATTTCGAGATCGAGACCTACACTTGGGGAGTTCTACCCGGAAATCTCCAGCGCCCGGTCGTCGAGCAAATTGCCTCCGAATACCGTTGGGTGCTCAAGCAATTGAAAAGTTACTAAACTTGAAGTTGCGTTGTTCCTCCGTAATGTGCGCCATGCCCACGAATGTCCTAGGTAAACCTCTTGAAGCTTGTTGCAACAGCCCGCGAACTGGGTTTTATCGCGACGGATATTGCCGGACTGGGCCGGATGATACTGGTCTGCACACAGTTTGTGCGGTGATGACATCTGAGTTCCTTACGTTCACCCGTAGTCGGGGTAACGACCTCTCCACGCCTCGACCCGAGTATGATTTCCCCGGACTTCGCGCAGGCGACCGTTGGTGCTTGTGTGTCGGGCGATGGGCAGAGGCTTTCGAGATTGGTCGGGCGCCGCATGTGGTTCTCGAAGCTACGCATCTCAGTGCCTTGGAATTCGTGAACCTCGAAGATCTCCGCTCGCATGAGTTTCAAGACCAGTGAGCACTCCGGCAGTGGCGCAGGCTGGCGCTGGGATCATTCCTACAAGCAGCTACCGGCTCTTTATTTTTCGCATGCACTGCCGCAGCCGGTTCGTCAGCCCTCTGTGGTGATTTTCAATGAGCCACTCGCGGTCTCCTTGGGACTGGATAAAGAGTTGTTAGAAGCTGGGATTTTCACGGGAAACATCATCCCTCCGGGCGCAGATCCCATCGCGCAAGCGTATGCCGGCCACCAGTTCGGGCATTTCACCGGCCTCGGCGATGGACGTGCGATTCTGTTAGGTGCGCATTTCGCTACCGATGGCGGGCTTTACGATATTCAACTGAAAGGCGCGGGTCGCACCCCGTATTCTCGAGGCGGCGATGGCCGTGCTGCGCTTGGGCCCATGCTTCGCGAATACATAATTAGCGAGGCAATGCATGCGCTCGGCATTCCCACCACGCGCAGCCTTGCGGTGGCAAAGACAGGGGAGAATGTGGAGCGAGCAGAGATTTTGGAGGGCGCAGTTCTAACAAGAGTTGCGGCAAGCCATATCCGCGTAGGCACATTCCAATGGGTTGCCGCCCACGAAGATAAGCCCGCACTGGAGGCGCTTTCGGATTACACGCGAGAGCGGCATTTTCCGGAAATCCCTGCTGGAGAAATGCGCCACTTTGATTTTTTCGAAGCTGTAATGGAGCGACAAGCGGCATTGATCGCGCGGTGGCTGCATGTTGGTTTCATCCACGGCGTCATGAATACCGACAACATGGCTCTCTGCGGCGAGACCATCGACTACGGCCCTTGTGCGTTCATGGATGAGTATGATCCGAAAACGGTATTCAGCTCGATTGATCGTGCCGGAAGGTATGCGTATGAAAAGCAGGCCGCCATCGCCCGCTGGAACCTCGCCCGCCTTGCGGAGGCGATGCTGCCGGTGCTGCATGATGATCAAAAAACGGCGGTGGATATGGCCAACGAAGCTCTCGGAAAATTCGATGGTAGGTTCCAGTTTCATTGGCTGGCTGGCATGCGGGCAAAGCTCGGACTTTTCACGAAAGAGGAGGACGATGCCTCTCTCATTCAGGATTTATTGAATGCGATGCAGGCGCATCGCATGGATTTCACCAACACTTTCCGGACTCTCTCCGATGAATCCGCGATGACTACCTGTCCTTTCGAGCAAACCGATCTCACCGAATGGCATCGCCGTTGGATAGAACGTTTGAAACGTCAACCTCAGAATCAAGCCGAGGCCTCGCAGCGCATGCGAGATCAAAATCCCGCGGTGATTCCGCGTAATCACCTTGTCGAACAAGCCCTCACCGCAGCGTCGGAAGGAAATCTAGAGGTGATGAATCGCCTGCTCGCCGTTCTGGCGCGCCCTTACGAATCCGGCCATCTCACCGAATACACATCACCCGCGCCCGCCGGCTCGCCGGCTTATCAAACTTTCTGCGGAACTTGAGCGTTCATCGTAGGACACTCGGCTTGCGATGAGGCAAATCAACGCAATGATATCGGCATGCCGACAAACGAACTTCCCATACTCATCGTAGGCGCAGGTCTATCCGGGCTGACCTGTGCGGTGCTTCTTCACGAGGCGGGGATTCCGGTGAAGGTCATCGAGGCAAGTGACGATGTGGGTGGGCGTGTGAGGACGGATCAAGTGGACGGCTTTCGGTTAGATCGGGGGTTTCAAGTCTATCTCAGTGCCTACCCCGAGGCTGGCGAATTGCTTGATTTGGAAGCACTGCAACTACAGCCGTTTTCATCGGGAGCATTGGTTTACAACGGGGACAAACTCGTTCGCGTGATGGATGTTTTCAAGCATCCAGGAAACCTGTTGGAGAGCGCATTCGCACCCATTGGAACAATGATAGACAAGATCCGCGTAGCTCTGCTCCGTTTCCGTGCGATGGGCAGCAGTAGTGAGGAAATCGCCTCACGTCCTGATATCGAAACCCAAGAATTTCTCAGGAGGTTCGGATTTTCACCGGCGATGATCGATGGATTTTTCCGATCATTCTACGGCGGCATTTTTCTCGAAAAAGAGCTACGCACCTCCAGCCAGATGTTCGAGTTCACATTCAAGATGTTCAGCGAAGGGAGCGCCACGCTTCCGGCTCGTGGAATGGGAGCCATCCCGCGCCAACTCGCCAAGCGCTTACCCCCGCAGACTATCCAACTGAACTCGCCCGTCGCATCAGCGAATCGGAGCAGCATTCTTTTGGCCAACGGCAATAAAATCGAGGGCAGGAAAGTGGTTATCGCCACCCATGCCGCGCAAACGTCCGAGATCATTCCTAGCTTTGCAAAACAGGCACCTGCTTGGAGATCTGTTTCGAATATTTATTATGGTGCAAAAATTTCACCGCTTGCTGAACCGATCATCGCGCTGAATGCGAGCGGTAGGGGATTGGTGAATAATTTCTGCGTTCTATCCGATGTCGCCCCCGGCTATGCTCCACCCGGTCAATCGCTCATTTCCGTAAGTCTTCTCGGTATGCACCGCGAAGCCGATATTCCCGAGCGGGTGCGAGATGAGCTAAGTTCGTGGTTTGGAAACCAAGTGAATGAATGGCAGCACATTAGAACGGATGTGATCCGTCACGCGCTCCCTGAGCAGTTACCTGGGTCACTCACCCCAGGCTACATCGAACACGATGGTATCTTGATCTGTGGAGACCATACGACCAGCGCCTCCATCGAAGGCGCGATCATCTCAGGCAAGAAGACCGCGGCCGCGATCATCGAGGCTTCGTAATTTCTATACATGTGCCTGAATTTCTCGCATTTTCTCTGCGTGACTTTCGCCCGATGAAACCCAAAGTAATGAGAGCGACCCGCTCGATTTGGACAGCGCAGAGCGATCACTGAAAACGAAATATCTATGAACGACATCAAAATCACACTCCACACCACAGCCGGCGATATTGCCGCCACGATCTACGCATCCAAGGTTCCGCTGACATCGGCGAACTTCCTGAACCTCGCCCAGCGCGGCTATTACGACGGGATCACGTTCCACCGCGTGATTGCTAATTTCATGATCCAAGGAGGCGACCCCACAGGCACAGGACGTGGCGGTCCGGGCTACAAGTTCGGAGACGAGTTTTATCCAGAACTGCGCCACCGCTCGCCCGGCGTATTTTCGATGGCCAACGCAGGCCCGGGCACCAACGGTTCTCAATTTTTTATCACTCACTGCGCCACTCCGCATCTTGATGGAAAACACTCGGTATTTGGTCAGGTCACCGACGGCCAACACCTCGTCGATAAGATCACGCAAGGTGATAAGATTAGCTCGATCACCATCCACGATGACCTCACCGAGCTCCTCGCGGATCAGAAAGACCACGTCGAGCATTGGAACTCGATATTGGATAAAAAGTGATTCAATTGAGCGATTGAACGCCCAAGGGCAATCATCGTGATGCGGAGCTCTCTCCCCATCACCCTGCAAACTCACGCGGCGTGGTTCATTTCAGCGAAATATCCCTACCGATTCATAGATCGCTTCTTACTTGAGGTTTGAAGTTTGAAATTTAGAGTTTCCCACGTGCTCCTAGACGTAAAGAACCTCACCACACGTTTCCATACTCGCAACGGAGTCGTCCATGCGGTGGAAGATGTTTCGTTTTCTTTGGAGAAGGGCAAGACGTTGGGAATCGTCGGTGAGTCGGGTTCGGGAAAATCGGTCACCTGCTATTCGTTGCTAGGGCTGCTGCCCATGCCTCCCGGCAGGATCGAAGGCGGGTCTGCGATGTTCGGTGGGATCGATCTTCTGAAAGCCTCGGAGAAAGAGTTGCTGAAAATTCGTGGCAAGCGGATCTCGATGATTTTCCAGGATCCGATGACCTCGCTGAACCCGTTCATGCGCATCCGCGACCAGCTCACCGAGCCGCTGGAGCTGCATGAAAACTTAAGTGGCAAAGCGGCGCTCACCCGAGCCATTGATGCGCTGGCGGAGGTCGGCATTCCCGATCCCGAAAAACGGATCAGCTCTTACCCTCACGAGTTTTCCGGCGGCATGCGCCAGCGGGTGATGATCGCCATGGCACTGATCACGAAGCCTGAGCTGCTGATCTGCGATGAGCCGACAACCGCGCTCGATGTGACCGTCCAGAAGCAAGTGCTCGATCTGATCCGCGAGCGCCAGCGCGACCTCGGTACGGCGGTGATTTTCATTACGCACGATCTCGCGGTGGTTTCGGAAATGTGTGACGCGATCAACGTGATGTATGCCGGGCGCATCGTGGAGAGCGCTGCCCGCGCCGATCTTTTCAGTAAGCCGCTTCATGCCTACACGCGTTCGCTCTTGAAGTCGATCCCCGCAGCCCAGCCAAAAGGCCAACCACTTATCACCATCCCCGGACTCCCACCGAATCTCGCCAATCCGCCGAGAGGCTGTGCCTTCCAACCCCGCAACCTCATCGGCGATGCGAAACTCTGCATCACCGACCATGCACCGGAACTCGCCGAAATCCTGCCTGGCCACTTCGCGCAGAATTGCCCGGGCTGCCTGGCTAGCGCGTGACGAATTTTTCGTTTGTTCTATCCGGATCAAGCGTGAAGATAGGCGGCATGAAGAAATACATTATTACGTTCCTCGCCATATCAAACGGCCTGCTCTCTGCCGCGGAAACGGTCGCCCTTTTTAACGGCAAAGACCTCACCGGCTGGTATGCCGATGTCCCCGCTGCCGATGACAAGGAAGAGAAGAACCCGAGCTTCATTGTCCGCGACGGAAAGCTGCTTTCGCTCGGTAGTCCGGGCGGTCACTTGATCACCGAAAAGGAATATTCGGACTACAAGCTCATCGTGGAATACCGTTTTGCAGCGCAGCCCGGCAACTGCGGTGTCCTGATTCATGCTTCGAAACCACGCGCGCTTTACGACATGTTTCCCCAATCCATCGAGGTGCAGATGATGAACAAAAGCGCGGGGGACTTTTGGTGCATTCAGGAAAACATCGAGGTGCCGGATATGGAGAAGCGCCGTCCGCATAAGGAAGGCCAGAAATTTGGCGGGGCAATTGAAGATGCCCGCCAGATTCTCAACCTCACTGATGGCTCTGAGAAACCCGTGGGCGAGTGGAACACGATGACCATTGAGGTGCGCGGCGACGAGATTATCGTCCATGTAAACGCGGACCTCGTGAACCACGGCACAAATGCCACCGCCACCAAAGGCAAGATCGCGCTGCAGGCCGAGGGCTCAGAAGTCGAGTTCCGCAAGGTGGAGCTGACGCCGCTGGCAAAGGACTGAATTCCCCTGAAATTCGGAGTGCCGAAATAATCTAAAGAAATATTGAACGTTCAGGATATCCTGATGTTCGGTTACGGCGCTTTGCTTTCCATCCACCTCGCGGGGATGCCGTTTGCCGCGGCAAGTAGGGAACCTACTACGGCGCCCCGATGGCAGTTGTCGCCGCCGCACATGGCGTTGGCGAGAATGCCTGCTTCAAAGTTGTCGTGATATTTCCATGCTAGGTAGAGGGAGGCGGGCATTGACTCGGCGATGTAGCAGGCGGGGCTGAAGCGTTGGCCGATGACGTGGGTGTCCGCCTGTGCTGTCCACGTGTCTGCCTTGTTTCCCGAGATCCAATCGCCTGCTTCTAGTCGGATGGCCTCATGAAGTGTGTGCCCCTCGCGGATGCGGAACAGCAAGCGGGCGAGGGTATCAGCGGCACGCAGCACATTCGCATGGGCGTGGGTGAGTCCGACGTGTTCCTTCACGGTGGTCCGGAGGGTCTGGAGATCTGCGTCTCGCATCACGAAGCAGATCGCAGGCACCTGCGCGAGACCGCCAATGTGTTCGTCCTGGATCGAACATTTTCTCGGAGGCTTGCCCATGGCGTAGCGGGTGAAGAATCCGCGATGATATTCCTCTAGGTAGGTGTCGCGGTGCTTGCCTGGGGTCAGCATGAAATCGATGTAATGTGCGAGCCATTCATCGGGATCGTAGCCGCCGGATGTTTCGCAGAGTCGCACGAGTTCGGTGGCGAGTTTGAAATTGAGCGTGTTTTCCCCGGCTTTAAGAAACTGATGGTAATGAATGCCGCGCTGCCCCCAGTAGGCGGCTTGGTCGTGGAGGATCTCGCCTTTTTCGTTGAGTGCGGTGTATTGGGAACGCCAGAGGATCGAGCCTGTGTGCGGATTCTTCGGTGCGAGGTAACCAGTGATTTCACCGTATTCGGCTCGTAAAGCCTCGCGGTCGTAATACCAATGAACGGGCATGGCGACGGCATCTGCGGCGAGCGAGCCATGGTAGGCGTGTTGGAAAGTGTCGGATTGTATCATGATGAGTGCGTGATGATAGACCGGGATCAGTGGGACGCAAGTTAGGTGGAGCGTAGGCTTGAGCCTACTGTGGGTCATGGGCTTCAGCTCATTCTTTCCACAAGCCGGGCTGAAGCCCGCCGCCCTTGGTAGGCTGAAGCCTACTCTCCAGCCTTCGTCTGGCCGTTTCCCCGCACGCGGTATTGATAGCTGGTGAGTTCCCGGAGTCCCATGGGGCCGCGGGCGTGGAGCTTGTCGGTGGAAATGCCGATTTCTGCGCCGAAGCCGAACTCGCCGCCGTCGGCGAAGCGGGTGGAGACGTTGTGGAAAACGCAGGCGGAATCGATGGAGCGGAGGAAATTCTCTGCCACGGCGTGGTCGGCCGTGACGATGCAATCGGTGTGGTGGGAGCCGTGGATGTTGATGTGATCCACCGCATCTTCCATCGATCCGACGATTTTGATAGCGAGGATGAGGTCGAGATATTCTGCTCCCCAGTCTTCCTCGGTGGCGGGAATGACATCTGTTAGAATTGCCAAGGTTTCGGCACAGCCTCGTAGCTCGACACCTTTCGCGCGGAGGGCGACGGCAGCGACGGGGAGGAATTTCTCGGCGATGGGACGGTGAACGAGCAGGGTCTCAAGAGCGTTGCAGACGCCGGGCTTCTGGGTCTTGGAATCGATGGCGAGTTTCACGGCCATTTCGAGGTCGGCCTTTTCGTGGACGAAGAGGTGGCAGATACCGTCGTAGTGCTTGATGACGGGCATGCGGGCGAGCGAAACGACCGTCTCGATCAGGCCTTTCCCGCCGCGCGGGATAATGAGGTCGAGCCATTGATCCATTCCCGCCATGGCGGCAACACTGCTGCGGTCCGTGAAGGGGACGAGCTGAATGGAATGCTCGGGGAGGCCGACTTTCGCGCCGCTTTCCTGGAGGGCGGTGGCGATGGCGAGGTTCGAGTGGATGGCCTCGCTGCCGCCTCGCAGGATGGTGGCGTTGCCGGTCTTAAAACAGAGAGAGGCCGCGTCGGCGGTGACGTTGGGGCGGCTTTCGAAAATGATGCCGATCGTGCCGATGGGGACGCGCACTTGCTCAATGCGAATGCCGCTAGGGCGGTGCCAATCATCGAGGATTTGGCCAACGGGATCGGGCAGGGTGGCTACGTGTTCGAGCGCGGCGGCGATGGCTTCGAGGCGTGTTGCGTCGAGGCGGAGGCGGTCGAGCATCGCGGAGGAAAGGCCTTTTTCCTCAGCCGCGGAGATATCTTTGGCGTTGGCAGAAAGGATTTCCACGGAGGCGTCGCGGAGACCCTGCGCCATCGCGAGGAGGATGGTGTTTTTCGTTTCCGAGGAGAGCTGGGAAAGTTTGAGCGCGGCGGCGCGCGCCTGGCGGCCCATTGCGTGGATCTGTTCGGTGATGGGATCGCTCATTGGCTGGCGGGGATGAATTTCGTGGAAATGCCTTTTCCGGCGACGATGTCCGCGAGGCGCTCGGGGTGGCGACCGTTGGCGATGTGGGTTTCGATCCCGGCCTCGACTGCAAATTTCACGGCCTCCAGTTTCGAGGACATGCCGCCCATGGAAAATTTCCCCTTGTCCTCGCGGACGTGGCGGAAGACCGAATCGATTTCGTCCACGGTGGGGATGAGTTCCTTCGTCTCGGGATCGAGCAGGCCATCGACGCTGGTGAGAAGGATCACGCGTTTTGCACCGAGGAGTTTCGCGACGCGGACGGAGAGCATGTCGTTGTCGCCGAAGCTGAGCTCGCGGATCGCGACGGAGTCGTTTTCGTTAATGACGGGAAGGATGCGCGGCTCGACGAGGAGGCGACCGAAGGTGCTGAGGAGGTTTGCGGCGCGGCCTTCGTTTTGGATATCCTCGGCGGTTAGAAGGATTTGGGCGACGGTGATCTCGAAGTTGGAAAAAAGGGTGCTGTAGGTGCTCATCAGGCGTGCCTGGCCAACGGCGGCGCAGGCCTGGCGGGTCTCGATGTCCTTGGGATACTCGCTGAGACCGAGCGCGGACACGCCTGATCCTACGGCTCCCGAGGAAACAAAAAGGCAGCGATGCCCGGAGTTGATAAGTCCGGAAATGGCGGCGACGAGATGAACGAGCGCCGCGCGGTCGATCGTGCCGTCGGAGGTTTTTGTGAGCACGCCAGTGCCGGCCTTGATGATGGTGAGGTCTGTGGACATTCGGTGGGGCGGAGGAATAAACCGAATCGGCGGAATTTGCCAATCCAAAGCTTCGATGGAGAGGGGAACTTCCCCTTGCCGAAACTGGGGGAGATACCTAAAAGACAGCTCACCAAGCCCAGCCATGAAATCAAAAATCCTCTTACTTCTCGTATTTTTTGTGTTTTCGATCGCTCCGGCTTTCGCGTCCGGCGGAGGGACGCAATACTCCAAGTTTCCGAAGCCGCTTGAGTTGTATGGGGAGGAGGAAGGCAGCATGTTCGAGACAATCAAGGCGCGTGCCTCTGAGGATCCGTTCAACGTGGTGGCCTCTGTTATTTTCCTGCTCGCGATCTGCCATACATTTGTGGCGATACCGATCGGCAAGCTCGCCCACAAATGCGCACACGAGCATGATGAGCGGCTGAAACTTCGTGGGCCGAGGGACGCGCAGCATCCGGATGGCGAGCCAGAGGTTTCCTTCAAGGCGACTATTCTCCACTTCCTCAGTGAGGTGGAGGCGGTTTTCGGGATCTGGGTGATCGCGCTCGCGGCGGCGGCCACTTATTTCTACAGCTGGCATGATTTCGAGGTTTACGTCAGCAAGGACAAGGTTTTCACCGAGCCGCTTTTCGTAGTGGTCATCATGGCGATCGCCGCCAGCCGTCCGGTGCTGCGTTTCGCGGAAGCCCTGATGTCAAAAGCCGCCGCCCTCGGAAAAGGAACACCCGCCGCATGGTGGCTGAGCGTGCTGATCATTGCTCCGATCCTCGGGTCGTTCATTACGGAGCCCGGCGCGATGACCATCGCCGCAATGCTGTTGGCTAAGAAATTTTACCGCTTCAACCCTCCGCCGCTGCTTGCCTACGCCACCATCGGATTGCTTTTCGTGAACATCTCCGTCGGCGGCACGCTGACCCACTTCGCCGCACCGCCGGTGCTCATGGTCGCAGGAAAATGGGGCTGGGACAGCCTGTTCATGCTGGAGCATTTCGGTTGGAAAGCGGTCACGGGCGTTGTGATTTCGAGCCTCATTTATTTTATGTTTTTCCGAAAAGCTCTTTTCAGCATCGGCGATAAAGCGAGCGGCTGCGAGGACGGCGAGCTGCATCCGGCCTCATGGGTCGAGCGCGAAACGCCGATTCCCGCTTGGATCATCGGCATCCACTTGGCTTTCCTGGGATGGACGGTTTACACGGCGCACTATCCGGTGCTCTTTGTCGGCGGATTCCTGTTCTTCCTCGCCTTCGGATTGGCTACCCAGCACCATCAGAACGCGGTTTCAATGAGAAGCCCGATGATGGTCGGCTTCTTCCTCGCGGGTCTGGTGATCCATGGCGGCGTCCAGGGCTGGTGGATCGCGCCGATCATCCAGAACCTCTCCGATCAGGCACTGATGCTTGGAGCGACGATCCTGACCGGATTCAACGACAACGCCGCGATCACTTATCTCGCCTCGCAGGTGGATGGGATTTCGTTCACTGCGAAGCACGCCGTGGTGGCGGGAGCGGTCACGGGCGGAGGACTCACTGTCATCGCCAACGCGCCGAACCCCGCGGGACAGAGCATTCTCTCACGCTTCTTCAAGGACGGGGTATCGCCGCTCTATCTTTTCCTCGCCGCGCTGGTGCCGACCATCGTCGTTTACCTCTGCTTCGTGTTCCTTCCGAACGGGCCTGCTAAGGCGCACAATCCGCAGGCGCCCGCCGTGCATCAGGAGGCAACGCCCGCTCAGTGATTTACTTTCGGCGGATACGCCATACTTCGCAGATCTGGTTGCGTTCCGGCACGCGGCTGCGGAAGCGGTCTGTCTGGCAGAGGTAAACCGCCTGTATGAGCTGGCCGGGCCGCTTTATACCTATTACCAAAAGTTCGTGCGCAAAAATGTGACAACAAAGTAGAGTGCGCCGCAGGCTCAGGACTGCTGTGATTCTTCATTCACAGCTCTCACCTCAAAGCCCCAGTCCGAATGAAGATTTTCACCGCAAAGCAGAGGTCGCAGAGGGAACGCGGAGAAGAGTTTGTGTTTTGCGGTAGGGTCATTTTGATAAAATGACCCACGCAGCGTGTGTTAGCACGGTGATGGGGAGGAAAGCTCCGCAGCAACGCCGCGAAAGGGTGAGACACGGATTTTAGATGAGGTTGGACGCACTGGGTGGGTCGTTTTGTCAAAACGACCCTACCATCTGCTAGGGCGATCAAGCTAGGGTGTGAAAATCCAGCTATATGGAGAAGGGTGCTTCCAGCCCCTTAGCACAAGCCAAGCGAACCGATTTCCAAGTCCTCCGCAAAGGGGCTGAAAGACCCTTCTCCATAGGGAGAATTTCACCGCCAAGAGCGCCAAGAAAGAAAAGTGAAGAATGCAAAAAACAATTCCTCCTTGGCGAACTTCTCTTCCTTGGCGGTTCAAATTCTTCCCATTCGGCAAGGCTGCAACCAGCTTACTTCGT
>CAMBTP010000027.1 GCA_945870855.1 Prosthecobacter debontii
GCCCGGGGCGCGATGCAGATCGCCGTTCTCGTTGAGCAGATGCGCCGCGAGGGCTTCGAGGTCTGCGTTTCGCGGCCCACCGTGATTTATCGCCGCGATGAGGGCGGCAAGCTCCTAGAACCCTTCGAGACCCTCTACATCGAGTCCCCCGGCGATTACACCCAAGGCATCCTGAAACTTCTCATCAACCGCAAGGGCATGATGGAAAACATGGAGACCGAGCCTTCCGGCGAAACGCTCATCACCGCCCTCATCCCCACCCGCGGCCTGATCGGTTTTGAAACGGAAATCGTTAACCTCACCTCCGGCCACGGTATCATGTCGCACCTTTTCCGCGAATACGGCCCGCACGCCGGCGAGATCGTCACCAGAACTACGGGAACCCTGGTATCCATGGAGGCCGGCGTTGCTACCACCTACTCGCTCCAAGCGCTGGAGGATCGCGGTATCCTTTTCGTCGGTGCGAACGATGCGATCTACCCCGGCATGTTGGTTGGAGAAAACCCGCGCGTCGGCGATATGCCGGTGAACCCCGTAAAGGAGAAGCATCTCGACAACATGCGCTCCTCCGGCAAGGACAAGACCTCCAAGCTCACCCCGCCGATCCGTTTCTCGCTCGAGCGCGCCATCGAATACATCGATGCCGATGAGCTCGTCGAAGCCACCCCGCTCAACATCCGCCTCCGCAAGCGCATCCTCGACGAGGGTGCCCGCAAGCGAGCCGCCAAAGGCGTCAAAGGCGAAGACCGCAGCAAGCGTTAAAATTCAAAATTCAACTCTCAAGGAAGAGAATAATCGACTTTCTCTTCCACTTCTCACTTCTCACTTCTCACTTCTCACTCGGCACTTCATGCCATCCCACCTCATCCGCGTCTCCGAGGTATTTTCCGGCCTGATTCCGGAAATCCTCGGCCTGCTTGGCGCGGAAAAGGTTAGGAAACTGGGTTCCGAGTTTTTCGTTTTCCAAACGGAAACCCCGGAGCGCATTACGGATTCCCCCGCCGCCCGTTTCATTCGCTGGCACATCCCGGTCGAGCATTCATGGCCTTGCAACCCGGAGAAAATGGACGGCTTCATCGAAAAGGCCGCGCAATCGCTGTATTACAAGTTCGAGAGCCGCAACCCGCAGACGATCCTCGTCGGTCGGCTCGATCCCAGCTCGCAGAAGCCCTACTACAAATCCCTTGCCTCGAATCTGCGCGGGCGGACGCTGCAAGTTTTCGACCTCCCCGACCGCGCGCCGAAAACTGCCGATGACCAGAACTCCGGCAAGGAAACCCTCTTCTGCTTGATCGGCAAGGAAGGTCTCTACGCCGGGATCGCCAGCCCCAAGGCCGCCAACGGCCTTCACCCCGGCGGCACAAAGTTCATTGCCCAGAACACAGACGACACCGTCAGCCGCGCCGGCGCGAAAATTGCGGAAGCCCTCCACTACCTCACCATGTTCCGCCCCGCCCTCCCAGCGGACTCCCATTGGCTCGAGCTCGGAGCCAGCCCTGGCGGCATGACCTCCGAGCTTCTGAAACGCGGCCACCGCGTCACCGCCATCGACCGCGCCCCGCTCGATCCCCGCCTCGCCCGCAACACCAATCTCACCTTCATTCTCGACGACGTCGCCGCCTTCATCCCCCCGCGCGGCGCCCGTTACGACGCCATCCTCTCCGATATGAACGGCCCGCCCCGACAGGCCATCGCACACCTCACCCGCCTCCACGATTTCCTCAAGCCCGGCGGTTTGGTCGTCTTCACACTGAAAACCACCGGCGCGGAAACCATCCCGGAAATCGACGCCCTGGAAAAAGACATCCTGACCCACGCGGAAAAAAGCGGCCTCAAATCCATCGCCCGCACCCACCTGACTTACAACCGGCAGGAGTTCACGATGTTTTTCGAAAAGACCGTGAATTGAGAATCGTGGGACGACCTTTCGTAAAGGGTAGGGCTGAGGCGCCGCCCTCCGCCCTAGCTCACTTCTTCCGCCGGAGGCTAAATCTTCCTCTTCGTATTCGATTCCTCATTGGCTGAGAATCAGGGACGACCGCAGCGGGATCGTCCTTACCAGATAACTTAAAGATTCAGAATCGCCGCGGCGGTGCCGAAGTAGATGAGCATTCCGGAGACATCGACGATAGAGGCGAGCGAGGGCGCGGAAACGACGGCAGGGTCGAGCCGGATTGCGCGGGCGGTGATCGGCAGGAGAGCTCCGAGGACGGTGGAGGAAAGCACTTGGAGCATGATCGCGCAGGCGACGGCTAACGAGAGCTGGGGGAAGGAAAACGCATCCGAGGCAGGGGGATGAAAATGGGGCAGGAGGAAGGTGATGAAGGCCGCGATGGCGATGCCAAGCGTGAGACCAAGGAACAGCCCGACCCGTGCCTCTTTCCATGCGATGCGGAACGCGGCGTTCGCCCCGATTTCCCCGAGCGCGAGTGCACGAATGACCATGGTCGCGGATTGGCCGCCCGCGTTTCCGCCACAGGCCACGACCATCGGCAGGAATAGCGAGAGCACGTAGGCGCGCTGCAGCACCTCGCCGAAGCGGAACATCACATACCCGGAAATGATGGACACAAAAGCCAGTCCGACGAGCCACGCTACGCGGCGGCGGTAATGTTTCACGAAGGTCGTGTTGAGGTAGGTCAATTCTGTCTGCTCACCGCCGATACCCGCGAGTTTTTCGATGTCCTCCGTGGACTCTTCCTGAAGAATTTCCAATGCGTCATCATACGTGATCACTCCGAGAAGATGGTGAAACTCATCTACCACCGGCAGAACTACGAGGTCGTATCGGGAAAGTAATCGCGCGGCTGCTTCCTGATCTTCGCTGGCCAGGACGAACTCGTCCGCATCCTCCATGATGTCACGGATCGGGGTGTCCCAGGTTTCGAAAGCGAGGTCGCGCAACCGGACTTTTCCGGCCAGCCGCCCTTGCTCATCGACCACAAAAATCCGCGCCAAGGTCTCCGCATCCTCGCGGTCGCGGCGGAGGACGGTGATCGCTTGCTTAACCGTCATGTCGGCGGTGATGCGCCCGACGTGGGTCGTCATCCGCCCGCCTGCGGTGTCCTCCTCGTATTTCAGCAGGTTCTTCGTCAGCTCCTTATCGCGTGGGCCGAGCAGCGAGAAAAACCGAACCTGCGCCTCCTCGGAAACGACCTGGAAAATGTCCACGCGGTCGTCGTCAGAGAGATTTCCTAAAAGCACCCGGAGCTGCGCGGGCTTGAAATGGCTTAGGGCATCCTCAATCAGCGAAAACGGCAACTCGGCAACGACATCCGTCGCCAGCTCAGGGCCGATTGTTTTGAAAAAGAAGTCCCGTTCCTCGTCTTCGAGATGCTCGTAAAGCTCCGCAAGGTCGGCGTAGTGACAATCCTCCGCCGCCGCGAGCAGCGCAGAGCCGTCCTGCGCGTCGATGGCGCGCCTGACCTCCGAGATCGGATCTTCATCATCATTTTCCGCCACGCGCTGAGCGTGCGGGAGGTCGGGGGGCTTGGTCAACAGCCTTCCTTTCGATCGATAACACCGATATTGACGGGTGGCGGGTAGCTGGGCAAGCTCGCCGCTTATGAGTGTTGGGATCATCATGGGTAGCACGTCGGACTGGCCGACGATGGAACACGCTGCGCGCGTGCTAAAAGATTTCGGAGTATCGTATAAAGCAGAAGTCGTCAGTGCTCACCGCACACCAGATCGGCTCGTGGAATACGCGAAAGGCGCGAAGGCCGCCGGCCTGAAATGCATCATTGCGGGCGCAGGTGGCGCGGCGCATTTGCCGGGCATGGTAGCGGCGATGACCGAGCTGCCAGTGCTGGGCGTGCCGGTGGAATCGAAAGCGCTGAAAGGCATCGATTCCCTCCTTTCCATCGTGCAAATGCCCGCCGGTATCCCCACCGCAACCTTCGCCATCGGCAAGGCCGGAGCCACAAATGCCGGACTTTTTGCCGTGGCGATGCTCGCGGTGGAGGATGAGACGCTGGCCGCAAAACTTGCCGAGTTCCGCAAGAACCAAACGGCGAAAGTGGCGGCGGCAGAGCTGCCGGAGTTGGATTGAGTGAATCCGTCTAACAAATAACTTCTAACGGATAACCTCCCACGAATGTCAGCATCCGTATTTTTCCCTTTAGACAGGCAACAAGTCGTCGGCGTGATCGGCGGCGGGCAGCTCGGGCGTATGTTGGCACTCGCGGCGCGGCGCATGGGCGTGCGGTCCGTGGTCTGGACGGGCGGGCTTGAGGCTCCCGCCGTGGAGGTTGCGGATGAGGTCATCGACAAGCCTTTCAATGATCCCCAAGCCCTCCGCGACTTCTGCGCGAAGGCCACCGTCGCCACCGTCGAGTTCGAGAACATCCCCCTCGCGACCATGCGCGGCGTGGCGGAAATCATCGGCCTCCACCCCTCCCCCGTAGCCGTCGGCATCTGTCAGAATCGCGAGCGGGAAAAGAATTTCCTGCGCGCAAACGATATACCATGCACCGCTTTTTGGGTGATCGAAACCCTCGCCGATCTCACCAACGCCATGGCCGAACTCGGCGGTGCAGGCGTGCTCAAGACGGCCGATTTCGGTTACGACGGCAAAGGCCAGCTCAAAATTACCGGCAGCGAAAATTCGGCTGAGGTCTGGGAAAAATTCGGCAAACAGCGCGCGGTGCTGGAGGCATGGGTGCCTTTCGAAAAGGAAATTTCCGTGATGGTCGTGCGCGGCAAGGACGGCGAGACGGCGACCTACGATCCCGCCGAGAACCGCCACCGATCCCATATCCTCGATGTCTCGATCGTCCCCGCTCGGGTGGATAAAAACGTCGCGGAAGAAGCCCGCCGCATCGCAGAAAAAGTCGCCGTTGCACTCGGCTACCGTGGGATCATGGGGGTGGAGTTTTTCGTGAACGCCGACGGCTCTCTGCTCGTCAACGAGATGGCACCGCGTCCCCACAACTCCGGCCACCACACGCTCGATGCCTGCGCTACCTCGCAGTTCGAGCAGCAGCTCCGCGCCGTCCTCGGCCTGCCGCTCGGCTCCACCCGCCTCATTTCCCCCTGCGTCATGCTCAATCTCCTCGGTGATTTCTGGCCCAGCGAAACCGAGCCGCCCGACTGGACACCCCTCCTCGCCATGCCCGACACCGTCCTCCACCTCTACGGCAAGCGCCGCGCGATCGGCATGCGGAAAATGGGTCATGCGACACTGTTGGGAACGGATGCCTTGGAGAAAGCCGAGGAACTGAAGGCCGGGTGGCTGTGAATATGGAGAAGGGGTTTGCAACCCCTTTGCGGAGGATCGGGAATCCAGTTCGCCTGGGTTGTGCAAAAGGTTTACAAACCCCTTCTTCCTACTTGTGATCCCCCGCCGCCAACGCGTTGGGATTCACCTCGGAGTCATTCACTCTTGCCTCTCTCTTTCTAAATCCTAAGAATCCGCGCGCCATGGCTGCTTCGACCTCAATTCTACCGGATAAACTACACGAATACCCCCAGCAAGATGTCATCAATGGAGGATCGGATTCGATTCTCGATGATTGCCTCAATCAAAACGACGGGGTGCTGCAGCTTGTGCACCGCTATGCCGGCCGGACATTTTGCACGCCGGGAAGGCGCCTTCGCCTAGATGCGCAATCTTACTATCCAGATTACATGGGTGGGACGGGTCTCGATGAAGTTTGGATGTGCTGCACCGTGCCGATTGTGACAGGCGTCATCGATACCCGCACGGGAAAGGCACCTTTTCGTGAAGGGGAAGCACACGTCCTCACGCCAAACGGGCAATTTATCTCACTTCAGGATTTAATTGAGACCAATCCGGAAGCGGTCATGGGAGAGAAAATCACGGCATTTTCGAAAGAATTATTCGGCAAGGCCACCTGGCCGATTGTGTCCAAGAAGTTCGATAACCTGAACCCCATTCCCCACCATCTTCACTGGGCGAAGTGGGAAGTTTACGACATCAATTCTTTCGACAACCCCGGAGTCAGTCCGTCGCATTATCACACCACGGCAATGGGTCTATACCCGTTCGTGACGAAGGACGAGTTCCTCGCCTGCATGAAGCGTTGGGGACAGGGCGATTATAACGGAGTGCGGCACTTGTCGCCGCATACGATGATGCACATTGATAACGGCTTTGTGATGCCGAATGGTGTGCTGCACTCACCGACGGATCTTTGCACGCACGAGTTACACGTGACGATGGACGAGCATTTCCTGGCCGAGGACCTGACACTTGATGGGCGGATCGGAGCAGCCGATGCGTTTTATGCCTGCCGCGAAGAAGACTATCCGAAGGCCAAGCACGAAGACTGGGAATTCCTAGCTGACACGTTCGACTTCAAAGCGAATCAGGACCCGGACTTCGTGCGTAAAAATTCGCGCCCGGCGATCACCGCCGAAGAATTTGCCAGCGACGGAGTGGACGCACAGTGGATTATTTACGGTGATGTCCTGGGCGATCAGAAGTGCTCGATTCTCCGTCTCACCGTTGCGCCCGGCGCCAAGACGAATTTCTGCCCGGAGAGCCCCGCGCTGTTCCACACAAACCGCGGATGCGGCCGGGTTGGAAAGCTCGAAGTGAAATATCACCAAGACATGAAGCTTGGCGAACTCTACCCCGAGATCGGATTCATTACCCAGTACGCGCTTTCCAGAGGCGGTGTTGAAATCGAGAACACGGGCACTGAACCACTCGTGTTGACCTTCGACTTCCCTCAAAACGCGCATTCCAAAACTCCCGGTGTTACCGTTGCGAGCTAGTCGATTGATTACGGGAAATGGATTTCTTGTGATACTTGCGGATGAACCTGAAATCCCAATCTGAAAGAGACTTTCTCAAGCACCAAAGCGTTTCCGTAGGAGTGGATGGAGGAGATTTGCGAAGACGATGGCGGAGGTGCCGAGATAGAAAGCGGGCTTGAGGTTCGCGTGCTCGCCGAAAATAATGGCTGCTGCGATGATGCCGTAAACCGGCTCGAAATTCGCGGCGAGATTGAAGTCGTAGGCGCTGATCGAGCGCAGCAATCGATTCGTGAGGGCTTGCGCGAAGACAGTGCAGCCAAAGGCGAGAATCGCGATCCACAACCAGTCCATCGGATCGCCGAATGCGAGAGCATGAAAACCAGCGGGATCGAAAATCGGCACAGCTAGAAAACAAACGAGCGTGGAGGAAACCATTTCCCAGCCGACCATCACCATCGGATCGCCGCCGTTGACGACGATGGTGCGGTTGAGAACGAGGAACACAGC
Source organism: Prosthecobacter debontii (assembly GCA_945870855.1). Classification (GTDB taxonomy): domain Bacteria; phylum Verrucomicrobiota; class Verrucomicrobiia; order Verrucomicrobiales; family Akkermansiaceae; genus Luteolibacter. The sequence continues at coordinate 7,231 of CAMBTP010000027.1, forward strand.
GGCGAGAAACGCACTGAGCAAAGCCAAGCCGAGGCCGACGACATGCGCCGTTTCGACCCCCGCGATCAGGCAGATCCCGGCGAGGACGATGAGCCCAAGAAATACTTCGAATGGACGGATACGGCTGCGGGTGAGAAGCGGCTCGGTGAAGGCGGTGAACAGCGACAGTGTTGCCAAACCCGCGAGGGCGATGGAGACGTTCGCGAGTTTGACTGCACCAAAAAGGCACAGCCAATGCAGCCCGATGATCGCGCCGATCCCCAACAGCTTCCCGATCAATTTCCCGCCGAGCCAGATTTTCCGGTCGCGCATCAACACGACCCACAGAAACGCACCGAGCGCAGCGAGCAAGCAGCGCCACGTAACCAGCACCGGCGCGCTGACCGTGGCGAGCCGGCCTAGAACAGTCGTCGCCGCGAAAATAACGACTAAGAGATGGAGCTGGAGGAGCGTGCTGATGGGAGTAGCTTTTATTTGCTGAGGCGGCAGCGTTGATTTGTATGACGCGAGGTTGCTTCAATCAGGCTTTGTGTCGCAGGAACCTCGGGCCGGGTATATCGCCGTCATAGCCGCGGTGAAATACGGGGCAGGCCGAACCCGAAAGCGGCGGGACGATCCATGACCAGTCCCCCGGAACCTTGCGACCGCAGGCTTTCTCGTTGTCGATATGCCTCATGAACTGTTCGGAAGCGGTGTGGTGATCCACGATGGAAACGCCGTCTTCGCGAAAGGAATGCAAAACGGCGGCATTGATCTCAATGAGGGCGCGGTCTTTCCAGAAAGAAGTGTTCGTAGAGGTGTCCAAGCCCATTTTTTTCGCAACGACAGGCAGCTGGTTGTAACGATACGTATCGCCGAGATTCCGTGAGCCGATTTCCGTGACCATATAGAATCCGCTGAAGGGCGCTGCGGTGTAGCGTAAGCCGTCAGCTTCGAAGGCCATATCGCTCACGGCGGGAAGGGCGTGCCATTTCAAGCCAAGCTCCGCGAACCATGGCAGGAAAGGGTGCCTGAGCTCGACCTCAAGGATGGCATCGCTGGGCAGATCGAACAGGCGTGGGGCCTCGCCGGGAAACTCGATGAGTAACGGCAGTGGATCGAAGGCCGAGAGGCGCGCGGGAGGTTTCCAACCAAGGCTGAGAACCTGTTTGGTAAACTTTACCTGTTCTGGATCGCCGAGGACAACGCCCCCCGGCAGGGTGTGGCCGGCATAGCGGATCAGCTGGCGGTTATGGATACGGATACCGCCTGCTCGTGGGCATGCGGCAGGAAATACGGTGATGAGAGGACGGATGCGCCCTGCATTCGTGGAAACTCGGAGATGTTCAACACAGGCATCGAAGACATCGCCAGCCGTGGTCGCGCCACGCGCATCGCACAGTTCAAGCGAGCGCCACATGAGGCGTCCGATGCATTTGGAATTATTCCGCCACGCGATGCGTGCGGACTCCAATAATGTATTTGTATCTGGACTCATTGCCTCTCCGTCAGGTTTGCATGTGTTTAAGGGTAGTGACTCACCTGGTGGGGCTGTTCCGGTTCGCCGGGTGCGACGTGGAGAAGTTTCTCTTTAAGGAGGTCGGTGTGCAAGTCGCGATGCGTCGCGACGGGCGGGGCAAGCCGGGCTGTCTGGATTGCCGAATGCTGATCACGCGCGGGCCACCCGTAGTCGATCAAGCAAAGGCTGGGGTCAGAGATGCGGAAATAAATCGCCCTCCCGCTGCGGGGCGAGCGAGGCGTGGATCTTCGGCAGGGCTTCCTTGAGTTTGAAAAATCCGGCGGTGGCGTGCGGCCAGAGCAGGCGATCCCATGAGCGGATGAAGATGTGTGTGATGGGAGGGAGAGTCTGGTTTGTTAGAAAATCTCTGGTGAATCCGACGGTGGGTCGGGAGATGACGATGGAGTCGAGCTTCTCTGCACTGATCCAATCGTTGAGCGCGCTGTGGAAGGATTCTCCAAGCCGTGTGCCAGAGCGTTCTGTTAGAGTGGAGCTGATGGCTCCGTTGAGAAACTCCGTGACCAAGGATGAGGTCTGATGGGAGGCTGGCAGGTAAGCGGCAGTGGCATGGATTTCGCCAAGATCCTCGGGCGACATGGCGAGGTCTTCGGGAAACATCAGGTGGCCAATACGGCCTTGCGGTTTTGGGTTTTGGGGGAGGTGTAATGCTTGACGCGTGAAGATTTGATCCAACGGGATGGCTTGAGATTTTTCATCGAGTTGACCAGCTGGATTGAATCGGCCGAGAGTAAATTTTGCAATGTTCTCTGCACGAGCGAGGTAGTGTTTTCCGGGCGTGTGCAGACCCGCGACCCAGCGCCATGAAAGCGTGTTTGCGGCGGGATCTCCGTCTAACAAATGACGAAGGAAAAAATCCGCGCCGAGCTGCCAGGGAAGTTTGAGGGTGAAGACCCAGATCGATGCGAACCACATGCGGGCGTGGTTGTGGAGGTAGCCGGTGTCTAGCAGCTCGCGCACCCAGTGGTCGAAGCACCCGATGCCTGTTTCACCCGCGATGGCATTCCCGTATGCGGCAGATTTTTCCTGCTCCGCAAGAGTGGCGAGGTAATGGCTCCACGCCTCGGGACGCATCTCCAGCCAGCCTTTCCAATACGTGCGCCATGCGATTTCCTGGAGAAATTTCTCCGCGGCACTCGGGCTGTGGCGGGCAAGGACGGCGCGCGTGGCCTCCTCTTCTGTGACAAGCCGAGTGCGGATGTAGGGAGAAAGGCTGGAAACGCCAGTGTGTTTCCCCACGCCGAGATCGAAGTTACGATGGCCTGCATATTTTGCAGCAAGAGGGACGAAGGCTTCCAGCCGGGCGAGGGCGACGGAGCGGGTGGGTGGGGAATTCATAGCAACAAGTTCCGCACGATCCGATATTCGGCAAGCGCTGTCTTGCGGAGTGCCGATACGGATGGCAGTTTCCGTGAAATGTCCGGTTCGACACGCGCTGATAAATGGCTTTGGGCTACCCGTTTTTTCAAGACCCGCGTCCTTGCGGCGGATGTTCTCGGCGACGGTAAGGTGAAGCGTAACGGTCATGCCATGAAGCGCGCGTCCTCCGTGCAGATCGGCGATGTGCTGGAAATTCCTTTCATCGATGGCCCGGGTTTGCGAGAGATCTTAGTGCGCGGTGTGATCGACAAACGCGTCGGCGCGCCCGAGGCGCAGGCCTGCTACGAGGACAGGACGAAGCCCGAGGTTTACGAGGCGCTGAAAAACTGGCAGATCGCGAAGGCGGAAGCCGCGAAAGGCCGGCCAACGAAGAAAGACCGGCGCGCGATCGATCAGATCAAGGAGGAGTGGGAGTGGGGGATTTGAAACGCGTCCTTGCAGTTACGCGCGGACGGGTTTGCATGGGCGCATGACTTTGCCTGCTTCTGTTCGTTTGTCTGAGATCGATCCCTCGTATCCCGTTTTTGAAATCAATCACCCGACATGTGTGGCGCGGGTGGCTCTTCACGGAGCGCATGTGATGTCGTGGCGGCCTGTAGATGAGGAGGAAGTTTTATATCTCAGTCCGGATGCTGTTTACAAAGAGGGTAAGGCGATACGCGGTGGAATTCCGGTGTGTTGGCCGTGGTTCCATGCGCACCCAGCGGATGCGGCGCAGCCTTCGCATGGATTGGTCAGGGGGCGGCTCTGGGAATTTCTTGATGCGGCGGAGGATGCCGACGGGGTGACGCTGCGATTTGGAATCCACGTCGGAATCTGGAATGCGGAACTCACGGTGAGAGCGGGGGAGGAACTCGAAGTCGTGTTGGAATCGAAGAATGTCTCCGAGGTGCCCATCGTGGTCTCGGGCGCCCTACACACCTACCTCGGCGTTTCCGATATCTCACAAGTGCGTGTGGTCAACCTAGATGGATGCACCTATCTGGATAGCAGCGGGGAACGGCAAAATCGGATTCAGAAAGGGGATGTAATTTTTAATAGAGAGGTGGATCGAATTTACGATAGTTCTAGTAGTACACTCCTTGTAGATGATCTTTCCGGCAGGACAATCCTGATTGAGAAGTCCGGTAGTCCCTCGACGGTGGTTTGGAATCCGTGGGCAGAGAAAGCAGCGGCGATCGCGGATCTTCCAGATGAGGGTTGCCTGAAATTCTGCTGCATCGAGGCGGCGATCGCGAACGACAGGGCAGAGATCGTGATGCCTGGCGCATCGCATTTGCTGATGACGCGAATCAGCGTCGAGGAATAAACACTGCTCCTCTGTCCTTTCAGCGGCGCGACTGGTGCAGGCGGGTGATCCACGCGAAGAAGCCGTTCATATCCGCGATCTTTCCCCTTTTCCCGGGCAGCGCGGGCGGGTTACTCTGCGGCTGTGTTCCAAATCGTTTTCAATGAAATCAGCGCGGCGGAGATCTCTGCTTTAGGGACTTTAGAGCAGCTTGAGCTGCTGGAGGAGTTTCGAGTTACCGAGAAGGATCTGGCGAATACGGGTGGCAAGTTCGGAAAACTCGAAAGGGACGGGCATGCGATGTATCGCTTCCGCGCGAAGGAATACCGCTTCTACTTCGAGGTGAAGGACGGCTCGGTCATCGTCCACCGCGTGCTCCACAAAGGCACCTTCTCAGATTTCCTATTCCGCTCGAAAATGCCGCTCGGCGAGGACGAGGCGCTGGCTGGCTCCAAGCATTTCTGGAAGCTCATCGACGAGGGTCGGAACGCAAGGCGGCTCTGAATACGGTTGGGTCATTTTGCCAAAATGACCCACGCAGCGTATGTTTGCAAAGTGATGGCAGGAGAGCTCCGTTCGGCGAGTGAAATGTTTTCTCTTCATCGGATGCTTGTGCATACTCACCTCCACATCACCCAATAACCCACCCTTTTTCAAAAACCCCGCACATGGCAAGCAACCGCACCGCACCACCCATTCCGGACATCGCCGCCCGTTTCATCCTGCCCGGGCCTGTTGTCGCTTTTGAGGAAATTCCCACCGGCCTCATCAACACCACTTACGCCATAACCTGCCGCAGTGGATCATCGGAAAAGCGCTATATCCTCCAGTCCATCAACTCCACCGTGTTCCCTGAGCCAGAGAAAGTCATGGAAAACATCTTCCAAGTCACCGGCCACATCGGCGCGCGCGATCCCGGCACGGAGCAACTCCAACTCGTCCCCGCCCAAGGCGGCCACAGCTGGCTGACTCTGCGGGATCAAACCGTCTGGCGCTGCTACCCCTATCACGAGGGCACCGAATCGTTTATGAAAATCGACTCGCCGGATCTCGCATTCCGAGCCGCCGCCGCTTTCGGGAACTTTCAGGCAAAGCTCTCCGATCTCGATCCCGCCACCCTCCACGAGACGATCCCCAACTTCCACCACACCCCCACCTACTTCGCGAAACTCCTTGCCGCTGCCGAGAAAGACCCCGTCAGCCGCGTGGCAAACGCACGCGCGGATCTCGATTTCATCCTCTCGCAGAAACACCTCACGACCCTCCTCGTCGATGCCGGGCTGCCGCTCCGGATCACCCACAACGACACCAAAATCTCCAATATCCTTTTCCCCACCGATCCCAGCCTCCCGCCCATCGTGATCGATCTCGACACGGTCATGCCGGGCCTCGCGCTCTTCGATTACGGCGATCTCGTTCGCTCCGCCGCCTCCACCGCGGATGAGAACGAGACTGATCCCGAGAAAATCCGCCAGGATCCGGAGCTCGCCGCCGCGCTCACCGAGGGCTACCTCTCCACCGCCTCTGCTTTCCTCACGCCCGCGGAAAAAGCCCTGCTGCCGTCCGCCCCCAAGGTGATCGCACTGGAACTCGCTATCCGTTTTCTCACCGACCACCTGCTCGGCGGCGTCTATTTCCGCTCCGACTACGAAGGCCACAACCTCATGCGCGCCCGCAACCAGCTCACCCTGCTGAAATCAATGTGAGAGCGTTCTGGAGAGCCGCGCCTTTGGCCGGCTTCCTGGCGCGTGCGATGCCGGGGGCGGCCGGCCACAGGCACGGCTCTCCAGAAGCGATGCCCTGATCTTGCCGATTCCCGCTTGCGGAACCCGCACTACTAGGTGAAAGCTGCTCAGCGAGACATCCCAATCAACATCATGGAAATCACCCAAACGGCATATGGAACCTGGAGCGGAGGTCGCTTCATGCACTTCGGCGAGACACTTCCTGAGGATCGCTTCCTCGGCTGCATTAAGACTGCTTACGAAGCGGGCATCCGTACCTTCGTCACCTCCGATGTTTACGGAAACGGCAAAGCAGATACGCTCCTAGGCCAAGCCCTCGCCGGCATCGACCGTTCCACCTACGCCCTCGTCGGGATGATCGGCCACGATTTTTACGATGGTGAGCGCAAGGGCTCCCAAGGCTACCCACGCTTTACCGATCCCGAGCTGCGCGGCCCCGACGGATACGACGAGTTTGTGCAACGCGCCACCAAGCTCTCGCTCGAGCGCTGCGGCACCGACCACTTCGATCTGCTGATGCTCCACAACCCCGACGAGCACGGCTACACCTCAGAAGCCGTTTGGAATGCCATGGTACGCGCCAAGGAAACCGGCCTCACTCGCGAACTCGGAATGGCCCCCGGCCCCGCTAACGGCTTCACACTCGATCTCCTCGCCTTCTTCGAGAAATTCGGAGGCATCATCGACTGGACCATGCTCATCCTCAACCCGCTCGAACCATGGCCCTCGAATCTACTCCTCCCCGCCTGTGAAAAGCATGGCATCAAAGTGCTCACCCGCGTCGTCGATTACGGCGGCGTCTTTCACGACGACCTCTCGCCCGACCACGTTTTCAAACCCGGTGATCACCGCACCTACCGCCCGGATGGCTGGGTTGGCCACGGTATGGAAAAGGCGAACCGCATGCGCCCCATCGCCGAGAAATACAACCTCAGCCTGATCGAATTCGCCTGCATCTGGAATCTCAGCCAAGCGCCCGTAGAGTGCGTCGTCCCCACCTTCATCCAAGAAGCTGGCGCGAGCGCCCGCCTCATCGAGGACAAGATCCGCGAGTTCGGAAAAATGCCCGACGTCCGCCTCGCCCCCGAGGAAGTCGATGCCGTCCGCCAGATCGGTGACAACACCGGCTGCATGACCCTCAAGGGAGCCAGCCAACGCCACACCACCAGCGAACGCTGCGACGAGTGGCCGATGAAACCCGAACTCCTCGAACTCGCCCAACGCGAAGGCCTTGGAGTCGATTGGTGAATTTTTCCGTGAAAACGGCAAACACCCCTGCGTCCATCTGATCCATGAGTGTTCTGAAACTCAGGAGCCGTAAGTAGCTTTTTTTGAAGCGGTGATGTGCGGCAGGGCTAGGTAGATCGGCTGCGGGATGCGCCCGCGCCAAATCGCACGGTCTTGCGGAGTGGCGTTTTGCCATGCCTGCCACAGCCCGATTGCCGTGGGCAGCGCGAAAGGGATTTCCCGGTCGCGAAAGCGATCCATCGAGAAAACGGAAACCCCAGCCTCACGCGCTTGCCTAACCGCTGAATCCAGCCCGATGGCATCCGTCAAAATCGGGCCATCTAACAGCCGCCCCTCTCCAATTTTCGCAAACCAGAACGAACCCCGGCGGGCGTCCCCCACCGCGAGGCATTGTCCTTCAGCAAGGGCTTCGGGCACGGCGAGAATGGACGGCACGGCCACCGCATCACAACCAGCAACAAGCGCCGCTCCCTGCGCAACGGCGATGCCCACCCGTGTGCCGCTGTAACTCCCCGGCCCACTACCGACGAGGACGGCATCGAAGGATTTCCCGCCGTGTATTTCCATGATCTCCGCGAGCGGCTCGAAAAGCAGCGCGTTGTGGCGCCTGTCGCTGACAAAACCCCTCTCCGCGACGATCTCGCCATCCACTGCAAGTGCGATGGAGGCGGCCTCGGTGGAGGTTTCAATGATGAGCACGGCGCGCATGGCGGGAGGTTACGGGGAAATTTCAAATTTCAAATTTCAATTATCAACAATACGAAAATGATAGCAGGCTTGCAACTTGCCGCCATGACCTAGAGTCTCTGACATGCGCCTTTTCGACCGCTATATCGCGAGACAGATCCTTGTCGGGACGCTGTATGCGATCATGGTGCTGAGCCTGGTGCTAGTGATGGGAAACCTTTTCAAGGAGGTGCGTCCGCTACTGGTGGAGCAGAACGCGCCGCCCGCGGTGGTGTTCCGCTTCATTCTCAACGTGGTGCCGTATTCTCTGATGTTCACCATTCCCTGGGGCTTCCTTTGCGCTGTGCTGCTGGTGTTCGGGCGGCTCTCAAACGATAACGAGGTCACTGCCTTCCGTGTCGCGGGCATCAGCCTCATGCGGCTCGCCCTACCGGTGTTCGTCATTGCCATCGCCCTTTCCGGGATCTGCATGTGGATCAATGTAAATGTCGTTCCGCTGGCGAAGGCCTCCCTGACCGAAATGCTTATCGAACAGGTGAAACGCAATCCGCGATCCCTCCTCAACCCCGGCCTGGTTCAGTCACGTTTCAAGAATCAGAAAGTCTTTGTAGAGAAACGAGAGGGTGATTCCTTGCGCGGCTTCCACCTCTACCAAGTTTCCAACGGTGAGAATGGGGAACCTGTCCGCTCCGAAGCCTACGTCCATGCGGGTAAAGTTTCGTTGGTGGTGGACGAGGACAAGAAGCAACTTCGACTCAAACTGCTCGACACCTTCATCGAGACAAAAGAGAAGGATGGCACATCCGAGTTCGCCTTCGCGCAGGAAGCCGAGCCGTGGCTCTTCGATTTCGGCAGCATCCAAAATAACAGGGTGCGCTCGTCGGCAATGACCAACACAGAAATCCGCCGCTACCTGGCGGAGAATCCAGATCTCGAATCCAATAAGCGCATCAAGTTCGGCACAGAGATCACAAAACGATACACCTTCTCCCTTGCTTGTCTTTCCTTCGCCTGCGTGGCCGTGCCGCTTGGAATGAATTCACGGAGAAAAGATACCTCCAGCGGTCTGATTCTTAGCCTCCTGATCGGGATGTTGTATTTCCTTCTCACGATGATGGCCGAGGACTTTGATAGCGACGCCGCCGCCACCGTCGGGCTGTGGGCACCGAATGTTTTATGCGGATTGCTCGGCTTGTATCTTTTCAGGCGGGCGCGTTTTAAGTAGCCTGCAAGGAATTAAATGATCTCCTGGCAATTCATCAAAAAAGCTTCCCGCCAAATCCGGGGCTATTTTGCTGCGGAGCAAATCCATTTCCTGCCGCATATCGGGCCGGTGTCCAAATACTCCGGCGCGAAACTGGGAGCGGACATCCGCGCAGCGGGAAATGTCACGTTGCTCGCGCTGCCGCAAGCCATTGCCTACGCCGCCATCGCGGGTCTGGATGTAATCTACGGGTTAGTCAGTGCCGCCATCGCCGCGATGATCGCGCCGTTCTTCGCCAGCTCGCGCTACAACGTCCTCGGCCCCACGAACGCGACGGCGTTCATGCTGTTCAGTTTCTTTTCCGTGAACCCCGCGTTGCAATCCCGCATCCCCGAGTTGCTCCCGCTGCTCGTCCTTCTCATCGCTCTCTGCTCGTTGATCGGCGCGGTGCTCAAGGTCGCAGACTTGCTCCAATACGTTTCGCGCAGCGTGCTCGTCGGCTACATGGCGGGCGCCGCGGTGCTCATCATCGGCAACCAGCTCAAGCCCCTGCTCGGTCTCGATGCCTACGTAAACTCCGAAAAAACAGCAACGTTTTTCGGCCTCGTAGCGGAACTCGTCATTTCGCTAGTTCAAACAAATTGGGTGCCGCTTGTCATTGGTTCCATAACTTTCCTGATCTACTATGCCTTTCGTAGATGGAAAAAAACATGGCCCGCGTTTTCCATCGCCCTCGTCCTTGGCTCTGCGATCTTTGGCCCGCTGATCCATTTCAACGTTGGCCCATTTACTGGGCAGGCCACTTTCACCACCTTTGGTTTCGCGGAGCTGATGCCGACCATGCCCACGCTGCTGCGCGACGGAATCTTCAACGACATCTCCGCGCTGCTTGGAATCGCCCTTGCCATCGCGTTTCTCGCCTCGCTGGAAAACACCCTGATGGCGAAGTCGATCGCCTCGCAGACCGGCGATCGCCTCGACTCGAATCAAGACATGCTCTCCGTCGGCTACGCGAACCTCGGTTCCGCGCTCGCGGGCGGGATGCCGGCCTCCGGTTCACTCACCCGCTCGTCGCTGAATTTCCATTCCGGAGCGGCCACGAAAGCAGCACCCGTTTACACCGGAATTTTCACATTAATCCTCGTCGTCCTCATCGCATGGTCTGGCGAAACGGGGCTCAATCTCATCGATTACATCCCCCGGGCCGCGCTTGCCGTGCTGATTATTGCGATCTCATTCTCGCTAATAAACATCCGCCAGATCCGCATCTGCCTACGCTCCACCGGCGATGACGCGCTGGTGATCGTGCTCACTTTTCTCGCCACCCTGCTCGCGCCGCTTCACGTGGCGATCTTCATCGGCGTCGCGATCTCCATCACCCTTTTCCTAAGAAAAGCCAGCAAGCCTTTTCTAACAGAATACGAATTCAACGAAACCGGCGAGCTACGCGAAAGGGAGGGAAAACGCGCCCGCCCGATCCCTGCGATATCCATCGTCCACGTCGAGGGCGACCTGTTTTTCGGGGCCTCGGAGCTATTCCGAACGCAGGTCCAGCACATCGTCGCGGATCCGGCGATCAAGGTCATCATCCTGCGCCTGAAAAACGCGCGCCATCTCGATGCTACCAGCGTGATGGCCCTGGAGGATCTAGCCAGCTTTATGCGCCGCAACAGCCTGCACCTGCTGATCTCCGGCGCAACCAAGGACGTCTACAAAGTGCTCAAGCGCTCCGGCATCCTAGAAACACTCCAGCAGGGAGCCAACCGCACACAGGGCGAGAGCAATATTTTCCTGACCATGCCCTCGAACCCAAACATCTCCACCCGCGACGCCCTCCGCCGTGCCCAGCAACTCCTCGGCACAAAAGAGGCTGACGTGCGTATCTTCTACGATCCCTCCAAGCACCCATGAAGAAACTTTGGAGCGCCCTCATGCACGTAGTCCGCAACTATTGGCGTGCATCGAAGTAGTTGGTCTTCAAAAAGCATCAGTAAAACAGATGTTTTCCCCTTTGTATTCCGCCTTTCGGAATTAGCTTCATCGCCATGTCCGCAGCACTATCCCAAGCCGTCAGTCTCCATCCGTATTTCAAAATCCGCGAGGGCAACCTCGATGCCTTCACCTCACTGATGCCCGCCTTCGTGGAAAAAACCGCCACCGAGCCCGCCTGCCTTTACTACGACTTCACCCGCAACGGCGACATGGCCTTCTGCCGCGAGGCCTACATCGGCGCGGAAGGCGTGCTCGCCCACCTCGAAAACGTCGGCGAGCTGCTCGGAAAATTCCTCGAACTCGCCGATCTCGCCCGCCTCGAAGTCCACGGCCCGGCCACCGAAATCGAAAAACTCCGCTCCCCCCTCGCCGGTCTCAACCCAGACTTCTACATCCTCCACAAGTAATGCTTATCACGGATTATCAGGCGAAATACCTCGCCTACGAGCTTACTAAACGCTGCCCCTCGGATAGCGTGGAGAAGCTTGCCAGCGCGGTGGCCGGGGCGCAGGTGGATCTGAATCCGCATCAGGTGGATGCCGCGTTGTTCGCTTTCCGCTCGCCGCTTTCGAAGGGGGCGATCCTTGCGGATGAGGTCGGGTTAGGGAAAACCATCGAGGCCGGGCTGGTCATCTCCCAGAAATGGGCGGAGCGGCAGCGCCGCATCCTGATCATCACTCCCTCAAACCTCCGGAAGCAATGGCACCAGGAGATGAACGAGAAATTCTTCCTGCCTTGCGCGATTCTGGAAACGAAGTCCTACAACGCCGCGATCAAAATGGGCAACTTCAGCCCATTCGAGCCGAAGGAGGAGGCCGTGGTCATCTGCTCCTACCAGTTCGCCCGCAACAAGGCCGCCGATGTCCACCGGACTCCGTGGGATCTGGTGGTGATCGATGAAGCCCACCGCCTGCGCAACGTTTACAAGCCCTCGAATGTCATCGCCAACGTGCTCAAGGGAGCCTTGCAGGAACGCCACAAGCTCCTCCTCACCGCTACGCCGCTGCAAAACTCGCTGCTGGAGTTGTTTGGCCTCGTCAGTTTCATCGACGAACACGCCTTCGGCGATCTGAAGAGTTTTCGCGAACAATTCACCAATCTGAGCCAGTCACAGGTGTTTGAGACGCTCAAGGCACGGCTGAAACCGATCTGCCATCGCACCCTGCGCCGTCAGGTCACGCAGTATGTGCCGTTCACGAAACGCCATGCCATGGTAGAGCCATTCGATCCCGACGAGGGCGAGGACAAGCTCTATCACCTCGTTTCCGATTATCTACAGCGGGAGAATCTCCAAGCCCTGCCTCCCAGCCAGCGTAGCCTGATGACATTAGTCCTGCGGAAACTCCTCGCCTCCTCGTCCTTCGCCATCGCCGGGGCGCTGACCTCCATTTCCAACCGCCTGAAAGCCCAGCTCAAGGCGGACGAACCCCATCTCACGCTCGAAGAGGAACTGGACGAGGACTACGAATCCCTCGACGAAACCGCCGAGGAATGGGGCGACGATCCGCCAGAGCCTCTGACCGCCGCAGACCGCGCCGCCATCTGCGCGGAGATCACCGATCTGGACGAGTTCACGCGACTCGCCCTCTCGCTGGATCACAACGCCAAGGGCAAAGCCCTGCTCAAGGCGCTCGATGTCGCCTTCGCCAAGGCCCGCGAACTCGGCGCGGCGGAAAAGGCCATCATCTTCACCGAGTCCCGCAAGACCCAGAGCTACCTGCTCCGTTTGTTGGGCGATAGCCCTTGGGCGGAGGGCATCGTGCTCTTCAACGGCTCCAATACCGACGACACCTCGAAAGCCATCTACGCTCGCTGGGTGGCACGCCATCAGGGATCGGACAAGATCACCGGCTCCCGCACGGCGGACATGCGCTCAGCCCTAGTCGATTATTTCCGCGAGGAAGGCCGCATCATGATCGCCACCGAGGCCGGCGCGGAGGGCATCAACCTCCAGTTCTGCTCGCTCGTCGTGAACTACGACCTGCCATGGAACCCGCAGCGCATCGAGCAGCGCATCGGCCGCTGCCACCGCTACGGCCAGAAGCACGATGTGGTCGTCGTCAATTTCCTCAACCGCAAGAATGAGGCGGATCTCCGCGTGTTCCAGCTCCTCGATGAGAAATTCCAGCTCTTCACCGGCGTCTTCGGCTCCAGCGACGAGGTGCTCGGAGCCATCGAATCCGGCGTGGACTTCGAGAAACGCATCGCCGCCATTTATCAGGGCTGCCGCAGGCCGGAGGAAATCAAGACCGCCTTCGACGCGCTCCAGCTCGAGCTCGACTTCGAGATCAACGAGGCCATGACCGCCACCCGGCGCAAGCTGTTCGAAAACTTCGACGACGAGCTGCGGGACAAGCTCAAGATCCGCCTCGACGACTCCAAGGCCTTCCTTAGCCGCTTCGAACGCCAGCTCATCCAGCTCACCCGCCACGAGCTGAACGGCCACGCCGAGTTCTCCGAAGATTCATCCTTCCATCTCCTCTCCATCCCCGAATCTTTGCGCTCTCTGCGTTCTTTTGCGGCTAACGAAATCCCCCTCGGCCGCTACGAACTGCCCCGCCGTTCGGGTGAATCTCACCTCTACCGCCTCGGCCACCCGCTCGCCGAGCACGTCATCGCCCGCGCGAAGACCCACGACCTGCCTATTGCCGAAGTCGAGTTCCGCTACGCAGACCACGACGGAAAAATCAGCATTCTGGAACCCCTGCGCGGGAAATCCGGCGCCCTTGCCGTCTCCATATTCACCGTGGAATCCATGGATCAAGCCGAGGATCACCTGATCTTCGCCGCCTGCACCGATGACGAAACGATGCTCGATGAGGAGCAAGTCCGCCGCATGCTCACCCTGCCAGCAATCGTTTTAACCACAAAGAACACAGAGAACACAAAAAGTCTTCCCGGGTCCGAACCACTCATTTCTTCCTCTGTGCTCTCTGCGCTCTCTGTGGTTGAAACTCAACGCCAGTCCGAAATCCAGCGCCAGGTATCCGAACGCAATGCCCTCTTCTACGAAGCCGAAGCCACCAAACTCGACGGCTGGGCCGATGATCTGAAAGTCGGCCTCGAACGCGAGATCAAGGAATTCGACCGCCAACTCAAGGAAACCCGCCGCGCCTCGATCACCGCGCTGACACTGGAGGAGAAGCTGGAAAGTCAGAAGCAGATCAAATCCATCGAATTCCAGCGTAATGAAAAGCGGCGCTCGCTTTTTGAAGCGCAGGATGCGATTGATCGCCAGCGAGAAGTCCTGATCGAAAAGATCGAAGGGAAGCTCTTGCAGCATTCCCGACTGGAGCCGCTATTCCACCTTGGATGGCGCATGAATTGATATTCCGTAACAACTCCTGCAGAACTAACCCCGAAAATAACAAAAATACTTCTTCCGTAACAGTTTCCCCACGCCAGACGCGAAATCGAACAGTTCCTAACTCCCATGACTCCCTTCCCCAGCCGCCGCCTCGAAAGCATTTCTCTTTCCGGCTACAAATCCATTCGTGAACTCAAGGAGTTTCGGATGTCTGATGGCCTGAATGTTCTCATCGGCGCGAATGGAGCTGGTAAAACGAACTTCGTCCGGTTCTTTGAATTGCTGGGTCACATCTTCGATTCCAACAAAGGCTTGCAGAACTACGTCGCTGCTCGGGGACGCGCGGATGCATTCCTGTTCAGGGGAATGAAAACGACACCGGAACTTTCCGCCCACCTCAAATTCGGCCGGAACGAATACAAATTCTCCCTTCGTGGCGCAGATGACCGGTCGCTCTTCTTCGCTCAGGAGTCCGCTCCATTCCATGGCCAATGGGTCACGGATAATGACATGGGTAGCGGACATCTTGAAAGTCTCATTTCCAGATACCCAAACACTAAAGCCATACAATGGGTCGTTGAAACGATCCGCGACTGGCGTGTCTATCATTTCCACGACACATCGCCCGCAGCTCCCGTTATGGGGCTTTGCAATACCGTGGACAACGTGATGCTGCATAGCAACGCCGCCAACCTTTCTGCCGTGCTCATGCGAATGGAGTCGGCGAATCCATCCAACTTCGCCCAAATCACCGAGACCGTTAGGCAGGTTGCACCCTTCTTCGGAGAATTTGTGCTCAGAGAAGTTGCTCCGGGACAGACCCAGCTTTTGTGGAAGGATCGCCACTCGGATTTGGTTTATTACCCCAATCAACTCTCCGACGGCACCCTCCGCTACATTTGTCTCGCCACCCTGCTGCTCCAACCTAGCCCGCCTTACACCGTCATCATCGACGAGCCGGAACTGGGACTGCATCCCTACGCGATCAAGCTCCTCGCCAGCCTCCTTCACGAAGCTGCGGAGCGGTGTCAGGTGATCGTGTCCACCCAGGCGTCCCTGTTGCTGGATGAACTGACTCCCGAGCAAGTCATTGTGGTGAATCAACACGACGGGGAATCTACATTGGAACGGCTTGACCCCGAGAAACTGGCGGACTGGTTGCAGGAATACACCCTCGGCCAGCTTTGGGAAAAGAACGAGTTGGGAGGACTTCCGTGATGGGTTGGCTGCGGCTCTATATCACCGTCGAGGGGCAGGCCGAGAAAGCTTTCGCCGATGAGGCCCTGACTCCGCACCTCGCGAACTACAACATCGAGGTGAAACCGCGAGTGGTCGTGACCAACCGCAAACTCGGCAAGCGTGGTGGCATCCTCGATTTCGCCAGAATCCAAGGCGACCTCACCCGGCTGATGCGGCAGGACAAGCATCCCGAAGCCCGCTTCACCACCATGCTGGATTTGTATGCGTTGCCGTCCGCGTTTCCCGGATGGGAGGAGGCGCGGAGGCAACCCAACGCGATGGCGCTTGTCGCCACCTTGGAGCAGGCATTGCATTCTGAGTTCGGCGATCCGCGCTTCCAACCCTACATCCAGCTCCATGAGTTCGAGGCGCTTCTCTATTGCGACTTGAACCAGTTGAGATCCCGTTTGAGCAATTCCGACCATGGCATCAATGCGCTGCAAAGGGAGGTGGCGCATTTACAGCCGGAAGAAATCAATGAGGGTCCGCAGACCGCACCCAGCAAGCGCATCATCAACCATTTGCCCATCTATGAGCGCAGCAAAGTGCGCGTCGGAGCACCTGCCGCTGCTGCCATTGGGTTGCCTGCCTTGCGGGCCAAGTGTCCGCATTTCCATGACTGGCTTTCCCGGTTGGAGCAACTTTCCTGAACCGGAAAAAATCACAGAACACTTTCTCATCTTCCATGTCTTCCAAGAAAACCAAACTCGAACTCACCTGGATCGGCAAGGAGCACCGGCCGAGGCTGGAGCCGCGCATCCTGCTGGAGGAACCGGACAAGTCCCATCACGCGAAATTCCGGGTTAAGGAATGGCCGCAAGAGAACGCAAAGAACGCAAAAGGTTCTGATTCTTTGCGCTCATCCGTTGCCAATGAAGACCGGGCGAAGGTGAAGGATTTGCCGCAAGAGATCGCAGAGAACTCAAAAAATTCTGATTCTTTGCGCTCTTTGCGTTCCTTTGCGGCCAATGAAGTCGGGGATATCTTCGACAACATGCTCATCCGCGGGGACAATCTGCTCGGACTCAAGGCGCTGGAACAGGAGTTCGCCGGGAAGGTGAAATGCGTCTTTATCGATCCGCCTTACAACACGGGCAGCGCTTTCGAGCATTATGATGACGGGGTGGAGCATTCGATTTGGTTGTCGTTGATGCGGGACAGGTTGGAGTTGATCAAAAAGCTGCTCACTGATGACGGCTCGTTATGGATCACCATCGACGACAACGAAGCGCACTATCTAAAGGTGCTGTGTGACGAAGTGTTTGGTCGTAAGAACTTTGTTGCAAATATCGTCTGGCAAAAAAGATACGCTCCGGACGTTAGGATTGCCATAAGCGATGCGCACGAAAATTTATTCTGTTACGCCGCAGCAACATCGGCATTCAGCAAAGTAGCTAACTTGATTCCATTGGCTGAAGCTCAAACAAAACAATTCAAAAATCCCGACAATGATTTGAGAGGGCCATGGAAAGCATCGGATTTCACCGCGGCCGGTTTTCGTCCGAATCAAATGTATGACATCACTTTACCTTCGGGACGGATTGTCACGCCACCTGCTGGACGATGCTGGCGTGTTACCGAGGAAGGTTTCCGAAAGTTTACTGCTGAGGATAGAATGTATTATGGCCCGAAAGGAGACGGTGTTCCTGCCCTCAAGCGGTTTTTGTCAGAAATGAAAGGAATGACTCCTTGGACTTGGTGGCCACACACTGAAGTTGGTCATTCACAAGAAGCCAAAAGTGAAAGCCAAGCCTTGTTTGAGAGGGATAGCGCTTTTGCAACCCCAAAGCCCGAACGCTTGATTGAACGCGTCATTCACATCGCCACCAACCCAGGCGATCTCGTTCTCGATTCTTTCCTCGGTTCCGGGACGACGGCGGCGGTGGCGCACAAGATGGGGCGGCGGTGGATCGGCATTGAGCTGGGCGAGCATTGCGAGACACATTGTCTGCCGCGTTTGAAGAAAGTGGTCGATGGAGAGGATCCCGGCGGCATCACGCAGGCGGTCGGCTGGAAGGGCGGCGGCGGTTTCCGCTACTACCGCCTCGCACCGTCGTTGTTGGAAAAGGACAAGTGGGACAACTGGGTGGTGTCCAAGGAATACAATGCCGCCATGCTGGCGGAGGCCGTTTGCAAGCTGGAGGGCTTTTCCTACGAACCCAGCGACTCGCTCTACTGGCAGCACGGCCACAGCACCGAGCGGGATTTCATCTACACCACCACCGCGAACCTGAGCCACGACCAGCTTCAGGAACTCAGCGACGAGGTCGGCCCGGAGCGCAGCCTGCTCGTCGTCTGCTCCGCCTTCCGCGGCCGCAAGGAAGGCTACCCGAACCTGACCGTGAAAAAGATCCCCAACGCCGTGCTCACCCGCTGCGAGTGGGGCAAGGACGACTACAGCCTGAAAGTCGAGAACCTCCCGAAAGCTCCACCCGCGCCGGGGCAGCAGGAATTGTTTTAGCCGCAAGAGAACGCAAAGAACACAAAGATGAAGATGAGATTTCAGATTTCGAATGATGCCTCCCCAATCCCAAGGCAGGCTTCCCATAGTCCTGTCTTTCTTTGCGCTCTTTGCGTTCCTTCGCGGCCAACTCAAAACCACCTAACTCCATGAAAACAATCAATGAACTGTGCGACATTGTCCGTGAAACTTCCTATGCCATTCACGTCTATCATGGCCACGGCCACTTGGAAAAGGTGTATGAAAACGCGTTAGCGAACCGCCTGCGGAAAGCTGGCTTCGACGTCAAGCAGCAGCACCCCATCCAAGTGTTCGACGAGGATGGCACAAACATTGGAAATTACTTCGCCGATTTACTGATCGATGACCGGTTGATCATCGAGCTGAAAGCGTGCAAGTCGCTGGCAGAAGAGCACACAGCCCAACTGCTCGGCTATTTGAAATCAAGCCGAACGGAGCACGGCCTGCTGATCAACTTCGGCTCCTACAAATTTCAAATCAAAAAATACGCCATGAGCGACCGTGGCCCATCTTCGTCTGGACTAGGCTTTTCCCTCCTATCTGGCCTCTTTGCGCTCTCTGCGTTCTTTCGCGGCTAAAAATAATCATGAACCGTCACGTCAACGCCATCTCCGGTCGCCTCAGCCTGCGCAAGCCCCAGCGGGATTCGTTGGAGATCCTGCACCGCATCACCGAGATCGCGCCACCGACCAAGAACATCGACCGCGAGGCCACGCTGGCGGCGATTCGTGCGGAGTTTCCGACCGTGACAGACTTCGAGCGGGAGTTTGCCTCGCTGTGCTTCGCGCTGGCGACGGGTGTCGGCAAGACGCGGCTGATGGGGGCTTTCATCGCCTATCTGCATCTGGAGCACGGCATCAACAATTTCTTCGTCATGGCACCGAACCTGACGATCTATAACAAACTGATCGCCGATTTCACCCCGAACACGGCGAAGTATGTGTTCAAGGGGATTTCCGAGTTCGCCACGGACGCGCCGGAGATCATCACCGGCGATGACTACGAGGCCAAGGCGGGGACACTTTTCGATCAGGTGCTGCGCTGCAAGATCAACATTTTCAACATCAGCAAGATCAACAGCGAGGTGCGCGGCGGCAAGGCACCACGGATCAAGCGGCTCAGCGAATACATCGGCGAGAGCTATTTTGAATACCTCGCCGGACTGCCAGACCTCGTGCTCATCATGGACGAGAGCCACCGTTACCGCGCCAGCGCCGGGGTGAGGGCGATCAATGAGCTGAAGCCCGTGCTGGGCTTGGAGCTCACGGCCACGCCGTTTGTGGAAAGCCCCAAGGGTGCCATCCCTTTCAAGAACGTGATCCTCGACTATCCGCTCGGCAAGGCGATGGACGATGGCTTCGTGAAAGAGCCCGCCGTGGTCACGCGAAAGAACTTCGATCCGAAAGGCATGACGCCCGCCGCCGTTGAGGAAATGAAGCTGATGGATGGCGTCCGCATGCACGAACAAACCAAGGTGTTGCTCGAAACCTACGCCCGTGAGGCGGATGTTAAGATCGTGAAACCCTTCGTGCTGGTGATCGCACGGGACACAACCCACGCCAAGGCACTGCTCGACATGATTCAATCGGATGATTTTTTCGAAGGCCGCTACAAGGACAAGGTCATTCAGGTGGACAGCAGCAAGACGGGCGCGGACGAGGAAAAAATGATCGCAGATCTCCTCACGGTGGAGCACAACGAAGATCCCACGGAAATCGTGATCCACGTCAACATGCTCAAGGAAGGTTGGGATGTGACGAACCTTTACACAATCGTTCCCCTGAGGGCGGCCAACGCGCGGATTCTCATCGAGCAGTCTATCGGCCGCGGGCTGCGCCTTCCCTATGGCAGGCGTGTCGGTGTCGCCGCCGTGGATCGGCTCAGCATCATCGCGCACGATAAGTTCCAGGAGATCGTGGATGACGCGAGGAAGCCGGATTCCGCGATCAAGAAGCTCCATCTTATCGAGCTAGATGGCAATGACATCGAAAGCCGGACGGAGACGGTCGTTTCCCAATCAAACATGGCGAGCAAGCTGGGACTGAAGCCCGCGCAAACAACGAATAGCACCCATCTTGCGGGCGAGGAAATCACGCCGGCATTCGAGACAGCCGCGCAGCAGCGTGTCGCCCAAATCGCCTACGAGGTGATCAAAAGGCTGGAAGCGAAACCCAACGAAGTGCCGACCATGGCCGCGCTGGAAACCCCCGCGATCCAAAGCGCCATCATGCAGGAAGTGGCCGCACTTTACCGTCCTCAACAGGGGGAGCTGGAGGGCATCGTCGAACAACCTGACATCGCCGGGATCGTCAGCCGGACAACATCGCTGATGGTGCGGGAAATGATCCCGATTCCCCGGATTCTCGTTGTGCCGCAAGGCGAGGTGAAAAGCTGGTTCGAGCCCTTTGAGCTGGATCTCAAATCGCTCCGCTATCCCGCGCCATCGAAAGATCTCTGGGTTCATAACCTGCACACGGATCTTGGCGAGGCCGTGACCGTGAGCGGCGATGGATACCGTGAGCTGCGGATGGAGAACTATGTGGTCGGCGGCTTGGTGGACTTCGATGATATCTCGTATGATGCGAACGCCGATCTACTCTACACCTTGTCCACCCAAACGGTGAATCATTTCAAGAGCTACCTGCCGGAAGAGGAAGTGTGGCAGGTGTTACATCATCACCAGAAGGAGATCGCACGCTTCATCCACGGCCAGATGCAGAAGCATTACCGTGAGGAAATCTCCGGATATGAGGTCAAGATTAGCAAAGGATTCACCGAGCTGAAACCAAGTGCTTTCACGGTGAAATACGGACAAAAGAACCTAGATTACCGCGTTTCGCCCGCCGACAAGAGCAACATGGCGAAATACCTCTTCGGCGGCTTTTCAAAATGCCTATACGCCGTACAGAAATTTCACTCCGAGTCGGAGCGGGTGCTTTCCGTGATATTGGAGCGCGAAGCGATCAAATGGTTCAAGCCCGCGAAAGGACAGTTCCAGATCTATTATAAAAGCGGAGCTGACCATCCCGAGTATCAGCCGGACTTTGTCGCCGAGACTGAGACGGCGATCTACATGCTGGAGCCCAAGGCGAAAAAGGACATGGAAGATCCTAATGTCATCGCCAAGATGGAAGCAGCGACGAGGTGGTGCGAACGTGCCAGTGACCACAACTTCAAACATGGCGGCAAGCCTTGGTGTTACGCCCTGATCTCACACGAAAAAATCAAGGAGAACATGACGATCGAGGGCTTGGTCGGGCTGCATATTCAGTGAGCGCCAAGTTCATTTTTCTATCCAGCTTTTGTTCACCTCTTTCAGAAATCAAACTCATCGATGTTCATCATTGTGAAGATCTGCGGCGCGCCGAGTATCACGCTGTCGCCTTCCACCTGAAGCTTGTTGAGTTTCCCGGCGCTTAATTTTTCCGCACCTTCGCGGAGATCTACCTTCGCACAGGCGAGATAGCCGAGATCCTCGGGATTCCAGAGGACAATGGCTTACGTGACGCCTTCCTTGACGTAGGCGCGGCAATCGCCGCTTGCTGCGGCATGATCTTGGTGGTCTGCTGAAACGATGAATAAAGCAATTCACCTGCTCCCCGTTTTTCTGATCCCTCTCCTCACCCAATGCGGTGGTGGCGGCGGCGGCGCTGGTGGTAATGGAGTTGGTGGTATGGTGCGGATCGGTGGCGGCTTTGGCGGCACCAGCGTTTCCCGTTCCCCCGCCATCCTTAACGTCTCCCACTGGGATCCGAAGGAGGTGCAGCGAAGCGGTGAGCGCTTCTCGGAACACAATCTCTCCGCCCTCCGCCGCAACGGCGCGCTGGCGCTCATCGCTCGATCCGCCAAAGGGCCGGAACTCGACAGAAAATTTAGCGATTTTCTGGCATCCGCTAACCGTCAGGGGATGATGCTCGGCGCATACCATTTCGTAACGATGAACCAAGACCCGGCAGCGCAGGCAGACAGCTTCGTGACTCGTGTCAACAGCATCGCGCGCTCCCGTGGCCTCTCGGGAAAACGGATTTTGATGGTCGGGGATTTCGACACACTTTCCACGCCGGATCGCTTGGTGAAATTTATCGAGCGCGTCCACCAACGCACCGGGATTTATCCCGTCACCTATCTGGAAAACAGCGATGCCCTGCGCTCGCGGTTGAGCAACGCGACGCCGGCACAGAAAGCCGTGATCCGGCGCACGCCTTATTGGCTCGCACTCTACGGGCCAGGCGGCACCGAGCGTGTAATGGCCGGCGGCGCACTCACTCCGGACAGACTCTGCCAGCAATACAATATCTGGCGCGGCTGGACAATGTGGCAATACGGCGGAGTCGTCTGGGAAAACGGAGCTTCGCGCGCGAAGCACTACGACACCCCGCAATGGCGCAGTCCGCGCTTTTACGGAAATCTCGCCCACCCCATGGAGCGGAATGTTTTCAAGGGCAATGAGGGCGGCCTCCGTGCCTTTTGGGAACGGCACAGCATCGTTGTGCCATGAGTTTTCTCAAAGCTGATCCTCAAAAATTTCCGAGAGGCTTTTTCCCGCGAGCATCGGATCCATGGTAACCGTCTTCGGCCCAGAATCCCGGGTGCTCGGCCCGACCATGCCTCCGCAGAAGCAAAGCGCGGGCAGCCCCGCCAGGGTCGCGGAATTCCCGCTCCACCCACTTTCGCTAAATTTTATTTGCGATTATTGCGATTATTGCGATTATTGCGCTTGTGATACCACGAGCAACTACAGAAACGAGAACGCAGACTTCGGAACACGACCGAGAGCTCCTGGAAAAACTGGAGGATGTGATCAATGGGGATGAGCGACCTGTGCTGCTAGGTCGCGAGGGTGCCCATATCCAGTTTCCGGAGCCTCTGTTTCATGTCCTGACAAAAGCCGTGCGCATGATGGCCAGCGGCCAGGCTGTCTTGCTGCTTTCGGAGAATGAGGAATTCACCACCCAGGCGGCCGCGAACTATCTGGGAATGTCCCGCCCGCACCTCATCAAGCTGCTGGATCGGAATGAGATCGCTTTCCACTACGTGGGAACGCACCGCCGCATCCACCTGAAAAACCTCAAAGAGTTCGAGGCCAGTCGTGACCGCGAACGTCGCCAAACCCTCGATGCACTCGCCGACAAAGTGCTTGGGGCAGGCTTGGATAACGCAGACTACACCGGCTGATCATGTTAGCCGATTATCGAGTCTGTATCGATGCCTGTGTGCTGGCTAACTATTCGGTCAGCGACCTTCTCCTACGGCTAGCTGAGAGGACACGGATCTACACTCCGGTTCTTTCCAATATGATTCTGGACGAGGTTCGCCGCACACACGTCGAGAAGCTCGATTGGGGGGAGGAGATGGCCAACTCATGGCAGATGGCGATCCGTAAAGCCTTCCCGGAAACGATCGTGGAAGGATTCGAACCTTTGCTGGCTTGCATCACCAACGATGAAAAAGACCGGCACGTGGTGGCGGCGGCATTGGTGGGAAAGGCTCAACTAATCGTCACCTTCAACCTCAAAGACTTCGCGACCAAGCATCTGGAACAATGGGGAATCGAAGCGCAGCATCCGCAGGACTATCTAATCACACTCTTTGAGATGAAACCCGAGTTGGTGATCTCCATTCTCCACAATGCCGCTACAAAGCATCATCAAACCGCCCAACAACGTCTCGCCAAGTTGGCGGTGGCCATCCCGCGCTTCGCCGAACACGTCGCCGAGCAGATGGGATGGAACCTGAAAGACCCGTCATGAGAAATTCCTATTATGCCCATTTCCGCATCCTCCCGCCGATGAAAATATTCGCCATGAAGTCCGCAAACCTCTGCCGCCGATTCAAAATGTGAAATTGCGCGGACTGCACTCACCGAGACCGATCAGAGTTCATTTTTCTTGATCCTGCCATGCGAGTCCCCGCTAAAACCCATTTCCCGGCCGCTTTCGCCCGCCCCTATTTCGCGTTGCCATATCTAGGCATCCGTTGAAACTCTCGGCACCGCTATGTCGAATCCTTTCCGCGAAGATCTCGTTTCCCGCAACCGTCCCGAGCCATGCACGGTGGTGATCTTCGGCGCGACCGGAGACCTCACCCACCGCAAGCTCATCCCTGCTCTCTACAACCTCGCCGTCGATGGCGAGCTGCCGACGGGCGTGAACATCATCGGCTTCGCGCGGCGGGAAAAATCGGATACAGAGTTCCGCACCAGCCTTGAAGAACTGAACCGAAAGGTTTCGCGTAGCGGCCACAATCCAGAGGTTTGGGGAAATTTCATCGAAAGCGTTAGTTACCACTGTTCCGAATTCATCGATGAAGCAGGCTATGCTTCGCTTGCGAAACGCCTCGATGAAATCGATGCCGGCCGCGGCGGCAAGGGTAACCGCTTGTTCTACATCGCGTCCGCACCGGAGTTTTTCGATGAAATTCTAGTTCACCTGAAAATCGCCGGCCTCAACAAGGCGAAGGATGGCTGCTGGGCGCGCGTGATCATCGAAAAGCCCTTCGGCACCGACCTCAAGACCGCAAAGCACCTCAACAAGGTGGTCAGCGAAACCTTCGCGGAAAAAGACACCTACCGTATCGATCACTATCTCGGCAAAGAGACCGCGCAGAACCTGATGGTGCTCCGCTTCGCAAACGCGATTTTCGAGCCGCTCTGGAACAGCCGTTACATCAGCCACATCCAGATTACTTGTTCGGAAAACCTCGGCATGGAGGGTGGGCGCGGTGGTTACTACGAGAAGTCCGGCGCCCTCCGCGACATGGTGCAGAACCACCTCCTCCAGCTCCTCAGCCTCGTCGCAATGGAGCCACCCACCGATCTTTCTGCCGATGGGATCCGCGATGAAAAGGTGAAAGTTATCCGCTCGCTGCGGCAGTGGGACACGCCGGAAAAGGTCGCGCAAAACGTAATCCGCGCCCAATACACCGCCGGCCACGTCGATGGCAATCCCGTCCCCGGATACCGCGAGGAAGACCGCGTTTCCGCCACCTCCGAGACCGAGGCCTACGTTGCCGTGCGGCTGCTCATCGATACATGGCGTTGGAGCGGCGTGCCGTTCTACATTCGTATGGGCAAGCGCCTGCCGAAAAAATCCACCGAGATCTCGGTCCATTTCCAAGACGCCCCCTCCGTGCTTTTCGGCGCTCTGCCCGGCGGCGTCCCCGGCGGCAACGTCCTCGTCATCCGCATCCAGCCGGACGAGGGCATTTCACTCCGCATGGTTTCAAAAATCCCCGGCACATCCCTCCGCCTTGAGCCGGTGAAAATGGATTTCCACTACGCCACCAGCTTCGGAAAAGGCAGCCCCGAAGCCTACGAGCGCCTCATTCTCGATGCCATCGCCGGCGATGCCACGCTCTTCGCCCGCCGCGACGAGGTCGAGGAAGCATGGCGCTTCATCGACCACATCGAGCACGCTTGGCACGAGTCCGAAAACAAGCCGCCGATGGCAGAATTCGTCGCCGGCTCATGGGGCCCGAAGGAGGCCGATGAGATGATCAAAAACGACGGCTTCGCATGGCGCAGACTTTGAGTTTCCGGGAGCTTGCGCCATCGGATAGCAGTAGCTATAATCTAAAACATGAAAACGCGATTTCTCACGGACGAAAAAGGCAAGGTCATATCCGCTGTGGTGCCCATCAAGGAATATGAGGCGATGCTCGAGGATCTTGAGGATCTTGCGGCCGTAGTGGAACGGCGGAACGACGAGACGGTTCCTTGGGAACAGGTGAAAAAGGAACTGGATATCAAATCAAAAGGTCTTGTTCGAAATTGAATACACCAAAGCCGCGCGCAAGGATCTAAGGAAGCTGGATCAGGTGCCGAGGGCAAGAATTGGGGAGGCCATAGACGGCCTGGCCTCCGATCCTCATCCACCCGGTTCCAGGAAAATGATCGGCTCCGAGGCTCTGTTTCGTATCCGTGTCGGCGATTACAGGGTGATTTATGAGGTTCGGAATGAGGTTCTGACCATATTCATCATCAAGGTAGGCCACCGCAAAAACATCTACAGCTGATATGACCACCACCCTAACAGACGAATACGCGGAACTCGGGAAAGAAGTCCCTGTTTCCCAGATCGACCACGAGCTACGTGCCCTGTGGGAGCAGGACGATGCGCGCACCAACGCGTCGCTGATGAACCTCGTCGTTTACACCGAGAGAAAAGGTGGACTGCTGGAAAATTCGCGCATCATCAGTGATCTCACTCGTGAGAACGCTTGCCGCGCCATCCTCGTAGAGATCGCCCGCGATGAGGTGGCTTCCCTCCGCGCGTGGATCACCGCGCATTGCCAACTCTCCCACGGCCAGAAATCCGTCTGCTGCGAGCAGATCGCCTTCCGCCTCACCGGCCGTGTCACCGGGCGCTTCCGCAACACCGTCTTCTCCCACCTCAACTCCGATCTCCCCCTCGTCTTCTGGTGGCAGGGCGAGCTCTCCGAAGTTTTCACCGAGCGACTCTCAAGTGTGATCGACCGCCTCATCGTGGACAGCTCCTCGTGGGCGGATCCCAAAGTCGGCTTCGCGAGGATTTCAGAAGCCACCGAGGGAAATACGGCACTTGTAGTACAAGATCTCGCATGGACGCGCTGCTGGCAGTTCCGCGTCGGCATCGCCGGACTTTTCGATGATGCCGTGGCGCAGGCGATGCTCGGCGAGATTGCGAACATACGCATCAAGCACTCCCCGCCGCACCGCAACACCGCCCTGCAACTCCTAGCGTGGCTGGCCGTGCAGGCAGGTTGGAAAATCGCCGGAGCTAATACGTTCGAAACTAAAGAAGGCCGCCGCATCCTCGCCGATATCGAGTCTTCCGCCGATTCCGCCACGCTCGGACTCATCGAACTTTCATCCCCGAAAACCACCGTTCGGATCAGCCGTGAAAAGGGCACCGCCCACCTCCTCCGCGAGATTGAATCCGGCGATTACAAAGTCAGCTCCCTCTCTCCCGCTGACCCAGATTCCTCCGAAAGCCTAATCGCCTGCCAGCTTTCACGCGGCGGCAAGAATTCCCTTTTCCTTAAAATCCTCCCGACCTTTCTGGTGCTTCTCTGAGCAACCGTAAATCCGCTCTAACTAATTCCGTGCTGATAGGGATCGCCGGGTGAGAATACGATTTCCGTCACGGCG
The DNA here is from genome assembly GCA_945870855.1 of Prosthecobacter debontii. GTDB lineage: Bacteria > Verrucomicrobiota > Verrucomicrobiia > Verrucomicrobiales > Akkermansiaceae > Luteolibacter. The sequence goes on from CAMBTP010000027.1 coordinate 34,446, forward strand.
GTCACGAAGGCTTCACCGGTGATTTCCGGGATGATCTCGCCGTTCACGATGGAGACTTTGCCCTCGAACACACCACCGAGAATCCCGGCCTGCCGCCAGACTTCGCCTTCCTTGAGATCCCCGTCCACATAGAGGCAAGCCAGCTTCGCGCTGACGCCCGTTCCGCAAGGCGAGCGATCGTATTCCGCTCCGGGACAAAGCACGAAGTTTCTGCTATCCACTCCCTCATCTCCATCGCCCACCACTTCGATGTGATCGATCTCCCCGCCGTCATCGCCGCGGATGCCCGCCGTTTCCAGGCCTTTTCTAACAGCTTTCGCGAAGCCCATGAGCTTTTCCAAATTCGCTTTTTGCAGTCCGATGCCGGGATCACGAACGAGGAAAAACCAGTTTCCACCCCACGCGATATCGCCCTTCACCGTGCCGTAGCCCTCCGCCTCCACGGCGAGATCCTTGCGCAACCGGTATGACGCGACATTGGAAACCGTAACCCGTCCGTTTCCATGCAGCTTCGCCCCCACCACACCGACGGGCGTCTCGATCCGATATTCGCCCGCCTGCATCTTGCCGAGATATTCGAGAGTCGCGACGAGGCCGATGGTCGCGTGGCCGCACATGCCGAGGTAGCCGGAGTTGTTGAAAAAAATCACCGCCGCGTCGTTGGCCGGATCGTCGGGCTCGCAGAGCAACGCGCCGACTGCCGCTTCGGAAGCGCGCGGCTCCAGGCAAAGCGATGTCCGCAACCAGTCGAAGTTTTCACGCAAGCGCGCGAAACGTTCCGCCAAAATCCCGCCTCCCAGATCCGGCGCGCCGGAGACAACTAGCCGCGTAGGCTCGCCGGCTGTATGAGAATCGATGACCCGGATTTTTTCCATACGCGTTTCAATAGCGATCCGGATCGAGCAGCGCCATATCGTATTTCATCGCCGCACCCGTGATGAGATCCGCGACCATCTCCCCGCTCACTGGCGCGAGGCTGAGACCGAGCATTGAGTGCCCCGTGGCGACGACGACGTTCTCGCGGCCACCCGCCCTGCCAATGTAAGGCATGCCGTCCGGCGAGCAGGGACGCAGTCCTTTCCAAACCTCCAGCCCGCTGAAATCAGTTTCCGCGAGCTCAGGAAAATAGCCACCGATCGATTTGAGGATGCCGCTGAGCCGCCTGCGGTTCACCGATTCATCGAGACCTACTATTTCCATCGTACCTCCGATGCGAAGCTTACCGCCCATCGGAGTCACCGCCACCCGCGCCTCATTGAGCAGCGAGCAAATAGACGGCAGCGCCGGTGGATTCGGGTGCGTGACGCTGTATCCCTTGCCAGCTTGCATCGGCAAGTTGATGCCGAGTTTTTTTCCCACCGTTGGCGACCACGAGCCACCGCAAAGCACAAACTCCTCACCGAAAATCTCCTCGCCGTTTTTCAAAATGGCCGACTCCACCTTCGCGCCAGATTGCCGGAAACCCTCCACCTCCGCACCCCAACGGATCGCGCCGCCGAGTCGTTGCACTTGAGCCCGTAGATCACCGAGAAAACGCGCCGGATCGAGATGGCAGTCCTGCGCGAAATACACTCCGCCGATCACATCCATCTGAATCGCGGGATCTTTCGCCCGCACTCCCTCCGCATCTAACAGCTCCGCCTCCACACCGAGCGATTTCGCGGTGGCGACGATCTCCGCCTCGTGCCCCAGCGCCTCGCGGGTCTTGCAAAGCATTAGCAGCCCCTTTTTTTCCAATCCAAACCCGAAGCCCTCCGTCTCCGCGAGTTCCGTGAACATCGCGCGGCTACGCAAGGCCATGTCACGCAGCACCGGCATCGCCCGCTTCACTCTCGCGGGGCTGGATGCCCGGTAAAATTTCCAGCCCCATGAAACCAGCTCCCAGCTCGGACGCGGGCGGATCGCGAAAGGGCTTTCTGGATCGAACATCCAGCGAATCCCTTTCCAAATCATCCCCGGTGCCGCCAGCGGCACAAAGTGACTCGGCACCACCATCCCCGCATTCCCCGTTGAGCAACTCGCATCCGCCTCCGTTCCCCGCTCAATTACCGTCACCCGCAGGCCTCTTTTCAAGAGCTGATACGCCGCAGAAAATCCGATCAATCCGCCGCCGATCACCACCACGTGCCTCTCGCTTTTCGTCACGGCGAAAGGCTATCCAAAAGAATCAAATCCGATAGCGCAAAATCCCTTTCTAGCCAGAAGCGCGCATTGCGCCAAGTAGAATGACACCGGGGAGAGCCTTAAAATGAGGCTTTAAGAGGTCGTTGCGCCAGAAAGAATGACACCGGATGAAAACATTATCTGGAATCATGAGTCACGTTAGTAAGAAAGAATATTTAAAGAGCTGTCGGC
>CAMBTP010000028.1 GCA_945870855.1 Prosthecobacter debontii
TCTCCTCCACCCCAAACGCAAACCGCCGCTCCACAACCCTCGAAATACAATGGTAAATCGAGGGTTTTTCCAACGAATCCTTCCAGGGCGATATCCAACGAGCACGTCTCATACGCTCCTTTTTAACGTCTGAATCCAACATTGCAACAGAAAATTCCTATAAAAGGACTGTCCCTTTTTCATACGATCGGTGTGGAAAAGTTCATCATTTAACAGCCCCATACCGCAGCAAGGCGAGCTACTGAGACGCTTAGGGGAGCCTCGCTGTAGATGTGGGCACGCAGCCAGCGGATGAAGCGGACTGTCCTCTGCGTTGCTCTTATGACCGCGCGTCCGATGAAATTCGTGGCCTGCGCCATGGGCTTCCCTTCCCGATTGCGGCGGGTTCCACCGCGCCGGATCCCCTTTTTCCTTTCCACCTCATCTTCAAGCCCGAGTTCTTTCATTTCCCTTTCAGCCAGCAGCAGCAGGTTGTGCGCGAGGCACTCGAACTGCCCGTGCGCGCGCTTCGCCTCCGACCCGCTCGCCCATGATTTGCGCTCCTCCATCTTGCCCTTGAGTTCGTTGAACACTTTCTCAATGTCCCACCTGCATTTGTAGATGATGACGAGCTGGTGCGCGGGCAGGGTCATCTCGTTGGTGAGGTAGGTGTAATGTGTCCCGTCGCGTGGATCGGTGTAGGTGATGCGGCGCAGCTGGACACCGTTTGAGGTGCCAACGAGGTGGTCGCCGCTAATGCCTTCGTTGCGCGGATCGACCGGGTCGATGAGGTTGCGCGAGCAGACTTCCGCCGCGCTATTGGATTTCTCAATGGTGATGAAATAGATCCCACTGTTGTGCTTGAGGCGGTGCCAGAGATGGTAGTCGATGCAGGCCTTGTCCCACGCGTAGATAACTTTCCTACCCTTGCCCGCGCCGTTGCGCAGGGTTTCCGGTGTGGAGCGTTTGATGACGGTGATGTCATGGGATTTCTTTTTCCCGGCGTCCGGCTCGCCCAGCGCGATGTATCCGAGGTGATGGCAGCGCAGATCGAGCCGGAAAAAATGGCCGGTGGCGATGGTCTTCCCGCCGTCTTTCCCGGGCTTTGGATCGTGGGTGGCGGCGTGCTGGTAGTGGCCATCGGCGGCGTAGATGTCGAAATCGTCGAGTTCCCCGAAGCGCGCAAACGGATCATCGCAACGCCTCCGCATCACGGGCAGGAGCAGGGCGTTGAGCGAGGTGATGTTGGCAAGGCGGCGCGGGCTTTTGAGAGCTTTGAAGAAATGTCCAGGATCGATGTCGGCCTCTCCCTGGTCGGCGTGATGCTGGAGGAATTCCTGGCCGGTCTTAGCGTGGCTGATGCAGCGGAGGATGCCAAGTTTCGCGAAGTCCAGATCGCTGATGGAAGTGCAGTGGTAAGCACGCTCAGAGGACGGATAAATCTCGATTAAATCGTTGAAAAACAAGGAGTTGATGGTATCATGGTGATGCTGTGGATTGGCCATGAAAATTTTCAAAAATGGCCGGATGCACAGCAAGCTTTATATCACCATGAAAGCACTTTCCCGGCCTTTCTTAGCTGATTTCAAGTTCGGAGAAGCCTAGCAAATACGGCTTCCGTAGCAGCACCCCGAGAGGCAATAGCGAGGAACTGAGATGATATTTTCTTGGAGACTTTTCCACACCGATCCATAGCTCATCAAACAATACGACAAAACCCGGCAGCCACTGAAATTCTCATACATCCGCATGAACATCCGGAATTTTTCTTTCTCCTCCACCCCAAACGCAAATCGCCGCTCCACAACCCTCGAAATACAATGGTAAATCGAGGGTTTTTCCAACGAATCCTTCCAGGGCGATATCCAACGAGCACGTCTCATACGCTCCTTTTTAACGTCTGAATCCAACATTGCAACAGAAATTTCTATAAAAGGACTGTCCCTTTTTACATGACCCGAAAAACAGGTCTGCGTAGCTAGGGCACACTCACTTCCACGCGGAAGAAACAGCGAGAGGGTTGGTCTGGAGTGTAAAGCGGACCAGTTTGGATAGAACTCTCGTCGAAGATAAAGTTTTGCACTGTGCCGTTGCCAACGAAAGTCTGACCGATGTGCCAAGAGGATAGGTCACGAGTGGCCCAGACCGTGTAGCTACGGCCAACAACTGTCGGAATCGGAAGGGTATAAACCGTTCCAACAAAGCTACCTACCGGTCGGAAGACTGATGCTGCGTCATTGGGGTCGGTTCCGGTGAGATATTCCATGCGGTTGGTCGCACCGTCGTTATCTGCATCAGCATCAGGATCAACATTCTGTCCTGGGAAGTGCTCCTCTATCCAAGCAACCGGTATACCGCTACTATTTGTCTCTCCGTCTGGTTCAGAGGCGAGCACTTCCACCTCGCGTTGCAGCCGTGAAATATTACCTGCTCGGTCTACTACTGCATACTCGACCGTTTGAACACCCACACGTGTGGGGTCCACTGTCAAAGTCACAACCACCTTCGTCAACACATCTCCATCGGTTGTGTCAAGTGCAGTCACGCCTGGGTCAATGAACTGGGTGCCTTGCTTGAGCGTGATGCGATCTTCTCCGATCAGATTCAAAACAGGTGCTGCAAAATCTTGCACGCCGAACAACACAAAGCTTGTCAATCCTCGATACACTGGATTGCCCCAGCGCCCTGCAGCATTTTTAAAACGCACCCCGATCCGGTGGTTACCCCCAGCTATATCCGCCAAGGAAAGAGTCTGACTGTTGACCATAGCCTCATTCCCGTTCGATAATACGGGGACGCCTTGTCCGCTACCCTTACCAGGATCCAGATCCCAAAAGTATTCAGCTGCGACGATCTTACGTCCAGATGCACCCAAAGATCCTTGAATCTCTGAGTTGACTTGAAGATCCTCAGACGTAAATAGGAAATCGTTCCCAGGCCCTGCTGCTTTGGCTGTCAGCGTGAAAGCTCCTGCCGAGATTGTGCTGAGAGTGAATCGACTGGAGATGTAGCGGTCTGCCGCCAAAGTCGTTCGAATCCGTGATAGGAAATCGGCATTGGATTCGTCGTTTACACGGGTGAAAACAAGAGGAAATCCGCCTGCTTGAAGCGTGACACTGTTGCCAGAAAACGAGTCCAGTGCCAGCGACCAGCGTGCGGCAATGGGAGGATCCAGATCACTGGTCACGTAGGCTTCTGCAGCTAAAGTGGTCTCTGTTACTAAGCCAGCTGATTGGACTGTAAAACGCCGTAGGGCCGGATTGCTCCAACGAGCTTGGCCGTCTTGGATGCGAATTCCAACTGTGTAAGTTCCTGGTTCCCTTCCTGCAAGACTCAGCGAAACCTGTTGAAAGCCGGTTGCAAGCGAGAGAGTTTCTTGCAGGGGTAGTGAAACTCCATTTCCCGTGCCGGGATCACTGCCGATGAAATATTCGGCAGCTGCTGCCGCCTCGAAATTCCCGATCCCAGAATTGGATGGATCGCTCATGCCTTGATTTGCGCTGCCGTCTCGATTCACCCCTCCAGCGAGTTCGTAGTCCCCCGCTTGAATGGTGAAGCGCCTGAGGGCTGGATTGCTCCAACGGTCTTGATCATCCTTGACTCGGATCCCTATTGTGTAGGTCCCGGGTGACTTGTCGGCTAAGGCCAGAGAGGCTTGTTGGATCCCGCTGCCCAGTGAGTCAGTATCTTGGAGTGCCAGAGGCGTGCCGTTACCAATGCCTGGATCGTTCCCGACGTAATATTCTGCCACGGTGATCTGCGCCGCTGTCGCAAGACTCGGGCAAGCAGAAACGAGCGCGAATGCGCTAAGCCTGAGGATACAAAATGGTGAGGCAAACATACGCACTATGGAGGGCTCAGATTTACGGCGCGCTCACAGCTTGGCCTTCGCTGAGGATCACTTCGGTGTCCACGCCTTCAAGAACCATGTCTGCCGACAGGTCGAATGGAATCACCACGGGATTTTCCGTAGTCCAGCCGTCTGGGTCGAACCAAGCGCCGCCGGAAGGTCCGATGTCGTTGCGGCTGCCATCGCGGTCGTTGTAACGTGGGTCGGGCGTGCCGCCGTTGACGCAGGGGGAGGTAGGTTGGAGCGTTGGGGCTTCGTTCTCTACAAAGAGCGGATCGGTGTATAGTGTCCCTTCGGCGATGACGCCATTGGCTTCCCGTAAATTCCATGGCGATGCCCAGTAGAGATTGTTTTGCGCTAGGGCACCGAAGGGCGCGGAGATTCCATGTTTGGCACCTACGATCACGTTGTTGATGATGGTGGCTTGAGTGAAGTCCCGGACGTAGATGCCGTCGCCGCGCGGTCCATAATCATTCCGCCCGTAATATTGCAACTGGCAGTAGTTGTTCGCAATCACCGCCTTGTTGCCACCTCCTCGCAGATCAATCCCATTTTCCCCATCGCTTTCATAGTTATAGCCGACCCTCACAATGCGGTTGTTGCAGATCAAAAACGAACTGTTCGAAACGTTGCAATAGATCCCATTGGCTTCCCCGCCCTGGCGGTCGATTTTATTCCCGACCAACACAACCTTCGCTTGATTTTGGTCGGTAAAAATGAAGGTTCTCGCCTCCGAGTAGCCGAACCAGTTCTTTTTCGAACGCCAGTTGCAGTCACCACTGACGATCGTCCTAAATGCCACGGTTTTTAGCGCGGCGCTCTGGGTGTCAAAATTTCCAGCAACCGTGACTGAAGTCACATTCAATGCGCCAGCAGTGTGATTGATGCCTCCTGTGAAGCTGGTTTTGGCCACCTCAGTAGAAGCACCCGATGAAGTCAGGTTGGAAATCTGGCTATCGGTAATCTTAAAAGCCGTGGTGCCATTCGAAGATACACCCGAAGCTGCCCGAGCGTCCAAATTTCTCATAACCAAGCCCGTGGTATTTGTCACCGTGATCCCCCGATTTGCTGAGCCGACAGTGAAACCGTCGAAGGGGGGACAATCGCTGACACCGGAAAAGGTGACATTGCCGGTCAGGGTCACCTGCTGCCCACTCACTTCCACCAGGCGGATTGCCTTATTGATGGTGATGTCCTCGTAGTAGGTGCCGCCAAATATCGCGACGATGTCGCCGGCGACCGCGATATTGATCTTCGCCTGGATGGAGGCACCCGGAAGGACGGCGTGTGTGACGGCTTGCACGGAGATTGCCGAGGCGATCAGGGAGACGATGGGAATCAAACAGGCGGGTGATTTCATGTGGGTATGGTGGTGAGGATTTTGAGCTGGTTACTGTGCGTCACAGCCAAAGGGTTGCTGGCTGTTTCCGGAATTTGCTTTTCGGGCGAAGGTCGCTGTAAAAGCCAATGGCCGCACCGGAGTTCCGGGAATTGGCAAAATGGGGGATGGCTTGGCCTTGGCGGCTAGGTATAACTTGACCGCCTCCTTGGGCGTGATGCCGAGGATGTCGGCCACCTGAAAAATTTTCACCAGAGCGACGCTGCTCAGGTCCGTGTATTCGATGGCGATACTGTTCATATCGTAGGATGATTTCCGCGTGATGATTAATTTAGTAAACTTAGTGTTTATATGTGTCAACGCAAAAGTTGATTTTTTGTTTACTTTTTTCCATCTCGTCATAATTTTTGCGCATGAGCATCGACCGAAATACCGTAAATCGCTGGCTCGACCGCCAGCGCCGGAGCCAAAAATGGCTTGCGGAACAATGCTCAGTTACCGAGCAGGCCGTCTCGAATTGGCTTCGCGAAAAAAAACCGCGGCCTATTTCCGCCACCGCCCAAATCATCATCCGCACCCTCATGGAGGAGGACGCGGCCGCCAGCCAAGCCGGACCATCACATCACCTCGTCCTCGAATTCGCCGACGATCAATTCGAAGCCATCGAGCAGGCCGCGCTGAAAAATAACGAGACCGCCCGCCAATGGGCCAAGCGCACCCTCAACGACATCGCCGGCCAGGATGCCAAAGCCCTGGCCGCCGAGCTGCGCCGGGCAAACAATTTCGGCACGGGCTCAACTGATCTCGCGCCGCGCCAACTCAACGAGCCCACGCAATCCACCCGCGCCTTTTCCTCCTCCGGAACTCGGCGATGAATAACGCCACAAATTCCCACAAACAAACAGCCAAGCATACAAATAAACTGCCAAGGCATACAATCAGTTTTTAGCTAAGATTTTGGGGTTCATGTCTTTAGCGCAATCACGCTGAATCGATATTTTTTAATGTGTCCCTTTTTACAATGTGACGCGTGGGGACTCAGAATGCTAGGAAATGCGGGAGTCATTTCCCAGGGACAATCCAGATGTTGCGGAATTCGACAGGGTTTCCATGGTCTTGGAGAAAAACGGGGCCTTGGTGGGAGGTGAGGGGTTTGCTAAGGGGGGCGGAGGCGGTGAAGTCCTTGGTGAGTTCGAGGTCTTCGTGAACGGTGACGCCATTGAGTTTCACGGTGATGCGCGGCCAGGTGGTGCGATTGCCTGCGGTGTCGAACTTCGCGGCGGTGAAATCGACGTCGTAGGTCTGCCATGCAAGCGGAGGCAGGCACATGTTGAGGCGGGGTTTGGCGACGGAGTAGATGCCACCGGTTTCGTTATCTAATCCTTCAAGGCCGAAGGAGTCGAGGATCTGAGTTTCCCAGCGGCCGCTGTGGTAAATGCCGCTATTGCCGCGTCCCTGGCCGCGGGCGGTGGGCATGTAGGGGGTGCGGAACTCGAGGTGGAGCTTGTAATCGCCGAAGACCTTTTTGCTGGTCGTTCCGGAGGCTTGTAGGTGGCCGTCGATTATTTTGCCGTTTTCCCATTCCTCCGTGCTGCTGCCGTCGAAGAGGACGACGGCACCTTCGGGCGGTTTCGCGCTGAGTGTGGGGCTTTCCCGTTCGGTGCGCGGGAGCTTTTGTTTCTTTCCGTCGGGGGTGGTGAGGGAGAGTGAGGATTCCTCCACGGCGACGGTGAAGCCTTCGGCCCGGGCGGGCTCACCTTTGCGCATGCCCTTTAGGGCTATCCTGGTCTTGCCGGGTTCCCAGCCCGTGCCGGGGAGGCCGCCTTCGAGTAGATAAACGTCGAAGCTCCCGCTGCCGAGGGCGACGACCTGTGCGCCCATGGTTTCATCGCGGTATTCGCCTTGAATGAGAAAATCGGAATCTTCTGCGGCATGGACGGGAAGGATGGTGAGACAGAGGGCTAGGCAGCCGAGGGCGGAGGTGCGTTTCATTTCTATGATACTCATCGGTGTAGGTGGTCTTTCACAAGCGCGTATGCGCCGCGGCACGCACAGCTTTTAGGAAAAATTGTTGCGCGCGATCGGAGTGGCGTATAGATTTACCTCCTACTGCTGTGTTCGACTAGTTTGGTAGCTGGCCCGAACCAATGTGAATATTACGGGGTCACAAACCGCCGGGCGATTGTCATGCCTTCTTAGGAAGACATGCAACCCGAAGGACGACCCCACTTTTTGAGCGACCGGAACGTGGCTCACAGCGCCAAGGACGGCACAGCGGTTCCCCTTTTTTTGACGGCGAGGTTGAAACCTCCGCCGAGCGAGTCATGTTTCCATACATATGAAGTTTCCTGTGACACTTTTCCTACTGTCCCTGATGGCTAGCGTTTCGTTTGCGGCGGAGGTGGCGGAGCCGAAAGTCCGCGCGGAGGGAGTGGACGAACTGGTCACGCGGTTGTCTTCCGACTCGTTCCGCGAAAGGGAGGATGCCACCCGTGCTCTTTGGGGAAAGGGTGATGCGGTTCTTGATGTTCTGCGCGCGGCCAGTGTTTCCGATGATCCTGAGAGAGCGAAGCGCGCGAGAGTGGTTCTTGAGAAAGTGGAACTGCGGATTACGCCGGAGACTCAACCGGAGGTTATTGAGCAGATCCAGCGTTTCAGAACGGCTCCGCAGAACCTGAAGGCAAACCACATTCACGAACTGCGGCGAATGAAGGCCTATTTCCAAATCCTGAAACTTTACTCGATGGAGCAACGCCCGGAGGTGAGGGCGGAGATTGCCAGCTCGATACGTGGGATCGCATTGATGGGCGCACGGGATGCTCTCGCGGCAGATGATTTCGAGACGGCGGCAAGCCTGCTGCGGATGTCGGCGAAAGAGCCTAACGATCTGATTGCATTGGCGTGGGTTTACCGGTGTATGGGGAAACTCGGTGAGGGCATGGAGGATCCGCCCGCTCCCAAAGATGTGGCGACGGAGGATTGGAAAATTACTCTGCTACGGGTCAAAGGCGATCTGGATGGAGCGGTGAAAGTGGCGGAGGATTCCAAGAGCTCACGGTTGCTGGCGGGTCTGAAAGTGCTGCAAGGCGATCCCACACTCTGGATTCGCCAAAACGGCAGCGGGGAGCCGGGAACAAAGACGTTGCCTGCCTATATCGATATCGCACTGAAGCGCTGGGAGGGGAAAAAGATCAAAGAATCTAATTTCGCGCCGCTAGTCCAGAGCCTGAAAGTCCCTGACTCCAACTCCAATAACCATGCGCATGCCGTCGCGTCTCTTGCCGCGCTGGGTAGGCTGGCGGAGGCGGAGAAATACCAGGCTAAGAATTCCCCCGAACTTGCCTTTCAGTATTATCTTTCCCAGGAGCGGATCGGCGAGGCGTTGAAGACGATGGATCTTGATGCGGATAAGCCGGATTACATCGCATGGGCCCTAGAGCGCTTTGGAATATTGATGAAGGAGGATGAGGACGAGGAAGGTGCTGAGTCGGCGCGCATGCAACTCCTAATGGTCGCGGGTTTCTTGGAAACGCGCGGGCTTTCCAAGGAACTCAATCAGGCGTATTCCGCGCCGCTTGCGAAATACGCGCTGGAGCATCCTGATCGTTTTCATGATTTTTTGGTATCCCTTTTCGATTCCGTAACAGGTGCCCCGACTTTCGCGGCCGCCACAGGAGTCGTCTGGGCCGGTGAAGACGAGAATCGTTGGGGTATGCTTTATTCCATGGCTTTTGGTGAGGAGGGAGAGGTTACGGAGTGGCTAGCTTGGATCGCGGAGATCGAGCCGGGTGTTAGTAAATCGGATAAATTCCATGGGATGTTGGCGCTTTTCGATGTGGGGTCAGATCCCGAGGGTTTGCGTGAGAGGTGGATGGAGAAAGCATGGAAAGTCATAAAAAAAAGCGGGGAGCGGGAAAAGCAGGGTCATTTGGAAAGAATCCGCATGTTGGCCGTCGCTCAGCAGGATGTAATTACCGCACTCAAGACCCGCGATGCGATGGATGCCGAATCCAAAGCCACGGTCAGTTGGCCTTCGATCGATAAGTTTTACAGTGCAGCTGCGCGCTGGAAGGAAGCGGTTGAGATTCTCGACGACGGTGGCGATGCGACGAATAGCACGCCCGAATACCATGCCTACCTCGCAGCAACTTTGCGGCGCGCTGGTTTTGAGAAACGCGCGGCGGAACATGATGCTCAGGCGGAAAAACTCTCACTCGGATACGCGCCCAGTTGTTCCCGTATTGGGAATCTGTATGTCTATGGTGGCGATATGAAACGAGCGGAGAAATGGTATCGCCGTGCCGCCTTGCACGCGGATGTTTTGGAGGGCGATTTCGTGGCCGTGCTCGATACATATGCCCGCTCGATGTTTGAAGAAGGCCGCTGGGACATCGCTGCTTCCTGTTACGAGGCCTTGGTGCAGACCTACGCGAGCGAGCAGTTTTCCGGTGGCTTGATTTCCAGTTACTCAAAGGCGCGCCTCAATGCCAATCTCTCCAAGGCTCTCGCTGTGCTGCCAGATGACCGCGAGCGAGCCATCGAGTTGCTGGAAGAAATACACCGTAATTTCAAGACCGACGGCATCCTCGCCGACGACTTCTTCCCGATGCTTCGCAAGGCCAGTCTGAACAAGGAGCTTGAGAAATGGTTTGGCGAATCGTGGGCGCAAATCTCCGCTGTGATCGAGCGTTTCCCCGATTGCGACAACTCGCGCAACACCGCTGCATGGCTCGCATCCCGGGCGCGGATGAAACTTCCCGAAGCGGAGAAGCATCTCCAGGCCGCTCTCGCGAAAAACCCCGGCCAAGCGGCGTATCTCGATACGATGGCGGAAGTCCGCTTCGCCATGGGAGACCGCGCGGGGGCGTTGAAATGGTCGGAGCTTTCACTTCTGCGCTATCCACTCATCGATACCCCCTACGACACGATGATCCGTAAGCAGCACGAGCGTTTCCGCAACGGCCCGCTGCCGGAGTGAATACGTAAACTTTTTCGATCCGAGTTTGGTCGGTTGGGCGCAAACCAAATAAACGGGGTAAAAATAGAAATTGTACAAGAAAAACGCTTGTGAATTTTTTCACAAGCGAGCAAGTTCCCGCGGCGCGACGCCGCATCCCATTTTTACTCATGGCGAACATTTTCCCACGCTGGTCCAACCTGCTGCCTTTCAAAATCGCATTTTGCCTAGGAACGGTAGGCGCTGGTGTTACTGCAGCGATCAATTACTACGCCACTCCTAAGGCGCAAGTAGTGGGCTATCAGCCGAATCAACCGATCCCATTCTCGCACAAGATCCACGTCGATCAACTCGGCCTTGATTGTCGTTACTGCCACTCTTTCGCGGATGTTTCCGGGCACTCGAACGTGCCTACTGGAAATACTTGCTGGAACTGCCACCAGCACGTCCAGAAGGATAGCCCGAAGCTGGAGCCGCTCCACGTTTCCATGAACCCGACGCACCCTAAATACGACGGTAAGCCGATCGAATGGGTGCGCGTCCACAAGTCCCCGGACTATGTCTATTTCAATCATTCCGCACATGTGAACCGCGGGATTTCCTGCCAAAGCTGCCACGGCGACATCCACAAGATGGAAGTGGTATATCAGGATCAGCCGCACTCGATGGGATGGTGCCTTGATTGCCACCGCGCGCCCGAGAAGCACCTCCGCCCGCTGGAAGAGGTCTTCAATTTCAACTACGGCGATGGCGATGTCGCGAAATACACTAAGAACGACAAGGTCAAGACCACCGTGGATCTTGGCGAGGAATTGAAGAAGACCTTCAACGTCCATCCCAAAGCCAGCTGCACTTCCTGCCACCGCTAACCCGTTTCCCAAGAACTTTTTTCACGCCGCCTTGATATGAGTAAACGCATTTGGAACCATCCGGAAGTCCCGCAGGACGAAACGACCGTCTCGTGGCGCAGCGCCGGACAACTCAGCGACAGCAAGGAATTTCGCACCTGGTTGGATCGCGAGTTCCCGCAAGGCGCAGCCGAAATGGCGAACCAGGACGAGATGGAGACCTCGCGCCGGACATTCCTGAAACTGATGGGTTCCTCCACCGCACTGGCCGGTTTCGGAATGGTCGCTTGCCGCCGCCCAGAGGCCTACCTTGTGCCCTACACCAAGGCACCCGAGTGGGTAATTCCTGGAAAAGCCACCTACTACGCTTCCAGTATGCCGCGCGCCGGTGGAGCTGTGCCGCTCGTTGTTACCACCCACGAAGGCCGCCCAACCAAGGTCGCATCAAACCGCCTGCATCCTGACTACGAAGGCACGGATGCCTTCACCCAAGCCTCGGTTCTCGACCTCTACTCGACCTCCCGCTCGCGGAAATTCCTCAAGGCCGGCAAGGCAGCGAAACGCTCGGCGTTTGAGGCTGTTCTCACCGGTCTCGCGAAGGATAAGTCTGCGAAGATCGGCTACGTCTTCGGTGCCGATGAGAGCCCGACTCGCCTGCGCCTGATCGCCGAACTCGGGAAAAACGAGAACGCGAAATTTTATCAATACGAGGCGCTTACCGCGAATGACAACGCGATCCTCGGCGAGGGTGTGAAACTCGTGCCGGATTTCGCGAAAGCCGACCGCATTCTTTCTCTCGACTGCGATTTCGCTGGCACGGATCCACAGGGATCGAACATTGCTTTTTTCAATCGTAGAAAGCCCGAAGGACAAGGTTACAAAGCCAAGCCCGACGCAAGCTCGATGAACCGCCTCTACTCGGTGGAGTCTGCGTTCACCCTCACCGGCGGCATGGCAGATCACCGCTTGCGCGTCGCACCGGGCATGGTCGCTGCTTTTGCCGCTCAGATTGCTCGTGAGTTTGATATCGCTGCCGAAGGCATCGCGCCGATCTCCGATGCAGAACAACTTAAGTGGGTGAAAGAACTCGCCGCGGATCTCAAGGCAAGTGGCGCGAACACCGCGGTCCTCGCTGGTTCCCGCCAGTCCGCCGCGGTGAAACACCTTGCGCTTGCGATCAACATTGCGCTTGGCAATATCGGCACCGGTGTTTCCGCTTTCGAGACCGGATCGAAAGGCTTCGGCGACATCGCCGGGCTCACAGCTGATCTGCAAAACGGCGATATTGAGACGGTAATTTTCCTGACCCCTTCGAATCCCGTTTACGACGCGCCGGCCGATCTAAAGTTCGGTGAAGCCCTCGCGAAAGCGAAGACCTCCATCCACCTCGGCCTCCGCACTGATGCCACGGCGCACGCCTGCACCTGGCACGTTCCTGCCGCGCATTACCTTGAATCATGGAGCGATGCCCGCAGCGCGCGCGGTGCTTATACGGTCGTCCAGCCGATGATCCTGCCGCTCTATCCCGATTGCGTGGCGGAACTTGAGCTGTTGCTCGCGCTGCTTTCGGAAGAGGGAAAACTCATCACTGGGGAAGGGGAGGAAGGTAAGACCGCTCCTGCACTTGTAGCGGTGAAATCGACTTTCGCGAAAGACCAAACAGCTTGGAAGAGCTTGTTGAAAGACGGCTTCGATTCCAGCGACACCTACGCCGCCGCGACTCCCGCCCTTTCCGGCAACGCCGCCACCGATATCGCGAATACCAAGGCCGTCGCGCCGACCAAGGACAAGCTCGACGTGATCTTCGCCACTGACGCCTCGGTTTATGATGGCCGCTGGATCGACAATGGCTGGCTCCAGGAATCTCCCGATCCAGTTTCCAAACTCACATGGGACAACGCCGCCCTGATCGCTCCAAAAACCGCCAAGGAACTCGGCATTTACGACGAAATCATCCAGCTTGAAACCGACTTCGCCTCGCGTTCCCCCGACGACGAAGGCCAGAACCGCAAGTCGCCTGTCATTTCCCTGAAAGTGAACGGCAAGACTCTGGAGATTCCCGTCCTCGTTTCCTTCGGCCAAGCTGAAAACACGATCATCATCCCGCTCGGCTACGGCCAGGGCTTCAATTCCGAGGACGAACTAGGTCGCGATGGGAACGGAAAGAACGTCGGTCTCGTTGGTGTGAACCGTGGCTTCGATGCCTACCCGCTCCGCACGCAAGCAACCGCGTATTTCGCCACTGGTGCGAAAGTTTCCCGCACGGAAAAACGCTACTCCGTCGCGCTTACGCAGGAGCACAACGCGATGTATGGCCGTGCGCTCGCCCGCGAGATTTCCACGGACACCATCGATCACAAGGGCGATTTCAATAAGCAGCTCGCCGGTGTTAAGAAGCAGGGCAACGACTCCCACGCCCCCGAGAATATTTCTCTCTACAAGCAGGAAGACCGCGACGGGAACACCCTCCTCCCTGACAAACTTCACCAGTGGGGCATGACCATCGACCTTTCATCATGCATGGGTTGCAACGCCTGTCTGGTCGCTTGCCAATCGGAGAATAACATCCCGATTGTCGGTAAGGTGCAGGTTGCGAAAGGACGCGAAATGCACTGGATCCGCATGGATCGTTACTTCGCTGTTCACAAGGACAATAAGTTCGACGCTGATAATCCGGCTATGGTTCCTCAGCCGGTCGCTTGTATGCAGTGCGAGTCCGCTCCCTGCGAAACCGTCTGCCCGGTCAACGCTACCGTCCACACCGAGGACGGCCTCAACGCGATGGCTTACAATCGCTGCATCGGCACCCGCTACTGCGCGAACAACTGCCCCTACAAAGCGCGCCGCTTCAATTTCTTCGATTACAACAAGCGCAATCCGCTCATCAAAAACAACCTCAACAAGGGGCCATTGGGCGTGCGTCAGGACAAGGAGCCGAATCACCTCCAGAAGAATCCAAACGTTACTGTCCGCATGCGCGGAGTGATGGAAAAATGCACCTACTGCGTGCAGCGCATCCAGGAAGCGGTCATCCGCCAGAAGCGTGGCCAGAAACAGGAAGTCCTCGAGTCAGGAAAAACTTCGCCTGAGGTCACCGTTACCACGGAGACCCTTCGCATCCCGGTCGATTCCGTCAAAACCGCCTGCCAGGACGCCTGCCCCGCGCAGGCCATCGCCTTCGGAAACCTCCTCGACAAGGACGCTTCTGAAATGGGTCGCGCCAAGGTTTTGGAGCGGAACTACGACCTCCTCAACTACATCGGCACCCGCCCGCGCACCAGCTACTTGGCTCGTGTGAAAAATCCAAACCCGCAGATGCCCGACGCACCTTATGTCGGCCAGGCCACCATCCACATGGTCTGATTCGCACTGCTAAGATTTCACCATCCTCATTTCCCAAATGGCCTCCACTTCAGAACACGCCCCGCACACGGACACCGGCATCAAGCTCCCGGTTCTCAAGCGCGAAAAGCTGATCCTCAACGACCGTTCCTACCACTGGATCACGGATCGGATCTGCGGCATCATCGAGAATCGCCAGCCGTTCCTCTGGTGGCTGCTTTTCATTCCCTGTTCCCTCATCGCCCTGATCGGGGTTGGTGGTGGATTGTCCTACCTTGTCTCCACGGGCGTGGGCGTATGGGGTATGAGCAACCGGGTTTTCTGGGGCTGGGACATCACCAACTTCGTCTTTTGGATTGGTATCGGCCATGCGGGAACTTTGATTTCCGCCGTACTTTTCCTAACCAGACAGAACTGGCGAACTTCCATCAACCGCGCCGCCGAGGCCATGACGATCTTCGCCGTGATATGTGCGGGCATTTTCCCCGCCTTCCACATCGGCCGCGTCTGGTTCGCATGGTTCCTCGCCCCCATCCCCAACGCGAACGCGGTCTGGCAAAACTTCAAATCGCCCCTGCTTTGGGACGTATTCGCGGTTTCCACCTATTTCACGATCTCGCTGATTTTCTGGTTCCTAGGCATGGTGCCCGATCTCGCCACCATTCGTGACCGCTGCAAGCCCGGTCTCCGCAAATTTCTCTACGGCATCTTCGCCCTCGGTTGGCGGGGTGGCAACCGCCAGTGGAGCCATTATGAAATGGCCTACCTCCTCCTCGCCGCGCTCTCCACGCCGCTTGTGCTTTCCGTTCACTCCGTCGTTTCGTTCGATTTCGCAACCTCGGTCGTTCCAGGTTGGCACACCACGATCTTCCCTCCCTACTTCGTGGCGGGCGCGATCTTCGGTGGCTTCGCGATGGTGCTCACGATCATGGTTCCCGCTCGTTTCATCTACGGCTTGCAGGATCTGATCACGATGAAGCACATCGACAACATGGCGAAGATCATCCTGCTAACCGGCACGATCGTTGGCTACGCCTACCTGATGGAGCTATTCGTCGCTTTCTACTCCGGCGCGATCTACGAGATCGATGCCTTCAAGTTCCGCATCGCCGGGCCCTATTGGTGGGCCTACGCCGCGATGATGTCGCTTAACGTGCTCTCGCCGCAGGTTTTCTGGTTCAAGGCCTGCCGCGAAAATCTATGGGTCGTGATGGTTGTCGCAATGTGCGTTAACGTCGGCATGTGGTTCGAGCGCTTCGTCATCATTGTGACTACGCTTGCACGGATGTGGCTCCCTGGTGACTGGAAAACATACAGCCCTTCCGCCGTGGAAATGTTGACCTTCGTCGGCACGATCGGCCTTTTCCTCACGCTTTTCCTGCTCTTCCTCCGCTTCCTGCCCTGCATCAACATCGCCGAGGTAAAATGGGCGAAAACAGAAAGCGACCCGCACTTCGAGGACAACGAAGCCCACTCCGACGACGGCGCCGAAGAAATCCCTGCCTATCAAAAGGAACTCGCGGAAAGCAAAGGCTGAGACCAACAACTTCTAACAAATAACTTCTAACTTCCCCAACGTGAGCACCACCCGCAAACGAGTTTACGGCTACCTAGCCGAGTTTAAAAGCGCCTCCGCGCTTTACAAAGCTGCTGAGAAAGTCCGCGACGCGGGCTTCCGCAAATGGGATTGCTACACGCCGTATCCCGTCCACGGCCTAGACGCTGCCATGGGTTTGAAGCGCTCCATCTTGCCATGGTTCGTCTTTATCGGCGGCGTGACAGGCTGCGCCACCGCTTTCGCGCTGGCTTATTCCACGCAGGTGCTGATCTACCCCACCGTTGTCCAAGCAAAGCCCACCAACATCTTCACTGTTCCGGCGTTCTTTCCGATCATGTTTGAGCTTACTATCCTGTTCTCGGGCTTCACTGTGCTCTTCGGCTTGCTCGGCCTGATCCAGCTCCCTCGCCTGAACCACCCGCTCTTCGCAAGCAAGCAGTTCCATCGTGCCACCGACGACGGTTTTTTCATCGCTATCGAAGCGCGCGACGCAAAATTCAACCCTGACGTCACCCGCAACATGCTCGCCGAGATCGGCGGGGAAAACATCGAACTCGTCGAAGAGGAAGACTGAGAAAAATACTCAATTTTCAATATCCAATATTCAATTCTTCCATGCGCTACTTCTTTCTAATCTACGCTCTCATCGCCGTTCTCGTCGTCGGGATCGGTGGTTTTCGTGGCCAGACTTTCACGAAGCCTCCCGTTCAGATTTTCCCTGATATGGATAACCAAGACAAACAGAAGGCTCAATCGCCCAGCACGTTCTTCGCGGATCGCCAAGGTGCGCGAATTCCTGTCTCTGAAACGCAACCGCGGGGTTTCAATGAAGACGGCGCTTCTGCCATAGGCGGCATCCCGGAATACGAATTCGGTGGCCAGCCTGGTTATTATTACACCGGCCATATCGGCGATTATTTTGGAAACGGAATGCCCGAGGAACTCGAACTCACCGCCGAATCCGCCGCCACTCTCATCCGCCGCGGTGAAGAGCGCTTCGGTATCTACTGCGCTGTCTGCCACGGTGCGTCTGGCGACGGCTTGGGAGTCACCTCGAAATACGGTGTCCCCGGCATCGCAAACCTTCACCTCGATCCCTTCAAGGCGGCGTCCTATCCCGACGGTCGTATTTTCGAAACCATCACCAAAGGCAAAGGGATGATGTCCGGATACGGCGCGAACATCCCCGTCCGCGACCGCTGGGCGATCATCGCCTACGTTCGCACGCTCCAAGCCGCGAAAGAAGCCGCCACCGTAGCTAAATAATTTCCTAAAGATGTCCCATCACGTAACATCCGCTGATATCGCCATCCATGGCGACCACCTCGACAACTCGAAGGTCGCTAAAGTGAAGATCCTCGCCCTCGGCGTCGCCGGGATCGGCACCGTCGTCAGCCTGCTCGGACTCTTCGGAGTCTTCGGCGAGTGGTTCCAAGGCACCTTCGCTTACTCCTGGGTTTTCGCGTTCTACTTTTTCCTCACTCTCTCCATCGGCGGCGTGTTCTGGACTCTCCTCCACAACGTCTCCAACTCCGGTTGGGGCACCTCCGTCCGCCGCACCTTCGAGAACCTCGGCTCCACCTTCCCGTGGATATTCCTCTTCGGCATCCCTCTGCTTTTCCCGCAGGTAAACCAATACCTCTATGAGTGGATGAACATCCACCGCGCGACACCCGACGGTCAGACCGTTAAGGAACACCTCCATCACGCCGACCATTTGCTCTACGCCAAGCAATGGTTCATGAATATGCCCTTTTGGTATGGCCGTTTCATCTTCTACGGCGTCGGCCTCACGGCGGTGATCTATTTTCTTCGGAAACTCTCAACCGATCAGGACACCGATCCCAATCCCGGCACTGCACGGCTGCTCAAGGCTCGCTTCCACTCCAATTATCCGCTCATCATCTTCGCGCTCACGATCACCTTCACCGGTTTCGATTTCGTGATGGCACTCGATTACAAATGGTTCTCCACGATGTGGGGTGTCTATCTCTTCGCTGGTTCCACGCTGAACTCGATGGCGGTCATTATCCTTGTCTGCACTTTCCTGAAAAGCCGCGGCCACCTCAAGCACGTCACCGGTCCCGAGCATTTCCACATCATGGGCAAACTGCTTTTCGCCTTCACCACCTTCTGGGCCTACATCGCGTTCTCGCAGTATTTCCTGATCTGGTATGCCAACATCACCGAGGAAACCTCCTATTTCCTGATTCGTAACACCGATGGCTGGAACACCGGCATGATCTTCCTAGTCTTCGGCCACTTCGTCGTCCCCTTCGTTGTCCTGCTCCAAGCATGGCTCAAGAAGAACCCGAAATACCTCTCCATCATGGCGGTTTACACGCTGTGCATGCACGCCCTCGACCATTATCTGATCGTCATCCCTGAGCGCGGTATTTCTCTTGGAAATATCAAACCTGAGATCTTCGGAAAAATTACCCCTGCTATCGATGGCGCGTTCTGGGGCGATATTCTTGCCTTCGTCACCATCGGCGCAGCCTTCCTCTTTTTCCTTCTCCGCGCCCTCGGTCAGCACTCGCTCTACCCGAACCGCGATCCCCGCATCCTCGAATCCGCGAACCTTTCCAACTGATTTTTGCCTAGCATGGACCCCACCCGCGACAATCCCCTGATCCGCATCAAAGCCTTCTTCGATGGCCTTGGGATCTTCACGTTCTTTACCGTCATCCTGCTGCTCATCCTTGGGATGGGCGCGCTGTTTGGATGGTTTGGTAAAACCGATACTCCTGAAGACGCCGCTGGGGACATCCGTTATGAAATCAAAAAGGAGATCGACTCCGCGCAGGCGACCGTCCTCACCGAAGAGCAGATTTCCACTGTCCTTAGCGATGTCGCGGGGAAACTCGCCTCCTCGAAGGCGATCGCTGTTGAAAAGCCCGAGCAGATTGTGCCCGGTTCTGACACGGCCAAGAATCTCGCTGAAGCTCCTGCTGTTGACCTAACGAACATTGATGCTTCCCCCGCAGAAGCGGACGCAGCCATTGACCCCGCCGTTTTGGAAATCGGTAAAGCACAGTTTCTCGTCTGCGGCGCATGCCACGGCCAGAATGGTGAAGGCGGGGCGGCGGCGCCACCGCTCGCCGGCTCTGAATGGGTGACTGGCCCAATTTCCAATCTCGTCATCATCCAACTCCGCGGACTCAAAGGCCCCATCACGGTGGCTGGTAAGGAATATAATTTCCCTGCGGGCATGACCCCGATGGCTTATCAGACCGACGAGCAGATCGCCGGCGTCTTGACCTATATCCGCAACAACTTCGGCAACAAAGCCTCTGCTGTGAAGCCGGAGCAAGTCGCCGCCCTGCGTAGCGAGGTCGGTAAGCCACAGGCCACCGTCGAGGAACTCACCAAGCCCTAATCCTTTTCATACCAGCCCATGTCATCGGAAGTTTCCCAAAATCTTGAGCAGGACGCCGTGCTACGCGCGTCGATTGACCGCTCGCTGCGTCACCCCGTGATGTTTTTCCTGACCAGCGGAGCCGCGTGGCTCGCAGTCTCAATCATCCTCGGTATGATCTCCTCCGCGAAAGTTCACTCGCCAGATTTCCTCGATAGCTGTGGGTGGCTTACTTATGGTCGTACGCAAGCAGCACATATCAATGCTCTCATTTATGGTTGGGGTTTCCAGGCCGCTTTCGGAGTTATCATTTGGTTGCTCTCCCGCCTTTCTCGTCAGGAATGCCGCGCGGCCGGCTTGATTCTTGCCGCTGGGCACGTCTGGAACTTGGGTGTTTTCGTCGGTATCCTTGGCATTCTCGCCGGCTTTGGCACGGGCATGCCGTGGATGGAATTTCCTTCCTTCTGCTGGCCAGTCATGCTCCTCAGTTACTTCGCTATCATGGTGTGGTCGCTCGTTCAGTTCAAGGTGCGCCCTGAGGGTCACGTCTACATTTCTCAGTGGTATCTAATGGCCGCGATGATTTGGTTCCCATGGGTTTTCATCACCGCGAACGTCCTGCTTCATGTGATTCCAGGAAATCCCGTGATGGCCGCTGGAATCAACGCATGGTATAAATCCAGCCTGCTTTTCCTGTTCTTCACTCCGGTTGCGCTCGGCACCGCGTTCTATCTGGTGCCAAAGGTTTCTGGCCGCCCAATCCACAGCTACTCTCTCGCCCAACTCGGTTTCTGGTCGCTCGCCGTGATCATGCCATGGGCCGGTATGCAAAAACTCACCGGCGCTCCCATCCCGTATTTCTTACCCTATTTGGGCGCGACAGCGACGATCCTTTTCTTCATCCCCGCCCTCACCGCAGCCGTGAGCATCCTCCGCACAGCAATCGCCGATCCCGAGATCGCGAGCCACAGCCCCACCCTGCGCTTCACGATGGCGGGTATCGTCGGCCTAGTCGTGATGGCCGTCGCCGCCGTGTTCCTCAATATCCCCGGAAAAACCTTGGAGTTGTCGCAGTTCTCCATGTCGGGTTATGGTTTCGAAATTCTCGCTCTATACGGCTTCTTTAGCTTCGTAATGTTTGGCGCGATCTATTTCATCGTACCTCGCATTACCCGCCGCGAGTGGCTCTCACGCCGCCTCATCAAATGGCACTTTTTCCTCTCTACCTATGGAGTGTCACTCATTGCCCTCGTTGCCATCTTCGGAGGCCTTCAGCAGGGAATCGGTCAGGAGGCGTTCGATCAGCCATGGTCGGAAGCCTCGCAGCGCGCCTTCCCTTATGCTGTTCTCATTACCTTCATTTGGTTCTTCATCATGCTCTCGAATATCTTTTTCTTCATGCACCTCACAGTTATGTGGCTCCGCCTCGGCCGCCGCAGCACGCATCCTACCTTGCTTGTTTCCGATCACCACGGCAGCCCGCACGGCGAGGATGGAGATATCGACAACGCCGGTTCAATGACCGCCTCCGCCCATTAATATGGAACTTAGGATTTAAAATTTAGAATTTAAAATTTCCCCAAATGAGCTTCCGCACTTTTTTTCTCAGCCTGTCAGCCAGTTTCGGTTTGGCTTGGCTAGCTATTGTTATCGTTCCTTATTTCAAGATGCGTGCGCTGGAGCCGATCGCCGTAGAAGATGGCGATGGGACGAACGCGGTCTATATCCCCAAGCGCGCCGGACGCATTGCCGACGGTGCAGAGGTTTATGCAGCGAATGGCTGTTACCAATGTCACTCCCAACTCATTCGTCCCACTTACGCGGGCAACGATATGTTCCGTCCTGACTGGGGCGGCATTGCGGGCGATGAAGATCGTGGCGATACACGCCGTGAAACGAACGCGTTTGATTTCGAACGCGAGAAATTTGCTCCTATAGGCGTTGCTCGACTCGGAACGGATCTGTCCAATCTCGGTCGCCGAGTTGAGGCGGTCTATGCCAAGGGCGGCGATGCCGAAAAATGGCTTTACGCTCACCTCTACAATCCGCGCTGGAGGCCCGGCCGCCGCGAGTCCACCTGCCCTTCCTTCCGCTTTTTATTCCAAGTAGTTGAAGTGAAAGGGAATGCTTCCGAAGACGCTCTTGATTTCCCGGTGAAAGAGGGAATGGAGATTATTCCGAAGCGCGAAGCGAAAGCATTAGTTTCTTATCTTCTTTCGTTGAAAAAAGATCAATCAGTTCCAGATTCTCTCAACTTCACCCCACCAACTGCTGCGGCACCTGTGGCTCCCTGATTCCGAACCCTTATTCCATCAATGTCCTCGCCCAACTCGCACTCGAAACCCGATCTCGACGAAACGATCAACGTGACCGAGGCACACGGCCGCGTAACCAGCGAATCAGCCGCTTGCGAGCGTGAAAAGCGTCTCGCAGATAGTGGCCGCGAGTCCGTGCCGCTCTGGGTGATCACCGCATGTGGTGTTGTTCTGCTCATCGCTGGCGGCGTCCTCGGTAACGCGGGCACCCTGCTCTCCTACGACAGCACCTTCCGCAAAGACTACGTGCGGGGATTAGCTCCGGGCGGAGCCGAGACAGGGCCGGAAGCCAAAATAGCACTCGTAGCATTCAGCGCTAAGGGATCAAAAATCTACTCAGCTAAATGCAATGGCTGTCACGGCTCCGATGGCAAGGGTGACGGCGTCAACTATCCTTCACTCGCCGGCTCCTCTTTTGTAATCGAAGAGAATCAAAAGTTCGCCATGATCATCCTCAACGGCATTCAAGGTCCGATCAGCAACGGCAAGACCTACGGTGCTGGCATCATGCCAGCGCAGGGCGCGGGCATGACACCCGAAGATCTCGCAGGAGTGATGACCTATGTTCGAAATAGTTTCGGCAATTCAACTGGCGATGTGGTCTCTGTCGAGATGGCGAAAAATGCTATCGATCTCTCTGCCTCCCGTGAAAAAGCCGGGCAATCTGTCACCGCTGATGAAATTCGCTCCGCCCACAGCACGAAACTGCCGGGCGAGGAAATGCTTCCAGATACGATGGTCAATCCCGCTAACCTTACACTCGTGAAATGACCTCCTGTTCGTTCCAGTTTAGAAATTAAAGTTTAAAGTTTTCACCTACCTATGAGCGCCCACGCAGCATCCCATGACGGTCACGACCATTCGCATGATGACCATCATCACGATCCCGGTTTCATAAAAAAATACATTTTTTCAACGGATCACAAATGGATCGGATTGCAGTATGGTATTACTGCAATGCTTTTCCTGGCATTCGGCTTTTACCTTATGATGGTGATGCGCTGGAGTATCGCTTACCCGCATGAGCCACTCCCCGAGTGGATGAGCTGGATTTTCACTGATAACTGGAAAGCCCGCTGGCTCCAGGACGGTAAGGTCACCGGCGAGACTTATAATATGTTCGGCGCGATGCACGGCACGATCATGGTTTTCCTTGGTATTGTGCCGCTCGGTTTTGGTGCCTTCGGAAACTACGTCACACCCCTCCAGATTGGCGCTGTGGACATGGCTTTCCCGAAACTCAACATGGTTTCCTACTGGGTCTATCTTGTCGGCGGATTGATCATGTGCGCCTCCTTCTTCATGGAATCAGGAGCTGCGAAATCCGGTTGGACGAACTATTCACCCCTCGCCGGTTTCGCCGACGGGCAGATCGTGAACCAATGGTTGGCGGGGCAGACTCAATGGTTGATCGGACTCGTCTGTTTGATCACTTCCTCGTTGCTGGGATCGGTTAATTTCATCACTACCATCATCAACCTGCGCGCCCGCGGAATGACTTGGATGCGCTTGCCTTTCTTCGTCTGGGCGATGCTCGTCACTGGCTTCCTGCTCCTGCTCGCTTTCCCTCCGCTTGAGGCCGCCGGCATTATGCAGTTGATGGATCGGGTCGGGCATTCCTCGTTCTTCATGCCATCCGGCTTATTTACGAAATCGGAAGGTCTCGCAGACCTCTCCGGCGGTGGCTCACCACTTCTCTTCCAACACCTTTTCTGGTTCCTAGGCCACCCTGAGGTTTACGTCCTCCTGCTGCCCGCTATCGCCTGCGTCGCGGAAATTATCCCTGTAAATACCCGCAAGCCGCTCTGGGGTTACAAGTCGATGGTGTATTCACTCCTGATTCTCGGTTTCCTATCTTTCATTGTGTGGGCTCACCACATGTATATGACAGGTATGGGCGCGGCGGTCTCGACCTTCTTCCAGACTACCACGGTGCTCATCTCTATCCCCTCAGTAATTATCATCACCGCGATGTTGATCTCGCTGTGGGGCGGTTCGATCCGCTTCACTCCGCCCATGCTCTGGGCTTGTGCTTTCATCCCGATGTTCGGTATCGGCGGCCTCACCGGCCTCCCACTCGCCTTCAACCTCGTCGGCCTTCACCTACACGACACCTATTATGTGATCGGTCACTTCCACTACGTCGTCGCGCCGGGCATTCTCTTCGGCCTCTTTGCAGGGGTTTATCACTGGTATCCGAAAATCACCGGGCGCTACATGAGCGTATTTCTCTCCCACGTTCATTTTTGGCCCAGCCTGATTTGTATGAACATCATTTTCTTCCCGATGCTAACCCAGGGCATGGCCGGCTTCCACCGCCGTTGGTATAACGGCGGCGACGCCTACCTTGACAAGGCCACCGCCGCCACCGCCGATGGAGCCAACGTCTTCGCCAATACCGTTGCGCAGAACATCGATCTCAACATCGTGATGTCCTACGGCGCTTGGATTCTCGCCATCGCGCAGATCCCCTTTATCATCAATCTGTTCTTTTCATGGAAAACGGGCCGCAAGGTAGAGAGCGACAATCCATGGAATGCCACTACCCTAGAGTGGGCGACACCAACGCCTCCAGGCCACGGCAATTTCACCTTCGATGTCGCTATTTACCGCGGGCCTTATGAGTATTCCCGCCCAGATTGCGACAAGGACTATTATCCGCAATGGGAAGCTCCGAAAGATAGGCAGCAGGCATCAGCGGACGAATCTGCGGACAAGGGTCATCACTGAAGTTCAGTCCCTGAAAACTGAAAACTGAACACTAGCAAACTTCTCTAGAAATGGAAATTCCCTACATCGTCAACCCCCGCAAAGACACGGGCCTGATCAACTCGAAGATCGCCATCTGGCTCTTTCTGGCATCCGAGGTCATGCTCTTTGGCGGCTTCTTCTCCGCTTATGTCTATCTCCGCATGGGAGCCGATTACCCGTGGCCGGAGCGGACGCTTCCTGTCCTTCCCGGTCTCATAAATACTTTCATCCTTATCGGTTCGTCCGTCACCGTCGTCTTCGCATGGGTCGCGCTGAAGCTTGGCAACTGGAGGCAGTTTCAAGTTTACATGGCCATCACCGTCGCCTGCGCTGCGATTTTCATGGTGCTGAAGGGTATCGAGTATAACGTAAAATTCCATCACCAAGCTGCCCGCCTGAATGACTACACGGTCGTCGAAGGACACCTCGGTTATGAGAAAGACTCCGAGGGTGAGTATTCCCTCGACCGCCACGGCAAGAAGATCGAGGAAAACATGATTCGCGTGGTCGCGGAGAAGCTCACCTTTTCCGTAAAACGATTCCACGCTCCTTGGGTCAATGAGATGCTCTCCGAAGCGAAGCGCAACGGCTCGGAGATCAAGCTCGCCGCGGACATCAAGGCGATCACCGAGGAAGGTGGCAAAGAGGAACCCCTCGCGAAAGCGGGTGATCCGTTGAGCTTGGAACTCCTCGAAAAAATCAAGCAGACACAGATCGAGGCACTTGAACACAACGCCGCGCTGCGCACCGACGCACTCCGCCTAGAGTGGAAAGAGGCGAAAGAAGCAAATCCCGGCAAGAGGGGCTGGCAGCTTGCATCAGATGTAAACATCGATATGGAAGCGCTTAAACCCCGTTTGCTTAGCGAGGTTTCTTCTGTCGAGTTCACGGTAGATCCTCCGACGCTTCTGCTTTTCAAACCCCGCGATATCAAGGAGAGCCCCACCTCATCACGTCTCCGCGATGACACGGTTATCGACGGTGCGATGGGAGCTAGTCCCATGGTTTTCCACAACCTTGATGCCATCGATTTCCAATGGCTCGTGATGAAGGCAAAGGAGAAAGGTATTTCCCCTGAAGCCGCGATCGCCGACTCCTGGTTGATGAAAAAAAGCGAGTTCGTTCGTGAGGCATGGGCGTGGCATCTCGCCCGCAACGAGAAGAGGCAAGCTGAGTTGACCAAGGACTACGGCTTCAAGGAGGATGGCAAGACACCGAAGCGAACCCTGACACACAAGGAGCTATACCGTCTGGGCTGGAAAGATCTCGGCGAGATGGGTGTAGAGAAGCAGCAGGTGAAAATCAGCGGCTTCGACAAGATTAAAGAAGAGTTCAAGGGCCCGAACTACGAGGCTCGCGGCGAAAAGACCTTCCCGCACATCTCTATCCCGCGTGAGGAGATCCGCCACGCGGCGAAATTCACACCGGCATGGAATACCTACTACGCAATTTATTTCACTATCACAGGCCTCCACGGTCTCCACGTAATCGGCGGTGCGCTGGTGCTTCTCTACTACCTCGTCTTCGGTCGTAAAATGTTCCTTTCCAATCCGGAATGGTTCGCCAACCGCGTCGAGGTCGGCGGCCTGTTCTGGCACTTTGTTGACCTGGTCTGGATCTTCGCGTTCCCGATCTTCTACCTGATGTAATCCGTTCCTCTGAAAATTTTTAACCTCCCCTGAAATGGCAGATTCGATTGAAGCAATCCATAAAGCGAAGAAGACCTATCTACTGGTCTTCGGCGCTCTCCTCGTTGGTACTATCCTTACAGTGCTCGTGGCCACCGTGCCCGCGCTGGACATTGGAGGTCACGGTTTTGATATCTATGATGCTATCTTGGGTCTCATCATCGCTACCACCAAGTCCACTCTTGTCGCAGCGATCTTCATGCACCTTAACCATGAGAAAAAACTCATTTACTATGTGTTTTTCGGGGCGATATTTTTCTTCTTCGCGATGGGCGCACTTTTTGCGTTATCGGAGAGTAGCCCGATCTGGGATTACAATTTCTACAAATAACCGCCATGTCACTCCGTAGCTTCCACCTCATCTTCGTCACTGTCTGCACGTTGTTCTCAGCGTTCCTGGTGTTCTGGGCTTTCGTGCTTGCTCCGGAGCCGTCCACCGCCTCTACCGCATTCGGAGTTGTCGGTGCCATCGGCCTAGTTCTCATGCCCGCCTATGCCTTCTATTTCCTGAAAAAAGCCACCAAAATCCACCTCTAATCCTACCATGAACCTGACAAGCCTTCTCGCCTGCTCGACATGCAGCGCCACCTTCGGAGCCTCCGGCGACTCCATCGGTTACTCGATCTTTTTCCTCCTACTCCTGATTCTTGCGGTGCTCGGTGGAGTCGCTTTTTTCATGATCCGCCTCATCCGCCGTGATTCCGCAAATCTCGATCCCGAACTTCGCGACAACTACATCCGCCAGTAACCAACTTTCAAAGTTCTAAATCCTCCGCTCCCAAATTGAGATTTAAAGTTTAAACCTTAAAGTTTCCCATTCTTCTACCCTCATGACCTTCTCCGAACTCATCGGCCTCCAAGAAAACTACTCCGCCCATGGCGGCCATGTTGATCATCTCATCGTCGTGGTTCACTGGTTCATGCTTGCGCTTTTCGTCGGCTGGACGTCTTTCTTCTTTGTTTGTCTTTTCAAGTTTTGGCACAAGCGCAGCCCCAAGGCTTCTTATGAAGGTGTGCGCAGTCACCTTTCCAGCCACATGGAAGTAGCCGTGATCATCATCGAGGCTGTGCTCCTTCTAGGCTTTGCTTTCCCCCTCTGGCAGCAGCGTGTGGACGACTGGGATACTCTTCAGGAAATGAATCCTGTTCGCGTTCGCGTGGTCGGTTGGCAGTTCGGTTGGAGCTACCATTACCCCGGCCTCGATGGTAAATTCGGTCGCACTGATGCCGCTCTTATTTCCGGTTCAAACGACCTCGGTATCGACTACACCGATCCAAACGCCCACGATGATTTCACAACTTCTGCTCTGAAACTCCCTGCGCTGCGCCCTGTCGTGCTCAACATCGGAACGAAGGACGTGATCCACAACTACGCAATCGTGCCCATGCGTGTCCAGCAGGACGCAATCCCGGGCAAGGAAATTTCGATGTGGTTCACTCCGGTGAAACCCATGGAAACATTCGTCGTCTGCGCCCAGCTTTGTGGTGAAGGACATGCCAATATGATCGGAACCATGGAAGTCATTCCCGTCGCAGACTTTGATTCCTGGGCCAAGGGGCAATCCGAAACCGCTCTCAAGGCAAACCAGAAGGCGGCGGCAGCGGTCACCGCATCCGTTGCTGACTGAATCTTGGGGACAAATTTTGGGTATCGTATTGTTTCACATGCCGCTCAGGATTCAACGATCCAATCGCCTTGGCGCTGTGCGCGGCGCGTGCTTTGTTCGTGAAATTTCCAGTAAAGGAAATCGTGTGCTAGCTGCTCTTACTTTTTTGTATTTCGTGCTTTTTTGTAGCCCTGAATGATCCTCACCAAATCATTCGCGTGAAAAAATTCGCAATACCGAAGAATAATTCCATAGTATATAGACCTTGCGCGACCGATTACTCTTCCTCGCCATAACACTCGTCCCATGAGCAAGCCCGCCTTTGAAATCCAACGCCATGTTGAGTTCTACGAAACCGACATGGCGGGGATCGTCCATTTCTCGAACTTTTTCCGTTTCATGGAGACCTGCGAGCACGCCTTCGTCCGCAGCCTCGATCACGAACTCCACGGCCGTCTCGACGGCCTCGAAACGGGCTGGCCACGTGTCAACGCCACCTGCGACTACCGCTCGCCCGCCCGCTTTGGCGATCTCCTCACCATCCGCCTGTTCATCGTGGAAGTCCGCAACCGCTCCGTCCGCTATCGCTTTGAAATCACCCGTGACGAAATGCTCATCGCAGAAGGCTCTATCTCCGCAGCCCACGTGGCCATTACTCCGGACGGTATCAAAGCGGTTCCACTTCCTCCCACACTCGCGGAAAAACTTTCCACCTTTCTCTAACATATTCACCCTAATGAAATCCATGAACTGGTTATCTCTTGCACTCGTCACCGTCGCCTGTTGGGGACTTTACGGAATATTTCTCCACGCCGGCCAAGTCGGCATGAAGGATCCGATTCTCGGCCGTTATAAGGCTTTCCTGTTTGTCGGCATCGCCTATTTCCTCACCGCCGTCCTTGCGCCGCTGGTTATTCTGTTAGCCTCGAAAAATATGAATTGGAACATGCCGCCAAAAGGTATGTGGATTTCACTTTTCGCCGGAATCTTGGGAGCCATCGGAGCGTTCTTCGTCCTGCTTGCGATGGGGTCGGGCGCGAAGGCCGGGATGAATCCAGCCGTCGTCGCGATCTCGGTCATGTCGATTGTCTTCGCGGGAGCGCCTATCGTGAATGCCATCGTCGGCATCGCGATGCATCCGCCCAAAGGGGGCTTCTCCGCCATCCCGATCCCATTCATTTTTGGAATTTTGCTCGCCGCTCTCGGGGGCTTCATGGTCACGAAATATAAGCCGTCCTCAGCGCCGCCGCCAAAGATCATTGAGAAGACCTAATATAGGACTTATAGGATCTATGTCTTCCCAGCTTCAGAAACTCAATGACCTGATCGACGCCATCCTTCCGGCGAACCGTTTCTACGCCGAAAAAATCGGAGCTCTCGGAAAATTCAGCAGCTTGTCTGATTTCACAGCGCGCGTCCCTTTCACTACCAAAGATGAACTCGCCGCGAATCATGAGCAGCACCCGCCCTACGGCACCACCCACACCTTCCCGCTTTCTAATTATCACCGTTTCCACCAAACCAGTGGCACCCGCGGCAAGCCTCTCATCTGGCTCGACGATCCCGACAACTGGACATGGATCCTCGACAACTGGGAATGGGTCTGGCGCGGTGCGGGTGTAAAGCCCGGCGACATCGCCTTTTTCCCTTTTTCCTTCGGCCCGTTTCTCGGCTTCTGGGCGGGCTTCGAAGCGGCCACCCGCATGGGCATCCGCGCCGTCCCCGGTGGCGGGCTTTCTTCGGAAGACCGGCTTCAACTGCTTCGGCAAAGCCAATCGACCATCCTCTGTTGCACACCTACTTACGCACTGCGCCTCGCCGAGGTGGGGGAGAAAATGAAGCTTCCGGTCTCTTCACTAGGCATCAAAAAAATCATCGTCTGTGGTGAACCCGGCGGCAGTATCCTAGAAATCCGCCAACGTATCGAAACCGCATGGCAGGCTCACGTTTACGATCACCATGGCATGACCGAAATCGGCCCGGTTTCTATAAGTTCGGAAACGGATCGAGATCTGCTCCTACTGCGACACGATTCCTATTTCTGCGAAGTCATCGACCCCGCCACCGGCTCACCCACGCCGCTGGGAGAAACCGGCGAACTCGTCCTCACCACCCTTGGCCGCTACGGCTCGCCCCTCCTCCGCTACCGCACTGGTGATCTCGTCATGCCCGTTGCTCACGAAGATCAATTCGCTCTGCGCGGTGGCGTTCTCAGCCGCACTGACGACATGATCGTGATCCGTGGCATCAATATCTATCCGAGCTCGATCGATGCCATCGTTCGTTCATTTCCTGACATCGCCGAGTATCAAGTGGAAATCGATCAACGCCCGGCTCTTGCCGAGATCCATCTAACCGTCGAGTCCAACACAGAAACGGCAAGCGAGCTCGCCCAAAAACTCCGCTCCATCTTCACCCTCCGCATCCCCGTCACCGCAGCGCCCCACGGCACCCTCCCTACCTTCGAGGTAAAAGCCAAACGCTGGAATATCCTCCGATGAACCCACCTTCTTCCACTTCTCACTCGGCACTTCTTTCCAAAATGATCAACGTCCGCCAACTCTCCAAAACCTACGAAACCCCGGGCGAATCCATCCAGGTTCTAGACCACCTCGATCTCACTCTCGCTACCGGAGAAACCGCCGCCATCGTCGGCCCTTCCGGCAGCGGGAAATCCACGCTTCTCAATCTCCTCGGCGCTTTGGATCGGCCGAGCTCTGGTTCGATCACCATCGGCGATCAGGATATTTCGTCGTTCTCCGAAGAACAGGCAGCCGCTTTCCGAAACCACTCGCTCGGTTTCATTTTCCAACAACAGCACCTCCTTCCGCAGCTCAATGTTCTCGAAAACGTCCTCGTCCCACGCCTCGCCGGCGATTGGCAGGAATCCGCAGCCGACACGGAAAAGCGTGCGCTCCAACTCCTCGAAAACGTCGGCCTCTCCGACCGAATCCACCATCTCCCTTGGCAGCTTTCCGGCGGCGAAAAACTCCGCACCGCCGTCGCCCGAGCCCTCATCAACCAGCCCAAACTAATCCTCGCCGACGAGCCCACCGGCTCGCTCGATCCAGCGTCCGCCGACACCGTCGCCGACCTTCTGCTCGCCCTCAACCGCGACCACGGAGTCACCCTCATCGTCGTCACCCACAACCTCGCCATCGCCCAGCGTATGGGAAAAACCTTCGAGCTCAGAAACGGCAAGCTTTCGTAACACCCTCGGGTAAGGCTCTTAGCGTGGCGGCGATCTTAGGTCGCCGATATTCGGTTTGCCACCATACGGTTCAGAGCTTACTTTTCCAGCATGTCCGGTGAGAAACTACTTGAGCGAATTACCATCACGCCAGCCCATCCGAATAAATGCCCGAAGACGCTCTCGCCCTCCAAGCCGAACAACGCATCCTTCTCCTGCGCGAACAAAAGGTGATGCTGGATTTTCAGCTCGCGGAGCTTTACGCCGTCGAGACCCGCGCACTCAAGCAAGCCGTCCGCCGCAACGCCTCGCGTTTCCCGGTCGATTTCATGTTCGAACTCACTGCGGAGGAAATCGAGCACTTGGTATCACAATCTGTGATACCTGGTCTGGGCAAGCTTGGCGGTGCCACCCCGATGGCCTTCACCGAGCAAGGCGTTGCCATGCTGTCCAGTGTTCTGCGGGGAGAGCGCGCCGTCCAGGTGAACATCGCCATCATGCGCGCCTTCGTCCGCCTCCGCGAGATGCTTGCCACGAATGCCGGACTCGCCCGCAAGATGGAGGAAATCGAGAGGAAATACGATGGCCAGTTCCGCATCGTCTTCGATGCCATCCGCCAGCTCATGGCACCCGCCACCCAGCCCGCCCGTGAAATGGGCTTTCACACCCTCCCTAACACGAAACCTACGAGAAAACCTCAGAAACCGAGAAAGAAAAAACCGTGATTCTAACTCGATTACCCTACCGTCCAGACTCCTGATCATCCTTTCCCGCTCCCCGACCCTTGAACACTCACCCCTGACCCCTGATCCCTGATCCCTGATCCCTGATCCCTGATCACTCGGCACTCGGCACTCGGCACTCGGCACTCGGCACTCGGCACTCGGCACTCGGCACTTTCCCATGACCTCCCCCGCATTCATTTTCCGCGGCCTCCGGCATTACCGCAGCGCTTACCTCGGAGTTCTGCTAGGCTCCGCCCTCGGCGCGATGGTTCTGTTAGGCGCACTGTTTGCCGGAGATTCGGTGAAATCCACGCTCCGCCAAATCGCTGAACAACGCACTGGCCGCACCACCCTCGTCCTAGCCGGTGGCGAAAATTTCTTCCGTGCCCGTCTCGCGAACGATCTCCCCGGCACCGCGCCCGTCCTCCAACTCCGCAGCCAAGTCGACACCCCATCCGGCCGCTCGACCGGCCAGGTCAACCTCTTCGGCGTCACTCCAGAGTTTTGGAAATTCGCTCCCGGGAACACGATACCACCCGCCCTCGACAAACGCTCATGGGCAATCAACCGCGAGCTCGCCCGCACCCTCGATCTCAAAACCGGTGACACCCTCGTCATCCGTCTCGGTAAACCCGGCCTCGCCTCACGCGACGCTCCGCTTTCCGGCGAACCCGAGGAACTGATCACCATCCGCGGCACCGTCGCCGAAATCCGCGAGGACGATGCCATGGGCCGATTTAATCTCCAAGCCACCCAACTCCCCGCGCCGGCTATTTTTCTCCCAATTGAAGCTCTCGCCGCTGCCATCGAGCGCACTGACAGCGCCAACCTCCTACTGTTTCGCGAAACCCTCAGCACCGATGAAGCCACCGCCCGCATCCGCAAATCCGCCCAACTCGCCGATTACGGACTCTCCCTGTTAGATGTCCCGCTCTCTGGTGCTACCGAGATCCGCACCGACCGCATTTTCCTCCCCACTCTCATCGAGGAAAAACTCCGCGCCCTCCTTCCATCATCGCGCCCCGTTCTCACCTACCTCGCCAACACCATCGCCGCCAACGGCAAGGAAACACCCTACTCGATGGCCACCGGCATCGACCCCGCCGCCGTATCTTTTGTCCCCGACGATCTCGCTCCCGACCAGATCGTCCTCAATTCCTGGGAAGCCGATGACCTCGCCGCCAAGCCCGGCGACACCGTCACACTTCGCTATTTCACCCTCGGAAACGGCAACCAACTCGTCGAGAAATCCTCCGATTTCCGCGTCCACAGCATCGTCCCGCTCGCAGGTTCTGCCGCCGACAAACTCTGGATGCCGGATTTCCCAGGCATCGCCGAAGCAGACAATTCCGCCGACTGGACTTCTGGCCTCCCACTCGATCTGGGCCGCATCCGCGAGAAAGACGAAACCTACTGGGACGACCACCGAGGCACGCCCAAAGCCTTCATCACCCACGAAGCCGCCCGCACCATGTGGAGCAACCGCTGGGGCAACTCCACCTCGCTCAGAATAAGGAGCGGGGACATTCCTATCCCCGAGTTGGAAAGAAAAATCTTAGAAGCCCTAACCCCCGCTGACGCCGGATTGCTGATCCGCAATATCGCCACCGAAAGCGCAAGCGCCGCCTCTTCACCCGTCGATATCGCCAGCCTATTCCTAAGCATGTCGTTCTTTCTCATCCTCGCCGCCGTAGCTCTCACTGCCATGCTATTCCGCTTCAACATCGAGCAACGCAACCACGAGTCCGGCCTGCTCGCCGCACTCGGCATTCCCGCGAAAAAAATCCTCCGCTGGCGACTTCTCGAAGGCTTGGTCGTCGTCACCATGGGCAGCACAATCGGCGCACTCCTCGCCTTCGCTTACACCCGTGGCTTACTGCTTTTTCTCGAATCCATCTGGAACCGCGGCGATGATCGCATGTTCCGCTTCCACGCCGCTACGGCATCCATAGTAGGCGGCATCATCGGCTTCATCTTCCTGATGATGATCACGATCTGGTTCGTAACCCGCCGCCAAGCGAAACGCTCCGCCAGCCTGCGCCTCGAATCCGGCAGCGAGGAAATCCTCCGCAGCGGGAAATCCCACGCCCGCTGGATCGCCCCCGCAGCGGCTATCATCGGAGTTGCCACTATTTTAGGATCGAAAACAATCGGTGCCCAAGGCGCGTTTTTCCTAGCTGGATTTTCCTTCCTCATCGCCGGCCTAGCCCTCTTCCGCGTGGCTGGAGCGTCTCGCTCCAGGCCGTCTAAGGAGCGTCCCGCTCCGTCTCTAACCATCACCCACCTAGCCCGCCTCAACATCGCCCGCCGCCCCACCCGTTCGCTTGTAGTTGTCGGCAGCCTCGCCGCCGGGCTTTTCCTAGTCGTCTCTGTAACCGCTTTCCAAAAACACGGCGGCGGAGATTGGCAGCAACGCTCCGCTCCCTCCGGAGGATTCGCGTTTTGGATCGAAACCACCACCCCCGTCCACCGCAGCTCCGCCTCGGACTCCACCGCAGACATCCTCAACCTCGGTGACCAACGCGGAAAACTCGGCGATATCCTCCCTTTCCGCATCGGCGCCGGCGACGACGCCTCCTGTTTCAACCTCAACTCCGTCACCCGCCCCCGCCTGCTTGCCACCAACACCACTGCCCTCGAACAACGCGGTTCCTTCTCCATAAAATCCACCGCCCCCGGCATCGAGCCAACCTGGAAATCCCTGCGCGAAGGCGACGCTCTCCGTGCCTTCATCGATGAAACCACCCTCATGTGGGTGCTCAAAAAAAAGCCCGGCGACCGCATCGACTACACCGATGAACAGGGCAACACCTTCCCCGTCGAGATCGTCGGCACTCTCACCGGTTCCGTTTTCCAAGGCAGCTTCATCGTCGATGAACAACGTTACCTCGAACGCTTTCCCTCCACTGGCGGCTACCAGCTTTTCCTCGCCGAAACCAGTAACGATCTAACAGAAACTAGAAATATCCTCCAGCGCGCCCTCACCGACCTCGGAGCCACCGTCACCACCAGCAGCGACCGCCTCGCTGCGTTCAACAGCGTGGAAAACACCTACATCTCCATCTTTAACGTCCTCGGCGGCCTCGGCGTGATCCTCGGCGCAGCCGGCCTAGGTATCGTCACCGCCCGCAACCTGGCAGAACGCCAAAACGAGTTCACTCAGCTCCACCAGATCGGCATCCCACGGAAAATCATCCGTTCGCTGGTCTTCCACGAGACCCGCCAATTCATTCTCTGGGCCATCGGTATCGGCCTCCTTGCCGCCATCATTTCCATTCTCCCCGCACTCCCGAAAACCGGCCTTCTCGTCACGCTCGGCTGGATCGCCGCCCTCGCGGTCATGTTTCTCCTCACCGCCTCGGCTTGCGCTTTGCTCGCATACCGCAAGTCATCCGTCTTTGGGTAAGTCCAGGCAAAAGCGAAAGGCCATTGACGGGAGTATCTTTTTTGATACACTGTCTCCATGGCTCAGCCAGCTCCTCGCCCACTGCGTGTCATTTTCTTCCGCACGGGGACAGGAAACGAACCTGTGCGGGAATGGCTGCTCAAGCTGACAACAGATGAAAGGAAGTCGATTGGTGCAGATATCCTCACTGTCCAGTGGGTTTGGCCAGTGGGGAAACCCTTGGTCGATTCACTGGGACGGGGGCTTTGGGAAGTACGATCTTCCCTCGGAGATCGGATAGCGCGGGTCTTTTTCATCATTGTGAACGAGGAAATTGTCCTTCTACATGGCATCGTCAAAAAGTCCCGGACAGCACCGAATCAGGAACTCGATCTCGCCCGCAAACGCCAATCGCTTTATCTCACAATAACAAATAACCGATGAAAACAAAACCATCCCAAAACGCCTACCGGGGAAGCGACTTCCGAGATTTCCTTGCCAGCGAGGGTATCCTTCCCGAGGTGGAAGTGCTTGCCCTCAAACGCGTAGTCTCTCTCCAACTCCAGCAAATCCTGGAGCAGGAACACGTAACCAAGACCGAACTGGCAGCGCGCATGAAAACCAGCCGGGCATCGCTAAATCGGATGCTCGATCCCTCGAACCCGTCACTTACCGTCGCCAGCCTAGGAAAAGCGGCCGCCGCTCTCGGCCGGAAGGTGGAACTGCGCCTCGTCCCTGCATGATTGGCATCTCACGGAAAATCATCCGCTCACTCATCTTCCACGAAACCCGCCAATTCATCCTCTGAGCCATCGGTATCGGCCTCCTTGCCGCCATTATTTCCATCCTTCCCGCACTCCCTGCCACCGGCCTTCTCGTCACGCTCGGCTGGATCGCCGCCCTCGCGGTCATGTTTCTCCTCACCGCCTCGACGTGCGCCTGGCTCGCCTACCGCAAGTCATCCGTCTTTGGGTAAGTCCAAGTCGTCCTTTTCAGTAATTCCTACTGACCTGAAAACAGCTAAACTGTTACAAGGTGACTTCCAGAAAACTGACGGAACCCGGTAAAGATACTTCTCACTGCCTTTGGACGACGGCATATCCGTAAATTCCACACGCGCCGCCGCGCTACAAACACGCAGCACAGTCGTAGCAACCTCCGCCCCTTTTCTCGAGAACGAAGCCGGATAAAAGTGTAATCAATAAGCTTACAAATTTAGGCGAATTCTAACTGCTAACGAATACTGAGCGGCTGGGTTCCTCTAGCCCGGTGTTGTTAGTTTGTGGTTTGGTTATGTTTCGCGGCCATGCGGGACGCAGCGGACGGACGAGCGTAGCGAGGCCGGAAGCGGAGTCCCGCATGGCCGCGAAAGCGCCTGTTCCCGGAGGGTGCTCATGCTTGCCTGAGTTGGTCAAGCAGGTCGTTCGGGCAGGCGTAGCCCAGGGTCTTGCGCGGACGCTCGTTGATCTCCTCCTCGACCTCCGCGAGACGCTCCGGGGTGATCTTGCGGAAGTCGTATCCCTTCGGAAAATATTGCCTTACCAGCCCGTTGTAGTTTTCTACTCCGCCCTTCTCCCAAGAGCTGTATGGCTTGCAGAAGAAGCTTTCCGATGCCAGCAGGTCGTTGACGAACCCGTGCATGGCGAACTCTAGCCCGTTGTCATAGGTGATCGTTTTCACATCGAACTCCCTCAGGATCATCACCAATGCCACGGCCGTTTCCGTGCTGCTTTTCCCGGAGAGCCGGAACAGCTTTCCGACGCGGCTCTTGCGCTCGTAAACCGAGAGCAGGAAGCCGCTCCCGCCGCCTCCCTGGATCAGATCCGCCTCCCAGTCCCCGTAACGGCTGCGTTCCCCGACTTCCTCCGGCCTTTCGGATATGTCCACACGATCGCGGATCTTCTC
>CAMBTP010000029.1 GCA_945870855.1 Prosthecobacter debontii
GTCTCCAATCTGGATTTGCTCGAGAGCATGAAATACCTGAATAAAGTGACGATATCACCCGGGCTTTATCCGGAAAGCACCCTCAGCAGGCTCCGCCAGGTCTTCGAGGTCGTCGTCGAGGATTAGCCGCCCTCCCAGCATTTTTTGGCGCTCCGATCCATTCGAGCTGTGAAATGATCCTCCGGGACTTTTCCACACTGATCGATTTTCCAGCAAGACACCAGGAATACGCGACAGCTGAGAACACTTAAGAAAATGTCACAATGAAGAACCTGACCCCAGCCAGACCCCAGCCACAGCTGAGAACACTTAAGAAAATGTCACAATGAAGAACCTGACCCCAGCCACCCCAGCCATGGGATCAGCCCCCCCCCCATTTCCCCGCCCTCTAATCTTCGCCAAGGCTACGACAGGCAGGCCGGTTCGCCCATTGGCTCTTTTAGGGGCCTCCCGCACAAAGCAAATTCCTAGCAAGCCCTAGTTTGCTGCTACCTGATTTTGCACTTTCAGCGCCTTCTCTGCGGCTTTGGGTAAATTAGGGTGCGGTTGGGATTTTCGTCTTTGGTAAAACTCGCGGCGAGGCTGGCTCCCTCCATGGGCAGGATTTCGCCGCCGGGGTAATTGGCTCCGGCGAGTTCGACGACGGTGGGCATGATGTCGATGAGGTGGCCGGGGCGGTTGCGTAATTCTCCGTGGGCCTTGATGCCTTTGGGCCAGTGTATTTATATGCTGGCAGTTTATTTCCGACTGCCACGGTAGATCACTCGTATGGAGCAAGGATTTTCAAATAGCCGTCATAGGCGTAGAGACGGCCGTATCTGCTACCGGTGATTTCTCTGACCATCTCGATCTTTGTCAGTTTGGCAAGGGATGCGGCGGTCGTGGTCGGGGTAAGCTTTGTGGCCAATGAAAGGGCAGAGATTGACGTCATTGGTTGTGCTTTCATGCGCTCATGGATGAGCGAGCACGAGCGCGCGGAGCGACCCATCTGCGAAATGCGGATTCTGTCTTTCTCGAAGAGTGCCAAGGTTTGTTGAATGTCCGATGCCGTCCTCTCCGCGATGTCTCGGACTCCCTGGAAAAAGAAATCGAGCCATGACTCCCAGTGTCCTTTGAGGCGCACTTCCTGAAGCAGTTCATAGTATCTCGCCCGGTGTTCCTTGAAGAACAAGGACAGGTGCAGAAGGGGATATTGCAAAACACGTTCCTCACGCAGAATTAGCGGAATCAACAATCGGCCGAGACGTCCGTTGCCATCGAGAAACGGGTGGATGGTTTCAAACTGCACATGGGCAAGTGCCGCCTTGATCAAGGGCGGAGTTTTCACTGGATCATCGTGCAGGAATTTTTCCAGCGCGCCCATGCAGTTCAGCACTTCATCGGCCGGTGGTGGCACGAACCTCGCGTTTCCTGGACGGCTACCGCCAATCCAGTTCTGACTTCGCCGGAATTGTCCCGGGCTTTGCTCCTTGCCCCGTCCGCTGGCCAGCAACTTTTCGTGGGCCTCGCAGATCAGTCGCAGCGAAAGCGGAAATCCTCCGGTCATGCGTTGGTCGGCATGCTCATAGGCCGCCACGCAATCGGACACTTCGCGGACGTCTTCAACGGGTATGCCCGGTGCCGCCGTGACTTCGTAGGCAAGCAGATCGGACAACGAGGACTGGGTGCCTTCGATTTGGGAGGAAGCGACCGCTTCTTTGCGAACGTAGGCGTAGAGGAATTGTTCCGGGGCTGGCAGCAGGCTGACGATACCATCCAGCCTTCCCAACGCCAGTTGGGCTTCGCCATGAAGTCTCTCCAATGTCGAATCCATCACGATCGGAGGTCGCGGCGGCAGCGCATCTGGGACAAATGCCTTGAACGGCTCGTCCCTCGTGGAAACGGTCACGTAGCGCCCTGTTTTGCGGATTTTCACCTCCACAGGTTGCCCTAAAATTGGATTTCGGAAAGCTCTAATTCCAACTTGGTCTCAAACTTGGAATTTGTAAGTCCAGAATTCCAAGTTCCCATTGCGGGCGATGTTTGCAATTTGTGCGACAGATCATGCCCGTGGTCGGATCGGTGACGGCATCTTATTATAATCGAAGGCGGTGGGGGGAACGGCTCCGCATTTACGCCGCGAAGGGGGTGAAACATGGATTCTAGGGGAAAGTGGTGGCAGATTTCATCGAGATTCAGTTTCACCCCGAGTCCTTGACAGCCTTGCAGTCGTAGTGCATTGCCCTCGCGTCATGCCGAAACTTTCCATCCGCCACCTCGACGTTTCCTCCAAGGAGATCCTAATGCGCGTCGATTTCAACGTGCCGCTCAAGGACGGCCAGATCACCGACGACACCCGCATCCAGGCTGCCGTTCCCTCGATCAAGCACTTGCTAGAAGGCGGCGCGAAGCTCGTCCTCTGTTCTCACATGGGCCGCCCGGATGGCAAAGCGGATCCGAAATATTCCCTCGCTCCTGCAGCGAAGCGCCTTTCCGAAATCCTCGGTCAGGAGGTGGCATTGGCTCCCGATTGCGTCGGCACCGAAGCGGCAGAAATGCGCGCCTCCCTGCAAGCGGGACAAGTTGTGCTTTTGGAAAACACTCGTTACCA
Source organism: Prosthecobacter debontii (assembly GCA_945870855.1). GTDB lineage: Bacteria > Verrucomicrobiota > Verrucomicrobiia > Verrucomicrobiales > Akkermansiaceae > Luteolibacter. Next base: position 2,591 of record CAMBTP010000029.1, read on the forward strand.
CGCAGAAGAGGAGGCGAACGACCCCGCTTTCGCGAAGGATCTCGCGGGACTTGCGCAGGTTTTTGTAAACGATGCATTTGGCACCGCCCACCGCGCCCACGCCTCTACAGAAGGGGTTACGAAATTCATCCCCGTCTCCGCGATGGGCTTCCTGATCGAAAGCGAACTGGAATACCTCGAGGTGAAACTCGATAACCCGGAGCGTCCCTTCCTCGTGATCATGGGTGGATCCAAGGTTTCCGACAAAATCCAAGTCATCACCGCCCTCATGGAAAAAGCCGACGCCTTTTTGATTGGAGGAGCGATGGCGAACACTTTCCGCAAAGCGCAGGGATACGAGACCGGCGACTCCCGCGTGGAGGCCGACAAGCTCGAACTCGCGCTGAGCATCCTCGCCAAGGCGAAGGAAAAGGGCGTGGAGTTCCTCCTTCCCGCGGACACCCGCGTCACCCAGGAGTTCAAGGAAGGCGCGGCGACTAAACTTTCTGGCATCTACGGCCAGGGCGGCGGCGTAGAAATAGGCTGGGAGGGCATTGATATCGGTGATGTCGCCATCCAGGAATTCGTAGCGGAAATCGCGAAAGCGAAGACCATCATCTGGAACGGCCCGGTGGGTGTGTTTGAGATTGGTGCCTTCGCTCACGGCACCAAGGCGATCGCTGAGGCCATGGCGGCTTCCGATGCTGTGACCATCGTCGGCGGCGGCGATTCCGTAACCGCCGTCAACAAGTTCGGCCTCGATGACAAAATGACTTTCATCTCCACGGGCGGCGGCGCGTCGCTCGAACTCCTCGAAGGCAAGATCCTCCCCGGTGTCGCTGCGCTCAGCGAGGCGTGAATTTGACAAACCACATCATAACATCTAATAACTAACAAAACCATGACTCGTAAGCCGATCTTTGCCGCCAACTGGAAAATGAACAAGGGAGCCTCAGAAACCGAGGACTTCATCAAATCCTTCCTCTCGAAAAAGCAGGGGCTCAATCTGCCTGCGGATATCGTCATCGCTCCGCCCTTCGTTTCCCTACCGAAGCTCGCCGACCTGCTCCACGACTCGAACCCCGGCCAGAACGCCCATGCGATTCAGATCGCCGCGCAGAACTGCTCGCAATACGACTCGGGTGCCTACACCGGCGAGGTCAGCGTGCTGATGCTTCGCGAGTTTTTTGTCCACTATGTGATCATCGGCCACAGCGAGCGCCGCGCGATTTACGGAGAAACGGACGCCACGATAAACGCGAAGATCCGCAAGGCGCGCGAGGCGAACCTCAAGCCCATTTTCTGCATTGGCGAGACCTTGGCTGAGCGAGAAGGCGGCATGCTGGAGACCGTTCTACGCACTCAGGTGACCGACGGCCTCAAGGATGTTTCCGAAAAGGATCTTTCCGATATCGTCATCGCCTATGAGCCTGTCTGGGCGATCGGCACGGGCGTCACCGCTACTTCCGAGCAGGCGCAGGAAGCGCACGCCTTCGTCCGCTCCCTCATCGCCGATCTCTACGGCTCCGACGCCGCTGCCAAGATCCGTATCCAATACGGCGGCTCGGTGAAACCGAACAACGCGGCCGAGTTGATGGCCTGCCCTGACATTGACGGTGCTCTAATTGGCGGTGCGGCGCTTGATCCGCAATCGTTCCTTGAGATCATCCGCAACGGAACTGCGGAGTAAAACATTCGATTGCGCGGCGTCGATTTAGGAGGATTTTTTAGCTTATGAAAATTCTAGCTCTTCTCATGCTCGTATCGCTCTGTTCCTGCGCGATCGAGGAACCCGCCTTCGAGTCCGTCCGCAAGGAAGGGAATTTCGAAGTCCGCAAATACACCGCCATACCCATCGTCTCCGCGCCGATGCAGGACATGGGGAAAAGAGACGACTCGTTCCGTACCCTGTTCCGTTATATCAGCGGTGCGAATGAGGACAAAACAAAGATCGCGATGACCTCGCCCGTTTTCATGGAAAACGGAGCAGCTGCAGAGAAGGCCGGGCGGATGAGTTTCATGATCCCCTCCAAAGTTTCAGAAAAGGGCGCACCCGCTCCCACGGCCGAGGGTGTAGCGGTTTCGGAAATCGGTGGCGGCACCTTCGCCGTGCTCCGCTTCAAGGGCTGGAAAGATGACGCGAAACGCGAGGAGGCAACCGGCAAGCTCGCGAAGCTCATTTCGGAAGCGGCGCTCAAGCCCATCGGAAAACCATTTTACGCATTCTATGATCCGCCGTGGACACCCGAGCCCCTGCGCCGTAATGAGGTTTGGCAACGCGTGGAACCCTGATTTCCTTAAAGTGCGCGCCAACGAGCGCACTACCGCAGCGCGATCGGCTTCTCGAGGATTTCCTTTAGCACGAATGCTTGACGGAGTTCTTCACGATTGCGGAGACGCGATTTCAGCGAGCCATTGGAGGTTGTGCTTGAGTAAGCTACGGAGTGTTTTTTCGGAAGCAGGCCTTCGTTGGTTTGTCGCGCGCCGCTAGTCCGTTTCATTTCCTTTAACTTATCAGCGAGCTGCTGCTGGCGGGCGAGTTCCGCGGCGGTGTCAAAGGCTGCTGGTGCGGATTCTATCTCGCGGGATTTCCGGTGCAGCGCAGGCGTGGGTGCGATCACGCTACCGGCAGGTTGGGGGAAAGCAGTGGGAGGCAGCGGCGGTGGGACGGCGGGGCGGGAGTGACGATGCTCCGCCTCTTCCATCATCTCCTCGAGGTCGGCTGGATCATAACCGGTATCCTGATTTTGTCGGGCCTCGCCGCGTGCTTTCAGCCACTGCGAAATAGCTCCCACAAGAAGCAGGATAATCAGGAAAATGTTGTCTTTAATGATATCCACGTCTGGAAGATCGCAGGTTATTTACCTTCACCAAGCTCGACTTTGTAGTCGCCGATGGCCCACTGAATACCGGCGAGGTAATGGCGCAGCACTTTGGGATGCCAATACATCTCGTGGTTGTGGCCAAGAGAGCTGTAGAAAACGCGGCCCTTTTCCCAATTACGCGCCCAGGAGACACCGAAGTCGTTGTCCTTGCGGTTGATGCCGTTCACTTGGGCGGATTTCTCGGGATCGAGGCGGAGCAGCATATGAACCTTCGAGGAATCGTAGGGCGCCTTGAACTGGTAGATCTCTTCCTTGAACTCCAGCCTCTCGCCTCCGAACATCTCGGTAAGCGGGTGTTTTTCCTGACCCGGCTCGACGTAGATGTTCACTTGCGTGCCGGCCATCCACGGGTGTCCGTTGAAGTAACCGTTGATCATCTCGCCGTATTCGCTCCATTCGTAGAAGGAATCCGTGGCGGCGTGGATGCCAACAAAACCGCCGCCGCCTTTCACGAAGGCCATGAGGTTATCCTTTATGCGTAGCTCAAGGGCTTTCGCGGCGGCTTTTTCCTCCTCGCTCATTTTTTTCAGCTCCTCTTTGAGAGGCGCGAAGGCGTTCATGGTGGTGCTGAGGAAGCAGATTGCATCGAACTCGCTGATCTTTTCTTTCTCAAACATCGCGAGGTCATCGCTGATTACCGCCTCAAAGGCACCGGTTTTCTTGCCCATTTCCAACAAGGCGAGCTTGCCCGTGACGATGGAGGCATGGCGGAAACCGTCGGTGCGGGAGAAGACGAGCAACTTGCGCGGCTTAGCGGGCTTCGCGTAAGCCTCGGCAGGGATTGCCTCAGCGATTTTCTCCGCAGCTCCTGCGGGCGGTTGCTCGGTGGCAGGGTTGTAGGCGACAACGGACAGCGCAAGCGCGCCGACAAGCAGAGTTGGAAAGAGTGCTTTCATCTGCGAAAGCTTCCACCATCCCCACGCTCCTGCCCACTAATTTTTTCACGGATAGACGCCAGCTGCTTTGAATAATTCGGAAATCCGTCAGATCCGTTTCTATCACCCGGCTCTCGCCACAGATAAAGCATCGAAGACTCGGGATCATGCGGTAATTTTTAAAAGTGGTGATTGGCTGTTTTGAAAAACTTGTGCAGGCTCTGGTTATGTTGAAACTCCTCATCCCCATCGCACTTATGATTACCAACACCGTTTCCCAAGCCGGTGGCGAATTCCGCCACATCGTCATGTTCAAGTTCAAGGACACCGCCACGCCCGCACAGATCGCTGCGGTGGAAAAGGCGTTCGGCGAGCTGCCCGCAAAGATCGACACGATTACTGATTACGAATGGGGCACGAGCGAGAGCGTCGAGGGCAAGAACGACGGACTCACCCATTGCTTCTTCGTCACTTTCAAGGATAAGGCCGGTCTGGAAACCTACATTCCTCATCCGGCTCACGTCGCTTTCAAGGAAGTTCTCATTCCCATCCTCGATAAGGCACTCGTCTTCGATTACACGGCGAAGGATTGATTGTTTGAGATGTATCCTGTCATTCTGAAGAAATCTCTTTACAAACCCGCCTGGTTTCCTAATTTCCCCGCCCCGCCGCCAAAATCGCGGCTTCAATTCTAACCGACTTTACGCCATGAGAGTTCTTTCTTCACTTGCCTCCGCCAAACGCCGCCACGCTGACTGCCAAGTCGTCAGCCGAAAGGGCACCAAATACGTGATCTGCAAGACTAACCCCAAGTTCAAAGCCCGCCAAGGCGCAACGAAGGGCACCCGCCTCTCCAAGAAGGGCGTGAAATAATTTTCCTGATTAGTTTTTCATAGTTTTTATTCAGGTTGGAAAGGGCGATCCGTCAGGGTCGTCCTTTTTTCATACCACCCCAGCCCATCAAAAAGTCATCAATCGGGATTTTTTCCCGAAAAGTGAGATTTAGGCCTTGGTATTCGGTATTTTGGATTCATTCGAAAAGCCGCCGGTCGAGGGAGCGGAACTGGATGGCCTCCAGCACCTCGTTGCCGGTTATGTCCTGCTTGCCCGCGAGGTCGGCAAGGGTGCGGGAAACTTTTAGAATTCGATCGTGGGCGCGGGCGGAGAAGTTCATCTGCTCCATGGCGTGTTCGAGGTAGCCGCGTGATTCAGCATCGAGCTTGCAGCATTCGCGGACTTGCTTCGCGCCCATGGCGGAGTTGGTGGTGAGCTTGGCGGATTTGAAACGGGCGACCTGAATCTCACGGGCGGCGGCGACGCGTTCGCGGATCACGGCGGAGGACTCGCCGGTGATCACATCCGAGGTAAGTTCGCGGAAATCAACCAACGGCACCTCGACGTGGATGTCGATGCGATCGAGCAACGGCCCGCTGATTTTCCGGCGGTAGTTTTCGATCTGTCTCACAGAACAGCGGCATTGCCTTTTGGAATCGCCGTAGAAACCGCACGGGCAGGGATTCATCGCCGCGACCAACATGAAGCGGGCGGGAAAAGTGAGCGATCCTGCGGCGCGGGAGATGGTCACGTGACCATCTTCCAAGGGCTGCCGTAAAACCTCCAGCGTCTGGCGGCGGAATTCGGGGAGTTCATCAAGAAAAAGCACGCCGTGATGGGCAAGTGAAACTTCGCCGGGGCCGGGATTGGTGCCGCCACCGAGCAGACCCGCGTCGGAGATGGTATGGTGAGGCGCTCGGAAGGGGCGGGTGGTGAGGAAGCCTTTTTTGGTGTCGAGCGTCCCGGCGATGGAGTGGATTTTAGTGGTCTCGATGGCGTCCTCCTCGGTCATGTCCGGCATGATCGTGGGCAGACGTTTCGCGAGCATGGACTTCCCTGTTCCCGGCGGGCCGACCATTAAGAGATTATGCCCGCCGGCCGCGGCGACCTCCAGCGCGCGCTTCACGTGTTGTTGGCCTTTCACCTCGTTGAAATCTACGAGGTATGTCCGGTGGCTTTCGAAAAACGCGCGGCGGTCGAGCACGAAGGGTAAGATGCGTTTTTCGCCGCTGATAAAATCCCATGCTTGGCGGAGGTTGCGGACGGGGATGACATCGATGCCCTCGATTACGGCGGCCTCAGCGGCGTTCGCTTCAGGGACGATGAGGTTTTTGCGCCCGCGTTTTCTGGCCTCCAGCGCGATGGACAAGACTCCTTTCACCGGACGCAGCGCGCCATCGAGACCCAGCTCGCCGACGATGCAGAAGTCATCGGTATCAATGATCTTGTCCCCGCTGGCACCGACCATGGCTAGGGCGATGGGCAGATCGAAGGACGGGCCTTCCTTTTTCAGGTCGGCGGGGGCGAGGTTCACGGTCTTCACGCCAAGATTGAGTTTCAGTGCGGAGGCGGTAATCGCAGAGGTCACGCGCTGCGAGCTTTCCCGCACGGCGGCGTCCGGCAAGCCAACGATGATGACGGCGGGCGTCTCTGCACCGCGGGCGTTGACCTCCACCTCTACCTCAAGTGCGTCCACCCCGCGCAGCGCTGCCGAATACAGTTTTGTAATCATTTGAACAGGACAAGATCAAACCGGATCCGCGTGCCTGACAAGCATGAAACCGCAATCAACCAAGTGACTCCCTGAGGCGGGTGGAAATTGCGGAAACGGCCAGCTCCATGTTGATCGGTTCTACGGCCTCGGCCTCAAGGCAGGTCATGCTCACCCCGTCCAGTCCGCAGGGGGTGATGGCGATGAAAGGCGGCAGTGACTCACGGGTGACATTGATTGCAAAGCCGTGCATCGAAACCCATTTCCGCACACCCACGCCGATGGAAGCGAGCTTGCGGTTCTCCACCCACACGCCGGTCATTCCCTCGCGGCGACCCGCATCGACGCCGAGATCCGCGCAGGCGGCGATGAGTGCGTCTTCAATAAGCCGGAGGTGCAAGTGCAGGTCGCGGCCGCGCGGATTGAGATCGAGGATGGGATAACCGACGAGTTGTCCCGGACCATGGTAGGTGGCTTGTCCACCGCGATTCGTTTCAAAAACAGGATGTGGCAGAGTTGCTGCCTCGCGGAGGGAAGATTGGTCGCGCAGGCGGCCGATGGTGTAAACTGGCTCGTGTTCTAACAGAAAAATGGTATCGTTGATCTCGCCGGAGAGGATTGCGGCGACAGCGTTTTCCTGTATCGCCAAACCATCGGTGTAGGAAACCGGCTGTGCGATGCGCTGAATGTTCAGAGGAGGTTTCATTGGGCGGTTATTTCCTCCTGTAAACCGCCAGCCACTCCCGCCCCTCGCGGCCGGGATAGGCGGCTTCCGGCACCCATGCCATCTCGCGCTCGAACCACGGTGAGAAAACCGAGTCCAGCTCCTCCACCTCGGAGGGGAAAGGCGGCCCCGTCCACTCCTCGTCCAGATCGTAGGGAGTCAGGAAAAACACTCCGACCAGGCAGCCACTCGGTATGATCAATTCCGCGCAGGCTTTTGCGTAGTCCTCACGCCGCGCAGGATCGATCGCGCAAAAGCATGTGTGTTCCCATATCGCGGAGAAATGTTTTCCCTTCCTCCACTCGGCGTCGAGGAAATCACCGACCTCATAACTTTCTCCGCCCACGTTGGGATGCGCATGGGCGCGGCGAAAAGCCTCCTCCGCCAGATCCAGCCCCAGCGCCTCCAAACCCCTCTTCGCCAGCGCGCGAACATCATGCCCCGTCCCGCAACCCGGCACCAACACCACGCCGCCGCCCCAGATTTTCGAATCCACTTTTTCTAACAGCTCCAGCAAAGGGGGGGCGGGGTTTCCCTTTTCCCATGGCGTTTCACCCTTCAGATATCGTTCGTTCCAATCGGTCATAATATCAGATTAAATGCCGGTCTAACAGCTTCGCGCGGATCGGATCAGAGGCTTGGAGATGGGCTAGGCCGATGGCGAGAGCATCCGCCGCGTCGGCGGGCGGTGTTTCGGCGAGGCCGAGCAGCGCGCGCACCATGAAAGCCACCTGCGCCTTGTCCGCCGTGCCTTTGCCGACAACAGCCATCTTGATTTTCCGCGGCGCGTATTCATAAACTGGCAGGCCGTGATCCGCCGCTGCAATCAGCGCCGCCGCCCGCGCTGCGCCCATCGTGATCGCCGTGCGGTGCGATTGCACGTAGATGATTCCCTCCACCGCCACCTCGTCGGGCTGGTGCTTGGCGATGACATGCGCCAGGTGTGTATGGATTGCAGCAAGCGCGGCGGATTGCGGTATAGACTGCGGGATGCTGATCACATCGTAGGCCAGCACGGTCGGCTTGCGCGGATCGCCTTCGAGCACGGCATAGCCCGTGTTCCGAATGGCGGGATCAACAGCAAGGACGCGCATGAATTGAGTAAGGCCGCGCGGCACGGCGCAGGGAAGCCGGAAGTTTCCGGACCGCGAGTCTTCAGCTCGCCCCGGAGGATTGGGAATATCTTTTGCAATGGGGCGAGCTAAAGACTCGCGGTCCGTTGAAATCTTTGCCATGAGTCTTTTTATGGAACCGAAGGGTCATCATCGGCGCGGATATCTTCCCCATCGGGATTATGGCGGAGCCCTGCAGGCCATCACTTTCCGGGAGGCTGATTCCCTACCCGCTCACGTGGTTGAGTCTTGGAAAGAGGAACTCCAGCACTTCCTGAATTCACCAGATGACATCGACAAAGCCAAAGCGCACGATGAGCTGCTCCGCCGAATTGCGCGATATGAGGATGCGGGGCATGGCCGGTGCCTCTTTCGCCAACCCAACATTGCCCGCATCGTCCATGACAAGCTGATCGAAGGACATGGAAAGGGCTATGAACTCATCGCGTGGTGCGTCATGCCCAACCATGTCCACGTGCTGATCAGGCAGGAAGATCATGCTTTGTTGGGAAAAATCGTCCGTTCATGGAAAGGTGGCAGCGCACGGCAAATCAACCTAGTTCTCCAAAGTCGGGGTGCTTTCTGGGCGCGGGATTACTTTGATCGGGCGATCCGTGATCAGGATCATTATTGGCGATCGGTTGCCTATATTGAGGGGAATCCGGTAAAGGCCGGGCTGGTGAAAGAACCGGGGGAGTGGGAATTTTCTTCTAAGGGGTGTGGCTGGAGTTTGCCGGGATGATGGATGCTTGTTGCAATGGGGCGAGCTGAAGACTCGCGATCCGTGCCATTTAGAAATGGAAAATTAGGCCGCTGGTGAAGCCCTTGTCGAAGTCCCTTGGAGTGGTCAGCGGGAACAGGTATCCGGCGCGTATCTCGAGGCCGGCGGCTAGGCCATAGCTGATTCCGACTAGGCCCTCGATGTTGATGACGCCTTGGTCCGGGCCGTTGAGCGGGGTCGCGCCAGTGGCTTCAAGATGGAGGTGGAGCAGGCCGGATGTGGAGTGACCGTGTCCGGCATGATCGGCGTGGTCAGCAGCTTTTTCTCCGAAGGATTTCACCAGACCGACTCCAAAGAGAAGTTCGGTGGAGTCCGCGTCGAAGCCGTGCTCGATGGAAAGAATGGAGTTCAGGGTGAACCAGTTTCCAAGGTCGTTCCACATAGCAATGCCCGGGGCGATTGCGGTTTCTCCGCCGAAGCGGCTGCTTCCCGTTGGCAGAACGACTTCCATCTGTGTGGTGAGGTGGAAACGCTCACTTTCAATGAGGAGGGCGCGGGGCACGATGGCGAGATCGCCGAATCCAGAGCTGGTGGCGACCCCTTCCTCATCTTCCCAAATGTAGGGGACTTCCACGATCATCCCGATGCGCTTCGTAAAAGCCCATTCGAGCTCGATCTCTGATTCGTGCTCCGCGACGCCATCTCCCACGCGGTAGGTGTGATCGATGAAAAGGTCGCGGCCGGTGAAGGCGGGTTCGATGCCGAAGGAGTGGACGTAGGGCGTGCCACTTTCGCTTAGGTGAAGGTGCTCGAAGGGTTTCAGGAAATCCGAGGCGGCGGCAAAAGTGGCGGAAAAGGCGACGATGGAGAGGGCGATTGGCTTCATGGCGCGGCGAGTGAAGCGCGACGGAAAAAAGAGCGCAAGAATTTAATGCGAAAAAGTTACAATAACGGTTTTTGGGCGTTTTTAATGGATTTGTCTGATGGGCTTGGGTTCTAGGGCGAGCTAAAGAACCGCGGTCCTTGGCTTAAAGTTTCCTAAGCAGGCTGGCTAGAAAGCCATAGTGGCCGGTTTGGGAGAGGAGGATGGAGCGGACGCGGTTTAGTGCGGCGCGCCGAGACACTTCGCAGCGAATCGGCGGCGCTGGATCAGCTTGATGATGATGCCATGACGAGGGCCACAGAGTGCGGCGACCACGAAAAGAACCCCAGCGGAGAGTGCCATCATTCCGGCGGTGATGGTGCTTCCGAATCCAAAAATAGCAGGCACCATGATTGCACTAAGGTGACCAAGAGCCGCCGAGGCGATTCCAATAATCACACTTAGAAAAATCATAACACTCAGGCGATCTGTCAGCATGTAGGCCGCAGCGGCTGGGACAATCAGCATGGCCACGACAAGGATATTTCCGACTGCTTCAAAAGAGGCGACCGCCGTGATTGCCACTAGCGTCATCAACAGGTAATGCATCAGGCGCGAGCTGATGCCTAGGGTGGTAGCAAGCGCAGGATCGAAGGATGTGATTTTCAGTTCTTTATAAAACAAAAGCACGCAGGTCAGATTGAGCAGTGCGACGGCACCTAGGGTAATGACGACGCGAGGGACATCGTAACCAAGAACTGTCGTGGTATCGAGCGGGGTTAATTCGATGGCTCCGTAGAGGACGCAGCCGGGATCGAGATCGACTTTATCCGCAGCCTGCACGACGAGCACCAGACCGAGTGCGAATAAACCGGTGAAGACCACCCCCATACTCGCCCCCTCATCTACCTTTCCAAACCTGCGGATCCACTCGGTGAAAATCGCGGTGAGCAGGCCAACGATAGCAGCACCGATAAACATCGGCAGGCTCGCACGGCTCTCTGTAACCAAGAACGCAATGGCGATACCGGGCAACACGGCGTGGCTTATGGCATCACCCATCATACTCATTTTCCTGAGAACCAAATAGGGGCCTAACAAGGCGCTCGCCGCGGCACAGAGCGCTCCGGCGGCGATGATCCAGCCGTCCAATGCCCAACTCCAGCTTTCAAGACTTTCTAACATTTTAATGATTCTTTCAATGTCCCGGGAGGGCTTGGGTTTCTACCTTGTGAGGACTGGCGGGAACGCCTGTTGTGAAAAGTAGTGCTTCCAGCTCGGCCATCATGTCTGGGCCGAGGACGTGCTCGATGGTGTCCGCATCCCGATCCACGTGGCTTGGCGCGATATCCGCGTGGGTGATGAGATAAAGTTCCCACAAGCGGTGTTGGCGGACGACGAGTGCCGCTTCGCGAAAGCCTTGTTGGGTGAATTTGATTTTTCGATCGGCGGCGTAGGTTTCGATGATGAGCCCGTCTCTGACCGCGCGTCCGACTTCACGAGAGAGCCGTCTTGCAGACCAAGAGCGCATGGCTAACAAATCTTGAAAAGAGATGGGATAAGCGGGAGTGCCAGCACCGATTTCATCGCCTTCCACAAGCTCGAAGACAGCCCTTAGCAAATGCTGGCGGCGGACTTTCTTTTCGAATTTCCAGCGATTGGCCCAGCGGATGAAAACCCCGCGCTCAGCACCAAGGAACATGCTGATGAGGAAAAAAACGGTGGCGGTGAGAACGATCATCGCGCCGGAGGGGAAATTGGGTAACAAGGCGCTGAGCGAGGCACCTATGAGTGAACTGGCGGCTCCGAGTAGGCCGGCAATCATCAGCATTACGACCAAGCGCTCCGTCCAAAAACGCGCAGCGGCGGCGGGGACAATTAGCAGCGCGATGATAAGGATCAGTCCTACGGCTTGGAGACCTATCACGGTAACGACAATGACTAAGGACATCATTACCACATCTAACAGAATCGTTGGCCAGCCTTGGGATTTCGCGTAATCCGCATCGAAACAAATGAGGCGGAATTCTTTAAAAAGCGCGACGCAGAAAAAGACGACCAGCGCGGCGACGCAGGCGATGAGTTGCGCATCGCTCGCGACCATGGACGCGGTTTTCCCATTAATGAATGATTCCAGTCCGGCTGCGTGGCCTTTCCCCATGCTTTGCACCACGCCCAGAACGGCGACTCCTGCTCCGAAAAAGACACTGAGGATAATGCCCAGTGCTGTATCTTCTTTGAGTCGAGTTAGATTACGGATGAGAAGAATCATCGCCAAGCCCAACACACCGCTGACGGCCGCACCCAGAAGGAGAATGGGTAGTGATTTACCGGTTCCGCCTGTCATCACTGCGAGCATGAAGGCGATACCAATACCGGGGAGTGTTGCGTGGCTGAGGGCATCGCCCATTAGTGCGCGTTTTCTGAGTAGGGTGAAGCAGCCGAGTATGCCTGCGGCGATGCCTAGCAGGGTAGTTCCTACAAGCACCACACGGGTGTTGTAGTCCCGCAGGGTGAGGACACGCACCCACTCATCCACCGACGGCCAAGCGAAGGAACGGTCGGTGATAGATTCGTATTTTGTGGCGGTTGGATGATCGTGCCCAATCGCCGCTGATAGGGGGGAGCCGCTCACAGCGAGTAGCCATAGCATCAAGCTCAGGATGATTTTGCGAAGCAATGGCATGGGATCAAAGCACACGAAAAGGTAGATTCGGTCAGTGTTTTCCCGCGGATTGTCGGGCATTGGCTTCCGCCGCTTCACCTAACAGGGTAAGCTTCCCACCGTAGGTCTTACGCAGATTTTCTTCGGTAAAAGTGGTCTCGGTGGGGCCATGCGCGACGACTCGCATGTTCATGAGAATCACTTCGTCGAAATACTCGCGCACGGTCTGCAAATCATGGTGGACGATAAGGCAGGTCTTGCCGCGCTCCCGCAGATTTTGCAGCAGGCCAACGATGGCTGTCTCAGTGGCGGCGTCCACAGCAGCGAAGGGTTCGTCCATCAGGTAGAGATCCGCGTCCTGGACGAGCGCACGGGCGAGGAATGCGCGTTGCTGTTGGCCGCCGGAAAGCTGGCTGATCTGGCGGTGCGCGAGATTCGCGATGCCGACCCGGTCGAGCGCCTCCATGGCCGCATTCTTGTGGCTGCGAGTGACCGGGCGGCACCAACCGATTTTGCGGTAACGACCCATGGCAACGACATCAAGCGCGCTGACGGGAAAATCCCAATCCACGCTCTCCCGTTGTGGCACGTAGCCGACCCGGGCGCGGCTTTCCTTGTAGGACTTTCCGAAGATATTTACGTGTCCAGAAGCCCGCGGAAGGAGGTCGAGCACGGCCTTGATCAGTGTGCTTTTCCCTGCGCCGTTGGGGCCGACGATGCCGATTAGTTTCCCTGCGCTGACCTCCAAATCCACATCCCAGAGCACGGGCTTACGGTCGTAGGCCACGGTGAGATCGTGTATGGATAGAGGCGACTCAGGAGAGTGATCTGCTCCGCGAGTACGGGCGGGGATGGAATGATTATTTAACATGGGAGAGTTTGCCGTCGTGGCCTTTTGCCGGAGCTTCGCCGCCGAGAGCACGAGCAACGAGTGTGATATTGTGATCAAGCATCCCAAGGTAAGTCCCCTCATAGGTTCCGGCCGCGCCCATGGCATCCGAGAAAAGCTCACCACCGATTTTCAAATCCTTACCGCGGGCTTTGACTCCACCGATGAGGGCTTTGACGTTTTTCGATGAAACACTGCTTTCGACAAAGACAGCCTGCACTTTATTTTCCACAATGAAATCCACGAGGAAATTGATTTGCTTAAGTCCCGCTTCGGACTCGGTGCTGAGGCCCTGCACGCCCATGACCTTCAAGCCGAAGGCGCGTCCGAAGTAGTTGAACGCATCGTGGGATGAAATCAGAACTCGCGATTCTTCTGGAACCGTCGCAAGCACCTTTTTTCCGTAGGAGTGGAGTTCCAAACATTTTACGGCGTAATCTGAGGAATTTTTCTGATACAGGGCCGCATTGCCTGGATCAAACTTGGAGAGCGATTGGGCAACGGCTTGTGTCGCCTTTGCCCACGCACTGGGATCCATCCAGACGTGCGGATCTGCGTGACCTTCCATATCTTCAGGCTCCAGTAAAAACTTCTCATCGATGAGTTCGGTGACGGCAAAAACGGGTTTGGAACGACCGACTTTGATTAAGGTGTCCGCCATTTTTCCTTCCAGCATCAAGCCGGAATAAAAGACCGCATCCGCGCGAATCATCGCAGCAACATCATCCCGTGTGGGCTTGTAAAGGTGAGGGTCAACTCCGGCACCCATTACAGCGGTGGCCTTCGCTTTCTCTCCTGCGACGTTTTGAACGATGTCGTTCACCATGCCCACGGTGGTGGTGATAGAATACGGATATTTTTTTGGAGCTGCTTGGATCGGTAGAGCGAATGCCGTGACGACGAGAGTGCTGAGCAGCTTGATCGTTGATCTGCGAGTTACGGATTTCATACGGTAAGTCTTATTGGTATGAGCTTGGTTTGGAAATTTTAGAAGCGAACGCTTACGCCTGAGAACAACACCCATGATTTTGTGAAGTTTAAATCATCAATATTTAAGATTCACTTAGATTTGTAGCATAAGCTACAAAAAGACAAGAAGTTGTCAAAAAATATTTTCGTGGATTTTCTCCACCCAAGTTCCGATCAATAACGTGATAGTATTGGCAAGCGGGGACGTATTTAAGAGTGAGCTTGAAATGTTTTTAAATAACAGCGAGAACGCCGACATGCCTGCGCCACAAAAAAAATCGGTTCAACCCGCCAAGAAAGCCGTCCGCAGTCCGCGGAACGCAGCTTTGCAGGCGGAGTCGTTCCGCGCAACGCGGGCACAGCACGCCTCGGAAACGGCGCAGGACTATGTGGAGGCGATCGCTGATCTGGTGGAGGCGACGGGAGAGGCGCGGGTCGTTGATTTGGCGGCGCGGCTGGGAGTTTCCCATGCGACGGTGATCCAGACGGTGAAGCGCTTGCAGCGTGACGGGCTGGCGACAAGTGAGCCTTACCGCTCTATTTTTCTAACTGATGAGGGGCGGAAAATAGCGCTGGAGGCACGGCACAGGCATCAGATCGTGGTTGCGGTTTTGAAGAAAATGGGGGTCGGCGAGAAATCAGCGGAAGCGGATGCGGAGGGCATGGAGCATCACGTGAGCAAGGAGACGCTGCGGGCGTTCGAGCGGTTTTTAGGCGAGTAAGTATAGCGCGACTAACACTAGTTGATCAGAAATCTGGAGACTTCGTTTTTAGTATCGTATTTCGACGGAGGCAGCGGCAGCGATGAAGAGGGCGATTGGCTTCATGGCGCGGCGGAAAAGTTACAATAAATGTTTTGAGACGATTTATAGTTTCCGCAGCAAGCTGGCGTGGAAGCCATCGTGGCCGGTTTGGGAGGGGAGGAGATTGGTTTGGGAAATGAGTTCGTATTCGCCGGGGCGCTTTTCGAGGAAGCGGGTAATTTGATCTTGGTTTTCCGAGGGCAGGATGGAGCAGGTGGCGTAGAGTAGCTTGCCGCCGGGCTTGAGCATTTTGGGATACTCGGCGAGGAGCTGGGCTTGAATGGAGCGGACGCGGTCGATTGCGGCTGGCTTGAGGCGCCACTTAAGATCGGGCTGGCGTTTCAGGGTGCCAAGGCCGGAGCAGGGGGAGTCGATGAGTAGGGAATCGGCGATGTTTTCAAAATCGGTGGGGGTCGTTTCGGTGATCGGTTTAGGGGAAATGGCAGTGGCGCGGGCGCGCTTGGCGCGGTGCTGAAGAGTGGCAAGTTTTTTCGCGTCCACATCCATGGCGAAGATGCGGGCTTCGTTGTCGGAAAGAGCGGCGAGGTGAAGGGCTTTGCCGCCGGCGCCGGAGCAGGCGTCGATGATGCGTTGGCCGGGCTGGGGCTCTAACAGCGGGGAGATGGTTTGCGAGGAGGGATCCTGGATCTCGATGCGGCCGTCGATCCGCAGGGATTTCGGGAGCATTTTTCCCGGTGGCAAGGCGAGGGCGTGCGGGTGGTCGGGGAGCGTGGTGGTCTCGACTCCTTGTTCGGCAAGCCAGACGATGGTGTCGGGGACGGTGGCGAGGAGGGTGTTGACGCGGAGGAATACGGAGGGCTTTTCGTTGAGGGCGGCGAGCTGGGGCTCCCAGAGATCGCCGAGTTCAGCGTGGCCGACGTGATCGAGCCAGTCGGGGATCGACTGGCGGATAGCGCGTGGCTGATCGGCGAGGAGGGATTGGCGGGCGAGGATTTCATCAGCGGGTCTGCCGTTGTAGGAATGCCACTCGGGGAGTTCATATCCCATCAGCAGCCATTGGGCAGAGAGGAGAGAGTTCGTTTCCTCTGAATCGACGAGAAAACTGAGGGCCCGGCGCCAGCGGGTGGTTTCGAAAAGAGATTCGGCGACGAAGTTGCGGTCGCGCTTGCCCCATTTCGGGTTTGCCTCGAAGGCGGTGGCGAGTTCGTAGTCGAGGACGCGGTGATTTACCAAAACGGACTTGGCGAGTTCGAGGGTGGAGTCGCAGAGGTGGCGGTGGAGTTTCATAACCTTTAAATTCTAAATTTTAAACCTCAATGAAGAGGGGCGGGAGAAGAGGATGTGCTGGACGCGGATAAGGGAAGGGTGAACTGCTGAAATCACACTCGCAGATTTTACTTGTCAGCGGCGGCGAGGAGTTTTTTGTTGTCCTTGCAACTTTGACAGGGGAGCGACTCACCAACACAGGTGTTTCGCTGAGATTCCGAAAGGAGGACCCTTGGAACCTGATGCGGTTAGAACCGCCGAAGGAAGTCGAGTGCCATGGACAGTAGAACACGTGAGCTAAGTGGCTTTCGTTGTTCCGCCGGTCGAGGCTTTTGGCTTCCCGGCTCAAAAATGAAATGTCCAAACTATGAAAGCGCATCCTACTTTTTACTTTTTTATTATAATGAGCAGTGCCGTTTGCTATGCGGCAGCGCCCGCCGCTGAACCTTTGATTTCCGGCTTGGATCTAGAAACTCTGGTAGTGACCGGAGATTTATGGGGATCTCCGATTCAACAAATTGCGGCCAGCGCCACAATTCTTGATCGTGATGTTCTACAGCGCAATGGCGTGCGGCACCTCGGAGATTTGATCAATGGCATCCCCAATGTAACGACCATAGGCGGCACCTCGCGGCCTCGTTTTTTTCAAATCCGTGGTATTGGGGAAAACTCGCAATTCGAGGGAGAGACTCCGGATTCGTCGGTGCGGTTTTTGGTCGATGATCTTGATTTCACGGGACTGGGTATGGTCGGAAGCACCTTTGATGTGAGTCAGGTGGAAGTGCTGCGCGGGCCACAGGCCGGTGCGTTTGGAGCGAATGCGGCAGGCGGCTTGATTCGCATGGTGACCAATGCACCGACTCCGTTCTGGACGGGGATGGCAGAGACTACTGCGGGGCAGGATAGCTTGTGGGCGAGTGGATTTGCGGTGGGTGGTCCACTCTTAAAGCGCAACCCTGAGGAGTTGATGATGCGTTTGTCTGTGGAGCATTCGCAAAGCGATGGCTTCCGCCGAAACCAGACCTTGAATGAAGACACCAATGCCCGCGATGAATGGATGACTCGCTTGCGCACGATTTGGAATCCGACTGCGGATCTGAGCATCGACAGCACGTTTTTCTACGCTAACCAAGACAACGGCTATGATGAATTTGCTCTGGATAACAACGGCTGGGATACGTTCAGTGATGAACCGGGACGCGATGAGCAGGAGTCCATCGCGGGAAGCGTGCGCGCGACTTTTGATGGCTCGCAGGGCATACGGTTTTCCTCGGCAAGCTCTCTGGGCTATGTGGATTCGCTCTACAGCTACGATCAGGATTGGACGAATGCATCTTATGTAGGCTTTTCCGAACTCAATCGTGAGCGTGTGACTTTCAATCAGGAATTCCGGCTCGATTCTGCAGAGGACGCAGAAAGTATCGGTGTGATTGATCGTTGGACGCTGGGAAAATTTTACTCCGTCGTGAATGAGGATGGATTTAATACCGATACGAATCCGGGGCGCGTTAAGAGCTTGGAAACGGATTACACCTCACAGAATCTCGCCATCTTCGGCCAAGCGGCGCATGACTTGGATGATAGAAATCGCATCGTGCTTGGTTTGCGGGCAGAGCACATCGAGATCGATGGCAGCGGCGAGGAGCGAGAAGACGGCTCGTTCAAGACGGCTGTGAATGCGGAATATGACGATATCCTGTTCGGTGGGAAAATTGCTTACGAGTATGATCTGAATGATGATGTGATGGCCTTTGTTTCGGCGACGCTTGGTTACAAATCAGGCGGGATCAACAACGACGCGCGTATCAATATCGCAGGCGGCGATCCTTTGAGCTACGATACGGAAACGCTGTGGAACTATGAGATCGGGTTGCGCGGTGCTGCTTTGGAAGACAAGCTTCAGGGTAGCCTTACTGCGTTTTATACCATGCGCAGAGATTCGCAGATAAGGGATTCGGCGGGTCTTGGTGGAGACTATCGTTATTTCACAGATAATGGTGATGACTCAGTCATTTATGGCGCAGAAGCGGAGGGGATTTATCAGCTTGTTGGCGATTGGTCGCTGCATGGCTCGCTGGCTTTGATGGGGTCGGAGCTTGAGCCATTTACACTCAGCAATGGCAACCCCGGCGGTGGCGGTCGCCTGCCTAACGCACCTTCCTACGGCTACTCCATCGGCCTGCGCTATCAGCCAGAGGAAGGATTTTTCGGCAACCTCGAATTGCTTGGAAAAGATGCTTACCTCGAATCGATGAGCAATGCGGAAGAGCGCAGCCGCTTTGATGTGCTAAACACCAGTATTGGCTATCGGCATGAGCAATGGTCGATCACTCTGTGGGCGCGCAATTTGCTCGATGAAAGTTATGACAAGCGGGTGTTCTTTTTTGGCAACGAAGATCCCAACTACACTCCCACGCGCTACACCTCCGCGGCCGATCCTCGCCAGATTGGCGTGACGGCTCGCTACGAATTTTAGAAATTACCCATTATAATGATCCTTGCAGCCATTGAGTGGCGGGCGGTTCTGGGAACCACTCCGTTGGAAATCATCGCCACGCTTTGCTCGCTGGGAGGGGTTATTTTGATCGCCCGCCAACAACAACTCGGCTGGCTGCTCGGGATTATTTGGGCCGTCATTTCCGCATGGTTAGCTTGGACAGAGTGGCATTTGGTTTCCGATGCCATCCTCTACGCTAGTTACGTGCCGATCCAGATTTTCTGCTGGATCAAATGGCATCGTGCGGCTCTCCAAACATCTTTCCGCCCCACTTATTTGGAAAATAGGACGCGTCTGATTCTGTGCGTATCCATCCCGCTCACCATTGCGTTGTGGGCGTTGTCTATTTGGAAGCTTTCCGCCGCATACGCATGGATTCCCGCGCCCGCTCTGCTCTTGCGGGATTCCGCAAGCACAGTGCTCAACTACTTCGCGCAATTTCTCCAAGCGAGGAAACGGATGGAAAACTGGGTGCTATGGATCTTTGTGAATGCGTTGGGAATCCACATCTATTGGGTGAGAGGCGTGCCGATTTACGCGTTGCAGTATGCGATTTTTCTCTGCCTCGGGATTTATGGATTCGTAGCTTGGCAGCGGAGCATGCGCACCCAATGAATCAGAATTTGACAAAACGCATCGTCATCACGGGGCCGGAATCTTCTGGCAAGAGCTCGCTGGCCGCATGGCTCGTGCAGAAATTCGAAGTGCCCATGGCGACGGAGTATGCGCGAATCCATTTGGAAGCATTCGGTGCAAAATACGAAGAAAGCACTGTCATCGCCATGGCGCAGCAACACCTGATTCACCAGCAGGAAATGGTTCCCATGGACGCGCCGATTGGGATTTTTGACACCGACCTGCTGAATTATAAAATCTGGTGCGATATCGCTTTTTCACACTGCGATGCATCCATTCTCAGAGGCATTGAGCAAGAGTCCCATCACATCTATCTCCTCTGCTACCCCGATCTCCCATGGGTTGCTGATCCTCTGCGTGAGCATCCACACGAGCGCTTGATGCTTTACGAACGCCATCTTGCTGAAATCAGAAAAACTGGCCGCGAATACATCGTCATTCGCGGTGAAGGCGAACAGCGCAAAGATGCAGCGCGAGAAGCGATGAGAAAGCTGATCGGATTTTGAGTTTCTAATATAATGAGATTTTGAAGTTTTAGGTTCGTCGGTTGAGGTTTAGAAAGCGTGCGTGCCTACCGTCCAACTCAAATATCAAACGTTTCATCCTTCAATCTGGCCGAAGATGGTGGGGGAGGTTTCCCGGGATGCGAAGGCGGGGGATTTGGTAGAAGTGATCGGAAAACAGGGCACTCGCTTCGGTTGGGGGCTCTGGAATCCTAAGGCGCGAATGCCGTTGCGCATCGTCAGCCACTCGCTGGAGGAGATCGACGAGACGTTTTTTGAGAGAGCGATTGCGAGGGCAGGCAAGCTGCGGCGGGATGTCTTGAAGCTCGATGGCGAGACGGAATGCTACCGTTGCGTGCATGGCGATGCGGATTTTATGCCGGGGATCGTCGCGGACAAGTTCGGTGATGTGCTCTCGGTGGAGATCACGGCGCTGGGTGCGTGGATGCGCTTGGAGAAATGGCTGCCGCTGATACATGAGGCGTTCGGAACGCGGAAAGTAGTGCTTCAGATCGATGCGGATCTGGCGAAAATTGAGGGGATTCCGAGGAGCGGTGGGGTGGAGAGTGACAAGGTGCGCTTGGTGAAGGTGGTGGAGAATGGCGTGCGGTATGAGATCGATTTCACCACCGGCCACAAGACAGGTTTTTTCTGCGATCAGCGGGATAACCGGAAACAATTCAGGGGAATCGTAGAGGGGAAATCAGTGCTCGATCTCTGCTGTTACTCTGGCGGTTTCGCGGTATCTGCGGCGCTTGGTGGCGCAGCTGAGGTTACGGCGGTGGATCTCGACGAGGCAGCTGTCGCGATGGCGAAGCGCAACGCAAATCTCAACGACACGAAGATCAAGCTCACCCACGCTGACGCCTTCACCTGGATGCGGACGATGCTTGAGAACGAACGGAAGTGGGACGTGGTGATGGTCGATCCACCGAAATTCATGTTCGGAAAAGAGGACGAGGCGGGCTACGCGAAATACCACGACATCAACAAGCTCGCGGCACAGCTCGTCGAGAAAGATGGCGTGATGGTGACCTGCTCGTGTTCCGGGCAACTGGGCGTGGAGGCTTTCGAAAACATCGTCACCAACGTGATCCACCGCCAAGACAAGCGGCTCCAAGTCTTCGCCCGCACCGGCGCGGGCGGCGATCACCCTACCCTCTCGAACTATCCTGAATCTCGATATCTTAAAGCGATCTGGGGACGGATAATCGGATAGTTTCAGTGAGCTAGACCGCAGCCACCAACCGCAGCACCGCATCCCGCGAACACCTTAAAGCCTTGAAAGCACGGCATAAATCCTAGCGAGTCTTCGGAATACAAGCACGTCGTTCTCTCGCTGATCTTCCTCAAGTTCGTTTCCGATAAGTTCGAGGAGCGGCGCGCCGCGCTGATTGCGGAGGGGAAAGAGGCCTATGTGGATATGGTGGAGTTCTACACCATGCAGAATGTCTTCTACCTGCCGAAAACCTCCTATCGCTAAGGGACAGACTCTTTGTTTTAGCAGGACACCGGAAATGCGCGTCGGCTGAAAAAACTTGAGAAATGTCACAATGAAGCACCTGACCCCACAAGAAAAAACTTGAGAAAATGTCACAATGAAGCACCTGACCCCACAAGACCGCCCCCAAGCAGGCGATCATCGCGTTTGTCGAGAAAACCACCAAGGAAGGTGCACCCGGCTTCGTCCTTATGCCCGAGCGCATCGCCGTTTTCGATAACGACGGCTGCCTCTGGGCCGAGCAACCGATGTATTTCCAAGCCTTTTTTGTGTTCGACCGCATCAAGGCCCTCGCGCCTCAGCACCCGGAATGGAAGGAAAAAGAACCCTTCGCTTCGGTGCTCAAGGGCGACATGAAAGCCGCGCTTGCCGGCGGCGAACACGCCCTGCTCGAGATGGTCATGGCCACCCACGCAGGCATGACCACCGAAGAGTTTGAAAAATCCGTCATCGACTGGCTCGCCACCGCGAAACACCCCACGACCGGACGCCCCTTCACCGAAATGGTCTATCAGCCGATGCTTGAACTGCTCGTGTATCTGCGGGCTAACGGTTTCAAAACTTTCATCGTCTCCGGCGGCGGCATCGAGTTCATGCGGCCATGGGCCGAGAAAGTCTATGGCATCCCGCCCGAACAAATCATCGGTTCCAGCATCAAGTCAAAATACGAACTCCGCGACGGCAAACCCGTCATCGTCAAACTGCCGGAGCTGAATTTCATCGACGACAAAGGCGGTAAACCCGTCGGCATTCACCATCACATCGGCCGCCGCCCCATCTTCGCTGCGGGCAACTCCGACGGCGATTTCGAAATGCTCGAATGGACCACCGCCGGCAAGGGCTCGCGCCTCGGAATGATCATCCACCATACTGACGCCGAGCGCGAGTTCGCCTACGACCGCGAAAGCCACATCGGCAAGCTCGAAAAAGGACTCGACGAAGCCGACGCGAAAGGCTGGATTATCACCGATATGAAGAGCGACTGGCAGACCGTTTTCGCTCGCTGATTCTAAATACAAATTCCGATGAGAAAAACCATTGCAACAATTCTAACCGCCACCTTCTCACTCCATTGCGCGGGTGTCTTCGCGCAGGAACTGCCCACCACGGGCACCGTCGAGTCCCCTCTCGGCCGGCTCGAAGTCAAGAACGGCTACCCGACCGATGAGACGGTCACCAAGCTCTACGATGCCCTCGATTTCCAGCGCGCCTGTCAGGCTTACCTCTGGGCCTTGCCCTACATCGCGATGGCCGAGTGGCAGCGCGAACAACGCGAAACCTTCGGCGCGGGCGAGCTCGATTACGTGGATTATCTCGACTACAAGGACAAGCTCGGTTTGCTCACCGCCAATGCCACGACGCCCTATTCCATGGCGTTTCCGAACCTCGAAAAAACCGGCCCGCTGGTCTTCGAAATTCCCGCCGGGGCCATAGCGGGCGGCCTCGCTGATTTCTGGCAGCGCCCGCTCACCGATACCGGAGCTCTCGGGCCGGAGAAGATGCAGGGCGGCAAGTTCCTTATCCTCGGTCCTGGTCACCACGACATGCAGCCAGAAGGATACTTTATCTTCCGCTGCCCTACCAACAACATGTGGGCAGGCGCTCGCGGTCTCGATCCGGACAAGACGAAAGCCGCGGAGTTGATCGGCAAGATGCGTATCTACCCCTACGCCCAGCGCGAGAATCCCCCGGTCACGAAACACCTCCGCCCTGAAGGCCGGAAGTGGACCGGCGAGCAGCCGCGCGGCATGGCCTATTGGGAAAGCCTTGCGCGGCTGATCAACGAAGAGCCGCCCATCGAGCGCGACCGCATGATCCTCGCAATGCTCGTCCCGCTCGGTATCGAAAAAGGCAAACCCTTCCAGCCCAACGCACGGCAGAAACAGATTCTAACAGACGCCGCCAATACCGGCGAACTCATGGCCCGCGCCAACGGGTATGCGAAGCGCTTTGAGGGAGCCATCGTCTGGCCCGGCAAGAAGTGGGAGATTTCGCTATTCCTCAAGGAAACGAACCAAGAAGCTGAGAATCACACCCAGCTCGATGAGCGCGCCTCCTGGTTCTACGAGGCCGTGGGCGTGACCATCGGCATGATGGGTCGCACCGTGGGCGCGGGTCAGCTCTATCTCGAATCCCAGAAAGACAGCACCGGCGCGTGGCTCGACGGCGGCAAGAATTACAAACTCACCATACCGAAAGATGCGCCCGTCGCGCAGTTCTGGTCCTTCAGTGTCTACGACAACGAAAGCCGCTGCCTGATCGACAGCGGCAGCTATCCCGACCGTTCTTCGCGCGACGACATTACCACCAACGCCGATGGCTCCGTGGACTTGTATTTCGGCCCCGAAGCTCCCGTCGGCAAGCCCGCGAAAAACTGGATCAAGACCCTGCCCGGCAAAGGCTGGTTCACCTACTTCCGCCTGTATGCCCCCACGCAGCCATACTTTGACCGATCATGGGTGCTGCCGGATATCGAACTCGTGAAGTGAAAATCAAGCGACTCCTCTAAATCAAACCGTTCCAAACATGAAGATCGCATTCATAATCACTTGCACGTTGGCGTCCATCACCTACCTCGCTCAGGCGCAAATGTCGCGTTTCGACGAACTGGCCGACACTCCGTTTCAGGAAAACCGCCCCACTGCGGAATCCGCCGCCTTGCTCCGCGATGAGATGATGTTTCAACGGGCGACCCAGACCTATCTCTGGGCGCTGCCGCTGATCAACACGCTCGGCATGAAGAACGGCTCCGAGGAGGTCTTCGGCGCGGGCTACCATGTCCTGCCCATCTGGAAAAAGCGCCTCGACGCGAAGACTCTCGTCACCACCCCCAACTCCGATGTGCTCTACGCCATGGGTTATCTGGACCTTGGGAGGGACGGACCGATGGTTTTGGACGCCCCTCCCGGACTCCAGGGCATCCTGCTGGATTTCTGGCAGCGTCCGATCCCGGTCGATGGCGGCAAGTTTGCAGGCGATGTCGGCTTGCCCGGCCCCGATGCCGGGAAAGGCGGAAAATTCCTCATTCTTCCTCCTGGCTATTCCGGTGAAATTCCGCCCGATCACTTTGTTTATCGTTCCGGCACCAACAACGTCTTCGTTTTCCTGCGCGGGTTTTACGAAGATCCAAAGAACCTCGCACCCGCCGTGGCGCATGTCGAGAAGGTGAAAATCCACCCGCTCCATGGAGAGGCAAAATCGATGGTCTTTCCGGATGCGTCCGGTGTTCCGGCAAACCTTTTGCCGGTGAGTGACGGCAGTGTTTTCGACGACCTCAAGAAGCTCGTCGATAGCGAAGGTTCCCATCTCGCTGAGTCCGATTCGCTTGGGATGCTTGCCTCCATCGGAATCATCAAGGGACAACCTTTTTCTCCCGATGAAAAGACCCGCGCAATCTTCGAACGCGCCGCGAAGACCGCCTACAAGATGAGCCGGGTCATCGGCTTCCAGGAATCGAACGCCGCCGGTTCGCTGAAAATCCATCCTGACCGCCAGTGGATCAATCCTCTGGATAACATCGCTCCGCCCGGCCCGCTCAAGAGCCTCGACCTTTCCTGGAAGAACACGGTCGGCAACCACCTCGACCTCGATGCCCGGATCTGGTTTTTCACCAACTACTATTCCGTGAGTCCCGGCATGTTGTCGAAGATCCCCGGCAAGGGAGCGGCCTACATGATCGCATTCACTGATTCCGAAGGTGCACCCCTCTCCGGCGGGAAAAAATATCGGCTCAAACTGCCTGCCAACATCCCCGCCGCAAACTTCTGGTCCGTCACTCTCTACGAGGCGGAAAATGCCTCTGGCCTCGCCAATGGCCAGCCGTTTCCATCGCTCGGTTCGCGCGACAAGCCCACGCAAAATCCCGACGGTAGCACCGAGCTCTTCTTCGGAGAGCAATCACCCGAGGGCAAGCAAAGCAACTGGCTTGCGACCGTTCCTGGCAAAGGCTACTTCGCCATCATCCGTCTCTACGGCCCGACGGAAGCAGCTATCGACCGCAGTTGGAAGCCAGGTGATTTCGAAGTATCGGAATAATGACACCTCCCCACCATGATCCACAGTAACGAAGCCGCTTTGAAAAAGTGCAGCAGAATCTCCCATAACTTATCTCCACACACACCACCAATACCATGACACTGAAAAACAAACTGATCGCCGAATTCTTCGGCACCTTCTGGCTCGTCTTCGGCGGCTGCGGCAGTGCAGTCCTCGCGGCGATGTTCCTTACCACCGGCGAAAATCCGGTCCAACTCGGCATCGGCTTTGTCGGCGTCTCGCTGGCCTTCGGCCTCACCGTGATGACCATGGCCTATGCCATCGGCCACATCTCGGGCTGCCACCTCAATCCGGCGGTCACCGTCGGGCTCGTGGTTGCCGGGCGCCATCCGAAGTCGGAAATGATTCCCTACTTCGTGGCACAGGTGATCGGCGGTATCGCCGGAGCGGCGGTTCTTTATCTGATCGCCAGTGGTAAGGAAGGTTTCTCCACCGCTGGCGGATTTGCATCCAACGGCTTCGGCGCGCACTCGCCGGGCGGCTACTCGATGGTTGCGGCACTCGTCGCGGAAATCGTTCTCACGTTCTTTTTCCTCCTGATCATTCTCGGAGCAACCGACAAGCGCGCTCCCGCCGGCTTCGCACCCATCGCCATCGGCCTCGGCCTGACCCTGATCCACCTCATCGGCATCCCGGTCACCAATCTCTCGGTGAACCCCGCCCGCAGCACCGGCCCCGCGATGTTTGTCGGCGGCTGGGCCATCGCGCAGCTCTGGCTATTCTGGGTCGCCCCCATCATCGGTGCGGCTCTCGCGGGCATCGTCTATCCGCTGATTTCCGGCGGGAAAAAATCCTGAACTTGATACTACGGCTCCGCGCCCCGTGCGCGGAGCCGCTTTCCACTTCCCTACCTTGCCACGTCCTCTCCAGTTCCTGAAATCAGCACTCGTCCCATGAAACCCTGCATCCCATACCTTGCCATCGCGTTGGGCACGCCGCTCCTCCATGCGGAAGACGCGGATCTCGCCCAAAAACTCTCCAATCCTGTCGCCGATCTCATCAGCGTGCCGATCCAGAGCAACTACGACTTCGGCATCGGCCCCGGGGACGGCACGCGGTGGACGACGAATATCCAGCCTGTCATTCCCATCGGCCTGAATGAGGATTGGAACCTGATCTCGCGTACCATCCTACCGGTGATCGAACAAAATGGCATCTTACCCGGCGGTGCGGCGGACGAGTTCGGTCTCGGCGATGTCGTGCAGAGCTTTTTCTTCTCACCGAAATCCAGCGATCCAATCTGGGGCGTCGGCCCTGTTTTCCTGATTCCCACCGGCACGGATGCCATCCTCGGAACGGAGAAATGGGGAGTTGGCCCCACCGCCGTCGTACTGAAACAGCATGGGCCGTGGACTTACGGCGCGCTTGCCAACCATATCTGGGATGTCGCCGGGGATGATAGCCGTGGCTCGGTCAACGCCACATTCCTGCAGCCTTTCGTTAGCTTCACCACGCCGCAGGCCACTACCTACTCGCTGAATTTGGAGAATACCTACAACTGGCAGAACAATGAGTGGAACGTGCCTGTCAACCTTGTGGTCAGCCAACTGGTGAAAATTGGTAATCAACCAGTCCAGTTTTTCGCAGGTGCTCGCTACAATCTGGAAAGCCCTATCGGTGGGGCCGGGTGGGGGCTACGCCTAGGACTTACATTCCTTTTCCCCAAGAGCTAAAAAATCTAACAACCAATGATTATGAGAAATTATCCGTATTACCTTTGTTCCGCCATCATTCCCATCGCACTCAGCTGCCATGCGTTGGCAGGCACCTCAGTCGTCGAGCAATCCATCGCCCAGGCACCGGAAAAGCCGTCTTCCGCCTGGTGGCTCACCATCGCCCCCTACGCATGGGTCACCGCCACCGAGGGTGACATGGGCGTAGCCGGCCGCGTCGCGCCCGTGGACATCTCGTTCGAGGACACCCTTGAGGAACTCGAATTCGCCTTTATGATTGCCGCTGAGGCGGGCATCGACCGCTGGGTCTTCGGCATCGACGCCATCTACGGCGCCTCGTCCTCTAGCGCCGCACTACCCGCCGCAGCCGCTCCGTTCACCCAGGGCAACGTGGATTTCGACCAGTTCTTCGGTCGTGTCCACGCCGGTTATCAGGTGATCGAACAGCAAGACGCGCGACTCACCGCCTTTATCGGCATGCGCTACAGCTACCTCTCCACCGAGATTGTCCTCAGTGGCGGGGCTCCGCCAGTCACCGCCGATGGCAGTAAATCATGGGTTGATCCGGTCATCGGCATGCACGGAGTTTGGGATCTCAACGACCGCTGGTTCCTTCACGGCGGAGGCGATATCGGCGGCTTCGGTGTGAATTCCGACCTCATCTGGCAGGCAAATCTCGCCCTTGGATACCGCATGAGTGAGCGCCTTTCGCTTGTCGGCGGCTATCGCGGCCTTGGTGTGGATTTCACCGATGGCGGCTTCCTCGTCGATACCGTCGCCCACGGCCCAGTCATCGGGCTCAGCTACCGCTTCTGATCCAACCCCATCCATCCCATGAAAACGTGCAGCCCACTCATCGCAGGCATCATCACATCCGCCCTGCTCGGCAGTGCCTTAACCGGCGCTGAGGAACTGGATCCGAGGATCGCCGCACTGCAAAAAACCGCCGCCAAATTTGTCACGGCATACAACGGTCAGGATGCCGCAGCACTCGCCGCTCTCTTCACTGCTGACGGCGAAATCACCGTTCTCGCTGGCGATCAGCTCACCAGTGGGCGCGCAGAAATCCAAACCCGCTACGAGCAAATCTTCGCCGATGAACCACGCCGTATCTCCATCGAAGTTGGTTCCGTCAGGTTCGTCGCTCCAAACGTCGCTATCGAAGACGGCGTATTTCACCTCACTCCCGCGGATGACGAAACGGCGCCACCCCAGTCCTCTTCCTTCACCACAGTCATGGTAAAAGAGGAATCCACGCCTGATTGGCGGATCGCCAGCACCCGCACTCTCGGAGACGTCACCGATGCCGCAGGGCAACTCTCCGACCTTGCCGACATACTCAAAGGCGAGTGGACATGTCGCACCCCCGACGGTGTCCGGCTGGATCTCGCTTTAGGTTGGGACAACGGCGGGAAATTTGTCATCGGCGAAATGCTGGCCACTACTCCCGACGCGGAGCCGCAGGAAGGCAGCATCCGCATCGGTTGGGACGCCGATAAGAAACAGATCGTCTCGTGGATCTTCGATGCGGCGGGCGGTTTCAACCATGGCGCATGGATCCGCACGGATGATGGCTGGATGATCCGCTCCGAAGGAACCACCGGCGATGGCGAATCCCTCAGCGCCATCCAAGAGCTCGGCTCGCAAGGCGCTGATACCCTGATCTGGGCCGTCACCCAACGCGTCGTCGATGGTGAGAAAGCACCCGACAAAATCCTGAGGTGGGTGCGCCAAGCACCGGAGCCCACCAATGACTAACCGCTAACCGATTTCTAGTATGAAATTTTTACCCGCATATTTAGCCCTCCTCATCGGGAGCGTCCTCCTCGTTCCAACCTCGCATGCGATCGGTGACCGCCGGGATCGCGGAGGGGCCGCAACTCCCAAACGCAGCCCAATGACCGGATCAAAAATCGAACGCCCCGCCGCACGTCCTGCCCCCAAGCCCACCCCAAGACCCGCACGTCCGGAAATGCGCCCCACCACACGTCCGGAAATGCGCCCTACCGCACGTCCGGAAATGCGCCCCACCGCACGTCCGGAGACCCGCCCTGCTGAGCGACCCTCAGTCCTGCGTCCGGAGACCCGCCCGGTGCAGCGCCCGGATACGCTCCCCGGCAAACTGCCCGATCGCAGACCGGATACGCGCCCGTCCATGGATCGCCCTGGCCACACTCGCCCCAACACGCTGCCCGGCATGGTCACTTATCCAAACCGTCCGGACAATCGCCCGAACATTGGCCAAAACAAAATCAATACCGGAGATCGTACCAACATCCACATCGACAAGGTCAACGTTAACCGCCGCAACATGGGACTCAATCGTCCGTCCACACTTCCGGCCAACCGCCGCGACTGGGACAGCAACCGCTGGGGCGGGAATCACGGAGTCTGGGGTAACAACACGAACATCAACATCAACATCAACAATAACTACAGCCTGAACAACAATTTCTCCTACCGCCCAAACTACTGGGGTGCTAGCCCGTGGTGGGGCGCCGGTTATTGCCATACCTGGCATCACGGCCATTGGGGATACGGCTGGAACAACAGCTACTACCGCCGCCACTGGTACTACTACGACAATGATTTCGCCTCCGGTTTCATGTGGGGCATCGCGGTATGGAGCATGGGCAACCTGATCTACGATATGGGTTACCAATCTTACAAAAACCCCTATCCTGCGCCGCCTGTGCAGAATACCTACATCACCTACACGCAGCCGGTATCAGTCGCCGCCGCCGCCAACCCTCCCGGCGATGAGAAGGCCGCCGAACTCGCCGAAACCAAGTCCAACGAAGCTCTCGAGCGGTCACGCGCGGCCTTCCGAAAAGGCGACTACCTCGCCGCCTCCAAGGCCGTGGACGAGGCGATCGCCCACACCCCGGGTGATGTCACCCTTCACGAATACCGTGCGCTGGTTTTCTTCGCGTTGGGAAAATACTCGGATGCCGCGGGCGTTCTCAATCCCGTACTCGCGTCCGGACCCGGCTGGGGCTGGGACACCATGGTCGGTTTCTACACAAGCTCAGGAACCTACAGCGACCAGCTCGGCAAACTGGAAGCATACACCAAAAGCGCTCCCGGAAAAGCGGATGCACGTTTCCTGTTAGGCTACCATTACATGGTCTGCGACCACATGGAACAGGCCACCGCCGAGTTCTCCAAAGCATCGGAATTACAACCGGCGGACAATATTTCACGCCAACTTCGCGATCTAACAGCCGCCTCCATCCCTGATGCCGGAGCGGCCGATGCCGTACCTCCGGCCAGACCCGCACCCGTGGAGCCCGATCAACTCGTCGGCACCTGGGTCAGCGACCGCGGTGCAGACGGCAAGATCAATTTCACCATGACCGCTGCCGGCGATTACACTTGGGCATTCATAAATGCAGGTCAGTCCAGTCAACTCAAGGGAACCTACGGCCTTGATGACAAGGGATTGCTCGTGCTCACCAGCGACGATACCCAGATGGTCTCTGCCGTGGAGTTAAAGGAAAACAAATCCTTACACTTCGCGCTCGTCAGTGCACCCGATGGCGATCCAGGACTAGATTTCTCGAAAGAATGACATAATCCAGCTCCATGAAATTCATCCAAATACCCGCGCTCGCCGTCCTAGCTCTTTCTCCCCTCGCATCCGCACAAACAGATGTCAGCTATGAAGGCGGCGTGCTGCTCAACGCCTCCGACCTACTTCCCGCCGACCTCCTGCGCGGCGAATCACACCGCGTGCGCGATCACGTGGCCACGGACGGCTTCTTGGCCCACTTTCAAATCGACAGCGATTTCGGAACCTTCGAGGCCATCGGTGTACCGCAAGCGAAAAGCCGCATCGCCGAGATCCGGGCGATCAAGAAACTCGTGGAAACAAGCAAGGGCGACCTTTTCGCGGAAGGCATGAAACGCTCCCTCACGCAACCCGTTGATGCGGTGAAAAACATCGTCACCAACCCGGTGGAATCCGTAAAACAGGCTCCCGCCACTGTCGGCCATTTTTTTACTAAGGTCGGCTCTGCCATCGGACGCGCAGGCGGAAAGGTGAAGGACAGCATTGAAAATGACGGCCCGCCCCCCTCCGGATCCGAGATCGGCCAAGCCGCCAGGAATGCCGCAGGATTCGATAAGGCGAAGCTCGATACCGCAAGGCAGCTGGGCGTCGATCCGTATTCCGACAACGCGCGTCTTCAGGAGGAAATGGACAAGGTCACATGGGCTTTCTTCGCGGGTGGCCTACCTCTGCGCGTAGGGGCTGCGGTTGCTTCCGCAGGCGTGGCCGTGGCCGCAACCAACATGATCGGAATCCCGGAGGATACCTACGCGTTGACCCAGTCCGAGCTCGCACTCCGCGACGGACGCTCGCTGGCTGCGATGGGTATCAGCGACGAGAACATCAAGACCTTCCAGCTCTACGGCCCGCTCAGCAGCACCCGCCGCCACCGCATCGTGCTCGCCTTGGAAACCCTTTCCAAAACCAAAGGCCGCGATCTTATCATACGGCAGGTCAATGCCTGCGAAACGCCCGAACAGGTGGATTTCCTCATCGCCGCGCTCTCCATCCTCGCGGAGCGCCAACGGTCTGGTGCCGCCTCATACACCTCACTCACGGTCTTGGGTCGCCTGCCCGGAGCAGTCCACTCGAACGGCGAACTCCATGTCCCCGCGCCCGTCGATCATGTGACATGGACAGAGGAGGTCGCCCATTTCGCGACCCGCGATGACCTCGGAACCGCCCCCAAAGTCCTGCTTCACACCGGGAAACTCTCGGCAGCCGCTGCCAGCCAACTCAGCGCAAAGGGCTGGAAGTGCCATAACGTCGCTTATCCGTTATTATGAAAATCATATCTCCGCTGCTGAACCCCAAGCGATCCAACAGCGAGCTTTCCCTTTGCCCCTTCCTCACAACCCCCATCCACTCACAAGTCCAATGAAGTCCCGTATGAAATCGCAACTCCCCTTTTTTCCTCTTTACGCTATCCTCGCGCTAGGCTCATGCGCTCCCACCAGCCTGCCGCCCGCCGAGGGATCACACCGCGCCGCCGTCGTCTCCATGCAACAGGCAGCTTCGCTGAAAGCCACGCCGGAACAGCGCGCGGCTCTCTACCTGCAGGCCGCGCGCGAGGCTTCCGTATTGCTCGACTCGCCTGAGTCCGGTGCCGCCGCCCGCTCGATTTACAACAAGGCCGCCGCCGATCTGACCATGCTGCTCCGTAGCTCGGATCAAGGCTCGCTGTGGAACCGCCCACTCACACTCAGCTCCGGAGACACCACCTACCGCCTGCGCTTCGCGAAGAAGACCCGCGACGGTCAATGGAACCCCGACTATTTCACCTCCTTCACCCCCGCGGAGGAGGTGGATCTGAAAACCATCGACCGCAGGAACCGCCAGGATGGCGTGGGCGGAGCGCTGGTGGGCATTAGGAAAACGGAACCCTTGGAGGCGTTTTCGTCGCGTGTCGGTGTCACCGCGCCGGTGACAGCCGCGCTAGAATTCAGGGGCAACGAAGCCGTCCTCAGCTTGGTCGATCCGACAGTAAAAACGAAAAGCCGCGTCGCGGGCAAAGACCGCCTACTGGATGCCGATTTCTCCGCACCGCTGGCCTACTATCCGCAGAAAAACGATCTTGTGGAGGGCTTCATGGGAGCGCTGCGCGTGGCGGAACACATGAACATCACCGGACTCTACATGCTCCAGCCCTATGATCCGGATCGCATCCCGCTTGTTTTCGTTCACGGCCTCATCTCCACCCCCCGTATGTGGCGCAACGTCATCAACGAACTGGAGACCGATCCCGAACTCCGCCGCCGCTATCAATGCATGGTCTTCGCCTATCCTACCGGGAACCCGCCGCTCTACTCGGCCTTACGCCTGCGTGAAGAGCTTGTGAAATTCTACGGGCAACACCCTGCGGCGCGCGACGCGGTCCTCGTCGGGCACAGTATGGGCGGTATCCTTTCCCGTGTGCAGGTCACCTCGGTTGATCGTAACGACTGGGATGCGATCGGAGAGCAAAAAGCCTCCGCCTTCTTCGCAAAGGTGAAACCCGGCGACCTCGTGGATCGCTCCACCTGCTTCACCGCCAACCCGCACGTAGGTCGTACCGTATTCATCTGCACCCCGCACCGCGGCAGCGAGATGGCTGTGGGAACCGTCGGAACCCTAGCCATGCGCCTCATCGCCTTGCCCCTCGATATCACATCCACTGTCACCAGCGCTATGGGTGATTCCATCGAGATCATCACCGGTGATGCGAAACGCATACCGAACAGCGTCACAGGACTTTCCCCCAAGAACCCCACCTACAAGGTCTTGGAAAGCCAGCCCCTCGAAGTCCCCCACCACTCGATCATTGGCGACCGCGGCAAGGGCGATACGCCGCAAAGTTCCGACGGTGTCGTCCAATACTGGAGTTCGCAGATGAAAGCCGCCGCCTCCGAGAAAATCGTCCCCGGCCCGCACGGTTCCTGCGAACTCCCCGAGACGATCGACGAACTCCGCCGCATCCTGAAACTCCATCTTAATTCCCGATGATACGACGCCCGTTCATTTTTCCACGATGCTGATCGCGCGCACGACCGACCTAACTTCCAAGTGCTTTCACTACCGTCCGATATTACACGAATAGGGCATTTGGGCTTGGTGTGATCATCGACTACCACTACCGCTGAATTTTCCACCTCGCATACGCGGGCTTCTTCACCAAATAAACCGACACAATGAAACACACACTGACAAAAATCGTAATTTCCGGCCTGCTACTAACGGGTTCCCTGATGCTGAGCAATTGCTCAAACGGCCCTCTCACCAACATGAACGCTTCGGGCGTGAACTCGAAGCAGCTCGCGTCGAATTCA
>CAMBTP010000030.1 GCA_945870855.1 Prosthecobacter debontii
TGCGGTTCAAAAATCTTCCCATTCGGACAGGCTGCAACCAGCTTACTTCGTATTTCCATCACGAACCCAAAAAGCTGCGGATGAGAACCGCAGCAGTCAAAAGCCTCCGGCGGTATGGATATGCGCAAGGACTTTTGGCAAATGGTATATCGCCCGCATTCAGTCCGAGCGTGCGGTGGAGAAGCCTATGCTCAAGCATCCTGATTATGAAGCCCGTCTCAAAAAACGTGGGGCGATCGCTTCTTCACGCAGCAAGAAGTCGATGAGATGAGGGCATTCGAAACCGGCGAGCCATGATCCGCGATTGGGAAATAGCTTGGCTTGTAAAAGGGATTTAGAACCCAGCTGTAAGTCTGATCACCCCTGCGCCTTGCCGTGCTGGAGGCTGGCGTAGCGACCGCCCTTTTCTAACAGCTCCTCATGCGTGCCTTGCTCGACGAGTTCGCCGTGGTGGAGGACGCAGATCTTATCGGCATTACGGATCGTGCTGAGGCGGTGCGCGATGACGAAGGAGGTGCGATTGGCACGGAGGTTTTCGAGGGCTTGTTGGACGAGTTTTTCGGTGGTGTTGTCGAGGGCGGAGGTGGCTTCGTCTAACAGAAGAAGTGGTGGATTTTTCAGCAATGCGCGGGCGATGGAGAGGCGTTGTTTTTCTCCGCCGGAGAAACGGATGCCGCGTTCGCCGGCCATCGTTTCGAGGCCTTCGGGCAGGGCGCGGATGAACTCGGCGGCGTTGGCGGCCTCGAGAATTTTCCAGAGCTCCTCATCGCTGGCCTCGTGTTTGGCAAGCGTGAGGTTTTCGCGGAGGGTGGTGTTGAAAAGGAAGGGTTCCTGGGTGACGAAGCCGGTATTGTCGCGGAGCCATTCCTTGGAGAGGCCGGAGAGTAGATTTCCATCTAACAGGATCTCGCCGGAGCTGGGCTCGTAGAAGCGGGAGAGGAGATTGAGAAAAGTGGATTTCCCCGAGCCGGTGGCTCCGACGAGGGCGATGGTCTGGCCGGGCTGGGCGGTGAGATTGATGTGCTTGAGCGCGGGAGCCTCGCCGCCGTAAGTGAAAGTGACATCGCGGAACTCGATCCTTCCGCTGAATGTTTCAGGGCACTTCCCCTCAGTGAGATTCGATTCGTCCGGAGTGTCGATGATTTCGAAGAGACGCTTCGCAGATACTAGACCCTTAGTAAATGTCTGTGAGAGAGGGTTGATGCGCGAGATGGGATCGAATAGGAAACCCCACGCGACGAGGAAGGCAATGACCACACCCGGCGAGAGATCGCCCGTGAGAGCCCACCACGCACCGAAGGCGACCATTAGGATAATTCCAGATTCGGCGATGAAGGATACGGCGGGCCAGACGATGGCTTGGCCTTTCATGACATCCATGTGCTTGTCTCCCACCTTGCGGGATGCCTTGTCGAAATCGGAGAGCGCCTGCGGCTCCACGGTGTAGGCCTTGATCTGGCGGATGCCGGCGAGGTTGTCGTGGAGAATGGCATTGAGGGCGGAGGAGGCATCGGAAGAGGCGCTCCATTTCGGCTCCGCCTTTTTCGACCACCATGCGGTAAGCATGCCGATGAAGGGTAGCGGGATCAAAACGACCAAGGTAAGCTGCCATGAATGATAGAGCATGTAGCCGAGCACGATCAGGAACTGAAGGATCGCCGCGATAGCTTGGTCGAGTCCTTCGATGATGACGCGGTTCGTTGTGGGCACATCATTGGAGACGCGCGACATGATTTCCCCCGAGGAGTTTTTGTCGAACCACGGAATGGGTAGCCGCTGGAGTTTGTCATAAAGTTCGCAGCGGATGACGTGGGTTAGTTTTAGCTCGAGGTGGTTATTTAGAAAGGTGCGAAGGGTGAAAAGAATCTGGCGCGCAAGGATCGCGCCGACCCCGATGAGCGCGGTGGAAACGATAAGATCCGGGCGATTTTCCCCGATGATTGTATCGATGAAACGCATCGTCACGCCCGGCAGCACCAGCACCAGCGCGGTGCAGGCGACGGCCATTAACAGGGAAAGGCCGCTGAGAAGCGGGAAGCGCAGGGTGTGGCGGATCAGGCGGATCATCCTCGGCAGCCTGTGATGAATTCGCACGCATGGCGAACCGCGATTTTGTACGCAGCGCCTTCTTTCTCGCCAAAGGCCGCTTGGCGTGGAGGATTCGATGAATGAACACGTTTCTGAAAGTCGCCCTCGCACTAATGGTTTCCTGTATGGCCACACACGCTGAGGTCTATCTGGGCAACGGAATCAAGATCGGCGAGGTGGATTCCACATCTGCGATTGTCTGGGTGCGGCTGACCGATGCCCCCGAGCGCCGCGCAGATGGCACACCGTTTAAGGATGCGGACGAGAAAGTTCCTGACGGGCTGAAACTGCGTGAAATGAAGGACAGCCTGATGGGTGCGGCGGGCAGTGTGCGGCTACGCTATATGGCTGAGGGGGGTAAGGAAATCGCAACCGATTGGCAGAAAGTGGATACGAATCGCGATTTCACCGTGCAGATCGCGCTGGGCATGTTGAAACCGGCAACCACTTACTCGGTGATTGCGGAAGGTCAGGCTCCCAAAGAAAAATCGATTGCGGTTTGTGAAGGCAGCTTCACCACAGCGCCATCGCCGGATGTGGCCGCGCCCGTCCGCTTTGTGGCCGTTACCTGCCATGATTTTCCACGCCGCGATGATGGTGATCGTGGCCATCTCATCTATCCAGCGATGACGAAGTTAGATCCCCATTTCCTCGTCCATGCCGGCGATATCGAATACTACGACAAGCCCGGCCCTTTCGCGAAGTCCGCCGAGCTTGCCCGCTACAAATGGAACCGGCTCTACTCGCTTTCGAACCAGCGAACCTTCCACAACCGGCACGCGTCCTATTTCATGAAGGACGATCACGACACCTTGATGAACGATTGCTGGACCGGTCAGAAATACGGCGATCTTACCTGGGAGCAGGGACTCGCCATTTTCCGCGAGCAGTTCCCGATGGGGGGAAAACCTTACCGCACCGTGCGCTGGGGAAAAGATCTGCAAATCTGGATGCTCGAAGGCCGCGATTTCCGCAGCCCCAACAACATCCCCGACGGCTCGGAGAAAACGATCCTCGGCGCGGAGCAGAAGAAATGGCTCTTTGAGACCATGCGCGCGTCGGATGCCACTTTCCGCATCCTGATCAGCCCCACGCCCATCCTCGGGCCGGATCGCGACGACAAGAATGACAACCTCGCGAACAAGGGCTTCACCCACGAGAGCGACGAAGTGCGCGCGATCCTCAACACTCTACCGGCCACCTACGTGATCTGTGGCGACCGCCATTGGCAATACGTCTCCCGTGAAAAAGAGGGCAGCGTTACCGAGTTCTCCTGCGGCCCGGGATCTGACTCGCACGCGGAGGGATTCTCGATGAAAAACCGCACTCCGGAACACCTTTTCCTCCGCATCAAGGGCGGCTTCCTCTCGGTGGAGGTGAATCGCGTGGGAGACCAACCACGGATCTTCTTTCGCCATCACGACGTGAGTGGAAAGATCGTCCACGAGGAAACTTTTTCCCGCCAACCCAACTGAACCATGAAAGCCCTCGCACCCTCCTATCCCTCACCGGCGATGACATGAACAACGACCTCGCTAAAGAGTCACAACACGCTGTTACCGTCGCGGAAATGAAGGCGCTGGTGAGCAAAAACTGGGAGGAAGAATTCGAGCCGAAGCGTGGTGGGGAGACGCGGTGAGGCTTCTCACAGTTTCTCGGCCTCAGGTAACGCCGCCATCTTCCGGTCATTCGTAAGCGCTTTCATGCCCCGCGTCGCGTAGTCGTCCGCGATCAGTCGATCAAGAAGACCGCAGCCCGTCTCCGTCTTTAACGCTGTGAGAACAGCCGCTCCGTTAAGTGGAGCGCAAAGACCGCTTGTGAGGACATCGTGCAAAGCGGATTTCGCATCTTCTTTAGAAACTGCATAATGGTGCTGTAGGGCAATATACGCTTCTCCGATCACCTGATTTGAAATGAAAAACTCCGCTCGCGGCTCGGCCTCCAGACGTTTCTCAAAAGCCCGCAACGTCTTTCTGTAGTCAGAATCGGGATCGCATGTCAGGAGTCGGACGAACACCGATGTGTCAATCCCGTAGCGATGGTTCATGGTGTTGTTGGCGGAATGTATCCAGATCGAAGGGTTTCTTCCCCTTCTTGATCTTGCCACGCAATGGAGCCAGCTTTGACCAGTCGATCCCACGCGCCCTCAGGAGAAATCCATCCGCGCGCGGCTGAATTTCCAGATGACTACCGGGGCCTGCCCCCAACGCATCCAGCACCGCCGCCGGAAATGTCACCTGCCGCTTGCTTGTTACTTTGATGAGCATGAGTAAATATTCAGACGCATTACTATTTTCGTCAAGAAGTAAGGCGGCACCTTGCTCGATTTTAGCGAAACTGTCATCCCTCATGACAAACCGCTTCCACCCCAGCCCTTAAAGCCCCACGCTCCGCAACACATGGCCGATGATCCGAAGCTGCTTATGATCGCGCTGGTAGCGGCGGTTTGCATCGGCGTGGCGAAGGCGGGGTTCAGTGGGATCTCGATGGTTTCCGTGGTGCTGCTAGCGGAGGTTTATGGAGCGAAGGCATCCGTCGGCCTCGCGCTGCCGCTGCTCATCGCGGCGGATCTGATGGCCTATCCAGCTTTTCTGAAACACGGCTCATGG
Source organism: Prosthecobacter debontii (assembly GCA_945870855.1). GTDB lineage: Bacteria > Verrucomicrobiota > Verrucomicrobiia > Verrucomicrobiales > Akkermansiaceae > Luteolibacter. The sequence goes on from CAMBTP010000030.1 coordinate 4,698, forward strand.
AAGCCTGTGTGGAAACTTCTACCCGCCACGCTCGTCGGATTAGCGCTGGGTTGGTGGCTGCTGGGGAAAATTGATGACCAGATCGCGCGCCGCATCATCGGTGCCTGCGTGCTGCTGATGGTGCTGATCCAGGCGTTCCGGAAAATGAAGCCGGTGTTTTTCGATAAGCTGGTGGAATCACGCGGACTGGGCGTGGCGGCGGGCGCGATGGGTGGTTTCGCGACCATGCTGGCCAACGCAGCTGGCCCCGTGATCCAGCTCTATTTTCTCGCCCGCCGCCTACCGAAGATGGAGATGATCGGAATTGGCGCGCGTTTTTTTCTGTTGGTGAACCTCATCAAAATCCCGCTCAACGCCCGCCTCGCCCTCATCACGCCGGACAGCCTATGGGAAAACGCGAAGCTTCTACCCGGCGTGTTCGCGGGCATCGTGCTGGGGCGGCTGCTCATTGGGCGCGTGCCACAGGCGGCCTTCGAGTGGATGGTTGTAGCCTTCTCCGCCGCCGCCGCGGTGAGGCTGCTTTGGTGAAAATCACGACCTAGCTTTCAATTCCTTAAACGCCTGATAGGCGAACATGCCCATAAAAATCGGCAGCAGAATGCTATTCGTCATCGTGTAATAAAGCACTCCCATTCCGACAGCAACTACGATGGAGATCATCAGCGTGAGCTTGATCCGGCTTGGCCCGAGGATGGTTTGGAGAATCCGACCGCCATCGAGCGGCAGCACGGGCAACAGGTTCAGAACCGCCCAACCAAAGCTGATCGCGTATAGCACCTTCACGAAATACATCGCCTGAAAGCTCATGCTAGGGAATAACTCCGCGAAAAAATAAACCACCAATCCGAGAACGATCTGAAGTGCCGGCCCCGCCGCCGTAACGAGGAAAGTCTGTGGCCGACTCAAGGGAGCGCCGCCACTGTAGGCCGCGTATCCGCCGAAAGCCTCTAACACAATTTCCACCCGTTTCCCAAAAGCCTTCGCCGTAAGGGCGTGCCCCAACTCATGCACGAGGATAGAGATAAATCCCGCGATCAGGAAAAGGAGTAGTAGGAAAAACTCCTCCTTGGTTCTGGCGTGAATCGCGCCCCCGATGATAGCCAAAGACAGCCAGAACCAAGGCAGGACGCGAACCGGAATATTGAAGAGGGAAAATTGAATCATCCGCCGTTACTGGTAGGGTAGAAAGGGGGAATGCTCCACCGCAATCTTCTCTGAAACGCAGGGCAAAAAAGTGCCGCCAGGAAACCGCGGCAAATGAGGACAAACTACCGTTGCTCCGATCAAGGCCTGGCGGGGTTCGCTTGCCTCACCTCTACGGCTCCTGACAGCAGCGAAAAACAAACCCGCCTCGACCCGAACCGCAACAACAAATCGCGTATTACGCCTTCACGCACCGAATCCGGTGCATCGATTTCCCCTCGGCCTCCCATTGGATCTGGAAATCTGTCTTCGGGTAGAAAAAGGAATCCTCCCCCCACGGCACGATCTCGAACAACCCACTCGCATGTATTTTCTCGCAGGCATACTCGAAGTATTCCTCGTGATCTGTCATGAAAAGGAACTCGCCGCCGAGCTCCAGCGCGGCCTTTACCGCTTCCAAGAAAGAGATCTGCACAAGGCGGCGGCGGTGGTGCTTGAGCTTCGGCCAAGGATCCGGGCAAAGCAGGTGAATGCGGGAAACGGAAGCCTCTGGCAGCAGCCACTCCACCACATATTTCGAATCCAGCCGCAGGATGCGCGCGTTACCTAAGCCCGCCCGCTTGATCTTTTTCGCTACCTTTTTGCAACGCCCCAGCAACCTCTCCACCCCGATGAAATCCCGCTCTGGATGATGCCCCGCCAGCTCCACAAGAAACGACCCGTCCCCGCATCCGAGATCGATCTCCAACGGCCTATCCCCACAGCGGATCTCCCCCAACTCCAGCCGCCGGAAATAATGCGGAGGGACGAACTCGGCTTCGGAAATCGGCGGGCGCGGCAAGATGTTCATGCGCGGAACTCTCAACTTTCAAATTCCAAGATACAAGGAAGACGCGGAGGCAAAAAGGCTCGCGCATACGGCGTATGGGAGCGCGGCGCCGCAGGCCCTGGACTGCTGGGATTCTTCATTCCCAGCTTTTTGGGGGGATCATCGATCACCGGAGCGGCCGCTTGCTACCAGTTGTTCTCGTTCAAATTCACAAAACCAGAGAGCTGCGGATAAGAACCGCAGCAGTCCAAAGCCTCCGGCGGTCTATGCCTTCTCTCCCATAATCACGGAAACCGTTGGCTCCGAGGCGAAGACCTTTCTCGCCACAGCGCATACTTCCTCCGGGGTGAGCTTTTCGTAAATTTCCGGGAGGATGCGGTGGGTGTCGGCGGGGTGGCCGAAGAGGAGGTCGAGGGCGGCGTGGCGGGCGTTGGAGGAGATGGATTGCTGCTGGATGGCGGCTCCGCTGAGGACGGTGGAGCGGACGCGCTCGAAGGTATCCACCGGGATGCCTTCGGCGGCGATTTTCGCGATCTCCTTTAACAACTCCGTGCGGGCGAGATCGAGTTGCTCGGGCGAGGTGGCGAGGTAGAAGGTGAACAGTCCGCTGTCGTAGCCAAGGAACTGGGTGGCGCCGACGCGGTAAGCGAGGCCGAGTTCCTCGCGGATACGCCCGAAGAGTGGGCCAGCCATGTCGGAAGAGTGCTCCTGGATGAAGGCGAGCGCGTGGCGATCGGCCCCGCTGATGTGGGTGCCGGGGTAGCCGATGGCAAGCACGGCCTGTTTTTTCGGCAGGGAGAAATCGGCGTTTACTCCTACGGATATAGTAGATGCGGGAGCGTTCCAGATTTCACCGGCGGGGAGGTCTTTGAAAAATGTTTCGAGAAGGCCGATGAGATGATCGGGATCGAAATCTCCGGAGATGGCCAGAGTGAGATTGGAGGCGTTGAAGTGGCGGGCGTGGTGGGCGGCGAGATCGGCGTGGGTGATTTGCCCCAACGATTCCACGGTGCCTAGCGAATCAAGTCCGTAGCCGTTGCCGGTGTAATGGGTGGCGCGGAGCTGCGTAAAGCAGCGATGAAGCGGATCGGCGAGGGCTTCCTCAAGCGACGCGAGCTGCGAGGCTTTCTCGCGTGCGATGGCCTCGGCGGGGAAGGCGGGATGGAGGATCACATCGGCGAAAACTTCGAGGATGGGCAGGATGTCGGCGGAAAGGCCGCCGGCCTGGACGAGCAGGGCATTGTTACCCGCCGAGGCGGAGATGGATGCGCCGAGCGACTCGAGCGCGTTGGCGATCTCGTCGGAATTGCGGGTGGTGGTGCCTTTTGGAAAAGTGGAGGCAAGCAGCTGGTTGAGGCCGTTGTTCTGCGAGTTTTCCGAAGGCAGGCCCGCGCGGGCGGCGGCTTGGAAATGGATTAGCGGCACGCGGCGATCTGGCAGGAGCGCGAGGCGGAGGCCGTTGGCAAGGGTATGGGTGGTGATCGCTTGCAAAATCGCGGCAGCTTTGCCCTGCGCGGCGGCGGCGACGTAATCTTTCGGATCGACTGACGTGTAGGTGAGGCGGTTTTTGGAAAGCTTGGCTGCGACGCGGCGGATGTCGTCCGCGCTGACGGCGTTGATGGCGGCGAGGTGGCTGCGGGTGAAATCGAGATCGCGCGCCTCGTGCCAGTTTGATGCGAGATCGGAGGCGCGGCCTGAGGCAGTTGTCAAAGAACGGAATTGGCTGGCGGCCGTCTGGCGTTTCGCCTTCGCGAGATCGTCCTCCAACGGGCTGGTGGCGATGTCCTCGATCTCGGCGAGGATGGCGGCCTTGAGTTCGTCGCGTTTCTCCGGAGCGGATTCCGCGGAGACGGCGATGAGCCCTTCCGAGCCGGGGCCGATCCATGTCCATGCGGAGATTTCGATGGCGAGTTCGAGCTGGTCACGGAGGCGCCTGTGGAGGCGAGAGGCCTTGCCGCGCCCAAGAATGGCGGCAAGGAGATCGTAGGCGGGCGCATCGGGATGGGCGACATCTGGGGCTTTCCAGGAAAGGCAGAGACGGCTCGTCGGCACATCGAAGGTATCGAAATCTTCGCGTGGCCCGAGCTGCGGCGCATCTGCCTGTATGTGCGGCTCGGGGCCGGGGACAATTTTGCAATCCGCTGTCAGCTCCGCAACAAGTTCGCGGGCTTTAGCTGGATCGAAATCACCCGAGATCACGATGTGCGTGCGATCCGGTGTGTAGCGGGCGCGGTGGTAGGCGGTGAGATCGCCGTAGGAAATTTCATCGAAGAGATGACGGTGGCCGATAACAGGATGGCGGCGGGCATCTACGGTGAACGCAGTAGAAAGAAGCAGGCGGATCGAGGCGTTGTCGGGATCGTCGAGACCCATGTCGATCTCGCGGCGGATCACGTCCTTTTCCGACTCGAATTCCGACTCCGGGATGACGGGGAAAAACACCAGGCCAGTGAGGCACTTCAGGAACATTTCCAACGAGCGCGAGGGGCCGTCGATGTAATAGACCGTGCGCTCGAAGGTGGTGTAGGCGTTCCAGTGGCCACCGGCTGCTTGCACAGATTGGGCGAGTTCCTCGGAGGTGAAATCGCGGGTGCCCTTGAAGACCATGTGCTCCAGGAAATGCGAGAGACCGGCGCCGAGCTTTTTCCCCTCATGAATGCTGCCAGTAGCCACCCATGCTTGCACGCTGATCACGGGAGCGGCGGGATCGGGATCGAGGATCAGGGTGAGTCCGTTCGGGAGAGTGTGGCGGGTGGCGTGGGTGGGTGGATATTCCATGAGGTCGATTTCCGGCTTGGCTGTAGGATGAATGGAGCATAAATGATGCGCATGCAACGGTGGATATTATGGGCAGCGCTAGGCTCTTTGGGTCTCGTCGTGATGTTTTTCGGCGCAAGATACGCGAAACGCGAATACCACCTCCGCCAACCTTCGAAAATCTGGGTCCCCATCGCGCTGCGGGCGGATATTTCCATGGAAGCTCAGAAGAAGCTCGCGGAACAGATCAATACCAAGCTCCGCACCGATGAGATTCTACGAGCCGTCGTGATGGATTTGGATTTGCGGGAGAAATTCAATCAGCCCAGCGAGGATGCCGCAGTGAAGGAACTCAACCGTCGCCTATTCGTGGAGGCGGGTAGCGCGGATACGCCGAACGGCTCTGTGCCATCGATCAATGTCGGCGTTTCCGGGATCGGGCATGAGTCGAAACTCCTCGGCGAGGCCTCGATGCGCGTGTTGCGCGATGTATGGCGTATAATCGGAATCGATCCGAAAACGGGCAACCCGATCGATCCAGGAAACACGCCCCCGCCGGACTCGTTTTAGTCCTGATATCCGCCCTAGCCCATGAGCTGACGATGGGTGGAGCAGAGGCAAAAACCTCGTTCACCGCTGTGGACTGAACAGACTCACGATGCCGTTGAGCAGTCCTTTGAAAATCCGCCACGCGACGAAAACCACCGCGACACAGATCCCCACGACGGCCGCCAGCACCAGAACGATGATCCCCAGCATAAGCCAAAGCGGCCACCAGCGGGCATCGATGCGTTTAACGCGACCTTGCCATTGCGTCCAATCGACACGTCCGCGCTTGTTCGGCGCTTCCCCTCCAACAGGGCGCGACTCCACCGCGATACCGTCGATCTCGACGATTTCCACTTCGATGGTTTGTTCGTTTGCGGCAGCCAATACCGAACCTTACCTAAGGTTTCGAAAATTCAAACCGCGAAACCCATGCAAAAAAAGCAGTCCGACTGATCATCCACAGGGAAAACCCAATAACCTATAAGCGTCTCAGCCGGACTGCTGAAATCATAATAGCAAGCGCCGTGCCAATTTTTTCGTGAAAAATCACCTCGGCAACGCAACCCGCGGCATGGGCACCACTGCGGCACCCAGCACGATGCCGCCGATAAAACCACCAAGGTGCGCACCGTAGGCGACGCCTTGAAAGCCCTCAAGATATCCAGAGAAATCAAACAAAAGCCCGACGACGCCCACCGCCGCGAGATTTGCGGGTGGGATGGGTCTCGCGATCGGCCAGACATGCGGATTGGGCAGGTGCCAGCGAACCACCATGCCGAGGTAAAGCCCTTCGAATCCCATCACCGCACCTGAGGCACCGAGCATCGGGATCGTTTCCTCCGGGTTCAGGGCGACGTGGCACGCGCTGCCGCAGATGGCGGTGAAAATGAAAACGATCATCACCCAGCGGTGACCGAGAAGCTCAGCTGCGACTGCGGCGAAGATCCAGAGATAAAGCATGTTTCCCAAGAGATGCCCCACATCACCGTGGAGCAAAGCCGCTGAGAAGAGCGTGAAAAGGGAACCCGCGTCGGTAAAGTCGCCCAAGCGCAAGGAATGCAATGCCGCCACCACATCGGCCGGAACCGCCATGAAGCGATCCTCAAAACCCTCACCGAGAAGCACCTGAAGCACATAAATTACAGCGATGAAAACGATCAGCGCAAACAACGGCCAATGTTGGCGAAAAACGGAGGAAGGGCGGCGACGCACGTCGCGCAGGTTACGCGAGGACACAGCATCCCTCAAGCGAACTCTTCGCAGACCTTGGCGAAGGGAGTGGGAGCGCACGTGATCGGTGCGTGCGCTACCCCGGAAAGATCAATTTTTGAGCAGTTTGGTCATTGCCTCACCCATCGCGAGACCCACGTCCATGTAAACCTTGGCGTGGCCGCCGTAGTGGCCGTTGCCGCTGCCGCCTTGTGCCATGGGATGTGAATACACGGTGGCCACGTTACCCTTAAACTCGGGGTATTTGCCAGCCTCCCCGTCCACCGCAAGATGGGCGTTGAGAACGATTCCGGTGTTGTCCGTCATCCCCTTTGTGGCCTCGCCGAGAGTGGCGAGGACGAACTTCGCGTTGGGAGCATCGAACTCCGTGCGCAGGGTCTTGATCAGGTGAACGAGGTTTTTCTCATACTGAGCGGAAAGGGCGGCGTCGCCGCAATCCTTCTCCCCCTGCCACCAGAAGAAACCGGCGACTTCATATCCCTTGGCATCAGGATAATACTTGTTGAGATCTGCAAGGACACTCTTCGCGTTCGCGACGTCATCATCCCATTGCTTGCCGGCGTACCAACCGATGGAGACGGGCGTTGATCCCTTTTCCCACCGGTTGGGGGATTCCTTGTAGCCAGCATAAACGTAGGTCTTGCCGTCTTTCGGGTCGGTGTATTCGAAGCTTTTACTGCCGGGTGGCAGAAGATCCCAGCCGAGCCCGCGGTTGCCGATCGAGCTCTTGAGCACCATGACGGGTTCGTTAATTGCGTTGCCGAGTTGGTGCCCGAGACCGATCTCAATGCCGATTTTGTTGCTGACGGTGAGCCAGTCGTTACGATAGACGTTCATGCTTAGTCCCTTTTGCATCACGGACACGTTGCGGACGTCTTGGCGAACCGTCCATTTGCCTTCTGCATCGGTGAGGAAACCGTAGAGGTTCTCGCCCTTTACCGCTTTTTCAAGGCAGCCATCGGCGTCGCCAGTTACCTTGCCCATTTCCAGGGTGTTGGATTGACCCATCACAATGAAGACCTTGACCGGCTTGGTCATATCAGCAGGTTTGCCGTCGGGATCGGGCAGATCTTGGCCGTAAAGGGAGGTGGTGGCCAGAATGAAAAGCCCGAGCAGGGCAGTGGGTAAGTTTCTAAGTTTTTGCATAGTTTCTTAGCTACTTGTGACAAGTGCCGATCTTACAACGAGTGCGAAAGGATATTTCAAATCATATCGCGCGTGATCAGGTAGCTGGCGGCGCAGCGTGGGCATTGAACCGTGATCGTGTCAGCGTCGTGGAAAAGTTCGTCGGGCTTTTCGCGCCATGAGCCAAGTATGGGCAGGATCTTTTCCAAGGTGCAGCCGCAGTGAAAACGGAAAAAGCGTGTTTCCAAGAGGCTCGTTTCTTCCGTCGTATCGATCACAGCCACCTGATCCGCATCCAGCCCGGCGAGCCAATCGAGATCGGCATCCGGTTGCGCGGCGATGAGGGCAAAATTTTCATCCTCCAGCCGAAAGGCGCGGGCGGGGCGTTGCTCGGACTGGCCATAGAACTGCGATACCCAAGCGACCGGATCGAGACCTTCGACTTCCATGGTGGAGAGGCGTGGTTCGTTCGAAATCGGCGTGGTCGTTTGGGAATAGAAGAAATTGCGGTCGGGCTCGCGGATGTCCTCGGTGAACACGCGTCCGGTGATGTAGCGCTCGTTCGATGATCCAGTGACGAAGAGATTGATGCGCGGCGCGCGGAGGTTCGCAGTCCAAGCGATCGTCTCGTTCCAAGGGCGGGCAGTCAGGTGCAGCGTGAGCATGGCCAGCGCGTCCTTGAGCATGGCGTCCAGCTCGGCGGGATAGCGGATGCCGTTTTCCATCAAGTGCAGGTAATGATCCGTGTAAATATCCGTAAACTGCCCGCGCAAAAGCAGGCAGTTCCGGTGGCGGACAAAGATGGATTCGATTCTGGTAAAGTCTTCGGGCTGCATGGATCTGAGGGATAGCCGGAAAGAACGGCGCTAGAAGTAGAAAACCACAGGAGCAAGAACCGCGCTACTTTGAAAATTCGGCCTCGTTGCAAAACGCTTTATAACGATGGAGCGCATGGTCATCATAGCCGCTGCTGCCATGGATAATTTATCTGCCACCTCTCCGAGTGCTTCCATTGAGATGCAAGACCGCATTCTAGCTGTCGTAGATGGCGAGACCGATGCCGTGGCGATCATGGCCACGATCGCCTGCGAGCTTCATCATCACTTTCCGCATTTTCACTGGACGGGGTTTTATCGAGTGGTCGCGCCCGGTTTGCTGAAGATTGGGCCATATCAAGGCGGGCATGGTTGCCTTGCGATCCCCTTTGAGCGAGGCATCTGCGGGCGTTGTGCGAGGGAGCAGAAAACCGTGATCATTCCGGATGTGAAACTGGAGGTAGATCACATTGCATGTTCCAGCAGCACCCGTTCGGAAATTGTGGTTCCTGTTTTCGATGCGGTGGGCAACCTCCGTGCTGTGCTGGATGTGGACTCAGATTTCCCTGATGCCTTTCATGAAACAGACGCTCTTTTTCTGGAGGGCGTTTGCGCTGTGTTCCGTAATCCGGCTATCTATTGGGCGTGACCTCAGCCCATTCCAAATGAGAAAACTTTGCATGGCGGTTCCCAATTTCTTGATTCGGTGGGAGATTGCTGGGGTTCTCTCCCTGGTGGAGGTGCCCTGCCTTGAGATCAATGATTTCACTGTCGGATTTTGAGTCTTGGCAGGGGCGCGGATCAGGCTAAACCATGGTCATGCTTACCTTAGGTATCCTTGGCTCCGGTGCCGGATCGAACATGCAGGCGATCCTAGATGCGATCACCGGCGGGACGCTATCGGCGCGGATCGGGATTGTGCTTTGCGATAATCCGGAGGCTTTGATTCTTGAGCGGGCGCGGCGGCAAGGTATCCGGGCGGAGGTGATTGATTGCGCGGGACACCGGATGAAATTTACTGAAGAGGCACAGCAGGAGACGGCGCGGAAACTTAACGAGGCAGGGGTGGATATGGTGTGCTTGGCAGGGTTCATGCGCTTGGTGAAACGCCCGTTGCTCGACGCGTTTCCGGATCGCATACTAAACATCCACCCATCCTTGTTGCCCGCGTTTCCCGGGCTGGAGGCTTGGCGACAGGCGGTGGAGGCGGGCGTTTCCGAAAGCGGCGTGACCGTGCATCTCGTTGATGCGGGGATGGATACCGGGCAGATCTTAGGGCAGGAAAAGGTCATGGTTTTTGCCGATGACACGCCGGAGACGCTCCACTCCCGTCTGCAAGTCGCCGAGCACCGGCTTTACCCAGAAACGATCGCCAGATACGCGTCCCGACTGAACCTATGACGCCGAACCTCCTCGCCCCTCTCCTTGCGTGCAGTCCACACTGCTGGAGTTAATCGGCATGGCGCTGGCGAAACCGGCGGTGCCTTATACCGTTTGCTAAAAATTCGTGCGCAAAAATGCGCCCACAAAGTAGAGTGCGCCGCAGGCTCTGGACTGCTGTGATTTTTCATTCACAGCAAAGCAGAGGTCGCAGAGGGAACGCGGAGAAGAGTTTGTGTTTTGCGGTAGGGTCATTTTGCCAAAAGGTTTGGATTGCTTATGTTTTTTACTAGTCATGCGTGTAAGTGCTTTAGTTAGCCCGTTTTTGCTTAACAGGGACATGATCATTTAGGCAGGTTTAGGCACACGCGGGAAGGTATTTTGTCACCATTTGTCACCACTACGGGAAGATAAATCAGTCCTCGTGGAGTTGACACGGCAACAACGTGCATGGACATGCACCCATCCCCGCCGCGCACCGAACTCGACCTGATCACCGAACAGGATCTCGCCCGTCATCTCAAAATCTGCCGCCGCCAACTCTACAACTGGCGCGTGAGCGGACTCGTCCCCTACTTCAAAATGGGCAAGGCCGTCCGCTTTCGGGTAGCGGATGTGGCGGCGGCGATTGAACGGATGAGGATTGGGTGAACCTGATTTTAACAAGGAAGTCTGCCGCAACCAATGGAGCGGATTCACAAACTAATCTGAAATAGGGGATCAATTCGCCATTTCCAATCAATCGGGAAATACGTAGCCTATCCACCTGCCATGCCACTCTACGAAATGACTCCAACCGAGTTCCGTCCAATCAGCAATGTGTCTTTTGCCGTCTTGCAAGTGAGGGAACGAGATGATCTGCAACGCCTGCTGCGCACTCAAATCGAGGTCCTGGGCGACGACCTATACGTCTTAAGCGAGGAGTTTGGAGATTGGGACGACAGCCGCCGACGTATCGACTTACTTGCCATTGACCGCGACGCGAACCTTGTTGTCATCGAGCTAAAACGTACCAACGACGGTGGCCACATGGAGCTTCAAGCCATCCGCTACGCCAGCATGGTTTCCGCCATGACCTTCGAGCGTGCCGCACAAGTCCACGCGGAGTTCTTGACGCGGATGGGTGAAGATTCGGAGGAGGCACATGCACGCATTCTGTCTTTTCTGAACTGGGAGGATGCCGATGAAGAAACGTTCGCGCCGGATGTTCGCATTCTCCTCGTATCGGAGAATTTCGGCAAGGAACTCACTACTGCCGTGCTGTGGCTGCGCGACCGTGACATCGACATCCGTTGCATCCGCCTCCGCCCATACGAAGACGGCAGCAAACGCCTCATAGACGTTCAGCAGATCATTCCTCTGCCAGAAGCTCACGAATACCAGGTTCAACTCCGCGAAAAAGAGCAGGTAGGCCGCAAGAAGCGTGCAGAGCGATACGACGTGCGTCTCAAGTTCTGGGAAGGTTTGATCGCAATTGCCCGCAGCCGTAACACCCGCCACGCCAATATCAAGCCCGGCAGCTACCACTGGCTCGGAGCAAGCTCAGGAATTCGTGGGCTCGGCCTCAACTACGTCATCGTCCAAGAATGTGGCATCACAGAACTCTACATCGACCGTGGTGAGGTCGTTGAAAATAAGCGCATCTTCGACGAACTAATGAGCCACAAGCAGGATGTCGAATCACGTTTCGGAAGCGCCCTCTCATGGGAACGCTTGGACGGAAAGCGGGCCTGCCGCATCAAGCACGTTATCGAGACCGGAGGCTACCGAAGCCAAGAGTCCCAGTGGCTCACCATCCAAGAAGAAATGGTCAGCGCCATGATCAAGCTGGAGGCCGCTCTCAGACCCGCATTGGACAAGCTCGGAATATGATTAGTTCAGGTTCCGCGTATCCGATGTGGCTGCGGCGATTGAGCGGATGAGGATTGGGTAGAATAAATCAAATCCTCGCATAGGGCGGAACTGGAAGAAATGTCACAATGAAGCACCTGACTCCGAAAAGTTTTTAAGATCCATCACTATTACGCTTGAATACTTGGGGTTGCCGAGGCGGCCCTTTCGGTTAGCGTGCACACCTCCCACATCAGGATGAAAAACCGCGCTAATACATCCTCGTCGTCCACCAAGCCGCCTGCTGCCAAAAAATCCGCATCGTGGGAGCCACGCACCCGGCGACCGATGCACCGGATTTACGAAATCCACGCGAGCATCCGCAGCGGAGCGCTGCCCAACTGTTCAACTCTTGCGCAATCTCTCGAAGTAGACCGGAAAACCATTCAGCGCGACATCAGTTTCATGCGCGACACGCTTGGGCTACCCGTGGTGTATTGCGATGACATACACGGCTACCGTTACGACGGTGATGTTGCGGATTTCCCGGTGTTCCAAATTTCCGCTGAGGAACTGGCCACACTGTTCTTCACACGCACCGCACTTCAGGGAGTTCGTGGCACGCGCCTTGCCGATGCCCTCGGAACCGCCTTCGCGAATATCACCCGCAACATGCTGGGTCGGATTCAGTTTACGTGGTCTGATCTCGATGAGGCGTTTTCCCACAAGTCCGTGCAACAGGATCCAAGCCAGATCAAACCCTTCGGCCAGCTTGCCAAGGCGATCCTGGATCAGACGGAGACGGCCTTCAACTATCACAAGCTGGCAGGGAAAAGCGCGGAACCCCGCAAGGTGCGGCCGCTTCACCTTGGCGAAGTGGAGGGCGGGTGGTATCTCATTGCTCATGACCTCGAACGGGGCGCTTTGAGAACCTTCGCCCTGCCACGCATGTCGCGGGTGCGTGTTCTGCAAACTCGCTTTGAGCGTCCGGCGGATTTTATCGGAACTGCCTACCTCAACAATTCATTCGGAGTCTGGAATGTCGCGGGAGATGATACGCGCCATATCGTCAGGCTGGAGCTTCGGAACTACGCTGCACGACTTGCCCAAGAGCGGCGCTGGCACCCCTCCCAAGAAGTGATAGCTCGCAATGCCCGGGGCAACAAAGTAGAGGTGCGCTTCGAAGTGGGTCGGTTAGAAGAAGTCATGCGTTGGGTGCTGAGCTTCGGCAGCCAGGCGAAAGTGATCGCGCCACCCGAGTTGGTGAAAATGATCCGCAAGGAAGTGCGTGCCATGCAGAAGGGATGAGCTTCGGTTGTTTTGTTTGAAATGCGCGCGGCAAGTAAAGCCCCCTTATTTGTAACCAAGCCACGCGTGGAAATCCAACGCATGACTCGGCTGTTTCAAATCATAACCGATGTCTTATCTGGAACCTGATCGATCCAGTTTCACATCGTAGAAATTAGGATCATACTTCCATAGCGCGCCGGAAGCCGCGTCCACGCCCCAGAAGAGGAGATTGAAGAGGTTGAGGACCGACACCGGGTTCATCGTAGTCTGGGGCTGGAAGGTTTTTGTCTCATAGCCCTTCGATTGTAGTGTGACGCTTTGACCGCTGCTGCCTTTTTTGAGCTTCACGCTGGTGGGAGTGTAGCCTCGATCGACACCGTCGACCTGGACACGTGCGCCAGACGGCTGCGAATTGATCTGCACATCGGAGGACGTTCCAGTGAATAAGGTGGAACAATTCGTCAAGCTGCAGCAGATGCCTGTGAGCAGTAGTATTTTCTTTGTTGGATACATTTTAGTTGGGGTTGGGGTTGGTTCCCGACAGCACAATTGTGTCGAGAGTCATCCAATTCCAACATGATGGGTGGGACATTTGTAGGGTCACCCTAAAAAATAGTTGGTTTTTTTGGCGGCTGCTCTGCAGCGGCTCACCCGCGACATCATCCTCTACTTCAAGCTGCCGTTCGACTCGGAGCCGCCGGAGGAGTGACGGCGGCGATTGAACGGTTGAGGGTGGGGTAAAGCTCTACCTCATGCCTTCTGTCAGGGAAGGATATAGGGAAGCAGAGCGGAACCGGCCAAGGGCGCATCCTCGGGATTACGCATACCTAAAATGGCACTTCTCCTGTCAATTCCTCTACCTCTTTCGCCCGCCGCTCGGCTTCGGTGTTTAGAGCTTCGATCTCCTGCTCCAACTCTGCTCGTTGCGCGGCGGCTACTTGATCCAGCACCCCGGCGTCATGCTCCGCGTATTCGAATAGCGCGAAATCCGCGCTGCCCCGCAGATCGTCCAGCGTCTCGATCAGCTCGAGAATCTTCGCCTGCAGATGTTCATACAATGCCCGCAGCTCCATCAATCCCTTCGCTTCGTCTAGCGAGACACTCGACCAGCCTTGTTTTAGAATGAATGCCTGCGGATTTTTCGCGATCGTCTCCAGCAGTTCTATGTTCCCGCGGTCGCGGGCGTCGTTGATCGATTGGGTCAGCAACATGTAAGTCTTCTGTATCTCAGGATCGTTCCCGAATTGATCCGGGTGAAACATCCGCACCAGCTTCCTCCACAGCAGCTTTAGCTTCGCCGCCTCGTCATCGTTCAGTTCGCGTTTCCCTTCCAGCGCCGATGCCGTGGAATCGTATTCGCGATCCTTATCCGTCGTTTCTCGTTGAAAATCCTCTGCCGCCTCGTCCGCAGCATCTTCGCCCTCCGCCAACAAACGGTCGATAAACGCCTTGCGATACCGCACCAGCAAGCGCAGCCGATCCCGCTTCTGGTAATACGGCCGCAAGGTCACGAACAAGCGCGAGCGGACCGAGTCCACCTTTGCCCGCTCCACCCCGTAGTCCAGCTCCAGATCCGCCAGCCGGTTCCGCGCCAGCTCGATCAGCCGCTGATAGTGTTTCAGCCCCGGATCCTGATAGATCAACAGCCCGCTCGCAGCACCATCCGCGGCCATTTCCGAATCCAGCAACACCGCATCGGCCCGCCCGCCACCGTTCGTCAGCTGCGCCAGATACCAGCGCCCCATTTGCGAACTCTTTTCATTGGTCGATGCCACCAACCACTCCAACCAGCCCCGCAACTCCCCGTCCTTCTCCGCCTCTTGGTAGAGCCTGCCCTTGTGCTTACCAAACGCCAGCCGCGACGGATACCACTCGCCTTCCAGGAACCCCATCAACTTCTCCCACGTGTCCAGTCCGCGCTTTTCCGCCAGCGGCCGCAGCACCTGCTGCATCAGATCGATCACCGTCTCTACATCCCCCAGCGCCGTGTGTGCTCCGTGTTCCGAAAGCCGATAATACTGCCGCAGCGTCTGCAGTTTACAATTCCCTGCCGGCACTGGATCCAGTAAGCGCTGCGCCAACTGCAACGCACAAAATCCCCGCACCCCACTCGGCTCCAGCCCCAGACGCTGCCACTCCGGCACCAGCACCTGATCCCAGTCATACGCCGTTTTATAAGCCACCACCGGCAGCCCGCTCGCGTAGGACGCAAACTCTCGATAAACCTCCTCTGGAGGACTACCATCCCGCTCCAGAATTTCGCGGGTATAGCCGTGCACCCTAGCAACTTCGGCGGGAATCTGGCAGCCATGGTTCAGTAAATAGCGGAATGGCTTGCCATCGCGCTCCCAGCCACGCATCCGCTGCGCCGCCAGTTCCACCGTGTAAATCGGTTTCGCAAATCCCGTCGTCTCGGTGTCGATCAGTATCCAGCTGGGGTGGTTATTCATTCAGAAATTTTGGTCGGGGCGTTGGATGAGACGGATATTTTTGCCATAGTATTTTAGACTCTCTAGATTCAGCAATGGGCGAATATCCAGATCATTCAGTGAGTGACCTCCCAAACGAAGTTCGGTAAGATTCGGCACACACGACAAGTCCAGCTCGGTCAGCTGGTTTACATCACACGAAAGTCTGGTAAGATTCGGCACGCATGATAACTCCAGCCCGGCCAGCTGGTTTCCATAACACCCAAGTTTGGCAAGATTCGGCACGCACGAAAGGTCCAGCTCGGTCAGCTGATTTCCATCACACGAAAGTTCGATAAGATTCGGCACGCACGAAAGGTCCAGCTCGGTCAGCTGGTTTTGATGACACGAGAGTCCGGTAAGATTCGGCACGCACGAAAGGTCCAGCTCGGTTAGCTGGTTTCTAAAAAAGCAAAGTTCGGTAAGATTCGGGACGCAGGAAAGGTCTAGCTCGGTCAGTTGGCTTGTATAACACGAAAGTGTGGTAAGATTCGGCACACACGACAAGTCCAGCTCGGTCAGTTGGTTTTCACCACAGCTAAGTATAGTGAGATCCGGTACTTCAGATATGTCCAGCTCGGTCAGCTGGTTTCCTTCACACATAAGTGCGGTAAGATTCGGCACACACGACAAGTCCAGATCGGTTAGTTGGTTTTCACCACAGACAAGTTTAGTGAGATCCGGTACTCCATATACGTCCAGCTCGGTCAGTTGGTTTCCATTACACCCAAGTAAGGTAAGATTCGGTACGCACGACAAGTCCAGCTCGGTCAACTGGTTTACATCACACCGAAGTTCAGTAAGATTCGGCACGCATGACAAGTCCAGCTCAGTCAGTTGGTTTTCATCACAGTTAAGATGAGATAAATTAGGAACCTCCGACAGGTTCAGCGCGGTCAGCTGGTTTCGAGGACAAATAAGTTCGGTGAGATTCGGCATGCACGACAAGTCCAGCTCAGTAAGCTGGTTTCCAGGACAAATAAGTTCGGTGAGTTTCGGCATGCACGACAAGTCCAGCTCGGTCAGCTGGTTTCCACTACACCATAGTTCGGTAAGATTCGGCACGCCAGACAAGTCCAGCTCAGTCAGCTGATTGCCAGAGCAATCGATTACGGTAAGATTTGGTAATCCAGACAAGTCCAGCTCGGTCAGTTGGTTTCCAAAACAACAAAGATCGGTAAGATTCGGCACACCAGACAAGTCCAGCTCGTGCAGCTGATTAAAATCACACTTAAGTTCAGTGAGATTCGGCACTGCAAACAAGTTCAGCTCGTTCAGCTGGTTTTCATCACAGTTAAGATGTGTGAGATTCGACAAGTCTGAAAGATTTAGTTCCAATAACTGATTTCCATTACAAATAAGTTTGGTAAGGTGAGGAAGACCCAAAATATTCAAATCGCGAATGTGTTCCACATTTAAAAAAACAAGAACTTCTATGCTTAATCCTTCCATGAAGGGCATGCCTGAAACCCGAAGAAGTTTTCCATCAATAAAAAGATTTTTAAATTTTCCTGATTGAATCGTGGTTTTCCACTCTAGATTTAATTCTTCTATTTTTTCCGGCTCTGCCAACAGGAGCGACAGCACTTTTTCCGGCGATAATTGCAACTCCTCAGCCCATATGCAGACTAGGCGATAATCCGGATCACAAAGCTCGTGTTCTCCGATTCGATGCCGCATCGTCGAAACCTTGCTGGTCTCGATATGCACAAGAGACCGACTGACCATCTCCTCCAAAGCGGGCGCGGCCCCTTTGGACAAAAGCGCCAGCGAAGGGTCACTTACGACTCGCAGTCCCGTTTCTTCGGAAGCTTGGGAATTATTGGATGAATCAGACATGTTTGGTGGTAATTGAGGAATAGATGATCTAATTCTAACTACGCGAGTAGCCATCGCGGCTGGAAGCGAGCTTGGAAAGATCACCCATGGAATGCCAGCCAAGAGCGACGCAGTTTTGGGAGAGGAACAGGGATGCTGCATCTCCGGTCATACCGGCGTGAATACCCCAGATGGGAGTGGTGGGTAGTTTCATGGCTCTTGCGGATGAAATAGGAAGTGAGCTTCGTTGAGGTGAGAATACCTTTAGCACTCAGTCCACCAACGCCTTCAGCAGAGCATCTCGCGCATCCAAGTAATAAAGGATGGTGATCTTCGCCGCCATATCGTCTGGCAGGTCGTTCAACTGCCTGCGGCTGCTGATGGGCATCAGAATGCTTTGAGCACCTTTCTCGACGGCGATCTCGACGGCGGATACGGGGTTGAAGATCGTCTCGATGGAGCCTCCCAGATTCAGCCCGCCGGTGACCATGAGGCCGCCCTTGATGCTCTTTTGGAGCAGCGAGGAGCATAGGGCGAGCAACACGCCGACACCAACCCCAGCACCGCTCTTGGCGCTGTCGAATGCCCTTAGCTGAGCGGAGAACTCGTGCTGGCGGGGATCGCGGTCACCAACGAGTTCTTTGGCACGGACGTAGAGGTTCTGTTCGGCGCAGCGGACGCTTTCCTTAAAAGCTGGAGGAGCAGGTTGATTCAATATCTTCACGCCGCTGCCGGGGCCTTCCGTGATGTCCACTCGATATAGGCCGGGGTTCTCTTCTCCCCCACCTGGCGACATCACCCATACTTGACCCGGCGGCAACGGATCGCTGCCGATGCTATCCTCACTGTAGAGTTCAGGCGTGGACACAAATTTCTCCACCCCTTCCTCTCCAAGTGTGTAGCTGAACTGGGTATTGCGGAACTCAGCGGAGCCAATCCGCTTCTGCTGCTCCTTAACCCGGCGGCGGCACTCCAACCCAATACGCAGCGCCCATTCCAAGACCTCGTCTGAAACAGGAACCTCAGGATTTGGTGAGACAAGTTTAATCAGCCCACTTACGGTTTTTACCACACCGGTTGTATCGCGGCCGCTCAATGCGCCTCCGAGATGCACCCGCCCTTGCAGCACGCTCTGTCGGCTTTGGCGTCGAAGCTGATTCCAACATTCTGATAGATAGTCGCTGACGAGACCAAAATGATCGGTAAGGATTTCGCGACTAACTTTCGGGACATCCCAGCCGGGGAGGTATGCATGGATACGATCCATGAATGCGGTATCGTCCCGCATCTCCGCTGGCATTGGCCCGAACAGGTGTCCGATGCGCTGCTGGTGTTGAACGTCCACATCGAAATTACCGACCATGACCATGCCGCCATCCGCGCGGATGCTTTCCTTGCCACGGCTGAACTCGCCGGACTCCATGTAGCCCTTCATGATGTTCACTCCGTCCTTCTGGTCAAAGGACACGCCGGAAATTTCGTCAAAGCAAACCACATCATACTGGCAAACCAATCCGCGCTGGCCGTTGCCGTTGTTAACAAACATCCGTGCCACTGAGGATTTGCCACCAGACACGAGATGCGCATAAGGAGAAATTTGTTGGAAGAGATGGCTCTTGCCGGTGCCGCGCGGCCCCAGTTCCACCACGTTGTAGTTCCGCTCTACAAATGGCACCATGCGCAAGAGAATCATGTCCCGACCGCGCTGTGAGAGTTTTTCCGGTTCCATGCCGATGCTGCGGATGAGGAAGTCCTTCCACTCTTCTACTGAGAATGCTTCCCGCCCTGCGTAGAGCGTAGGAAGAACCTCGCGCTTCGAGAGCTGGATCTCGCGCATAGTTTCAATGCCAAACGGGCGACCGTTTTTTTCCTGGGCGATGGTAGGATCATAAGACAGCTCGACTTCGGCATAGAATCCACCGGTGAGCATCCGCTCGTTGGCATGGACCATCGCCTCGCTGATCCTCACGTCCTTCAACTGCACACTCGGCAGAGTGGCCAGAAACGAATCCGTTGTTGAGTCAAGTCGGGCGGTGATGATGTCGATCAGTTTGACGTGCCCCTTCTCTTTAGCCCGGGCTTTGAATAATTCGTGCTCGCCGGCGCGAATGGTCTTCTCTCCTAGCTGCCGCTCGACGATCTTTAGTCCCTCCGCGATTTCTTCCTCATCCACCGAGGAGCAGTAGCGGCCAAGCAAGAACTCGGCGACGTAGGTTGGGACGGGATATTGTCCCTTGAATTTCCGCACAAGATCCTTGCGGACCACGTAGCCCTCGAAGGCTTTGGTGGCGATTTGGTCGATTGCATCCAGTGGTTCGCTCATAAATTTATTCTCCAAGGGTAGTGGGCAGGGAATCAATCACCTTTCCCGACGGATCCAACAAAACGATTTCAGCCCGCCGGCCGATGTCAGCGTCGTCTTCGAGGAAGATGGCCAGCTTGCCGTCGCCGGAGATGTTCACAGCCTGCTTGTTGGCGAGCATGGAGGTTTCCTGGTCAGCCTGCTGCGTGCGCACATCCACAGAGAACCCGGAGGATTCCCCGCTTACTGTGATTCGGCATTTGGCACCCGTCCACTTGCCTTCCACTAGCCGGGTCGAGCCGCCTGACGTGCCACTGTTGGAAACGCGAAGAATCGGGGTGACCATTTCTTGGAGCGAGACGCCGCCGTGGGTGTATTCCATGGAGGCACGGAAGCAGCCGACACCCGGAGGGCTGGCGATGACGACATCCTCGTTCCAGTGCCATTTCAGCGTAGGCACATCGGTCTGTGAATCCGACTTCATCGCGGCACAGCGTCCCCAGCGGTGATCCGCAAGACCAGCCTTGAGTTCCACCTTGGGAAGACCTCCGGGGAGCAGGAGCCAGCCGTGGTCGGTCACCACGATCAACTCTGTCCAGCCAGCCTTCAGGAGAGCACCGATGCGGCTCGCCAGATCGCGCACTTCCGATTCCACGCTGCGGGCTAGTTTCCAGCCCTCGTTGTGGCCACGCTTGTCGAGGGAGCCGGCTTCCGTCCACGCAGAGCCGGAAGGGTCGCCGGTTTCGCCGGACTTTAGGAACTGCCATCCACTCTCCCGGAGGGCGGTGATGAACCTGTCGTGCGTTAGAGGCTTATCGGTGCCGATCAAACGTGTGGTGAACGCATCACCTACATCCGCACCCTGCACCTTGTCCGCGAGGGGTGAGGCTGCGGGCTTGGCGGTGGCAGTGACAGAAGGGATCGCAGACCACTCCCAGTCCTGCGTGGAGTCGATGCCAGCGCTTGCCAGTTCTTTTGCCAGGAGTTGGGCGACATCCATGCGCAGACCGTCGGCGAACAGGAGCAAACGTCCCGGGGCGGTGACATACGGCTTGGCGAGCTTCGAGACCGTCTGCCCGTCGGCGCGGATCAGTTGCTGGAGTTGTCGGGCGGTGTCCTCCAACCATGGGAGATAAACAGCCCGCAGCGCGCCCAGCAGGGAGCCGTGCTGCTCCTGGGTTCCGCAGGCTGCCATTGCGGCGAGAGCAGCGGCGTCCACTTGCCAGCCGCTGATGGCGTATTGCTCGGCGTAGGCATGGGAGTTTGCCGCTCCGGGGACGGTCTGGCACGCTTTTGCCAGTTTCGCGAGCGGTTCGAGAGCTGTGGCCAGAGGACTTAGATCCAGTTTCTGCCAGGCATACGCACGGCGCGCGCCATGCTGCTTTTCCAGGGCGGCGATATCTTTGGCCGCTTCGTGCTGGGGCAGATCGACAAGTTTGGTAAGCGCTTGCTGCAGCATCCGCTCCTCCCGTTCGTTGAGATCCGGCCAGACTTCGGCCGTGTCGAACATCTGCGGGTCTTTGGGTGCCGCCCGCTTCAGCCATTCCACGATCCCGGCATAGTTCGCCGGCGCTTCCACAAAACGCTGCCAGGCCTTTTTCCAAGAATCCCCTCTACCGGCCAGCAACTGCGCCGCCTTGAGCGGCCCCTCCTTGACCGGATCGAAACGGAAATCCGTTTTGCACTGTTGGCAGAAGGCTTTCCACTCCGCCTCCGAACTACGTTTCTGGAATCCATCCGGATCGCTTAGCCAGCGTAGCAGCAGGCCGGTGGCATCCGGGGCCACAGTGCCGTTGAAAAACTCCGCGTCCAGCCGCCGCCCGCGCAGTTGGCTAACAGGTCCGTCCAACAAGGTGGGCAGCGCTCCGGCCAGCGCGTCGAGCGTCTGCTGGTCCTTGGCCACATCGAGTTCCAGTCCACCGTGCTTGGAGACAAGGAACCCATAGGGGGTCCACTCTTTACCATTCACATGCAGCCACATCACGCCGCGATACTGGAGTTCCACCAGCGCGGCGAGTTCCTGCGGGCAATCCTCCGCCGCACGCAGTTTATCGCGGCTGATGCCGGGTAGGTAAAAAATTGGCACCGTGCCTGCGGGTGGCGCGCCATCCACAGACCGGGCCTCGATGCAGCGCAGCCACAATGCTGGGCCGGTGCGTTTTGCGGCGTCGTAGTCTCCCAGCGCGAACAACTCGGGCACCAGCGCCTGGACTTGTGGCATGATGGATTCCCATAACCGCTCGGGATCGGGCCAGAGCACGGCGCACGGCGCTACCTGATCGCCGGGTGCGAAGGCATGCGCCATATTGCGCAAGGCGGCGGTTAGGGTTTGTCCGAGTGTTTGGTTCATAGTTTGTTCGTAAAAATAATCCCTTTAGACTAGGAAAGTCTCGCCTTCTCCTTCTGTTCCTTCGTTAGATTCACATCATTCACCCGGTCTCCGGTGAAGGCGCTGCCTTTCCAGAACCAGGGGAACTCGGCCTTGTCGCGTTGGGGTTCTTTGCCTCGGTCTTTTTCCCACTTGATGTTGGGCTTGGTGCGGAGGAGGCCGGCTCCTTTTTTGCCGCCGGGGATGTCGGTGGCGAGGAAGGGGCGGATGTTCATGCGGACGCCGTCGTTGAGGTCGGGGTGCCAGCCGATGGCTTGCTTGGAAAGCGGTTTCCAGCGGACGAAGAGGTCGTAGGGCGGTTCGCCTTCGAGGATGAGCTTGAGGCGGGTTTGGAGGAGCTTGGCGGCTTGCAGCTTGGCATCACTGCCGGCCTCCTCAGCTTCCACGGCGGCTTGCTGGCGGCGGATCCAATCGCCGAGGTAGGCGTAGGTGAGGTTCTCTAGGGTGGCGTGGGTGAGATGGTGGTAATTCACCAGCGCACTGAAGCCGCTCTTGTGGCCGTCCCAGAGGTGCCAGATGAAGGGGCGGTTGTCGAAGAGCGCGCAGTGCTGCTCGAAGAACTCGTCGCGCAGCCAGTCTTCCAGTGATTCGGACTTGCTGCCTTTCTTGCCGCCCGGGCCGGCGCTGGCGATGAGGGCGGGCAGGTCGAGCTTACCCATGGCTTGGGCGAGTAGGGCGCGCAGGCGTTCGGCGGCGGGGGCTTCGCCCTTGGTGGCGGAGAGGCAGACGATGCCATCGTCATCCGCCAGCGTTTCCAGACCATCCGGGCCGAGCGCCGGGCAATCGGGAAAACTGGAACCGGTCTGGCGCGGCCACTGGTAGCCGAGCAACCGCGCCACGGCCACGTGCAACGGCTGGTCTGCCCCGGCAGGGTGGCCGTTGAACAGCCATTGCGTCGGGTCGCTGGAAAACGGCTTCGGCAATTCACCTTCCCAGTCATCAGGGTTAAATGGGATTTGTATTAATACCCTGTTTGTAACGCCTAGGGCTGGACTAAGTCGCCGAACCTCTTCCTCGAAGGATGGTGAGTTGCAGAAAGCCCACACTTTTTTGATCAACGCCTGATCTTTCGGAACAATCGCTGCGACACTGTTGTGATAAATCTCACCGTAATAGAGACCAGCACGCAGCGTCTTAACTCGGTTGATTACAACTCCGCGTCGCCCCCACGCTAGGTTTCCGCTTTCATGCATGTCATGGAGTTGATCGCGCGTTAGCGCTGCATAATCGTGTAGCTGTCCTTTTCCTTGCTCCCATCGAATGATGTCGTGTTGTCCGTCAAAGGGAGAGTTTCCATCGCTAGGAGCGCGACACGGAGACCATAGGCGCGAGTCAAGTTTATCGGCTTCCCAAAACCTGATAACCCAACGCGAAATATCACCGGTTACGACTCCCTGATAGCACTCGCAATAATCGCCTAGCTGCGATGCCCCAGCTTCTCGCACATCAAAACCGATTCTCGCCTCGGGATTGTTGTGTTGATCCTTTTGTCCGACCATTCTTGGCAATTCCGACGCCAGAGCTTCTGCCTTCGTATCTGGTGTAGAGGATGAGCCAACATCCAATCCAAAGAGACAATGGTCGACTCGCGGCTGCTCTCTGCAAAGCACGGCGAGAGCTACCGTCACTACCTCGCCACCTATGCCTTGGAAGGCCTTTGTGCCTAGCTTTGCAACACCTGACCATTCTGATTCACTCAGCAGGCGGACGCGGAGTTTTTGGAAACCAGACTGGAATAGCCAATTTTGCGGAGTTACTAAGGCGATACTTCCACCCCGCGTATTGAAATCAATGCAGCGCTCAACGAAACAGGTTGCAAGGTCAGCTTTCGCCTCCGGATGCACTCGTTCACAGTAATCCATCAACACTTCATCCTGCTTGCCGCGTCCGAGGTAAGGCACGTTGGTGGCGACAAGCGTGAACTGGCCGGCGAGAATTTCCGCCGCCTTGGCCAGGCCGCGCGCGGTCACGGCCATTTCCTCCTTCGCCAAGGCTTCGGCGGACAAGTCATGCGCTTCGGCTTCTTTGGCCAGCGCCTTTTCCAGCAGCGGCTGGAGTTCATGGAACTCAAAGGAGAATCCGGCACCGGTAGCTGTATTCGGATTGATGAGGCTACCAAGAACGGGGGCTTTCTCGAACAGACGGTATAAAGTCTGCATTCCGAATTTCAACCGGGGGTTGTCGCCCGCCATTTCAAGCCAGTCAGCTACGCGGGTGTTCGGCGCGAGGCCGGAGCAGGCCAGGTTCATCGCCGGCAGCTTGCAGTGGCCCACGCGCCGCCACGCGGCCAGCGCCAGGTTGAACGCGCCAATCTGCGTGCAGCGTGGGTCAATCTCCAAGCCGAACAGGTTGTCGCGGATGACCGCCGCCACCGCCGCCGCTTCGTCCAGCTTTTCCTCGGCTAGGCGCAAGGCCACCAACCGCTCGAACATCGCCACCACGAAATGCCCGCTGCCCATGCACGGGTCGAGGCATTTGAGTTCGGCAGCGGTTTTTGGCCAGCCTTCGAATGTGCCTGCGGCGGGAGTCCAAAGAAAGGATGAAGGATGAGGGATGAAGGATGAAGTGGGGGCAGCGGCTTCGCCGTCGGGGGGGACTTTGATGAAGCGGAGGTATTTCCAAGGGCAGCCGGGGAGTGCGCAGAACTGGCGCGCTTCCTCCTCGGTGGCGAATTTCATCCTTCCGCCTTCATCCTTCATCCTTTTCCCCGCCCACCACGCACCGAGGGTGTTATCGAGGAGGAAGTCCACCATGTAATCTTCGGTGAAAAGCTGGGTGACGGAGGGGAGTTCGTCCGCGCCGATCTTGTTACCGGATTTGTTGACGGTTTCCTTTTGGTCGGACTGCCAGAACTGGTAGCACCACCCGAGGCTGTCGCCAGCAGTGAAGACATCCATCGGCAAATCGGTGACGAGGGCGATGAGCGGATTGCGATCCTCGACGGGCAGCTCGACGGCTCCCGCAGGGTCGTCGGCACGAAAGATCTCCGGTAGCTCGGCAGCGGCGAAGCGTGCGGCGACGGCCCACGCATCCTTTAATCCTTGGGAAGGTGCGAGTTCCTCACAATCGTCCAAGGAGACGTCCACCGGATTACCGGATGTGCTATGCAATGGCGAGATGAGGAGCTTGTTTTCCAACAGGTAGCGGGCGAAGAGGATGCGGTGCCACTGGTCATAGGCGAGTTTCTCGACGAGGTGAGTGATTTCGTAGCTGCCACGCTTGGTGTGGCTCTCACCATCGCCGAGCTGCCGTGCCTGCGCGCGGAGCTTGCGGCGCAAGGTGCGCTGAGCCTCATCCATGTGCGGGTAAGGATCTGGCTCGTGCACAGCGAGAGCTTCGAGAGACTTGCGCGCACCACCCGTGGCGATCTTGCGGGCGTGTTTAACGGCGCTTTCTAGCAGGCGGCGGTGGGGGGTGGTGAGGGAGCTCATTAAATTTGTGTCTTGATAATGGCGAGCAATTCGTTACGGGGATTGGTGAAAGATTTGTCGCGGCGGAGGTCTATGCCGAAGACGAATTGCTCCAGTTTTTCAGGCGCCACTTCGATCTGGC
Organism: Prosthecobacter debontii; assembly: GCA_945870855.1. Taxonomy (GTDB): domain Bacteria; phylum Verrucomicrobiota; class Verrucomicrobiia; order Verrucomicrobiales; family Akkermansiaceae; genus Luteolibacter. The sequence goes on from CAMBTP010000030.1 coordinate 30,175, forward strand.
GTGCCCAGTCGTTCATCAGCATGACATACTCCACGTAGGTCTTCGACTGGACTACCTCTTGGTTTCTCAAGGCGATGGCTTTGTATTTAGCGAGGGATTTATGTGAGGGGATCGTGAACAAATCCCGCGCATCTTTGATACCTTTGGATTGGCCGCGGAGCGCGAAAAACGCGTTCGTCGTCCAACGGTCGAGAATCAAGGGCTTGGGATTCACCAGAGTGTCAGCGGCACCAACGAAGAAAAAGATTTTCGTAAAGAAACTCATTCCCACACCCGGAATGCAGTTTACACCGCAACGGCAACAACTGTGGAAAGCCTCCTCAAGTTCACCATCCTCCACCAACTTCCGAATGCGATTCAATCGTTTAAGCAATTCAGATTCATCGACAGCGAGCACTTGCTGTAGGCGCATGTCTTTTGTGGTGTCGATGTAGCCCCAGACAAAGGTGGCCACCGCAGCAAGAACTGGATCTGTCCATTCCGCGTAAAGTTTCACCAGATCTTCTCGTTGGATGGAGTTCGACGGGAACGCTTTGTAAAGGCGCAGCATCTGTGGCTGCTTCCAGCCGAGATAGGCCTTCCCAAATTGCGGCAATGTTTGGGCATTCAGTCCGCGAATGGCCTCTGCACGATCTTTCAGGTATGTTGGGAGGGTAGACATCATAGGATCACGGGGCCGGTTTTGAGCTTTGCCTCCACCTGGGCACGCACATCAGCGATCCAGGTGTCCAACTCCGCCGTAGACTTGATGGTGGCACCGGGTAGTGTGACACGAGTTGCTTTTGGCTCCAGCAAGGCGCTGGCCTCATCCAGCGCACGGGAGAAGCGCTGCGGCACGGCGTCGAGCAGGTTGTGGCGGTCCGCCAGAGTGCGGGCCTGCAAGGCGGTGAGGATTTCCTCGTCGGTGCCGATAGCAGCCTTCGCTGGTGACGTGAGCTGGAAAGTGGTGATGAGCGACGTGCGTTGCTCTTCACTTAGGCGCTTCCACAGATCGGAGGCGGCGAGCTTTTCCTCACCGGCAGCAAAGGCAGCGGCGAGGGCGTCCTGAAGTTTACCCAACTCGGTGCGCAGGGCAGTGGTGAGTTGCTTGATCAGCTCCGGCAAGGGATCGGGATCGGTGAGCAGGTTCCGGCCACTTGTGATGGCGGCGATAGAGGCGGCACAGGCCACGCCTTCCTGTAGATCCTTGGCATAGGCCTGGAAGACCGACAAACTCTCCCACTCAGGCCAGCGCTTGGCGATGGCGTCGGCGCTCTTTTTCCACGCGGTGAGATCGGCAGTGATGGTGTCCTTTTGCTCGTGGAGCTTGAGGAGTTGCGCGTTTCCACTGAGCAACTGGAGATCTTTTACGTTTCGAGTCGAAGGAGCCTCCGGGCGGGGAGCCTCGCCACCAGCGGAGTCCGCGAGGGCGAGGAGTTTCTGGAGGAACAGCGCGGCGGCCTCCGGTTCCTTGCCGTTCTGCGTGGTGACGGCGAGCTTCTGGAAGAGCGCCTTGAGGTCGAGCCGCTGCTGCACATTGAGCGGCGGCACATCCACGTAGAAGTGGGCGGTTCCGACTTGGTTCTGCGGTAGCGTCTGAGCTTGCACCGGGTTGCCATTCACGGTGGCGCGCAGGTTGCCGGCGACGAGCATGACGTAGAGCGCTCCGTCGATGGCGTCCTGCGGCCAGCCGTAAGGGTCGGACTTGAAGAACTCGCGGATGTCCTTGCCCTTTTTCCCGGCACCGATGAGGTCGAGCACCCGCCGACAGACAGGGTGCTTGGTGACATCACCCTGAAAACTGACCTGGGCGAGTGCACCCACATCGCCGCCACGCGCCTTGGTTACGACGACACCCCAGTTGCCATGATCCGCCTCGGAGAACTGCGGGAAGAGCCGCGCCAGGGCGCTGTCCGCCGAGTCCTGCACCTTGTCGGCCAGCTCGATGCCGTTGGTTTCCTGACCACCACCAAGGAAGACCTTGGAACCGGCAATAACATGCCCCAGCAACTCTTGGATCCGATGATCAGCCACTTGCAAGTGGGTCTCGATCGCCTTGCGCGCCTCGATAGCCTCCGGCGTGTTGGCAGCGCCATGAGAGTTGAGCGTTTCCTGAGCGGCGATCTGGGAGGCGATAGCCTGCTTCAATTCCTCATGATGGAGGCGCGGCAGGAAGCCGAAGAGCATGGGGCTATCGACCCCGGCGGAGCGTGCGTCGTTTAGAACGGATTTTTCGTCATCGCTCCAACCTTCCCGCAACCAGAGGGTGACCTCGTCGCTGCTTAGACTTGGTCGGCTGGACGACAGCTCGAAGGCCAGCTTGCGCGGCCAGTTGGAGGCACCCTGCTTCAAGGTCACCGGCTTGAGCGCCTGCTTGGAGCCATCCCTAAGAAGTTCCGCGCGCTTGGAATTGATGCGTTCGTCGTCGTTCAGTGCAGTGGTGCGGCGGCGATTGAAGTCGTGCGTCCATACCGCTCCCTCGCGTGTCTGGAGGCGGAACTCCTTTTCTACGGGCATCAGCTGGCCGTTTTTCACCAGTTCCTCAAGGATCACCGGAACCTGCTGATCCAGCTTGGGTCTATCCTTTTTTAGGTCGCTCACGAGGAGATCGACCAAGGTCTCGGCATTGGCGCGAACCCCATCGTCGGTACCGGGGGTGCGGGGCAGCTTTCCGATTAGGAAGACGAGGGCGCAAATGCTGGAGCGGAGTGCTCCCTCGGGCGTGCCGTCGCGTAACTTACGGATGATCTCGTCGTATTCCCGCTCCAGCTCGCCGGAGTTGAGGAGATCGGTGGAAATCTGGTCATAGATGAAATCCGCCGGGACGACGGTGCCTACCGATGCGGCGGCTGTCTCCCGGGTGGCCTCGAAGACGATCTGCATCTGCGAACGGAGCTGCGCCTTGGTGCCGGAGTGGTCGGTATTGCGCAGGACTTTTTCCCAAAACCGCCTGCGGGTGGGGAGAAGCGGGTAGTCGGCGACGAAGAATTTCTCATCGTCATGATTGGCTGCTAGGCGGGAATCCTGGAGGTGGCGGGCAAGCTCGCCTTGATTGTCTTCCATGCACTTGGCGATGGAGGCTTCCTGCTCGGGCTTCTTGCGCAGAACGGTCTTGCGGATGACGTTTTCCACATCAGCGTCGGAGAGCGGGACTTTCACCGTGAAGCGGGCTTGGAGTCGCTGAAGGCTGGGAGTGGTATTCAGCGCAGACTGTCCGGTGCCGACAATCAGCAAGCGGCTCGCCAGGTCGGTGCTGCAATGCTCGGCGATTTCCTGGACATCGTTGGCCCGTGCGATTTTCTCGCCGATGAACTGCTGGATTTCGTCCACCACAAGCAAGGTGCAGGGAAGCGTGGTGCCATCGCCATAGACCTGCTTGAGGAGTTCGAGGGTCTGCTTGATGGTGGGTGATGTGATCTCAGGCCACCCGGTGCGGATCGCATCCTGAACGTTTGCCAAGGTTCCGTATTTGGGATCCGCAGCCAGCAGCGCTTCGGCGAGCGGCACTGAGTAGTTCATGCTCTCGACCTCTTCGAGCAGGTCGCAATCGGCAGCTTTGAGGGACTTCGCCACGGCGGTCTCCAGCCCCGAGGATCGGAGCCACAGCATGAATTTAGCATGGGCGAGATCTTCCGGGAGTCCGGCGGATCGCAGAACAAGCTGAACGAAGGCCATACGCACGTTGTCCATGGAACCGGCTCCAAGCGTTCCAGCGGCCGCACGTAGACCGCCCAAGGGCTTGCTGCGGGTGCTGAGTTCTTTGAGCAGATCGGAAACTTCGCTTGGGAGTTTCACCAAAGAACGGGCGGTGGCACCGTCGGCGAACTGATAGTCCTCCCACAGGTAACGCAGCACTTTGACGAGGTGGGATTTACCGCTACCGAAGAAACCGCTGACCCAGACAGCTTTTTGCTCCGGCTGCCCCAGGCCCGCGAGGTAGGCCTTGAGGATGCGCTCCAAACCGCGCGCGTATTCGCCATCGCAGACGAAGGTTTCCAGCTCGAAGCGAAGCGTCTGGATCTGGCGCGTGTCCTGCCCGATTTCGGAGACCTTGGAGACGCCGTTGTTGAGCAACTCCAGGGTGGTGGGGTCACGGAAGTAAAGTTCGCGGTTTGTCATGGTGTTAGGAAACTTTCGGTGGAGGTGATCGGGGCGGCCATGTAGTTGAAGCCGTCGCGGGCGTCCATGAAGCGGTAGATGTTCCCCTGGTATTCGCCGGGAAAGAGGACGAGCAGGCGGCCGGTCACGCTGTCTTCGACCCGCTCGATCAGACTGGAGACCCGCATGTAGTCGAAGAGTGTGGCGAGACCGGCGATGGTTACGACGCTGTTTTCATCCGAATGGGAGCAGGCTTCGCTTACGAGTTCCACAGCACGGTCTTCCAGTTTGCTCCCGGCCTTGAGATGCTTCGGATCCTTAAAGATGGATTCACGATATTTGTGGTTCGCGAGGTATTCCGGGAAAAGACCCGTGAGATCGACCGTGGACCACCCATGGCCGGCTCCAAGCGTGAGTTCCTCAAACTGTGGGAGACGGGCGCGGATGCGGCGCTCCTCCACCGGAGGATAGACAGCAAACCAGACACGCTGTTTACCGGCGACGTTGCCAGCCCAGGGCAGGCTGACCTGGCGGGAGTAGTTGGCGAGAAGTCTGTCGATGGCATTCATGATTGTGGAATATGCAGATCGGAGAACAATGGAAAACTCAAATCAACCACCTCGCCGAGCACACGCAGGTTGAGCCGTCCGGCGCGGTGGGCTTCGAGAGCCAGTGCTTTGGCGCGCTCGGGGTTTAGATCGAGAAGGCGGCACCATGGGTTTGAAAAGACGGCAGCGCCGTGGTAGCCGGTAAGATGACCCAAAAACAAGGCAAGGGTCACTGAAACCGGGCTTGCCTGAATCTGGCGACGGGTCTTTTTTGCTCGTCCGACGAGATGCCCAGTTTGAGTCCACGACGAGCCAGCGTTACGAGAAACATTTCCTTTGCTATTGTCGGAATACTGATTCGGAAAACTGGTCTCCACCGCAGTAGCGACAGCCCCTTGTTCCAATAAATCTCCATCAGAAAGCTCTAAAATCGCATCGGCAGTGGCACGGAATAAAGGGTCTCTTGCCCAAGCCAACTGCACAGCAAGCAGCGGAAGACTCGCCGGGTCTAGGTCATATAGCCTGCGCAGTAGTCGAAAAATAGGAACGTTTTCGTCCAGCACGTAGAGTTCACGCAAGTGGCGTAGCGACTTCTGCCGTGTGCTTACCGTTGTCTTCCCTATGATATTTCGCACGCAAATCGCATCGCGATAATCCGCGGCATTGGAACCCCGTGGCATCGCTTGGAAAAGCGCGTCTAGTTCCTGCAGCATTATCGTCCTGCTAATGTGCGTATTCCCCGCAAAGAATTTCAAACCAAACTCAGCCAAATTTGGAGAATCTTGGGGCAAGTTGTGTTGCGTGGCCGTATAATGCTGAGTGGACATGAAATCTATTTTTCTTGGGCCTCCCAGTTGCCGAGGACCTCGCCGAGGACGACGGTGTAGGTGAGGTTGCCGTGCTCAAGGTCTACATCGGGGAGGAACTCGTCGTCGAGGGCGGAGAGAAGGGGCTGGATGTTGGATTCGTCGAGGCCGGAGTCTTTGAGGATGATGACCGTGCCGGCGATCGTGCCATTGGTGAGGTAGTGGAGATC
>CAMBTP010000031.1 GCA_945870855.1 Prosthecobacter debontii
AGCGGATGCGCGTAACGGATGGTGCGGCGTGTTACCATGTGATGTCGCGGGTGGTGAATGGCGAGTTCTTGCTCGGCTCGATTGAAAAAGAGGCGCTGCGTCGGATGATGTGGCGGATGGCGACGTTTTCAGGGGTTGAAATCCTGACCTATGCGATCATGGACAATCATTTTCACATTTTACTCAAAGTGCCTGAACAGAAAAGTTGGCTGAAACGTTTTGATGGTAAAGAGGGAGAGGAAAGGTTTTTTGAACATCTTTCTTTGGTGTATTCGAAGGCTTTCATCACTCAATTCCGTAGTGAAATCACCGAGTTGCGTAATCGCCACGAGGAGGATACGGCGCAGGCGTTGTTAGAGCGCTTTCAACATCGGTTTTGTGACCTGAGTTTGTTTGTGAAAGAACTCAAAGAGCGGTTTAGCCGTTGGTATAATAAGCAGAAAAGCCGACGTGGGACGTTGTGGATGGATCGGTTTAAAAGTGTGCTGGTGGAGACTGGTGAGGCACTGCAGACGATGGCGGGCTATATCGATTTGAACCCGGTGCGGGCAGGGATTGTGAAAGATCCGGCAATGTATGCGTGGAGTGGTTATGGGGAAGCAGTGGGCGGGAGTAAACGCGCACGACGGGGGCTTTGTAAGGTGTTGGAAGTTGCGCAGGATGGCTGGAATACAAAGGCGCAAGCGTATTATAGAAAATGGTTGTATGGCGAAGGCGCGGTGGCAGAAGGCTCGCGAAGAAAAGGTTATACCCAAGCGCAGGTGGAGGCAGCGCAAGCTGCGGTGGAAAACTTTCTATTTTTACCCATGTTAGAAATACGCAAGCGGATGAAGGTTTTCAGTGAAGGGATTGCACTGGGGAGTGAAGATTATGTGAAAGGAATGGCAGCGAGGTATCAGGCGCAGTTTGAGAGGCAGAAGGAACGAAGTGCGAAGCCATTGAAAAGCGCAAGCGGTGGGAAGTCGGGATCGATTTTTGTGATGCGAGGGAGCTGAGAGATATTTCACAGGCAGTGCATGGGGCAGCAAGACATGCATGAACGATGCGTTTGCCCTAGCGCGGCAGAGATTTTCAGAGAAGAGAAAAGACTGCGCTAGGAAGATGCGGGGAGCACGAAAAGGAGCGGGAGGGACGCTGCGAAGTTTTTATCCAAAGGGAACGACCAAAGGGGTGCCAAACAGTCTAAGTGGCAATTCTACGGCCAAAGAACCATCATTGAAAAATCAGCCATTCAGGAGCATATCTCCGCCGTGGCGGGATTATGGGAGAAGATCTGTTGGGCGATGGACTGGATTTGATCTGTGGTGACGTTGAGGAGGTTTTCGCGGGCTTGTTGGGCGGTGGGGATGTGGTTGCAAAAGAGGAGTCCTTCGCCGACCCACGCGGCGTGGGCGGAGGTGGATTCGAAGCCGAGTTTGGATTGGGCGATGGCGAGGCGCTTGGCGCGCTCCAGTTCGCCGGGCCGCGGGCCGCGAGCGGCGAGGTCGGCGGTTTCGCGAAAGATGGTTTCGAGGGATTCGCCGCGAGAATCAGGGTCGAGGCCGGCGGTGATCTGGAGGGCACCGGTTTCGTGGAAAAGGCAGGTTTCCGATCCGACCTGATAGCAGAGGCCGCGTTCTTCGCGTAGTTCGGTGAAGAGGCGGGAGGAGGAGGATTCGCCGAGGATGAGGGAGAGTAGACGGAGTGCGTGGCGCTCTGGAGCGTGGCGACCGGGGGTATGCCAGGCGATGGCTAGCTGGAGTTGTTCGGTGGGACGGGTATCGGTGATTTTTCTGACAGCGGCAGGCGTGTAGTGGAGGCGCTGTGGCGGCGGGGTGAAATTACGTGGTAGGAGGGGAAGCAGGGTGGCAAGGATTTCCTCCGCGTCCATGGGGCCAGCGGTAGCGATGACGATGTCGCTGCGGAAGTGGTGACGCTTGGCAAAATCACGGAGTGTGGTGCGGGAGATCTGCGCGATGGATTCCAGCGAGCCGGAGATGGATTGGCCGAGGGGATGGCCGGGCCAGAGGGCGGCGGCGAGGAGATCGTTTATGAAGTCCGAGGGATTTTCCCGGATCATGGTGATTTCCTCGCCGATGACATCGCGCTCCATATCGATCTCATGCTCGGGAAAAATAGAGTGCCAGACCATGTCGGCGAGCGTCTCGATAAGCGCGGGCATGAGTTCGGCTTCGCCTTGTGCCTCATAAACGGTGTGATCTTCGGAAGTGCCGGCGTTTGCCTGTCCGCCGCCGGACTCAATGGCGAGGGTGAGCTCTTTCGCGGAGCGTGTTGCCGTGCCCTTGAAAGCCATGTGCTCGGAAAAGTGAGCAAGACCCGAGGGGATGCCTTCTGTTTCATCGCGAGAGCCAACCGGGATATAAATGGAAAGCGCGGCACATTCGGAATCCGGCAAGCAGGCATGGGCAAGCCGCGGGCCGCCAGGGAGCGAGTGGGTGGTGTAGTTGGCGGGCATAAAACTTTAACTCTTAAACTTTTAAACTTTAAACTCCGAGGAAGAGAGGAAGAGGGATAGGGTGTTTCGCGGGAATGCCCAATGCAATTTTCGGAGTAGCTAACGCAGCGAAACAGAAAAATAATTTTGAGGGAACGTGAATAATTCTCCGGCGGGTTGGTCGAAGCTTGCGTAACAAAAAGTTACTCAACCATGAAAAAACTACTCATTGCCATCGCAATCGGTGCGTTCGCCCTTGTGGGAACCGCCACGAACACCGAAGCCCGCCCTTGCGGAGGGAACGGATATAGCACACCCGCCAACACGATCTACGTGAGTGGCTATCGCTACGGCCGCCCAGTTTACACCGAGAAAATTTTCGTCGGCTACGATTGCCACGGCCATCCTAGGTTCACTTACCGGCAAGTTAATACTTTCGTTTTCAGAAAGGGCGTGAGTAGGTATCGCAGCGATTGTGCCAGCCCTCGCGCCAGCGGGTTTCGCCGCGTTCCGGTGGGGAGTTGGTGATGCGGCGCGAGAGGGCGCGTTTCGCGGAGGCGGCGAACTCGGTGGCAGCCGCCGAACCAGCCGGGATGTTGTGCATACCGCCGAGCACTTGGAGCAAGCCCCAGCCTTGGCCCTTGTATTTTTCGGTTGGGCTGGTGCCGTCTCCTTTGAAATTTACGTAGTCGATAAGGGCGTAGGTGCCCTGCGGCGAGATGGAGACCTTGCGGTAGTTTTCCTGAATTTTCGCGCGTTCGGAGGCGGGCGCGGCATCGAGCATTTTCGGCAGGGCAGCACGGGAGCGGGCGATGATGAAATCCGTCTGCAAGCCCACGGTGGAGGCGAGCCATTTGCGGAGGCCGCTCATTTCCGGTGAGTTGAACTGCCGCTGAAATTCGTTGCGCGAGTTCCACGGCGCGTCAGATCGTTTCGCGATGACGGGTGGGTTCGCGCCGTTCCTTTCCGCGAAAGAGATGAACTCCGGCCAAGATTCCTTGAAGCGCCCGTTGAATCCGGCGGGATACCAGATGAAATGGCCTATACCGAGCGAGGGAAACTCCTCGCCGACGTTCCATGCGGTGAGTCCGTCGATGGTGCCGCCGGATTCGTTCTGCCAAATTTTCTTTCCGATAGCGGCTTTCTGGGCGGCGGTGAGGTTGGTGGACGGAGCGGTGTTGCCGGGGGCAGGCGGGTTGCCGGGGGCGCAGGCGGTGAGCAGTGCGGCGAGGAGGATGGCGGGGCGTAAAGTTTTCATCATGGATTGAGACTATCGGATCGTTTTGTAACGCCAATCCAGAAAACGGCTTCCCGGACTTGTTTTCATGTTAATCATGAGAGTTCTCTTCGATTTTCCTGGATACCTGCAATGAACAAATCGCCTCAGCCAACTAAATTCCAATCAACCAAGCTTCCAATGTCAAGCGACTGAGCTCAACGTTATCCTTCCTTGATTCGCTTCGCAATGTGAGCAAGGGATTCTTCAATTCGGTCAATCAGGATTAAGCACAAGTCACCGGAATTCAAGCGCTCGAGGGCGATATCGATTGCAAGAAACTCGCCACTAATTTCCTCGATCCAGGTGGTTCGACTCGCGTTTTTTAATCCATTACGCAACAGAGCGATCACTTCACCATCAGAGCGTCCACGCTGGCAGTTATCCTGATAGAGGATCACATCATCAAACGCTCCACCAAGAATTTCCGTCTGTTGACTTAGATCTTCATCGCGCCTGTCACCTGCACCACTAACCACTACGATACGACGGTTCGCGGGTATGCTGTCGATAGCTTCAACGAGGACTTTGATGGCGTCTGGATTATGACCATAATCAGCGATGAGAGTTGCGCCACGATACGTAAACATATTGAAACGTCCGGGCACTGTTTCCGCGTCACTGGAGAAAGTAGCTAATCCTTGGCGGATTTGGTCCCATGGGATTCCCAAGCCCCACGCTGCGCCAATCGCCGCCATCGCATTCTCAGTTTGGAAATGAATCGTGCCGTTAAGGGTGATGGGAATTTCACTCAGCGCCACGCGGTAACGTAGTTTGCCTTTCGCGCCAACTATCGCGTCGCCATCGACATATACGCCCCGTTTACCTTGGACTAAATGGTTCGCAAGCACACGCTCGTGGCAGTCACGGGCAAAAAAAGTCACCGAGCCCGGGCACACTGCCGCCATATTTGCAACAATTGGATCGGCCGCATTGAGAACTGCCACGCCATGTGGAGCCACACTGTGAACAAGAACCCGCTTCACGAGTCCCAGTTCATCGGCATTGGAAATATGATTAAGCCCAAGATGATCTCCCATTCCGATATTGGTAATCACTGCGACATTGCAGCTATCAAAACCAAGACCTTCACGAAGAATACCACCACGCGCGGTTTCTAACACAGCAGCATCCACATCAGGATGAAACAAAACGATACGAGCGCTACGCGGGCCACTGCAATCCCCTGTATCGATGCGCTCATTGTTGATATAAACTCCGTCGGAATTCGTCATTCCAACACGTTTGCCACTGAGTCCCAGCAAGTGTGCAATCAGGCGAACCGTGGTCGTTTTACCATTCGTGCCAGATACTGCCACGACGGGGATCCGACCATCATCACGTTCGTCGAACATTGTTGAAATGATCGCCTCGCCGACGGGTCGGCCTTTGCCAAAGGAGGGTTGTAAGTGCATCCTCAGACCCGGTGCAGCATTCACCTCGATGACTCCACCTAACTGATTTTCCAGAGGTGTGAGCACGCTTTCGCAAACCACATCAACACCACATAAATCGAGACCCACCATTTTCGCCGCATCGATGGCTCGAGCAGCAATTTCTTGATGGACGTCGTCTGTGACATCAGTGGCAGTACCACCGGTGCTCAAATTTGCATTATTACGCAGTAGCACACGTGCACCTTTAAAAGGTACTGAGCTAACATTGAGGTTTTGATGCGCAAGTGTTGCAATCGCGATGTCATCAAGTCGGATTTTTGTGAGCGTCGTGGCGTGTCCTGAACCGCGCAATGGGTCACTGTTGATCTCTTCGACAAGTTCCTGAATGTTGTGCTCTCCATCGCCGATGACATGAGGTGGTTCGCGCCGTGCGGCAGCGACAAGCCGACCCCCGATCACGAGGAGACGGTAATCCTGACCAGATAGGTATCGCTCCACCATGACATTAGGGCTTACTTCATGCGCAACTGCATAAGCGGCCAGAACGTCTTCTCGGGATTCGATATTAGCTGCCACCCCCTTACCTTGTTGGCCATCACGGGGCTTAATGACCACCGGGCCTCCGAGCTCGCGGGCGGCGGTCCACGCATCCTCTGCATCGCTAACTGGACGCCCCTTGGGGACTGGCACTCCCGCGGCTTCTAACAGATATTTGGTAAGTTCTTTATCTTGCGCAATCGTTTCAGCAATCGCGCCAGTGCTATCACATTCTGCAGCTTGAATGCGGCGTTGTTTATAACCCCAGCCAAACTGCACCAAACTCCCATCGGTAAGGCGGCGGAAAGGTATGCCACGAGCAACTGCAGCAGAAACGATCGCCCCTGTGCTGGGTCCAAGACGAACATCTTCATCGAGTTCGCGCAACCGATTCAAGGCATCTGATAAATCAAAAGGTAGACGACTGCGTGCCGCGACGCAGAGTTCGAAAGCGAGCTCAACCGCAAGGCGCCCTACAACTTCCTCAGTGTATTCGACAATCACTTGATAAATAGCGGGATCCAGAGTGATGACCGATCGACTGAATGCAACGGGACAACCTGCTTGAGCCTGTAGTCCCAGCACAGCCAATTCCAGCGCGTTGGCCATGGTAGCGTTGGGTGGGAATGAGCCAATCTGCGGAAAACGCTCACGTAGGCAATCCTCGAATCCAGGAAGATGATCAAAACAATATTCCTGATCACTGAAATTGACGAGCAATTGAATCGCTTTATGCAGACCCCAAAGATTCGGCCCACGTAACACTCGGATATTTAGGATAATCATGGATTGAAGGTCAAAGATACGGAAATGGGGGCCATCGTGTTAGACTCCGTGTTGTCGATTGGATCAATCGAAAAGGTTTCAGCACCCGTGCGCATGACGTGAAGGGCAACATCGAGCGCCCATGCTGCGGCAACTGCAGCCAATACGGTTTTCAACCGTTCGGCCGAAGGTTGACCTCCGAGAAACGGGATCCGTGCTAATGGCAGGAGAATGGATTCTTCAATGCCATTGCCGAGGATTAAATCGCCACCACTAAAATAGACAACCCTTCCTCCTCGTTTGCGATGCTCTTGCAGCACAGGAAGATCTTTATCAGCTGCAAAGAAAATCACTTCCCCATCACACAACGGTGCCATTTCCACCACCATCGGATCGGCTGCATTTAACACCGCCACTCCACTCGGCAACACCACGTCCACTTGACTACGAAACACCGTAAAAACTTGCTCAGATGTCTCGATATAATAGTCGCTGTAGTGTTGATCCGGATCAATTCCAGTAACCACCGCGACTTGGCATCGGTCATAGGCCAAACCTTGGCCAAGAATCACTTCCGCTGAGTTTTCAATCACGGCCGCGTCTACTGACTGGTTCATCAAGATCTGCCTAGCGCAGCGCCAATTCCCGCAATCACCGTTTTCCACCTTACGTCGATCGAGAAATAAACCATCACCACAGGCAAGGCCGGTGAATTTTCCGCTGAGTCGCAAAAATTCTGTCACCCAATGTGCAACCTCGGTAACCCCGCCATTTCCTGTGATCCCTACCACCGGGATTCGCCCCGTTTCACCGTTTGGAAATAAATGATCAACGATCGCGCGGCCGATTGGGGGTGAATCAACAGATGCAAGTTGCTGGTGAGCGATCAAGCAGGGAGCCTCTACCACACCCGTAATAACTGCATTTTGGCTACTCAACGGCAATGAAACATCATCTACCAAAAAATCCACACCGGCTATATCGAGACCGATCACACGCGCCGCCAAACAGGCCGCCGCAGCCATAGCTGGATGCACCTGATCTGTAACATCGACTGCGACGCCCCCGTCCTTGGTTTCCATCCGCGACGCAGCAACTAATTTACCACCAACTACAAGCAAGCGGTAGGGCTGTCGCTCGTCCGGCGCGGAGAGAACATCGTCTGGATCTAACACTGGCAAACCGCAAGATGCCAATAGATGGGAACTTAACTCAGAATCGCGGGCAATCCCTTGAGCAATCGCCCCAGTGCGGTCAGTTTGAGCTGCCCAAATCCGCCGCTGTAGCGAGCCGTAGCCAAGTTGGACAAGATTATCACTGGATAATCGAATGGCTGGTATCCCTCGATCCTTGGCAGTTGCTGCATCCACAATAATTGCTGTGTTAGAACCTAACAGATATCGAAGAGCTATCTCGCGCAGATGGGCATGAGTAGCATCAATATCATAGGCCGTATTATCTATCGCAGCCATGACCAACTCCCGCGCAGCGTCGAGGCAGGCACGGGTGATTTCCTCATGCCACGCCTGCACCACGACTTTATAAACTCCTCTAATACCCGTCTCGCGGGCTCGTCCAAATCCGCCGGGTGTGCCGGCAATGTTCTGGAGCTCCAATGCAACGTGCTCAAGAATATGTCCCGGCCAAGTTCCTTCCTGCAAGCGCCGCACAAAACCTCCCTCTTCACCATAACTGCAACGGTGCTCGGATAGAGTTGGCAACCATTCACAAAGCCTGTCCACAAAGCCGGGTAGTGTATTGGACGGATAATCCTCCAATTCGCCAATATCGACTAAAGCTTCCAAGACCGGCCGATAAGTCCATATATTAGGTCCTCGTATGGATAGAATTTTGAGAAAACGAATGTCGCGTGATTTCATGAAATCGAGAAGAACAGCATTTTTGAGTCGCTGTGCTTGCCGACTTTCTTCTCGATTATGCAGGGCAAATCAAGCCTCGTATCTAAAAATATCAAAATCACGACCTCCGGTTAAATAAAAATAGTTTGCATGATTCATAAATCGAGGCAAAACCCGCCCCTGCCGATTACTGCGTTTGGCACCAGCGAACTGAAACAACAGCCATTTTTCGATGACCCCAACCGGCCTTCCAGATTCGCAATCCCCTACAGAGTTCGTCCCAGAACCATGGCAAAACGAGATCGCATCCATCTTACTAAAGGGAGAATCCGTAATCACCTGCCTTGAGCTCGATCTCAATTTAAAGCTCCACTTCGACCATGGAATTATCGCGTTAACCAATCTCCGCCTAATTTGTAAGGCACCCGGGGACCATGAATGGCAGCACTGGGAGTTTAGCCCTACTCTGATACTAAAGCATAGCGACTACTCTGGGGTAGGCACTCTAGATCTGAAGGATGACCTAGGTTTGCTCGCGTGCTGGCGCCATACCCTCGGCCGGGACATGGCTGTGAGGCGGCTAATCGAACAATTTCAGGAACTCATCTCTTCAAGATCAGAAAATCGCACGATGACTCTCCACTCAGATGCGGTTTGCCCAGTCTGCGAGAGCACGATTCCAAGAGGCAACGATGAGTGCCCCAGCTGCGCCAAAACCCTCCACGCCCCACCTTCTGCGTGGACATTATTCCGATTATGGCGATTTGCAAAACCCTACAAGCGTCCACTACTTGGCGGCTTCATTCTGACGCTTCTTGCTACCGCCGCCACCTTGGTCCCTCCGTACCTAACCATGCCGCTAATGGACAAGGTGCTCATCCCTTTTCAAAACGGCAAACCCATCGACAATCAATTGGTCACGTGGTTACTGACTGGCCTAGTTGGTGCGGCATTCCTTGCTTGGCTACTCGACTGGGCAAAAAATTACATTCTCGCGCTTGTCAGCGAACGCATCGGCTCTGATCTCCGCACCACCACCTACGAGCACCTTCAGGGACTTTCACTTGAATACTTCGGCGGCAAACGCACCGGTGATCTAATGGCACGCATCTCCTCAGGCAGCGACCGCATCTGCGTATTCCTTTCCTCTCACCTGTTAGACTTCGCCACAGATATCCTGATGATCCTGATGACCTCGGTGATTCTGGTTTCTATCGATCCGTGGTTGGCTCTGGTAACATTGGCTCCGTTGCCATTTATCGCATGGTTGATTCACCTAGTTCGAAACAAACTCCATCACGGCTTCGATCAAATCTATCGAATCTGGTCGGAAGTCACCAGTGTGCTAGCAGACACCATTCCTGGCATCCGAGTGGTAAAAGCCTTTGCCCAAGAAAAGCGCGAAGCTCAACGCTTCCGAGAAGCAAACGCTCGTAACCTCGCCGTAAACGACCGAGTCAATAAGGTATGGTCACTCTTCACTCCAACGGTGACATTCCTCACAGAAGTCGGACTATTAGTCGTCTGGGGCTTCGGCATCTGGCAGGTTTCCAAGCGCGCGATCACCGTCGGTGTATTGATCGCTTTCCTGACATATATTAATCGCTTCTACTCGCGCCTCGGTTCGATGAGCCGCATCGTTTCCGTATCCCAAAAGGCAGCCGCTGGAGCGAAACGAATCTTCGATATCCTCGATCATGTTTCCAGCGTTCCAGAGCCAACGCATCCGGTGCACCTCAAGCACGTGAGCGGCGCGCTCGAATTGCAGAATGTCAGTTTCCGCTACGGCACCCGCACGATCTTGAATGATGTAAGCATCAGCATCGAGCCCGGCGAAATGATTGGATTAGTCGGTCACAGCGGATCCGGCAAGAGCACACTGGTCAACCTAATCTGCCGCTTCTACGACGTCGCCGAAGGCTCCATCCGACTCGAGGGAGTAGACATTCGCTCACTACCCATTTCTGAATATCGGCGCAACATCGGACTAGTATTGCAGGAGCCGTTTTTGTTCTTCGGAACAATCGCCGAAAATATCGCCTACGGCAACCCCGAGGCAAGCCGTGAGGAAATCATCGCAGCAGCTCGCGCTGCCCACGCCCATGAGTTTATTCTGCGCCTGCCACAAGGTTACGACTCATTAGTCGGTGAACGCGGCCAAGCCCTGTCGGGCGGCGAGCGCCAACGTATTTCGATTGCACGGGCTCTTCTGATCGATCCACCCATCCTGATCCTCGACGAAGCCACATCATCGGTTGATACCGAAACCGAAATGGAAATCCAAGCAGCGCTAGACAACCTCATTCGCGGACGCACCACCCTCGCCATAGCTCATCGGTTATCCACTTTGCGACGTGCAAATCGCCTGGTAGTTCTCGATCGTGGCCAAGTTGTAGAAGAAGGTCAGCATGAGGAATTACTTGCCAAAAAAGGTGCCTACTACCGCCTTGATCGAGCACAGACGGAATCCGCTAATGGTAGCGCCCTCCCCAAGATCGAGGAAGAGGGAGATTCGGTAAATCTGACTTCACTCAAGGAGATCTAACACCCATGACCAGCAACTTCCAACTGCAACGCAACTCGTTCGGGCGACTTGTGCTGATCACCGCAAATGGTGAATCGCACATAGGAGTTGAGCCATCGAGAGCATTTCCTATTTCCTCACCAAAAGAGCATATTTCTATCCTAAGCTCCGACGGCCACGAACTGACATGGATTTCAAATTTGGATGAGCTCTCTACCGAAACTAGCCAACTGGTTGAGGAGGCCTTGCAGGCACGCGAATTTATGCCTGAAATCAAGAGAGTGTATGCAGTCTCTGGTTATGCCACGCCATGTACTTGGCAAATCGAAACAGACCGCGGCACCACCAGCTTGATTCTCAATTCAGAGGAAGACATTAGACGCCTAACAGCACCTGCACTACTGATTGTTGACAGCCGCGGAATTCAATTTCTGATCCGCAATCGAAACTCGTTGGATGATACAAGCCGCCGGATTCTCGACCGCTTTCTGTGAGCCACTAGTAGGCAAGCTCGTCTGCTTCGGTGGAATCTCTTCGCCAAGGCGACTACAACCCCTTTTCCCCCCGCCTCCGATCCGGCACCGGCTCGTTCTAGATCCTTCACCTCAAAAGCAATTCCTTAGCAATGATGATCGCGGCGTTTGACGTATGTTTGGGCTTTCATAGGAGGCGGCATCGGTGTTTCCTTACAGCGAAGATTTTACCATGACGACCGAAGATAACAAACCGAGCCCAGCGCAGGAGCATCCGCTTGCGAACATCCTTATCAACGTGCTCATCCCCGTGCTAGCGCTGAGCTACCTGAGCAAGGATGCGGCGATGCAGGCGGAAGCGAAACTCTGGCACATCGGCCCGCTCAAGGCGCTGTTCGTGGCGCTGGCCTTTCCCATCGGCTATGGTGTGTGGTTTTTCGTGAAGACACGGAAGATGAATTTCTTCTCCGGCTTAGGGCTCTTATCCGTTCTGCTCACGGGTGGGCTGACGCTTTTCCTCTGGAATAAGGACGGTACGGTGAAGGAGCACGCGGCGGTGCTTTTCGGCCTCAAGGAGGCCTCGATCCCTTTCGTGCTCGGCATCGCGATCATTGCCTCGCACTGGTCGAAGACCCCGTTGTTGAGGACTTTTCTCTATAATGACACGATCTTCGACATCCCGAAGATTGAGAGAAAAGTGGGCGAACTAGGCAGGGAAATAGACTACAGCAAGGTGATACTCAATGCCACCATCTTGTTCGCCGTATCATTTTTCCTCAGTACGCTGATGAACTTCGGGATGGCAATGTGGTTCCTTAGCGATCTCGATCACACAGCGTTGAATGCACGCGAAATCTACAATGAGAAAGTCGCCAAAGTAACCGGTTGGGGCTTCCTCGTGATCGGAGTCCCCATCATGGGATTTCTGTTCATCACCCTCAAGAAGCTACTCGCGGGTTTGCGCTCAATCACCGGTCTGGCCGATGACGAGCTGATGATGCCACGCTGACTCAATCGACGAGGTTGTCGATGCGTTGCGCAAGCTGGATGTCGAGATCGGTCACACCGCCCACGTCATGTGTGGTCAGCTTGATCGTGACCTTGGTGTGCTTGATCATGATGTCAGGATGGTGCTGTGCATCGTCGGCGATCTCGCCGACATTGTTGACGAAATCGATCCCTTCCATGAATTCTTCGAACTCAATAGTGCGGGTGATGTATTTCAATTCGTATTCCCACTCAGGGCATTTCTTGAGTGCGATGGTGAGTTCTTCTTTCTCTAGCAATTCGGACATGTATCGGATGGTTGTTTTCGTGTTCGGGAAAAGATTGGAGGAGCGCTTTCCGGCTTGGCAAGTACGTCTTTGTTGTTTTTGAAAAATCATTTCAGCCCCGATCCAGGTCCATGATGCGGATTGCAAACCGCCGAACCCGGTTCTAGTTTCGGTGTATGAAAAAAATCCTACTCGCCATTTGTTCTACTTTTTTTTGCGTGCTGGCCGTTTCGTGTGTTCCATCGACGCCTGAGGCGCGGATTGCGGAGAGGCCGGTGGCTTTTGATAAGCTCAGCGAAAAACACAAGGAGCTAGTGCAGCGCGGAGAGATCGAAAAAGGGATGGATATGTCTGCGGTCGCGCTGGCTTGGGGAAATCCTTCCAACCAAGTGGAGGGATTTGACGGTAAGAGTCGGATGGAGCGTTGGGAATATATTGGCACACAGCCCGTGGTGACGAATACGTTTTACAGTGGCTACAGATACGGCACCTACGGGCGTTACCGTTATTCTGATGTTGGAGCGGGCTTCGGGCCTGAAATCACTTATTTTCCCTATCGTAAAAGCACGGTGTGGTTCATCGGCGGGAAAGTGAACGAATGGGAGCGCTTGAGGTAATGTGAGATTTTCCGGAAACACAATCTTGCCGTTTGTGGGAGGGTATCACTGAATCGAGCCGTGAGAATGAATTTAGTATGGATTACCGTGATGGGTGTTGTGGGCGCGATGGTTTTTTCCTCCTGCTCGATGAAAGCCGAGAGCGGCGGCGGGCTGATTTCCTACCAAGCGTATGACCGCCCGGCGAAGCTGCCGAAGAATCCCTCTGCGGTGCAGGTGAAAGTATCGCTGAGTAAACAGCGAGCCTACGTGATGGAGGATGGTAAGATGCTGATGGTAATGCCTGTGTCAGTGGGTTTACCGGATTCGCCCACACCCATTGGCACATTTAAGATTTTCAAAAAAGAGAACAAGCACAGGGCGGCTTCCCACGGCTTCGCCTACAAGGGTGATCAAATCAGGAAATGTGGATTGGAAAACATAACCTCGGGCTGGTCATTCAAAGGCACGCCGATGCCATATTGGTGTGAGTTCAAGCCGAACATCGGATTCCACACAGGCTGGGTGAAGCACTCGCCTTGCACTAACGATGGAACCATTCGAATGCATAAGAACCTCGCGCCCAAGTTTTTCCAGATGGTTTCGGTCGGCACGCCGGTAAACATTTCCTACTCGCAACCTGAGGATGCGCGCTGGTCGAACATCCCGCTAAACCCCGATGCCGGGCCGCTGCCCGATTACCCCTATTCGACGTATCTGAGCGAAAGCTATTTTACACAGCACAAGACGCCGGAGTTTGACTGAATCGCCTCCGTTTCGGAAAGCGCTTGCATCGGCGACCGAAAGGCTGCCTTGTCCTTTCCTTATGAGAAAATTTACAGGAATCCTGACCCATCCGGGCAGCGCGCATAAGGACGAGTTCCTTGCCTGCTGCCTACTGGCGGCTGTGCATGAAGCGCCAATTTTTCGACGCGAACCAACGCAAGCAGATCTGGACAATCCTGCGATGGCCGTCGTCGATGTCGGCGGCGAGGACGATGCCGTGCGCGGGAATTTCGATCACCACCAGTTCCCCAAGGATCATCCACCGGTCTGCTCACTGAGCTTAGTGCTGATGGATCTCGGGCTGTATGATGATGCTAGGCTTTACTGCGATTGGCTGGAAGTGGCGGAGTGGTTCGATACCCGCGGACCAGTGGAAACAGCGGCGTGGCTCGGTGTGGAGCGCGAGCTGTTGGCGAAGCTGAACTCGACGGTGGATCTCACTCTGTTGAAGCGTTTCGCCGGAATGTCCGAAATACGCGCCGGTGAACCAATGTGGGAGGTGATGCGCTGGGTCGGGGGGGATTTAATCGGATATCTCAAATCGCTGCGTGAAAAGCTCAACGAGATCGCACGGGTGAGCGAGATCTGGGAAATCAGTCATGAAGCGGGGGATTTCCGGGTGCTTTTTCTACCTCGGGCGGAAAACTTCTCGGAGGATGCCTCGGCGGGCTTGGCGCGCTACGCCGCGGGCTTACCGGAGGGCAGGCAGGTCATTGCGATGGTGTATCCGGATCGTCGTGGCGCGGGCTTTGCGCTGTCCCGCTTCAACGACGATTTGCGTATGGATTTCACACGCATTTCCGCTGAAGGCGATGTCCACTTCGCACACGCGCGGGGCTTTGTAGCGAAGTCGAGCGCCACGGATCTCGGGCGGATACGGGACTTGTTGAATATGAGCCGTGTAAGTGTCTGATCGCTGCGATTATGATTTTCGCATCGACTTTTTGCTGGACAACGACCCTGGATTTGGGATCGTTTAAATAATTAAACTAGCAGTTACACAATTTAATTTTATGAAAATAATCCCGATGTATAAAATCATACTATCATTATTTATCTTCAGCCATCTTCTGGTTTTTGGTGAAAATATGCCCATTCTGGAGGAGCGGGATTGGACGTCGAAAGATGGTCGTGTAATCAAAGCTACTCTGGTAAAGGCGGAAGATGCGAACATCACCTTGAAAATGTCCAATGATGACAAAATACATACCTTGGAGCTGGAAAAATTCTCGGGTAAGGACAGGTTGCTGGTTTCTGATAGCCAAGACAAGGCGAGCCAGATTATCAAAGATCATAACTCGAAAGTGAAGAACTTGAGTTGGTATTCCGATTGGTATTTTCGGAATATTTACACAGAGGTTCCCGAGCTGGAAATCGATGAGCTTCGATTGGTTTATTATTTCGGCAAGGCGTGGGAGCTTGGTATTTTCGCCGTTAATTTCACCCCTGATAAGTTCAGAGTGGAAACGAACAAGGTCAACGCCTTGATGTTGGGATCGGAGGGTTTTGCGGTGAAGGCAAACGCGGCGGCAGATTGGTCGTTCATTGAATCCGGGAAGGATCTCAACATCCGGCCCAAAGTGATAAGCAAGGGATCATCGGAAAAGGTGGAAGTAGCCTATGCCAATGGCGTCAAGGTTCGTCTACTCTTCCCAGATGGAAGAAGTATTTCGGAGGGCGAGATGGGAGTCCAGAAGTGCTTGATCCTGGCGCTGGAGAATTTTGAACCGCGCAACGCAAAGTGATGCGCTTATAACACTGCCTAGATTTATGAGTTTGATTTCCATTTCCAGCCTTAAAGAACAGGCGAACGACGTGCCACTTATCGCTGCCGTCGCCGCTCAACTCCAATCCCGTGCGGTGAAGACAACGAAGGGCGGGAAGCCGTATTTCGATCTCGTTTTCGCGGACTCGACCGGGTCGCTGAGCCTTAAAGTCTGGTCGGACACGCACCTGCACGCGGAGGCAGAGAAGCTGCCCCTGCAATCCATCATGCGGCTCGACGGCGAGTGGACGCAGAACCAATACGGTGTCAATGGCAGTGACGTGAACTGGGCTGCACTTTCGGATGAAGCGATTGCGGATTTCCTTACGGGAGATCCCGCTGTCCGGAGGAAGCAGGAAGCAGATTACGCGGAGATTCTTTTGCTTTGTGGAGCAATCACCGATCCGCGCTTGAAAAAACTTTGCGATCATTTTTTTGAAACAATGGGTGATCGATTCCGCAGGACGGCGGCGGCGCGGAAGAACCACCACGCGCGACGCGGCGGCCTGGTGGAGCACGTCGCGCAGATGATGCGCTCGGCTAGCGCGGTCTGCGCGGTCTATCCGGAACTGAACCGTGACCTGATGCTCGCCGGCGTGCTTTTCCATGACTGCGGGAAACTCTGGGAAAACAGCTACCCCGAGGATGGTTTCTCCCAGATTCACTCTCTCCACGGCGAGATGCTTGGCCATATCCCGCTTGGTATCGAGCTGGTGAACAAGCTGTGGCGCGATCTAGTAGATGCATCGAAGTTCGAGCCGTTTTCCAAGTGCAAACCGAGCACCGAAGAAGTCCGGGTGCACCTGCTGCATCTGATCGGCAGCCACCACGGGCAATTAGAGTTCGGCTCGCCCATTTTGCCGAAAACCCCGGAGGCCTACGCGCTGCATTACATCGATAATCTAGATGCCAAGATGGAGATGCTACGCGATGCCTACGCACACGCTGCCGAGGTCGCTCCGGGCATCTACGACCGCGTTTTCCCTCTTTCCGCAAACCTCATCCGGCCCTTGCGCGATTACGAAGAGGCTCCCTCAGAAGATCAGCAATGACATCGCGCTGATTAGCGCGATGAAGAGAAGGTCGAGGACAATCCCAACGCGTATCATCGAGCGCTGAGGAATCCTGCCCGTGGCGAAAACCAAGGCGTTGGGAGGCGTGCCAACGGGAAGCATGAAACCACAGGAAGCGGCGATGGTAACAGGTAATACCAGCTTCGCCGCATCCACATCAAACTCCAGCGCCAACGCCATAAAGATCGGCACGAGCAGGGCGGCGGTGGCGGTGTTGCTCGCTAGTTCGGAGAGTAAAATCACGAATGCGACCACGCCGCTGATGATGGCCCAGAGCGGCCAATCGCCCATTGCGCCGCCGAGTAGGCGAGCCATGAACTCACTCGCGCCCGAGGAACTGAGGATGGCACTTAGGGCTAGACCACCGCCGAAAAGCAGTAGCACACCCCAATCCGTGCCGTTCTGGATTTCCTGCCAACTAACCACCCTCGTGGCAGAAAGCAGAACAACAGCCGCGAGAGCGACCCAAGTATCGGTGTCGGTGATTTCCAGCAACTCGCCAAGCTGAACGCCGAAAATCCAGCCCAAAGCAGTAACCACAAATATCGCGAGCGTGATAATGCGCGGTAGGGTGAACTCGAAGCGCTCCGCCTCGACCTCGATTTCGCAAGTCCCCTCATTCGATGGCTTCAGCATGAAATACAGCGTGGCGACCATCGCCGGAAGCAGGACAAGCACCGCTGGAATGCCAAATTTCAGCCACTCGGAAAAGGAAACGCCAAGCGCCTTCGCGGCGATCCCGTTCGGCGGGCTGCCGACAAGCGTGCCCAGTCCACCGATGCTCGCCGCGTAGGCGACCCCGAGTAGCAGGAAATGGGCGTTCTTCGGAGCGGCGCCTTCCGCCCGGAATTGGTTCAGGATGCCGAGCGCGAGAGGGATCATCATTGCAGTCGTGGCGGTGTTACTCATCCACATGGAGAGCAATGCGGTGCCCGCGAAAAGATAGAGGCAAACGGGAACGAATTTCCCTTTTCCCAATTGCGCCAGTTTCCCGGCCAGCCAGCGATCAATTCCCTGCGCGGAAAGCGCCGAGGCGAGCGCGAAGCCACCGAGGAACAGGAAAATCGGAGGAGCTGCGAAGGACGCCAGCGCGTCTTTCACGCCCGCAAGCCCCATCGCTGCCGCGATCACCGGCACAAGGAGAGCCGTAATCGCTAGCGGCAGCGCTTCGGTCATCCATAGAAACGCGATGCCGACGAAGAGCGCCAGCCCAAGCCGCACCATCCCCGGATCAAGCCCTTCCAGCGCTCCCGCTTCCGACGGCAGCGGTAGGAAAAACGCAATGGCTAGTATGAGCGCGATACCTGTGGCTACTTTCATTTCCTAGATTCAAAACCGAAATTCCCGCCGCGAACATCAAATTTGACGGTCTGGGAAACGGACTGCCGCATTCACATCCTGTTAGCTTGACGTCACCGACTCATCCCATTACCTGTCGGAAGTAATGAGGAATGGGTAAACGCACACAGCTCCAAAAAGAAGACGCCGCAGCCTGCAATAAGGAAAAGGCGTCTTCTGCTCTATTGCCGATGCTGGTCGCCGCCGCAGTTGCGGCCTGCTTGACCGCAGTCATCTTTACCGCCGCAAACAGAAGCAAGGAATCACGGACTGTTGGTGGATGGAAATCCGTTTCAAAAAAAGATGCGGCGGCGGAAACGATTGAAGAGCTTCTGGGCGCTCCAAATCTACCTACGGATGTTGATATTGCCCTTCTGAACCTGATGGTGACACCTGGATTGCTGGCCGATGAGAAAGACGCGATCATTGTGGACTGTCTGAAAACACTCGACCATTGGGCAAATACCGTTGCGCGACAGACCGGTCAAAACCTCCATCGCTACCATGCTAACCCGCAGGAGTATGAAAGCGAAGCCGAGTGGCGGCTTGCAATGATGTGTACGATCCTCGGCCAGGATTTCAAGTTGCGATATGATCCCCGGCTCACCTCCACGGAGCGGCAGAATGCACCGAACCAACAGTTTTTCGCAAACCCGCATTCCGTCTTCCTAACGGGTTGCCTCGGCGAGTCCCGCGTTGGCTCCTGCGCTTCCCTTCCGGTTCTTTATGTCGCAATTGGCAGGCGCATCGGTTATCCCATGCACCTTGTTGCGGCCAAGGAACATCTCTTCGCCCGTTGGGACGACGGGAAAGGCACCCGCGTGAACCTCGAGGCGGCCAACGCCGGCGGCTTCACTAGCCACCCGGACTCTTATTATCGCACGTGGCCAAAACCCATCTCACCGCAGGAGGAAAAAGTGGGCGGCTACCTGCGGAATCTCACGGCGGAGGAGTCGCTCGCCGTTTTTCTGACAACCCGGGCGGCTTGCCTGCAGGCGGGTGGTGCGGTGATGCCCGCGATCAACTCCGCCGCAGCAGCTTATCGTCTGGCTCCCAACCTCGGCGGCATAAGCCTCGCCCTCAACTCAACCCTGGTGAACGCGCCCTTGGATCAGAACGCTGTTGCGAGACGCGAATTGCGGGAAATTGAGGAAATCATGATGCATAACCGGCGCATGGCCGAACATATGTCTGTGAACCCACTCCTTCCAAACCCGGCCTTGTCGGGACATCACCAACCGGGCTT
The DNA here is from genome assembly GCA_945870855.1 of Prosthecobacter debontii. Classification (GTDB taxonomy): domain Bacteria; phylum Verrucomicrobiota; class Verrucomicrobiia; order Verrucomicrobiales; family Akkermansiaceae; genus Luteolibacter. The sequence goes on from CAMBTP010000031.1 coordinate 19,344, forward strand.
ACCGCAACAAGGATTTCCCCATCCCGTCGCAATTCCCCAACCTCACCACACAACGAATCCCGCTTCTTACCAAGGATATCAAAATCCCCATTCTCCCCGTTAACCACCCACCTGTAGAAATCCAAAACATGAAAACCATCAGTTCGTTGCTCAAAATCATCCTCCTTCTCGTTGCCCTCTCCAACTCCGTGCACGCTTTTTACGATCCCGGCCAGGGACGATGGGTTTCCCGCGATCCCATAGAAGAGCAAGCTGGGCCTAATTTATATGGGTATGTGGAAAATGACGGGGTCCGCAAAATGGACTTTCTTGGCATGAAGACCATAACGTCGTCTGCCCCTGTGTATGATCCAACTCCTGCTGGTTGGGTTCCTGGTGATCGTCCAACTACAGTAGTAGTTGCTAACGTGAATGCTCGTCTTACCTATCCTGATGAAACTTGTAAGGGTACTGCTAAATTGTCCTTTTCCATTCTTTCTCGTACAATTGGGACGCAAGGTTATCTCCGTCCTGCTGTTATCGAAGCTCTCCATGAGCCAGGCAATGATTGTTCTTTCGTTGGAGCAGGCATTGGCGTATTCCCCCGTACCGGATCCACAATTGGACTCAGTGAGGAATCCAGAGATCAATATGGACCAACAAGTATTTCGGGAGGAATAGACATTTCTCTCCCCAGATGTAGAGATTGTGTTTGCGATACTTGCTTGCAAGGAAAAATAAAAATTGGACTTAAAGGAACAACTCAAGCGAATACAAGTCCAAGTTATAGGGGCAGATACATTACGGGTATTATTTATTATAAAATATCACTAAAGTCTCCGGCTGGATTATTAAATTACAGAAATGACTGTAAATATGACTATGATGAGAGTTTATTGAAAATCGAAGTCTATGGACCCCAAAATATTAAAGGAAGGTAGTTACCGTAAAAAAATTTATTTACCATGGATTGCGTTTTCATTACTCTTTACTTCGATCCTTATTTTTGGTGAGCTTTATTATGAATCTTTTGCCAAAGATTGGGACAGCGGCATCACGAGAAGACACCCATCTATCTTCGAATTACCAGGTATGCAGTTAAACAAATGTGCACTTCTTGTTTATAGCTTGGTTGCCGAAACGAATAATCATTCAATATGGGAATATCCAGTTCGCATAATTCTTTCGGCGATTATTTTGATCTGTTCTGTGAATTTGGGATTTGTGTGTGCGTTGCTTTTGCGAGTTATGAAGTGTAAACGTCTCTACAAGAGGCGTTAGCCCAGCAGCGGTAGGAAAAACGCAATGGCGAGTATGAGCGCGATACCTGTGACTACTTTCATTTCCTAGATTCAAAACCGAAATTCCCGCCGCGAACATCAAATTTGACGGTCTCCCATGTTTCCGCCATGCTGCGTGGACGATGAAAGGAGAGCGTTTGTTCACACTTGCCTGCTGCGGCCTTGGGCTGATTGTTCTTTCGCAATTGCTGATCGCCGGGATGGCCATGGCGGTGCGCATCGAGGAAGGGCGTCAGGTGAAAATCGTCGAGCGCGAGGTGGAGAAACTCGTGCCGATCCGGATCAGCGTGCCGGTGGCTGGTGAGCCGCCCGCGAAACCGATGGCGAGGGTCGAGCCGGTGCTTCCACCCGTGCCGGAGCCGGCGCAACTTGTCACTCCCGCCATCGCGGATCCTCGCTCGGAGATTCTTGTTACCGAAGCGCGCAAGGCTCGCATCGCCGGCGACATGGGAGCCGCTATCGTGAAGCTGGAGCAGGCGCTCGTCGAATCCCCGGGTGATCCCACCGTGCTCTACGAACTCGGGATGGTTCACGAAATGATGGGCATATACGAAAAAGCGGCTGATTATTACGAGCAGGTTTTCCAGCTCGGCGTTTCCGGCGCGGGAAATCTCTACGAGGCGGCGGCGGTGAAGTTGCGCGATGGCTTCGAGCAACCCAGCGACCTACTCGGCAAGCTCGCGCTCGGGCGCGTGCGGATTTTCAACGACGCGAAGGCAGCCGGCGGCCAGCGGGTGGTGCTGACAATTCCTGTGCAAAAAGCGCCCGGACAAGAAGTAGAAGCCGGGGAGATCGAGGTAGCGGTCACCTTTTTCAACAAGACCGACAAGAACAAGATCGTCCAGCTTGAGGACGATACATGGGCAGAGCCTTCGTGGGTCACCCTGCCCTTCGATTGGGCGGGCGGCGAGGAATCCCTGCGCATGAACTACCAAATTCCCGTCCGCGACGAGCAGACCGCGCACCTTTTCGGCGAGCTTACCTACTACGGCCAGGTCGTAGCTCTGACCTACAAAGGCGAGGTGCTCGACGTGCAGGCGTGGCCACGCGATCTCGCCTCGCGGATCGGGCAAGCGGCTCCCGCCGGAGACAAACCGGGCGATTTTCCCGAGTTTCTTGACCAAGATATCCTGCCTCCCAACTTTGATCCGGATATTCCGCTTCTCAATCCTCTTCCGGGCGAGTGAAATACGGCCTGTAAAAACACGGTATGGACAGCTCGAACGAAGAAGTGCACGAAGACGAAAACAAGTTCGGCGATTATTTACCGCAAGAGTGCATTGCGGAAACCGAGACGACAAGAACGTGGCTGGCGAAGCAGGTCTCCGTGGGACGCATGGTGCTCGTCGAGGAATTGAAGGAGGGCTTGGAAAGCGATGAATTCATCGCGGATGTCCGCGCCAAGGCCGGGGTCGAGCATCCTTTGGTCGGCTCGATCTACGAGGCAACCATGGAAAATGGACTCTGCCATTATGCGCACGAACTCCTTCCCGGAGAGACGCTGGCAGATCGCGCGTTGCATGGTGAAAAGCTTAAAGCGCAGCGTCTCGTCCACATCCTTCGCCGGGTGGCGGAGGCAAATATTTATCACGAATCCCACGGCAATGCCACCGCGCCGCTGGGGCTCGATGCGATCCACGTTGACAAGCATGGTGTCATCCGCCTCAAAAACCTAGTCGTCGCCGGTGACCGTGTGCCGGATCACTCGCTACGCGATGTTCACAGGCTGGGCGAGTCGCTAGAATTGAATCTCGACCAACATCATCCCGGTGCGACGCGTTTCCTTACCCTGCTCTCATGGATGCGCGGCGAAGACGTGCCGAAGCCTTTGAAGTGGACGCAAATCCGGGACTATTGCGAACTGATCGAACAACAGCTCGCGGTGCCCTCGCAAGTCGTGGCACCGCCGACCGCCGCCATACGACCTGAGAAAAAGAGCGGTTTCATATGGGGGATCGCGATTCTTTTTGTGGCCGTCATCGCAGGCGTGTTTCTGTTTCTGCCCAAGAAAAACAAGCGAATCATCTCCGATGCTCCGATGCCCGGCTGGATTGAAATTGAGGCCGGGATGTACGACACGCCAGACGGTATGCAGGTGAGAGTGCCTAACTTCATGATCGCCGCCTGCGAGGTGACGATTAGCGATTACGCAAGTTTTCTGGAAACCCTGGACATTCTCTCTAAAGATGGAGGGCAAGCGACCTTTGACCATCCCGAGCAGCCGAAAACCAAAATCAGCCATGCTCCGGACGATTGGGAGAACCTCATACTTGCTGCGAATAAAGGCGGAAAATGGAACGATCGCGAGCTCAACATTCACTCGCCGGTGGTCGGAGTCGATTGGTGGGACGCCTTCGCCTATGCGAAATGGAAAAAGGCCTACCTGCCGACTCAGGAGCATTGGCTCGGTGCCTTGATGGCTGGCGCGAAGGCACCATCGCAGATTCCTGTAAGTGATCTGGAGCCTGTGAACGAGGATACACAAGACCGCACCACGAACGGCCTTCTCGGCATGGCGGGATCGGTTTCCGAGTGGACTGCCGAGCCGCGACCCAGCCCATCGAATCCACTCGGTGAGCCACTGTGGGTAATCATCGGCGGCTCATACTTGAACCATGATAAAGGTGCGCTCAGCCGCAACTCGATTTCCGACCGTATGATCCGCCGCCCAGATTTAGGCTTTCGGATTTGCAAAGATATAGGAAAAAACTAGCGCGTGTTTTTGCGGCTGCCTGATTTCTCGTGTCGGATTTCCCGGGCCATCAGGGCCGCCACGCATTCATGCGGGGTTTTGCTCCCATCAAGAATGTCGTTTACAGCTTGAACCAAAGGCATATCCACACCAAGCACCTTCGCGCGTTTAAGGATCAGCCGCGCGGTGATCGTGCCCTCGGCCACATGCCCGATGCTGGACAGGGCTTCTTCCAGCGTATTGCCCGCCGCCAAAGCCATACCCACTTGGTAATTGCGAGAAGTCCGGCTGCCGCAGGTCAGGTAAATATCACCAAATCCAGAGAGTCCCATCAGCGTGGAGCGTTTTGAGTCATGCGCCTCCAAGTAGCACTTCGCCTCTGCAACCGCTCGCGTGATCATCGCAGCACGGGTGTTTTCACGCCAGCCGCAGCCGTCAATGACACCTGCCGCAATGGCATAAACGTTCTTGATGGCTCCACAGATCTGCACACCGATCAAATCGGAATTCGCATAGACCCTAAGCGACTCATTCGACAAACCAGAGGCGATTTTCAAAACGGCATGGTGCTTCCTGTTGGTAGCGACCACTACGGCGGTTGGTTCGTTAGCCGCCAGACTCGCAGCAAAACTCGGCCCTGAAAAAACTCCAAAACAAGCCTTCGATCCCAATATCTTCTCCGCCTGTACGGATAAAGGTTCACCCGATAACGGACACAGTCCCTTGCAACTCCAGATAACCGGAACTTCCCTTCGTATTCCTGCCACGCTTTTGAGAACTTCGGCGAAGGCGCTCACCGGAGAGGCGATCAAAACTAAATCCGCAACTTCCAACGCTGCCTCCCTGTCCGCACTAATCAGGACTTCAGCGGGAATCCTCGCCTCGGGCAGGTAGCGAAGATTGATCCGACTTTCCGCGATATGATCGGCTTCTTGTATGGATTTAAAAAGAAGTGTTACCGCCGATTTTTTGGAAAGGTTGATAGCCAGAGCGGTGCCCATGGCTCCACTTCCAATGATTGTGATGTTTCGGAAGCTCATGTCGTTGTTACGGAGGGGCAGTGGATTTACGTTCCCAGCCTGCTTGAATGTCAAAACATTTCACGGGCGGTTTCTCCGAGGATGATCAAGCTAGTGAGAAAAGGAACCGCGAATGGACGCAAGACGCGAAGTTGAGGTGATTCGTTACAAGTTATGTCATTTTCCGGCAGGGCCAACACGCCGTTGCCGCCCCAATGCCAAACGCCACCGCATCATTACCTAAAACCAAGTGAGACCGGCTCTATAAAAATTGATATCGTCTTGCGACTATCAGTCTTCAGCGACCACTGCTCCTGCGGCTGCCACCCCAGAAGACATTGTTCACACCTCCACGGAGGTTGATCTCTTTCATGTCGTTAATGGAAATGAGGCCGGTGTGACCGTCGAAGTATGAAACCACGGCCTTTCCCTGGTGGCGGTAGGCGATCTTGCCGTCACCGGTCTTGCCTTCGACGGGGGATTTTTCCCAAAGTAGGCCGCCGGATTGTTTGGCTCGCCAGTCGGTGGCAGTGATGAATGCACAGGTTTCGTCCGGATGGCTCATTGAAGCAATTGAACGTGCGGCAGCGGCGTTGGCTTCTCCCCAAGCGCCACCAGTCAGATTCTCGCCATTATAGCCGAAGCTCGCCGAGATGCGGCTCCAGTATTTCTTCTTCGCACGGATGACTACAGGATCGAGGACCTGTTCGGGTAGCCCGTCGATACCTTCAAAGGGTTCGGCATCCTCGAACTCTTCCTTGTCGCCGATGAGTGCTTCGAGGTAGGCGCGGTTGTAATGCCACATCATGGAACCCTGTCCGTCCTTGTCGAAGGCATATACGGGAACAAATTTGCCGTTGTGATCGGTGGCATATAGCGCGTTGGCGCGGGAGAAGCCTCGAATCCTACTGATAGTGGTAACCACATCGGCTTTTTCCCGCAGTCGTTTGAAGCCGAATACCGACAGAGCCGCCAAGACTGCTATGATGGTGATGACGACCAACAACTCAACCAAGGTGAACCCGCTACTGCGGTAAGGGCGGCGGCTCTGCTGTGTGTGGATTCCTCGGTGGAACCCTGTTTTGGCAGTCACGGCTTGGGAAATGGCGGGGTATTCTTGCATATGTGATTATCTGTTAGATCTATTTCCCAAGGGATCACCGAGTTCCCTAGGGAAGATATTCAATCTTTGGATGATAGCACAATGGATTCGTAGGATGCTTGATTTGGTGTTCAGGGCATTTCCACACTCAGGCGCAGGAAGAGCTTGCCGTTCACCGCATTGCTCTTGGGCACGGTGATGGACATGGCGTCGGCAGCCGCGCCGTTTTCATTGACGAGCACTGGTGTCACGTTCGTCCAACCTGTGAGGTCAGTGCTCCATTGGCCGACTTGGGTGGTGACGGATTCGGATTCATCGCTGCGGGTGTAGCTGAGAACCAGATCCGAGCCTACGTTGGCAAGCGTTGGAAGGATGGACTGCGAGGAAATAACCGGGCTACCGCCGATTACGAATTCCATCAGATTGATGATGCCATCGCCGTCAGGGTCCGCACTGAGAAGTTTGGATGCGGCATCCGGCAGCAAGGCATTCGGGGTGAAGCCATCGACCCAGGTCACGAACGGGTCTGTTACGGTATTGGTTACCGTCACGGTGCTGGTCTGGTTATTAAATGTGGCCTGCTGATTTGCACCTAAATTGGTGGCGCTGAAAGTCTGGGAACCCGCAAGAGATCCGGGGAGGATTGGATAGTCTCCAGCAGCAGGCTGCACGGTGAACTCAGCAACCAAGGTGCCAGCGGCGGCATTGACAATGGCATTCAGCCCGGTTTTCTCGATCCGCAATACCCCTGCGGCAACCGTCGTGGTTCCTGCATAGGTATTGGCGCCACTCAAGGTGAGTTGACCCGCCCCCGATTTCTCCAGACCGCCGGTTCCGGTGAGAATCTGGCTGGTGCTTACATTAAAGCCGTTGCTATCAATCTTGAGTCCGCCGCTTTGTACATCCGCCACGTCGAGGTTTTCGATGAGGTTGCTCTCATCCCTTTTTGCTTTCAAGACGCCGCCGTTGAAGTTCACCGTCGCACTGCCGGTTCCACCCGAGATCTTATTCGCGTTCACGGTGCCGCCATTGAGATTGAGGGTGCCCGTTCCGTTATCGCGACCGACTTGCACCTCGTTGCCCACATTCAGGTTCGCCGAACCACTCAGCGTGTAGGTGCCAATTGATGAAGCACTGTTCACGTTGCCGATATAAACCTCGTTCGAGGTTGTCACCGTGCCACCGCTCTGCGTGAGAGCTCCCGTCGCCTGGTTGTGGCCGAGTATCAGTTTGTCGCTACCGGTCATGGTGCCACCCGTCATCGTCATGGTGCCGGATGCCCCCTGTTCCTTGCCGATGAAGATATTGTTTGCCACGGTGATGGCACCTGTGTCGCTCAAGTTGTAGGTGCCGGTGCCGATCTTGTTGTCGTCCCGCGTTCCCACGCCGAACTCCTTAATCACGCTGATCACGCCAGCCGTCTGGTTCAGGGTTCCGGTGCCATTGCGGCGGCCTACATACATGTTGCCGTTGCCGGTGGTGGTGAGCGTGCCGCCGTTTACATTCAAGATTCCAGTGCCGCTTTCACGACCAACGACGACTTCGTTGGCGACATTGAGCGCTCCTGTGCCGCTCAGCGTGTAAGTTCCAGATGCGCTGGCGTTTTCGTTGCCAATGTAGAGTTCGTTATTCGCGGTGATCGTTCCACCGCTTTGCACGACGGTGCCCACACCATTGTTGTGACCGACAATGAATTTTTCATCGCCGGTTTTGGTGATCGTCCCGCCGGTCATGTTTAGGGTGCCCGTTCCGCTCTCACGACCGATGACAAAGTCACGGCCAGTGTTCAGCACTGCGCCGCTGTTGATGTTATAAGTGCCATTTCCTCCGCCGCTCTGTCCCACATAGAAATCATGGTTTAGCGTGATCGTTCCACCGCTTTGGGTGAGTGTTCCTGTGCCGTTTTCGCGGCCGATGAAAGTCTGGTCACCGCCGGTTTTTGTGAGCGTGCCGCCGGACATATTGAGCGTGCCGCTACCCCTGTTGTTACCGATAAAAATTTTGTTGTTCACCGTCATTGTGCCTGATTGGAGGTTCAGGGTGCCTTGACTGCCTGTGGAATCGCCTATGAAAAGCTCGCCGGAAACCGCGAGAGTCCCGCTGGTGTTCACACGCACCGTCCCTGTGCGATTGTCGCCGAAAGCACCTACTAGCAAATTTCCCGTGGCATTGAGCGAGCCGGAGCCTTGGGCGAAACCCGTGATGCCGCCTTCCACCGAACCCGTGTTCGCGAGGTTGTAGGTTCCAGCCGTGTCGTTCTGTCCCACAAACATCCAGCTACCACCACCTGTGCCTGCAGTGCCCGCCGTGTGATCCAGCCGTCCACCGCCACGTACGATGATATCCTTGGGAGTGAATGAGATATCGGCGGTAATCGTGGCGATGTTGGGAGCGACCGTCGAGACAACGGCGTTTTCATCGTAGGCCGTATCCGGCACGCCGTTTGCAGACCAGTTGGTTGCGTCATTCCAGTCCGAACTGGTAGTTCCGGTCCAATTGTTGTCAGCGCCGTGGCTGAGCGACGCGCTGAAGCAGAGGACGATGGCGGTGACGAGTGGTGCTCCGAAGCTGAAGTTGCGGAGCGTGGCGGTTTTCAATTTTGGTTTCATGGATTTTTGGTGTTTTGGAAATTAGTTTGTGTTCGATGGGTTGATTTTATTTCAATGAGAAGCTTCAAAGTAGGTTTGGATGGCACGTGCGGGGATCTTGCATGCCACACTTTCACCCGCGACACCGAGTGCGAAGCCTGCGGCTTGTTCGGTTGGATTCACCACCACGATCGCCAGCGTGCCATCCGGATTGCTGAAAGCGATGGACTGTATCCCCTGAGGGCCGCCTTCCGAATGAATCCGGCGGGCACCGGGCTGGACGAACTTGCTGAAGTGGGCGAGGTAGTAAAACGAGGGACCATAGGTGACCTGCTTGGTATTCGTATCGACGATGACGGGGGCGTCGCAGAAGTTTCCGACGTGATTCGGCCCACCGCGCTGATCGAGCACAATGTTCCAGTCGATGAAACCACAGACGTAGTTGCGGAAGTCGCCGATGATGTTGCGGACGTAGCGTTCGCCATTTTCCCATTTTCCCATGTTGCCGGGAGCTCCTTCGACGCAGCCCTCGGTGAAAAGAATGTGCTTGTCCGGAAATTTTTCATGCACGCGCGCCGAGGAGGCGTAATCATCGCTCACATACCAATGCAGGCCCATGCCCCAAATATATTTGGCAGTGGCAGAGTCGCCGAGTTGTACGTCGGCGTATTTTTCGATTAAGTCGCGGTTGTGATCGAGGGTGAGTAGCTTCACGTCCGCGAGGCCTGCGCCGTGCAATGCCGGGCCGAGGAAATCCCGGACAAAATCGCGCTCTTGTTCGGGGCTGTATTTGCAAGACTCCCAGGTCTGGTGGGCATCGACCTCGTTCTGCACGGAAAGAGCCCAGATCGGGATTTTTTCTTCCTCGGCCATCGCTTTTACGAATTTCACATACACATTCGCCCATGCTGGGCGGTATTCGTTGCGGAGTGATCCGCCGTCATCCATGCGATTGTTGGTTTTCATCCATGCAGGCGGGCTCCATGGTGACGCCATCAATTTGAAGCGGTCCGCTCCGGCGACCTTGCGGGTATCGTGGATCAGCGGCATCAGCCAGCGGCGCATCGGATCGAGGGTGAAATCGTGCAGGTCATAGTCGCCGGGCGTGGGGGTGAGCGACCAGATGTTTAGTGAAAAATCGCAGGAATTAATGTGGGTGCGGGCGAGCGTGTAGCCGATGCCTTCTTTGGGGTCGTAGTAGCGGCGGAGGATTTCCATGCGCTGCTCCTGCGGCAACTGCGCGAGGACCCAGGCCGAGGACTCGGTGAGCGCACCGCCGAAGCCGATGATTTCCTGAAAGGTCTTGGAGGGATCGCAGACGATGATGTTCTCGGCGGATGCCGCAACCTTGGTCGGGGCGGGCACGGCACTGAGTCTGTGGCCGTTGTCCTTGGCGGTCTCGACCACCGACCACGCATGGGCAGGTTTTCCGGCCGCGGAGGCATGGGTGATGATCATGGAAAGGCCGCCCAGCAGCAAGGTGTTGGCGACACTCAGGGATTTTAACAATGACTGCATGACGGAGACTTCAAGAATAGGTTGGGTGACTGAAGATGGCGAATTGGGGATTAAGTTAAGAATCTGCCATTTGGATCGAAACTGGCAATAGTCCGAAATGACTAGGCCGCTGGCTTTTATTCATCATGGCAAAAAGGTTCCTCGGAGACGCATGAACCGCTGATCAGCTCCGAAAATCGCGGCAGCATCACGCACCGTCACCTGCTCGCGGATGTCATCGAGGGGAATCACTTCGGTTTCTATGGTGAAACCCGCACCTGAATTCCACGTCCTCAAATCACTGGAAACCTCGCCGATGCATTTGAAGTCGAAACTCCGCCTCAAACGCGTGTAGGTGATGGATAGGAATCCGTCCTGAATCCCAACGATAGGAAAACCACCGTTTTCGGTTGTTGCGCGGAGCCAAGGACTGATGCCGGAAGTGTAGGCAAAGAGATTGGCAAGCCCGTCGTGGTTTGGATCGGCATCCGGAGCGCTGAGGCTGGCGTTGGCGAGTTGGCCGGCGGAGAACCAAGTGTTTTGAAATGAGTTCCAACTTGAAGTTCCGGGTGGCAGTACGGCGAGGCTAACGTTGTCAAAGAGGGCGGTGTTAAGGACGCCGTTGTTATGAGATGTTACTGCCAGGCCGACCAGAACTTCTGGGTTCATCGCGACGGCCACGGCATGGCTGTTAGTCCAAGTTTCCCCGTCGTTGGATTGCCATCCGGTGAAAGTGCCGCCGCTGCGCACGATCCGCAGCCACAACGGCGCGTTGCTTGCGCTGAGTTGGTGGTCGGAGGTGCTTCCTCCCTCGGAGTTCCGCCATTGCAACCGCGTGCCTCCGCCCTCCGGGGTGACCAGTAACGAGACATTTTTGGCACCTGCGGCATTGGACTCGCGCACCATCAATCCCACCTTCGCCCAATAGTCCGTGTTGGACATGCTCACGAGGCGCGCGGTGATCACGCAATCGCCACTGAGGGTCTGGGAGACGAAACTGAAGGTATCATCATTCCCCCAAATGTCCGCGCCGGAGCCCTGGAGAGTGAAGGTATCATCCACGAAACTAGAGATCCCTGCGATGCCTACATTTCCGATATCCTGCCGCAACCAAGCCGTAGGTAAGCCGGGAATGGTAAGACTGGCCTCTTCCGATGCAGCACCGAACACGTTGCCTGCGTAGGCGACGACCGTGTAGTAATACCTCAACCCTTTCTGGGGAAATCGGTCTGTGAACTCCGGCTCGGTGAGATAGGTCCCAACATTGGAATAAGGACCACCCGATTGGGTCGCCCGTTTCACGGTGTAGTGCGACGCGCCGGACACAGGGTTCCAATGAAGCGTTGCGGCCTGGCCCGTGACCGCCGCTTCAAGGCCCTGAGGCGCGGCGGGTGCTGCTGCGGCTAGGACCCAACTGATAGCGACGACTGACTCCCGAAAATATTCCCACCCTGCGGGATAGGAACGTGTGCAAGTGAGACCGTCGGTGGACCCGCCTTCCGAAGAAACATAGAAACCGTTGGAGCCTTGCAAGGTGAACGCTCCACTCAGGTTTTTAACAAGAAAACTCTCATCTGTGCCGATGCTTGCGGCGCCTGCGTAGAGTTTGTTGTCGGTAGTATTTAGCCGAAGGTATTTGCCATTTGATGCACGAAGAGCGGTGCGTCCGGCACCTGCATCGGTCAAGGTGAAGCGCTCCCTTGTCCCTTCGCTGGTAGCGGTGGAAGAGGCGAGTTTGTCTCCGTTACGATAGGTCAGGTAGAGTCCGTTGCTCCCCTTGAGCGTGAGGGTCAGAACTGGAGCCTTCACCGGAGTGGTCGGCGGCACGGTGTCGTTTTCCCAAATGAAATTCACCGACGCGATGTTGTAGGAACCTGCCACGTTCGCGATGCGGATCGCGTGCGTGCCCGCATTGGCGAAGCCGCCACTGCATACAATCGTCTGATAGGATGAGTCGCCGCCGGTGTCGGGAATCGTTGCGCTGGCAAGAACCCGCAGACCGTCTCCGTCCTGGATTTCCACCTTGCCGTCATCGCCGCCGCCCTTTGCAACGCGCAGTTCGATACGGTAAGTGCCGGGCTTGGCGACAGTGACAGTGTAGCGCATCCACTCGGGAGCCACGAACCAACCCACATTGTAGCCGTTGGACAAGGCGTCGGAGCAGGTTTGGATATCCACTCCGTTGTTGCGGTAGGCCCATCCTTCGTTCCATGCGGTGTAGTTGGAGGTGGTTAGATTGTAGTTTTCCCATGCGGTATCCAAGTAGGCATGGCCATTCATCCCTTGGTCGTAGTCGGGCGCGTGGATGCGTCCCGGGATTTGATGCTGCGCAAAGGCTGCGGTATCTCGGTTACCTGGCTGGTTTTGGATCGAGCGGATCACCTCGGTCTGGATGCGGCAGTTCTCCAAGCGCACGCTTTCGGCAAGTTGCATCAAAGTGGTGAACGCAGCCGATGGGCTCAAATCCGGCTTTGCGCCACCGAAGTAGTCGAGGAGATCCTGGTATCCGGCAGCGAAAGTGGCGTCCACGAGGCCGTTGATGCTCTTGAATTTTTTCATCGGCCACCAAGACATGCCGATGCCCTGGCCGCGGAGTAGTTCGACCATCCTGGTGAAATGGTCGTTGCTGTTTTCGCCATGCTCGCCGCACCAGATCGGACGGTTCTGGGCGGTCCGCAGGTCGAGAATCCACTGGATTTCCGTCGGGTGTTCTGCGGAGGACCAGTATTTGTGAAACACATAGACCATTTGCGGATCCCACGCAGGAGTGAGGCCGTTGTAATCGTTGCTATACCAGTTTCCCTCGATGAAGAGGATATGGTTGTCGCCGTTTGCGCGGATGGCATCGGTGATGCGTCCGTAAAGTGAGCGCAAGAGTGTGCCGCCGGGAAGGCCCCAGGCGGGCTCGTTGATCAAATCATATCCGGCGACCCATGACTGGTCCTTGTAACGTTCGGAAATCCGTTGCCAGAGGCGCACGGTCTTGTCCTGGTTCGCCTCGCTATCCCAAAGCGAGGGAAGGTTGTCATCGTAATCGCTGATCGCATTGTTGCTCTGACCTCCGGGGGCGGCGTGCAGATCGATGATGGCATAGATACCCGCCGCCGCGCACCATGAGATCACATTGTCCAGCAGGATAAATCCCTGATCGTTCCATTCATCGGGCATGTCACGATTGACGAAATACTCGTAATGCAGAGGCAGACGCACGGCGTTGAAGCCCCAGCTCTTGACTTGGTTGACGTCAGCCTCGGTGATGTGATTGGCCAACCAGGTGTCGTAGAATGTCTTTGCGTTGGCAGGACCAACGAGGGTGGTCAGCTTTTGTTTCCAATCGTGCTGGGCGGGGGCTTGGGCAGTGGAGTTCATCAGGTAGCCCTCCATGACCATCCAGTTGCCAAAGTTGACCGCATTGAGAATGACTTCCTCATTGTTCGAGCTGTTGACGATCCGGGTGCCGCTGACTTGCAATAACTGCCCGGAGGTCACGCCAGGAAACAGGGCAAGGAAAAGAGCCAGCAGAGGTTTTAAAACGCGCACAACTTTATTTACCCTCGGTTTCCTCATCCGGGCTATAGTCCGAAATGACTACAGCACTCCTCAGACACGGCTTTGCAGGCGAGTGGTTTTGTGAAAACATACCGGTAGGATTGATTGCATTCGGCAGAGCTTCTTTGATTTTTTGGATCGCCGTCGGCGCGGTCTTTCCGCATGCCGTGGCAAAGGAGGCTCCTTTTATGGGCATCAGCAAGTTGCGTGAGTTTCGGAATGAAGAAGGGCTCTACATCGAGGCGAGAACGAGCGGCATCATCAATCACATCAGCGACCAGCAAACTGAGATCGCCATACAGGACGGCAATGCCGCCATTTGGCTGCCGATGCACGTGAACCGCCCTCGTGATCTCAAGCTTGGCCAGAAAGTCGAGGTTGGAGGCTACCTCCAGAAAGGAAAATTCGCACCCGACTTCGTCGTGCAGGCACTCGAGGTAATCGGGGAACCCGGCCTTCCAGA
>CAMBTP010000032.1 GCA_945870855.1 Prosthecobacter debontii
CGCCTCCACTACATCCACCCCTGCGGAAAAGCTTGTCAAAATATCATCAAACAACCAAAAAACAACCAACCGCCGGGTGTCATGAATGATGGCGCAACGACTTAACCTCTCCGGTGTCATTTTTCATTGGCGCAACACGAGCGCCACGACGACGCGATCTCTAAAGAGGGAATTGGGTTTCTCTCTCAACCACAAAGGGGCACGCGAGGCTGCTCAATGCGTCACCTTGGCGGAGTTGCCAGAGCCCAGCACGCGGACGCGGTCGCCCACGTAGAACGACTCGCGCGGGTTAACTTCCTGCACCACGGTGAAGGCGCCACCACCTTCGTCGAGCTTGACGCCGATCCGGAGACCGGGCTTGGAGCCCATTGCCTGACCGACGCGGGAGCCGGCGGCACCGCCGACCAGTGCACCACCCGTTGCCCCGGCGATTTGTGACGTGCGGCCGCTGCCGATCTGGCTGCCAAGCAGGCCACCGGCTATGGCACCGAACATAGTGCCGGCTTCAGTGCCTCCTTCGAGTTTCACACGATCGATGGAGATGACTCTGCCAGTTTGAAGCGACTCCACTTGGCCGGCTTGGCCACGTTGGTAGGTATCGCTGGTATTGGAGGTTTGGGCGCAGGAGACCACGAGCATAGCCACCGGAATTATGAGGGTATATTTAATGCCGCGAATTTGTTTTTTCATATGTGAAGACGCTATTCTAAAGAGATGGTCTGGCAAGGCAAAAGCGGAACCGGAGTTGATGGTAGGCTTTGCTACGAAGGGTGGGCCCGGTGGGGTTTGAACCCACGACCAAAGGATTATGAGTCCCCTGCTCTGACCGCTGAGCTACAGGCCCTGGTTCGGTGAGTAGGATGATGCACCCCGCAACCGATGAGTGTTTGATAAGCGGCGCGGTGAGCGCTGGCAAGCGCAGAGGCGTTCGACTTTCGTTGAGATGCGCCTCGGATGGATTACCAGCGGAACCGACAGGTCACGGCAGATTCGTCACTCCCATCAGGAAGCGGTCACACTCGCGTGCGGCGGCGCGGCCTTCGTTGATGGCCCAGACAACAAGGGATTGGCCACGGCGCATGTCACCAGCAGCAAAGACACCGGGTAGGTTGGTGGTGAACTTGCCATGCTCTGCCTTGACGTTCGAGCGGGCATCGGTTTCGAGCTCAAATTGTTTTACGATGTCGCTCTCTGGCCCGAGGAAACCCATGGCAAGCAGGGCGAGCTGGGCGGGAATAATCCGGGCGGTGCCGGGTTTTTCCTTTGGCATGTATCTACCGTTTTCGTGCACCCATTCGATATCGGAAATTTCCAAACCTGTTAGATTGCCGGCCTCATCCTTGAGGAAGCGCTTTGTCTGGATGAGGTATTGGCGAGGATCCTGGCCTTGAACAGCCGCAGCTTCTTCCTGACCGTAGTCCATCTTGTAAACCTTCGGCCACTCGGGCCATGGATTATCGGCGGCACGCTCCATCGGCGGCATGGGCATGATTTCCAACTGAATGACGCTGTTGCAACCGTGGCGCAGGCTGGTGCCCACACAGTCGGTGCCGGTATCGCCACCGCCGATCACCACAACATCTTTGCCCTTGGCATTAAGTGCGGGGATCGTTCCGTCGAAGCCCTTGTCGAGTTGGTAACGGGTGTTTGCAGTGAGAAACTCCATCGCGAGATAAACGCCTTTGGCATCCCGGCTCTCGATTGGGAGATCGCGGCCGAGGGTCGCGCCGCAGCAGAGAACAATGGCATCGAAATCCTTGCGGAGTTTTTCCGCCGTCCACTCACTGTCCTTGCCGATATGTATGCCCGTTTTGAAAACGATGCCTTCCTCGGTGAGTAGGTTGACGCGGCGTTGCACGACATCTTCCTTATCGAGTTTCATGTTGGGAATGCCATACATCAGCAGGCCGCCGATGCGGTCTTCACGCTCGAAAACGGTGACATCGTGACCTGCTTGGTTGAGCTGATCTGCGCAAGCGAGACCGGATGGGCCGGAGCCGACGACAGCGACTTTCTTGCCGGTTCGCTTTTCCGGGATACGTGGGATGACCCAGCCTTCCTCCCAACCCTTGTCGATGATCGCGCACTCGTTGTTCTTGATGGTGACAGGAGGTCCGATAATGCCGAGCACGCAGGAGCCTTCGCAGGGAGCGGGGCAGACGCGGCCGGTGAACTCGGGGAAATTATTGGTCTTGTGCAGGCGCTCTAGCGCTTCCTTCCAGCGGCCGCGGAAAACCAGATCGTTCCACTCGGGAATCAGGTTATTGACCGGGCACCCGGAGGCCATGCCGGAAACGATATGGCCGGTGTGGCAAAACGGCGTGCCGCAATCCATGCAGCGCGCGCCCTGTGCACGGCGTTCTTTATCTTCCCCGTGAACCTTGAATTCCTTCCAGTTCTTGAGGCGTTCGATTGGAGCGATTTCGAAATCGGTCTTGCGATCGATTTCCATGAATCCGGTTGGCTTGCCCATGGTGTGATTGAGTATTGAATATTGAATATTGAGTATTGAGTATTGGGAATTAGATCAGTTGCCTCCTACTCGGGAGAGATCTTTGAGGTTTTCCTCGAAGGCGGCCATCGCGGCTTCGTCGCCGGAGAGTCCTTGTTCTTCAACTTTCCGGAAGCATTCGAGCATGCGCTCGTAGTCGCGTGGGAAGACTTTGTAGAACTTGGGTATCTCAGCGCTCCAGTTTTCCAAAAGGAATTTTCCGCGAGCTGAACCGGTGAGAGTGAAGTGTTTTTCGATCTCGGCCTTGACGTTGGCGATATCTCCATCACCGCACTCGATGAGTGGGTAGAGGTTGACCATTTCCTTGTTGAGGCGTTTCTCGAATTGGCCGTCGATGTCATAGACGTAGGCGATTCCGCCGGACATTCCTGCCGCGAAGTTGCGGCCGGTCTCGCCGAGCACGATCACTTGGCCACCGGTCATGTATTCGCAGCCGTGGTCGCCCACGCCTTCGACGACGGTCCTGACCCCGGAGTTTCTGACGCAGAAGCGCTCCCCTGCGATGCCGTTTATGTAAGCGGTGCCGGTTGTCGCGCCGTAGAAAGCGACGTTGCCGATGAGGATGTTTTCCTCCGCTTTGAACAACGAGCCTTTAGGCGGATAGATGATAATCTTCGCGCCGGAGAGGCCTTTGCCGACGTAGTCGTTGGCATCGCCTTCGAGTTCGAACGTCATGCCCGGCGGGCAGAAGGCAGCGAGTGATTGGCCGGCGCTGCCGTTGAATTTGAGGTGGATGGTGTCCTCCGGAAGCCCTTTGCCGCCGTGTTTGCGGGTGAGTTCGCTGCCGGTGATCGTGCCAACCACGCGGTTGATGTTGATAATGGGCAGCTCGGCGCGGACTTTTTCACCACGCTCGATGGCGGGCTTGCAGAGCGTGAGCAGCATCGTTTGGTCGAGCGATTTTTCGAGGCCGTGATCCTGTTGTTTCTGGCAGTATGCTCCGACCTCATCGCCCACATCGGGCTTGTGGAAGATCGAGGTGAGATCCACGCCATCGGCTTTCCAGTGCTCCGCGGCTTCGCGGGTGTCGAGATAATCGACCTGGCCGACCATTTCATTGATCGTGCGGAAGCCGAGTTCCGCCATGATCTCGCGCATTTCCATGGCGATGAAGGTCATGAAATTGACGACATGCTCGGGCTTGCCGGCGAAGTTTTTGCGGAGCTTCGGATCTTGGGTTGCGACGCCGACCGGGCAGGTATTTTTCTGGCAGACGCGCATCATGATGCAGCCGACAGAGACGAGCGGAGCTGTGGCGAAGCCGTATTCTTCAGCTCCGAGCAGCGCGGCAATGGCGACATCGCGGCCGGTTTTGAGCTGGCCGTCGGTTTCGAGAACCACGCGGGAACGGAGGTCGTTGAGGAGAAGTATCTGGTTCGTTTCCGCAAGGCCGAGTTCCCATGGGGCGCCGGCATTAAAAATGGAGGACGAGGGTGATGCACCCGTGCCGCCATCGTGACCCGAGATCAGGATGACATCCGCATGAGCCTTCGCCACGCCTGCGGCGATGGTGCCGACACCGACTTCCGCGACCAGCTTCACATTGATGCGGGCGCGCGGATTCGCGTTTTTCAGGTCGTGGATGAGTTCCGAGAGATCCTCGATCGAGTAGATGTCATGGTGCGGTGGCGGGGAAACGAGTCCCACCCCCGGAGTGGAGTAACGCACCTTGGCAATCCATGGATAGACCTTGGAACCGGGAAGCTCACCGCCCTCGCCGGGCTTGGCTCCTTGGGAAATCTTGATCTGGATTTCATCGGCGTTGACGAGGTATTCGCTAGTGACACCGAAGCGGCCGGAGGCGACCTGTTTGATGGCGGAGCGCTTGCTATCACCGTTTTCCATCGGGATGAAACGATTGGGATCTTCGCCGCCTTCGCCGGTGTTCGATTTGCCGCCAATGCGGTTCATCGCGATCGCGAGGGTTTCGTGGGCTTCTTGGGAAATCGATCCCCATGACATGGCTCCGGTCTTGAAGCGGCGGGTGATTTCCTGCACGGAATCCACTTCCTCGATCGGCACCGGCTTGCGCTTGTTTTTGAAACGCATCAAGCCACGCAGTGTGGAGAGGTTCTCGCTCTGGTCGTTGATTTTTTGCGCGTATTGTTTGTAAACTTCATAGCTACCGGTGCGCACCGCCTTTTGCAGGAGGTGGATGGTTTCCGGGTTGAAAAGGTGGTATTCGCCGTCGCTGCGCCACTGGTAAACGCCGCCGGATTCGAGCGCGCGTTCTTCGGCTTCGATGTGGCGGTCTGGAAAAGCGACGCGATGGCGGATGAGAGCCTCTTCCGCAACGCGGTCGATGTCGGAGCCTTCGCAGCGGCTAGATGTGCCGCAGAAATATTTATTCACGAGAGCGGTGCTTAGACCGATAGTTTCAAAAATCTGCGCGCCGCGGTAGGAGGCGACAGTGGAGATGCCCATCTTGGCCATGGTTTTGACAACGCCTTTGATGGAGCCTTTGAGGAAATTATAGACCGCTTTGTCGAAGTCTATTTCCAGCATGTCTTCCTTGATCATGCGGTGGATGGAATCGAAGGCCATGTAGGGATTGATGGCATCCGCTCCGTAACCGATGAGCGTGGAGAAATGATGCACCTCACGAGCCTCACCCGTTTCCAAAATGATGGAGACCCTGGTGCGATTGCCAGAGCGGACAAGGTGGTGGTGGAGGCCGCCCATGACGAGCAGTGTCGGCATCGCGGCGTGGGCGGTGCTGATATTGCGGTCGGAAACGATCAGGATATTGAAACCATCCGCAATGGCTTGGTCTGCGGCGGCGCAGAGCGATTCGAAGCCTTTCTCGAGACCGGCGCCACCTTGATCGGCGGGAAAGAGAGCATCGAGAGTGGTGGCCTTGAAGCCATCGAGCGCGACCTCGCGGAGTTTGGCGAGCTGTTTGTTATCGAGCAGCGGATTGTCCAAACGGATCATGCGGCAGCTTTTTGGGCCGGGATCGAGCAGGTTGCCCTCGGAGCCGATGAAGGTTTCTGTGGCCGTGACGAGTTCCTCGCGGATACAATCGAGAGCAGGGTTTGTAACCTGTGCGAAGATCTGCTTGAAGTAGTTATAGAGATGCTTCGGCTTCTCCGAAAGCACGGCAAGCGGGGTGTCGTTGCCCATCGATGAGATCGGCTGAACTCCGCTGGAAGCCGTTGGCCCTAGTAGCATCCGGAGATCCTCGTAGGTGTAGCCGAAGGCGAGCTGGCGCTCTAGGACGCGATCCTCCTCAACGGCTTTTGGTGCCAGTGGAGCGGGTAGGTCTTTTAGAAACACGCGGTTTTCGGCCAGCCATTTCTCGTAGGGTTTGGCGGAATAGACGCGCTCCTTGACCTCTTCATCCGGCACGATCCGGCCTTCCTTCATGTCCACGAGGAACATGCGGCCCGGACGCAGACGGCCTTTTTGAACAATCGTGAGCGGGTCTAAATCCGGGATCACGCCTACTTCGGAGGCCATGATGACGAGGTCGTCTTCGGTAACGTAATAGCGGCTCGGGCGCAGGCCATTGCGGTCGAGCACGGCGCCGATCTGGGTGCCGTCCGAGAAAGTGATGGAAGCTGGACCGTCCCACGGTTCCATCATACAGGCATGAAATTCGTAGAAAGCCGTCTTCGCCTCATTCATCATCGTGTGACGCTCCCATGGCTCGGGGATCATCATCATCACGGCATGAACCAGATCGTATCCGCCGAAATGCATAAATTCCAAGGCGTTGTCAAAACGCGCGGAGTCGGAGCCGTCCTCGTTGATGACCGGGAAGAGATCCTTGATTTCATCGCCGTATTTTTCGCTCTGGCAGAGTGCCTGACGCGCCTTCATGAAGTTGGCGTTGCCCTGCACGGTGTTGATCTCGCCGTTGTGGGCGATGAAACGGTTCGGATGGGCGCGGGACCAACTCGGGAAGGTATTGGTCGAGAACCGCGTGTGCATTAGGGCTAGCGCGGATTCGAAATCCGGGTCGTGAAAGTCCGGGAAATACTCCGAGAGCTGGCAGGGCGTGAGCATGCCCTTATAGACCATCGTGCGTGCCGATAAGTTTGTGATGTATAGATAGGCGGCGCCAGGGAACGAGTTCGATTTATTGCCATGCACACCATTGAATTGGTTCGGCATCTCGTTACTACAGATCCAGTAGGCCACGCGGCGGCGGATGATGTAGAGCTTGCGCTCGAAATCTTGGGGATCGGTGATGTCCACGCTTTTTCCGATGAAGAGCTGCTTGATGCATGGCTCGTAGCGACCCGAGGTTTTGCCGAGGATCTCGCTTTTTACTGGAACCGTGCGCCAGCCGAGGAATGCCTGGCCCTCGTCGGCGATGATGTGCTCGAAAACCTGCATCGCCGCCTCGCGCTCGCTTGGGTCTGGCGAAAGAAATACCACGCCCGATCCATAATCACCTTCCGGTGGCAGTTCGATCCCCTTCTTGGCCATTTCCTTGCGGAGAAACTTGTCAGGCATCTGAACCAACAAGCCTGCGCCATCGCCCGTATCCGGATCTGAGCCACTGGCTCCGCGATGATCCATGTTCGCGTTCATCGTGAGAGTTTTCTGGACGATGTCGTGAGAGCGCTTGCCTTTGAGGTGTGCGATGAAACCTACACCGCACGAGTCTTTCTCGCGGGAAGGATGCCAAAGGCCCTGGGGTTTGGGCCAGCCAAGTGGGGAAGTCTGAGAGACGGACATAAGCTTTAAAATAGTGGTATTGCGAAGCGGAGGGAGTATTTCGCGCAGGAAGCGCAAAAAAACAAGCCCAGTTAGCAGGAGTTCTTACCATTCTTCGCGGGGCTCTGCGGCGGAAACTCTGGTCGCCGCTGTTGCAAGGGTGGAGATGGTCAGGAAATGGCTCCCTAGTGAAGGTGACCTCAAGGTTTTTGGCTTCATTGTGAGTTGAGATTATACGGCGACCGAAGATCGCCGCCACGTCAGGCGTAGCTGCGGATGGAGACCTTGACGGTTTCGTAAACGAGTTCCTCTTTGTGGAGGGTGGGCGTTTTGCCGGGGCCGTGGTATTCCCAGGCGGAGACGTAGCCGAAGGTTTCGTCGTGACGTTTTGCCTCGCCGGCTTGGGTCTTGCCGGCCTGGACTTCGGCGTCGGACTCGAAGAACTGGTGCTCGCCGCGGAAGTGGCCGCCGCAGGATTCCTCCCGCTGGAGGGCATCGTGGCACATTAGCTCGCCGAACTCGAGGAAGTCGGCGACGCGGCCGGCTTTTTCCAATTCCATGTTGGCGGTCTCGGCGGTGCCGGGGATGCAGACGTTGTTCCAGAATTCCTCGCGGATGCGTGGGATTTCCTCCAGCGCCCAAGTGAGCCCCTCGACAGTGCGGAGCATGCCGCATTTGTCCCACATGACCTTGCCGAGATCGCGGTGGAAGGAATCGACCGTGCGCTTGCCCTGGATGGTGAGGAGCTTGGAAATGCGCTCGCGGACTTCGCCCTCGACCTGCGCGAAGGCGGGATGGGCGGTGGTGACAGTGCCGGGTTTCTGGGTGGCGAGGTAGTTTGCGATGGTCGTCGGGATCACGAAATAGCCATCGGCCAAGCCCTGCATGAGGGCGGAGGCGCCGAGGCGGTTCGCGCCGTGGTCGGAGAAATTCGCTTCGCCGAGGACGTGGAGGCCGGGGACGTTGGACATCAGGTTGTAGTCAACCCAAAGGCCGCCCATGGTGTAGTGGACGGCGGGATAAATCATCATCGGGCGGGTGTAAGGGTCTTCGCCGGTGATTTTCTCATACATCTGGAAAAGATTGCCGTAGCTGGCGCGGATCTTGTCCTCGCCGAGGCGCTTAATGGAGTCGCGGAAATCGAGATAGACGCCGAGGCCGGTGGGGGCGACGCCACGGCCTTCGTCGCAGGCTTCCTTCGCGGCGCGGGAGGAGATGTCGCGCGGGGCGAGGTTTCCGAACGATGGGTATTTCCGCTCCAGGAAATAATCACGGTCGTCCTCGGAGACATCGTTCGGGTGGAGTGCACCAGCGCGGATTTTCGCGGCGGTTTCGGGGGCTTTCGGTGCCCACACGCGGCCGTCATTGCGGAGCGACTCGGACATCAGCGTGAGCTTCGACTGGTAATCGCCGGAGACCGGGATGCAGGTTGGGTGGATCTGGGTAAAGCAGGGGTTGGCCATCAACGCACCTCGGCGCGCGGCACGCCATGCCGCCATGACGTTGCAGCCCATGGCGTTGGTGGAAAGGAAAAATACATTGCCGTAACCGCCGGTTGCCAAAATCACAGCATCCGCCGCGTGGCTGGAGATCGCGCCGGTGTTGAGGTCGCGGACGACGATACCCTTCGCGTGGCCATCGACCTGAACGAGATCGAGCATCTCCGTGCGTGGAAACATTTTCACGCCGCCTTTGTGGATTTCTTTTTCGAGAGCCTGGTAGCAACCGATCAGGAGCTGCTGGCCAGTCTGGCCGCGGGCGTAGAAGGTGCGGGAAACTTGGGCTCCGCCGAAAGAGCGGTTATCTAACAGCCCACCATATTCGCGGGCGAAAGGCACGCCTTGGGCGACGCATTGGTCGATGATACCGCTGGAAACCTCGGCGAGGCGATAGACGTTGGCCTCGCGGGAGCGGAAATCGCCGCCCTTGATGGTGTCGTAGAAAAGGCGGTAAACGGAGTCGCCATCGTTGCGGTAATTTTTCGATGCGTTGATGCCACCTTGCGCAGCGATGGAGTGGGCGCGGCGCGGGGAGTCTTGGTAGCAAAAACATTTCACATTGTAGCCCAGCTCAGAAAGCGTCGCTGCGGCGGCACCGCCCGCAAGGCCGGAGCCGACCACGATGATGTTAAATTTACGCTTGTTAGCCGGGTTGATGAGCTTCGAGTTCATCTTATGGCTGGACCATTTCTGCTCCAGGGGGCCGGCGGGGATTTTGCTATCGAGGGACATAGAATTGAGGATTGATTATTGAAAATTGACTATTGGATCAGCGGTTGTTTTGGCGGCTGGTTTTGATGGAGGCACAGAATATGGCGGTGAGTTCATTCGCCTCCTGCAAGAGTGATTCCACCTGCTTGGCGGGAAGGATGTTGTCTTCTATGAGGAGCTCCATCCAGAGGGCGGATTCATCGGATTCCTCGACAGCGATCCCGGCTTTGTAGGCAAAATCGGCAGGTGATTTGGCAAGGCAGGCGGCGCGGTAATTTGCAGCGACAGAGGTTCCTGATCGGACGAGCTGGTTGGCAATGGTGTTGCTGACCCGATCATCAGGAAGAGCGCGCACCAGACGCATCACACGAAGCGAAAACTGCTTGCAGCGGGCTTTGAGTTCTTCAGGCGTCATCTTCGCAATCATCAATATTCAATTTGAGCGCACGAAGCCGAGTAGAATCGCGACTGGAATAGATACAAAGCCGACCCAGATGACGGCCGCATAGCCGAGCGAGATTAGCTGGATGAGGCCGGCGGCTTTTTTTGAGCGGAAGCCGAGGGTCTGGAACATCGAGGCGACGCCGTGGCTGATGTGCGAGCAGAGCAGGGACATTGCGATCACGTAGAAAAGGACGACGAGGGCTTGGAGAAAACCGCCGCTGAAACCGGCGATGACCATTTCGTAGGGGGATTCCTTGGCGATCTCGGCGAGGTGGGAGTTCGTGCGGACGGTGAAATGGAGAATGTGAAAAACGATGAAGGCGAGGACGGTGAGGCCGGACCAGATCATGATCCGCGAGGACTTCGAGGCCTGGATCGTGGCCTTGTAGGCGTATTCCTGCTTGCGCGCGGCCTTGTTTTCCCGTGTCAGAAGGATGGTCGCCCAAACATGCAAGACGAGCACTGTCAGAAGCCCGACGCGGGCGACCCAGATCAGCGCGCCGTGACCCGCCGTATGGAGGAATTCCGCGTATTCATCGAACGCCTCCTTGCCTGCGTAGATGAGGAGGTTTCCGGTCAGGTGACCCGCCAGAAAAAGCACCATGGCCAGACCGGTGACGGCGACTACGAGTTTTTTTCCGATGGAGGAATTCCAATAAGCGGCGGCGCTGCGAGTAAGGGCGTTCATGATCAAGTGCGGAGTCGCCCCCTAGTTAGACCACCCCCACGGCAACTTCAAGGGGAAGAAAAGCGGTTTTTTGACAGAGCTGGGGGTTTCCTTAAATCCGGGCCCTACGCTTCACTCCACGCGCTGGTTGATGCCGTGGAACGCCATGTGGTGGTCGCGGGTGGTGGTGGTGGCAATTTTTGCTAAACCCTCACCCGCAGACACCACCTCTCCGACATACTCTTCATCTCCCTTTGTGCCGTTATCTGCGGCTGCGAAAGCTTCGAGGACATGGAGGAATTTGGAAACGCCAAAGAAGAATGGTTCCGCCAGTATCTTGATTTGCCCAACGCGAGGACTAGCGATGAACTTGGTTCGTCGGGAGTCCACAAACCGCCGGGGAATCAAAGGCCGAGTAAAACGCGCAGGATGGGACAACAAATACCTCGAGAAGATCCTCACAAAATAAGATGCGTTTGCCCTGTCAACGCCGATCTGCGAACTCTTAATGGAGGACTAATGCTCAAGGAGCCGATGCCCGCCGCAAACGATCCATGATCGCGACCCCGAGGCCGGTTTCGCTGACTGGCTCGGCGATGATTTCATCGAGCCCCATTTCGTCCATCTCGCGCATGGCGTAAAACAGCCGGATCGCGGCCTCGGCGAGTTTTCCGCTACCGGGACTGAGCGCGACGACGCTGTCCCAACGGTGCGCGCGGACAAACTCGCCGCTCTCCTCGCCGGTGTAGCTCAGCAGGCCGTAGGTCTTGCCGACTTCCGGTGTGAAATCCGACGGTTTCTCAATCAGGCGGAAAGGCGTGAGCGGTGCGTAATGACTCTCAAGCTGGCCGGGCGCGAGCAGCTTGTCGCCGGGCTTCACCTTCTCCACTTTGCCGAATTTCTGGAGCTGCTCCTTGGTGATCGGGCCGGCGCGGTGGAGGTGAAAAATCGGCTTCTTCCCCTCGCGCGGCTCGATGCGGATGATCGTGCTTTCCAAGCCCTCGCCACAGGCTCCCGCATCGACGATGAGCGGGATTCGCCCGCCCAATTCCTTCATCACGGCGGAGGCGGAAGTCGGGGAAATGCGCCCGAAGCGGTTCGCGCTCGGCGCGGCGATGGGATTGCCCAGCGCTTTGTTGATCCCGCGGAAAATCGGATGCCCACTCTGCCTCACGCCCACGGTCGGCAGGCCGCTGGTGACGATGTCCGGCACCTCCGGGGTTTTTGGCAAAATGATCGTCAGCGGCCCGGGCCAGAATTCGTTGGCGAGCTGGTTCACCGTTTCCCGGATGTCTTCGGGGACGATGGCAACCCGCTCCAGATCCCGAAACGAGGCGATGTGGACGATGAGCGGATCGAAGTTCGGCCGCTCCTTCGCCGCAAAAATTTTCGCCACTGCGTCGGGATTGAAAGCATCCGCCGCGAGCCCGTAGACCGTCTCCGTCGGCAAGGCCACGACCTCTCCGCGCTGCAGCAAGGTTACCGCCTCGTTCTGCGCTTCCTTCATCCCGTCGTCGGTCGCCTCGATGATTTTTGTCTCAAACACGTGGTGATGATTTCTCATGGAGCGCCGCATTGCAACCCTTGGACTGCTACAGCCCGCTGTAGCTTTTCGGCCATGCAGCCCTGCTGCGAGCGGACGGCATTGGCACGGAGAGGCTAGATCGTTCCCAGTCCTCCGCCGTTGACAGCAGGCTGTCTCACGGAAAGCTACAGCGGGCTGTAGCAGTCCAAGGCGCTCCACATTCACCCCTTCGCGCCGAGCCGGTAAAACGCCCAGCGGATCTCTTCCTCGTAGGCTTGCAGGGACGGGTAGAGAGTCTCCGCGGAAAGCTCGCGCAGGCCGCGGTTAATGCGCTCCGCAGGCTGTAGAGATGCTAGATCTGCCAGCAAGACGAGCAGCTCCGTGCGGTTTTTCATCCTGATCGGACGTCCGCCGTAGGTGATCACAGACATGTCATCAATTTCAAATGAAATACGGTGCGGCTCGCGGGAGAAAAAGAGATCGATGCGGAAATAGTCCTTCTCGACACTCTTGGTGACACGCGTAGGCACCTGCTTCCTGTAGCCCGTGCCCCTGACGTAATAGACTTGGGTTTGCATCTCGTAATCGGAGACCGGGCGTTCGCGCTCGACGATCCCGGCAGCGGCGAAAACAAACTCACCCCTCCCCCGCTCTTGGCGGCGGTTCATCGCGGTGGTGAGGATGATGGACTCAGCGGTTAAGTCGATGAGGTGGCAGCGAAAATCAGGGTGCAGCGAAGGAATGTCTCCATCCGGCACGATGTCCGTTTCACAGCCGAGGGTGCGTAGGCCGGCTTGGAAGGCGGTTGCGTCTTCGATACTGAGACCCGAGGAAACGATGCCGAACCAACCCCGCAAAATCCCCGCCGCGTCGGCTCGTGCGATCGAGAGAACATCGACGGTGATTTCCTCCAGAGCCTTGCGGTCAGGCTTCGGCTCAAGCGCGTGGAGGAGGAGGGAAAATTTCAAAATTCAAGCAAGAGGGCTTTGTTCCTTTAAAGCGCGGGGAATTAATAAGCAAAGATCTCGCTGTCCTTAAAGAAGCGCTTGATCTCGGCGGCGGCGGCTTCCGGAGAATCGGAGGCGTGGCAGACGTTGCGCATTTTCGCGTCAGCGTCCTTGAAGCCGAAATCGCCACGGATTGTTCCGGGGGCGGCGACCATGGAGTCGGTGGGGCCGAGCAGGTCGCGGATGCGGGAAATCACATCATCGCCTTCGAGGGCGAGGGCGATCACGGGCGTTTCCTGCATGAAGCCGCGGACGGAGGGGAAGAACGGCTTGTCGGCGATGTGCGAGTAATGCTCGGCGAGGATTTCGTCACTGAGGGACATCATCTTGATGCCACGCACGAGGAAGCCTTCCTTTTGGAAACGGGCAAGCACCTCGCCGGTGAGGTTTTTCGCGACAGCGTCGGGTTTGAAGAGAATCACTGTAGTTTCAAGAGCCATGGGCTTTGATGTAGGCGGCGAAATGCGGCTCTGCAAGTCTTTTCACCGCGCGATGAATGCGTTGGCCAAGCCGAGCAGGGCGCAGGCGGCGAGAACGGCGGTGAAGGGAATTTTGAAAAACTTCAGCGCGATAAAAGCCGCGCAGGCCGTGATCGCCACGAAAAAATCGAAGCCGCCGCCCGTTTCCGGCCATAGGGCGTGGGTGGAAAATTTCACTCCGAGATTCAAGATGACGCCCACCACAGCGGCCGTGATTGCGGTCAGGCATGCGCCGATGTGCGGCATGCTGCGCAAGCCCTCGACGTAGGGCGCGCCGAGAAAAACTATAAGAAAGGAAGGGAGAAAGGTCGTCCAGACAGTGATCGCCGCGCCGAGCGATGCGCCGCCGAGCGGGCTGAGATTTCCTGGATTCCGCCAGCCGCCGACAAATCCGACGAACTCCAGCACGATGATCAAGGGCCCCGGTGTGGTTTCCGCGAGAGCGAGCCCGGCCATCATCTGCGAGTGTGTCAGCCATTGGTGGTGCTCCACCGCTTGCTGGGCGACGTAGGGCAGCACGGCATAAGCCCCGCCGAAAGTCACCAGCGCCGCCTTGCTAAAAAACAAACCCTGCGCCACTGGCACACTGCCCCAGCCGAGCCAAACGCCAAGCGCCACGATGGGCAGGAACCAAAGCGAGAGGCAGAGCGAAATAACTTTAAGCGTGCGCACCCAGCTCGCCTTCGGAGCGGGAGGCAGGCTGAGTTCATCGCCCGCTTGCGCCTTTCCATGGGATTTTCCCGCCGGAAACTGTCCGGGAAACCAGCGATGTCCCAGCGCACCGCACAGCGCCGCCGCAAGGATAATCAGGATGAAGGAGATGTTGAAAAAGTAGATCGCCACGAAAGACAGCACGGCGATGACCCATAGCGAGGGACTGTGCATTGTTTTCCCGCCGATCCTCAGCACCGCCTCGGCAATCACCGCGATGACAGCAGGAATCAGTCCGTAAAAAATCGCCGCAAGCCACGGCAAATGCCCGCCCGCCATGTAGAGCCAGCCGAGTCCGAATAGTAGGAATGCGGATGGCAGCACGAACAGTGCTCCGGCCGCCACCCCACCGCGCCAGCCGTGCAAGCGCCAGCCGAGATACGTCGCAAGCTGTTGCGCCTCCGGCCCCGGCAGCAGCATGCAGAAATTCAGCGCATGGAGGAAATGCCCTGCGCCGATCCAGCGCCGTTTCTCCACCAGCTCCCGGTGCATGATCGCGATCTGGCCCGCCGGCCCGCCGAAGCTGATGAGCCCTAGTTTCAGCCAGAATTTCAATGCTTCGCGGAACGTCGGCATGCGCGGAGGTTGATCGCTCGGCTGCAAGCGGGAAAGGCGAAAGCGGCAGGGCACCTAAACTCGGGACACAAGCAACAAAACCTTGCCAGGAAAGAGTTTTTTAACCGCGATGGTGCAAAGTCGCGAAGGAAATTCATTTCATTGAGTCAAAATAATCCAAGAAACTTTGCGTCTTTGCGCCTTCGCGGTTCAATACTTCTTCATTCCACGGAGCGGATATGCACCTCGCTCCCTAGTGTAGGCATCTGGCGAAACTGGTCAGATCTTGTGCGTTCCGGGCTTGGGCACCGGGGCGACAGGATGTGCGTCGGAAAGCTTCAGGGTGTCTGGAGCAAAGTCTTGCTCGGATTTCCAGAGATCCGCCCAGGTGATGCGCTGGCCGGTGTGGGCGGCCTCGCGGCCGAGGATGCCGAGCATCGTGCTGAGCACCATACGGTCGCCGCCATTTAATGGCTCACCCTTGCGGATCGCGGCGAACCACTCGTTGTGGCAGACCTGATACATGTCCGCAGGCGCGGCGCGGTAGGCCCAATTCATCTTGCCAGTGGGATCTTTGGTGAGAACGCGGCCCGGAGCCTCCAGCGTACCTTTTTCACAAAATACACGGTCGATCACCTCGTTGAAGCAACCGCTGTGCTGGCGCTGGCCGACTTGGCAGAACACCCCACCCGGATACTCGAAGGTGACTTCGTAGTGATCCCATACGTTGCCGTCGTCGGTGCGCTGGGTGCGCCCCCCGCCACCTCTGGCCGCGATCGGTTCCACATCGCCCATCGCCCATGAAATCTTGTCCACGGTGTGGATGCACTGCTCGAGCAGCGGGCCACCGGAGAGCCACTCGTGGCCCATCCAGTTGCGGACTTGCCACTCCACATCGCCCCATTTCGGATCGCGCTGGTCGATGGAGGTGGAGGGTTTGGGGACGTTGGCGAGGTAGGTGCCGTAAACGGAAATGACGCGACCGAGTTCACCGGCCAGAAGTTTTCCGTAACCCTCGCGCACGGCGGGATCGAAGCGCCAGCAATAGCCATGCTGGAGGGTGAGGCCTTTCTCTTTCGCGAGGCGCGCTGTTTCCATGACGGATTTCACGCCCGCTACATCCACGGCCATCGGTTTCTCGGCGAAAACGTGTTTCCCTGCCTCGATCGCCGCGCGCATGTGCTGGGGGCGGAAGCCGGGAGGCGTGGCGAGCAGCACCACATCCACGCCGCTTTCGATCACTTTCTGAAAAGCATCCAGCCCGGAAAACTGCCGCTCCTGCGGAACTTCCAGCCTGCCCTCAAAGCGCTTCAGGTTGTTCAGCGCCTTGGGGATTTGCGTATCGAAGACATCGCCGATGGCCCACAGGATGGTGTTGTCATCTGCAGCAAGCGCCTGGCTTGCCGCACCTGTGCCGCGTCCGCCGCAGCCGACTAAGCCGATCTTGAGCTTCGCGTTGTTGACGGGAGCGCCCAGCAGAAGATTAGGGAAAGCGGAAAGGGCGGCGGTTGCTCCGGCGGCCTTGAGAAATGTGCGGCGGTGGGTTGGTTCCATGTCTCCTCAATACAGCGAAAACCATGCCCGGCTTACAGGAAAAAATTCCGAGGTTTCCAGCCGCCTTACCTCAATGCGCCGGCCCTTGCTGCTCCTGAATGTATTCTTGTTTCAGACCCAGCGCTTCGGGAGCGTGGAGGACTAGCATTTTCATGCGGATATCTGCGGGGATGGTTTTGCGGGTCGCCTTGGAGACCACGATCATCAAGACGATGGCGAGGGGAACCGCCCAGAGCGCGGGTTGCTCGGCGAGGATGCGGAGCAGCGGATGGCTGATCCAGAAGGCGTTGAGGGCATCCGGCTCCCATGTGATCTTGGAAAGCTCGGCGGCGGCTTTGGCGGTTTTAGCCTGGATGTCGCTGATGCTGGTAAGGGTGACGCAGACTAGAGAGCAGAGGCCGCCGGTGAGCATACCGGTGGCGGCGCCTTTCATCGTCATGCCGCGCCACCAGACGCTCATGAAAAGCAGCGGGAAATAACTGGCGGCCGCGATCGCGAAGGCCTGCCCGACCATGAAATTGATGTCCAGCTGCTCGACCTGAGAGCCTAACAGAACGGAGACACTACCGACAACAATCGCGCACCACTTGAACATTTTCATGCGCTGCTCCGGCGAGGACTGCGGGCGGATCATGCGGCCATAAACATCGTGAGCCAACGCACTAGTCATGGAAACGAGGAGTCCTGAAAAGGTACTCATGAACGCGGCGAAGGCGCCCGCACAGGTGATGCCGCTGAGAATGGAGCCGAAAATCCCGTATTTTTCACGGATCAGCACAGGCAGCTCGAGCACCACTTTGTCCGGCCCCTTGGAACCTGTCGCATTGTAAAGCTCAGGCAGGAAATTCCGCCCCAGCACACCGAAGACCGGCGGGAAAACATAGAACACGCCGATCAGGATCATCACCCACATTGTGGTCCGCTTTGCCGCGATGCCGTCGGGGTTTGTGTAGAATCTAACAAGAATGTGTGGCAGCCCCGCCGTGCCGCAAACGATGGCAACGATCAGCGAGAAGGTGTAGAGTAACGAGTAGGGTTTTGTTTCCTCAGGGGTCAGGCCGGAGGCTTTGGCGGCCTTGGAGGTGAGCGGGCCGAAGGGTGCAATCCATGCCTCGTCCTTCGGAGCTTTCTCGGGAAGGGCGAGCCGTTCGGTTTGTCCGGGATCTACGGTTTGCACAATGGCGGGCGGGGAATCGGCGGCGGATTTGTTCAGCGAGAGATTCTTCCCATAGCCGCCATAAACGGACAGCAGCACGAAAATCGGCACGGAAATGGCGAACATTTTGATCCAGTATTGCACCGCTTGCACCAAGGTGATGCCCTTCATCCCGCCGAGCGCGACATTGAGCGTAATCACCGCCCCCACCACCAGCACTCCGAACGAATAAGGAATTCCGGCAGTCATTGCACCCATCTGGTCAAGCGGCGCCAGGAACTCGAACGGGGTTCCCCGGAAATCCACCTCCTTGAAGATGTAAGCCAAGGTCGTGCCCGCGCCTTTCATCTGCGGCATGGTGTAGAAAAACCCGATGAATAGCACGAAGCAGACGGCGATCTTGCGGAACACCGGCGAGTCGTAGCGGCCTTCCGCGAAATCCGGGATCGTGTAAGCCCCGAAGCGGCGCAGCGGGCCGGCGATGAAGAGCAGCAGAAACAGATAGCCGCATGCATAGCAGACCGGATACCAAAGCGCGTCATAGCCGGAGAGCATCACCATCCCCGCGATGCCCATAAAGCTCGCCGCGCTCAGATACTCACCGGAAATGGCGGAGGCGTTCCACCCCACCGAAACGGAGCGACCGGCGACGAAGAAGTCGGACGCGGACTTGGAGCTTTTCGCGGAGCGGAAACCCATCCAGATCGTGATCGCCACAGTGACGATGGAGAAGCCGAGGATCCAGGGATCGATGCCCTTGGATGCGGTCGCGGTGGCAAGAAATAGCAAAGCGGTGATGTTCATGGCGCGGATGTAGGGTAAAAATTAGCGCTTGTTGCCCTCGGCCGCGTTCTGGACCTCGGCGGTCTCCAGCGCGATGGAGCGGGTGATGAAAAGGCGGGCGATGATCCAGACGTAGGGGAAAAACAACACCCCGAGGATCAGCCACGTGAGGGTGAAGCCACCCACGCGCTGCCCCATAAAATCGGGCGCGAGGTAATTCATCAGCGGCAGGCCGAAGAGCAAGATGATGAACGCCGTCGCGCAGGCGATGGAGAGCTTGAGCTGGCGCTTCATCAGGCCATGGAGGAATGCCTCGCTATGGATAAAGTCGGAATGGTCGTGGGTTGGATCTGACATGGAAATATCTAGTTCTGCGTTCCGCCGGTAAGCGATGAAAATCTCCCATGAAAACAAGGCTCCCGCCGCTTCCCGTCAAGAACCATTTGAACGCCATTCGACGGGAATTAGGGACCGGGGTAGGGCTGACCCGCTGCGGTCCGCCCACTTTGCCTTCTTCCGCCGGAGGCTGGATCTTTTTCTTCTTCTTTCTCTTCCTCAAGGGCTTCCTCGTTTCACGAGGTGCCCTTGCCGCCATTCGGCGGATTCTAGGGCGGATCGAGCCGAGTCCGCCCTACCGGGGTAGGGCTGATCGCACGATTGCTCCGGTAGGTTCATTGAGCCTTTCGGCTCAGAGCAGCATTAGGGCAGGATTCTCGATGAGCTTTTTGACCTCGGCGAGGAAGGCGGCGGCGACTGCTCCGTCCACCACGCGGTGGTCGGCGGAGACCCCGATGTTCATGCGTAGGCCGGGGACGATCTGGCCGTTTTTCACCACGGGCTTCTCGATGGCTGCACCGACGGAGAGGATGGCGGCTTGCGGCGGGTTGACGATGGCGTCGAAGGAATCGATGCCCCACGCGCCGAGGTTAGAGACGGTGATCGTGCCGCCGTCGAATTCATCGGGCTTGAGTTTCTTGTCCTTCGCGCGGACGGCGAAATCTTTGACCGCGCGGGAGATGGCGAGCAGGGATTTTGTTTCCGCCTGTTTGATAACAGGAGTGACGAGGCCATCCTCCACCGCGATAGCGACGGAGAGGCCGACGTGCTTGAACTTGACGATGTGATCGCCCGCAAACGAGGCGTTTATCGCAGGCACGGCTTGGGTGGCGTTGATGGTGGCCTTGAGGATGAAGTCGTTGACGGAATACTTATTGCCGTGGGTTTTCTCGGCTTGGTCGTTGACCTGTTTGCGGAGGGTCATGAGCGGCGCGGCATCGACCTCCATGTGGAGGTAGAAATGCGGGATGGTGGTTTTGGAAGTGAGCAGGCGGGAAGCGATGATTTTCCGCATGGAGGAAAGCTCGATGCGTTCGTCGCCTTCCTTCGCGGTCGGCATGATCGCGGCAGGGGCTGGAGCGGAAACCGGCGAAGGTGCGGCAGTGGCACGAGCTTTGACGGCTTCGGTAAGTTTTGCGGCGGCGCTGGCGGCCTGCGAGGGTTCCTTCGGTTTGCTGCTGGGAGCGGCGGAGGCATTCTCGACATCTTCTTTCACGATGCGTCCCGCCGGACCCGTGCCGGTGACGCTGGAGAGATCGACACCGAGTGCGCCAGCGACTTTGCGGGCGAGTGGGGATGCTTTCACGCGACCGCCGTGGGAGGCTTGGGGTGCGGGAGCGGCTTGGGGAGATGCTTGGGGAGCGGCGGGGGCCGGGGCTTTTGCAGGGGTTTTGGCGGCAGGAGCGGGGCTTCCGCTGTCGCCGTCCAGCACTGCGAGAACGCCGCCGATAGGAGCTTTCTCGCCCTCTTGGATCAGAATTTCCGTGATCACGCCTTCATCGAAGGCCTCCATCTCCATTGTGGCTTTGTCGGTCTCGACTTCAGCGAGCACGTCGCCGATCGAGACGGTATCGCCAAGTTTTTTGTGCCATTTGATGAGAGTGCCTTCGGTCATTGTGTCCGAGAGCTTGGGCATTTCGATGTTTACTGACATGATGATGGGGAAAATCGTGGAAGGAGAACAGGATGGGAGAATACGCGGGTATTTCCAGCCCTTTTTACGATGTCCCGAAAACAGGAAGCACAGAACGGACAGGCCGAGCCGCGCTGCAAGGGAAATGCATCGGAAAAGTTGCGTCAGTCAGCGAGCTTTCACATGGGTTGCAAGAGGCCGATGAGATGATTCCGTCACCCCGTAGTCCGCAGCCCGGAGGCGATGGCGTTGATAGAAAGCAGGAGCTTCGGAAGCAGCGCGTCGGCAGCGGTTTGATTGTCCTTTTCGATGAGGTCGCGCCACTCGCGGAGGAGGGCGATCTGTTGGTGGTGGAGCACTTTCAAGGGGGCTTCGCGGATGCCGAGAGTTTTCGCCATCCGCGGGCGGCGATCCGACATAGAGCCATCGAAAAGCTCGGCGAGCAGGTTTTTCGTGAGGTCGAATTCGGCGGTGATTATTTCCGTGAAACGGGTGCGGATTTCAGGATCGGTGACGAGGGCGGCGTAATCGCGCATCAGATCGAGGTTAGCGGACGCGAGGTTCGTCTCGACGTTGGTGAGGACGTAGGAGAGGAAAGTGGATTTTTCTAGGGCTTGCTTGAGTGCGGCGAAGTCGGCGGGGGCGTTTTTCTGTAGTTTGGAAAGGGCGGAGCCGACACCGAACCAACCGGGCAGATAATAGCGTGCTTGGGTCCATGAGAACACCCACGGGATGGCGCGGAGATCGGAGATGGAGTGGGATTTTTTCCCGGTACGGCGCGGCGGGCGGGAGCCGATGCGGGCGTTTTCGAGGGCGTCGATGGGCGTGGCCTGGCGGTAGAACTCGATGAAGCCGTCGGATTTCAGGAGGGCTTGGTAGGCTTTCTGCGAAGAGTCGGAGAGGGCGTCGAGGAAAGCTTCGGCGGGATCGGGAGTTTCCGGAAGGTGCTTGTGGCGGGCGGTATTGATGGCGGCGCCGGCGAGGAGGAGCTCGAGGTTGTAGGTGGCGTTGGCGAGGTTTGCGTATTTCTGGGCGATGGTTTCGCCCTGCTCGGTC
This sequence comes from Prosthecobacter debontii, assembly GCA_945870855.1. Classification (GTDB taxonomy): domain Bacteria; phylum Verrucomicrobiota; class Verrucomicrobiia; order Verrucomicrobiales; family Akkermansiaceae; genus Luteolibacter. Next base: position 21,294 of record CAMBTP010000032.1, read on the forward strand.
ATGCGGAAGCCGCCGGACATGGCACCGTGTGGGAGGGCGGCCATGAACCAATGAGTGGGGCCCGCGCCGCGCGAGATCGTGCCGCCGCGGCCGTGGAAAAAGCAGAGTGCCACACCTTTTTCCAAGCCCACTTTCGTGAGGGCAGACTGGGCGCGCTGCAGGGCGACCTGCGCGGCGAGGATGCCGCAATCCTTGTTGGAATCCGAGTAGCCGAGCATGATTTGCTGTGTGGCTTTCGGAGACGGGGGACAGGATGTCCCCGCGACGGACTGGGACTGCAAGTCCCAGCTACGGTTGGAGCGGGCGGTGAGCGGGTGGTCGAGGAAAACGGCGAGGATGCCCGGGGAATGATGGAGATCGTCCATCGTCTCGAACAGCGGGACGACGGGCAGGGGGCAGGCCATTCCATCCGGCGTGTGTATCATCAGTCCGGCCTCGCGGGCGAGGAGATAGACGGCGAGGAGGTCGGAAAGCTGGCGCGTCATCGAGACAATGAGCGAGCCGAGACCAGCGGTGCCTGAGCGTTTCCAGTGGCGGACGAGGACGCGGTAGGTATCGAGGACATTGTCGGCGTGCTCGCCGATGCGCGCGCCGTCGTGGAGGAAGGGGCGGGAGGATGCGAGTTCGGCGTTGAGGAAATCGAGTCGTTTTTCCTCGGGCCAGGATGGGAAACTTTCACCATCCGCAATGCCCGCGGCGGCGAGGATTTCGGCGATGGCGAGGTCGTGGAACTCGGAGTTCTGGCGGACGTCGAGAGTGGCGAGGTGGAAGCCGAACATCTCGATCTTGTGGCGGACTGGGCGAATCGCTTGCTCCTCTAACAAGCGGCAACCAGCGGCGGAAAGAGTGCGGGAGATGAGGTCGAGATCCGCGGTAAGGTGAGCCGGGCTGGCGTAGCCGTTTTTCCCGCGGATCTGCTCGGAAAGGAGGGTAGCCATGAGGTTGGCGAGCTGCCGCCAAGGCTCCTCGGATTGGCGGTCGAGGATGTCTTTTACGTCCTTTTCGTTGGAGATCAAGAAGCTCAGCTCGTCGATGCGATCCTGGAGTTCCTCTGGGACATCGGTGAGCTGGCGGGAAACGGTGAGCTGGGAGGCGAGGTTGCGGAGTTCCCTTTCCAAAAGCTGCAAGGCTGCGGAACGGAGCTCGCCGAGGCTGTGCTCGGTGACGGATGGCGTGACTAGCGGGTGGCCATCGCGGTCGCCACCGATCCATGAGCCAAAACTGAGGCGCGGGATATTTCCGGCGGAGCGCAGCAGATCGAGCGGTAGCCCGGCATCGCGCCATGCCTCGGTGAAGTGGAGGTCGAGGCGGTTGATGGCGGTGGGGAAAAGGTCGCGGAGATAATGGATGGCGTTGCGCAGCTCCGAGCTGATGTCCGGGCGGACGAGGTGGATCTCGGCGGTGAGCCAGAGGGTTTCCAAGGTGGAGACCACGCGCTCGCGGATGCGGCGTTTTTCGCGGTCGGTATATTTCGGGTATTCGTTGCGGACGAGCTCATCGTAAAGCGCGCGTTGGCGGGCGCGGACGGACTCGCGTTTCGCCTCGGTCGGGTGGGCGGTGAGAACGGGCTCGACGTGGACATCGCGCAGGACGGCGAGGATTTCCTCTGGCTTGAGATCCATGGCCTTGAGGTCGCGCAAGGCCTGTGGCCAGAGACCGCGGATGGAGTCCGCACCGAGGGCTTTTTCCCGCTCGCGGCGGATCTCGGCGGCGACGCGCTCCTCGATCATGTTGAGAAGCTGGAAACCGATGGAGTAAAGCTTGGGGAGATCTTCTGGAGGAATTTCGCCGGGCGCGGGTTCTTTCCCGGACCACGGCATAAAGGGGAGGAGCTGCGTTTCCCCGGCGCTGGCGAGGGCGTCGCGCAGGCAGCCGAGGAGATAGGTGAGCCGTTCGTCAATGAGGCCGAAGCCTTCGATGCGGAGTTGGTCGCGGGTGTTCATCTAAAATTCAAAATTCAAATTTCAACTCTCAAGGAAGAGTCATAGCGGGGGAAGCATGATGCAGGCCGGAGATGGAGAAAATGAAAAAGCGCGGGAACCGGTGAAGGTTGCCGCGCGAATGAAAAGGAAATTGAGGGATTAGAAATTGGGAGATTAGGTTCGGATTTCCAAAGCCCAATATCAAATTATCCAATTCCTAATCTCCCTTTTAAACATTGAATAGGGAGGTGACGGATTGGCCGCCGTTGATGCGGCGGATGGCCTCAGCAAGGAGGGGGGCGATGCTGATCGCGCGGATTTTGGCACCGTGAGCTTGGGGCACGGAGTCCGTCGTGATCACTTCCTCGATGGCGGAATCGGCGAGGCGCTGGTTGGCGAGCTCGCTGATGATGGCGTGGGAGACGCCGGCGTAGATGCGTTTCGCGCCGTGCTTGTGGAGGATCTCGGCGGCGGCGGTGAGAGTGCCTGCCGTTTCTGTCATGTCATCGACAAGTAGGACATCGCGGCCTTCGACCTCGCCAATGACATTCATGGCCTCGACGCGGGTGGCGGAGATGCGGTGTTTCGCGACGATGGCGAGCTCCGCACCGAGTGCGTCCGCGTAGGCACGGGCCATTTTCACGCCGCCGACATCCGGAGAAACCACGGTGAGGTTTGAGGTATCGGGGTGGCGCTCGCGGAGGTAGTTGATGAGGACGGGCTTGGCGTAGAGATGATCGACGGGGATGTCGAAGAAACCTTGGATCTGCGGGGCGTGGAGATCCATGGTGAGGACGCGGTTCACGCCGGCGGAGGTGAGGAGATTCGCGACAAGCTTGGCAGTGATGGGCACGCGCGGCTGGTCTTTTCTATCCTGGCGGGCGTATCCGAAAAAAGGCATCACGGCGGTGATGCGCTCGGCGCTGGCGCGGCGTGCGGCGTCCACCAGGATCAGCAGCTCCATGATGTTATGGTTCGTGGGCGGGCAAGAAGGTTGGATGATAAAGATGTCCTCGCCGCGGACGTTCTCATTGATTTTCACCGCAGTCTCCCCGTCCGGAAAGGCGTCCACCTGAACGTCTGCCAAAGGCTGGCCAAGGGTTTCCGCAATTTTTCTGGCGAGCTCGCGATGGGCGGTTCCACTGATGATTTTCATGGGCGGAGGGATTGTTGACAGCGGGAGGCTTCTCGGCAATACTTTGCGTGCGTTAACCCCAATTTAAGCGCATCTGACTTTTGAACGAAAGCACTCCAAGCCCATCGGCAAGCCGACAAAATCCAGCCAATCCTTTGATCCTCGTCGCAGGGATTTTCTCGTTGGCGGCGATCATCTGGTTCTACGGGTTTGAGGCGCGCTTCGCCTCGGATCGCTCGATGTCCACTTTTGAGTGGCTCAAAGGTGCGTGGAACGGCGAAACAGACTACGAGCACGGCGTCCTATTTCCCTTCGTAATTTTCGGTCTGATTATTTTCCGCTATAAGGATCTCCGTGATGCGGCGGCGAACGATAAAGGAAGTTTTCTGGGTCTGATCGCGGTATTCGCTGGGGCGGCGCTTTACGCAATCGCATATCGGACATTCCAGCCACGTATCGCGGCGGGCGGGCTGCCGTTTTTGTTATGGGGATGCTGCCATTTCCTGTGGGGCTGGCGCGTTGCGAAAATTTTGATCTTCCCGCTATTCTTTTTCTGGCTAGCGGTGCCGCTGCCGAGCTTCCAGCAGGCAACCACGCACCTCCAGCTCATCGCGACCTCGCTGGCGCACCATGGCTCCTCGCTGTTCGGGGTGGAGACCGTTGTCAAAGGCACCACGATCCTTCCGGTTACTGGCGATTGGAAACCGCTGGATATTGCGACAGGTTGCAGCGGAATCCGCTCACTGATGGCCTTGCTTATGATCTCGGCCGCTTGGGCTTATATTGCGAAGATCAAGCTGTGGCAGAAAACTATTCTTTTTCTCATGGCGTTGCCCTTGGCGATCATCGGAAACGCGCTACGGGTGACCTCGATTTTTGTCATCGCGGAATATGGCGATGAGAAATGGGCCGCTGGAACATGGCATGACTGGTCTGGCCTGCTATTGTTCTATCCGTTTTCGCTCTTTTTGCTTTTAACCGTGCATTCACTTTTCGAGGGCGGCTTGCCATGGAAGAAGAACGCAAAACGCCGTTTGCGCCGTGAGCAGGTGGTGAAATCCGAAGCAAAAACGAAAGAAGAAAACATCTTCTCAGCAGGATCATGAAAGCATCCCCACTCATTCTTCCCGTGTTTTTGGGCGCGGCTCTCAGCTCCATTTATTTCCTACCTACGGCCGGCGAGGTCGCACAATCCGCCATAAAGATGGATCTACCTCTGCATCAAGGCGATTGGCTTTTTAATGAACAAATAGCCAGCGAAGCGGAGAAAAAAACCTTGGCGAACGACACTGAATTCGCCAAAGCGATCTGCATAAAGCCCCGCCCGGGTCAGTATTATCAGAACGGCGAAAATGCTCAGGATCGTGTCGATCTTTCCGTGGTGCTCTCGGGAGCGGATATCAACAACTCGATCCACCGCCCCGAGCGCTGCATGCCGGCTCAAGGGCACAACATCCTTGCTTCCAGCAACCGCAGCATCAAGCTCGACAACGGTCGATCCATCGAGGTGAAGCGCCTGCACAGCGTGCAGACTCTGCCCACGAATGAGGAGCGGACAAAGTTCGTGGAGCTAAATTGCGTCACTTATTACTTCTTCGTCGGCCACGACCGCATCACCAACGATCACCTCGGGCGCACATTCGTGGACATGAAAGACCGCCTGATTAAGGGAATGGATCAGCGCTGGGCCTATGTTTCCGCATCCATGTGGTTCGGGGATTTAGTTGGGCTGAAGGAAGCCGATGCAGAAGCGAAGCTGACCGACTTCGCGAAGCGTTTCTCCGAGGATCAAATCAACTGGGATCAGGTGGAGCCTTGAGGGAAGCTCAGAAATTCAGCGTCTCGGAGGGTTTCACTTTCATATCCTTCAGGTAGCGGATGTAAGTGCGAAGATACTCGATGTATTTGTTCCGCTCTTCTGGCGTAACACCGGCCGGCAAGGGGTTGGCTTTGATGATTCTTTGCTCTGCCTCTAGGTAAAGCCGCAAGGCATCCTCCTCGGAGCCGCGCGCCGACCAGGCATTCGCCGCTTGCTTGCCCAGCATGATGGCGGCCAGATAGTGGGCGCTCCCACCTAGGCGAAGGCTGGCTGCGTGGTCGTATTGCCGCAGCGCGCGTTTGGGGTCTCCTTCCTTCTCAAACGCGTGGCCAAGCGAGGAATGGATTCTCACCTTTAGATCATCGCCACCTCCTGCCAGCCAATTAAGACTGAGCTCGCTGGCTCGATCCATGTGCTGCGCCGCAATCTCGAGGCTGGAGATGGCAGAGCGAAAATCTTTGCGGGCGCATTCCGCGACGCTTTTTTCCAGGAGGAAGTTGGCGAACCTTTGGTTTGCCTGGAATGCAACTTCCATACTGCCCTGAGCTTTAATCGTCTCTCTGTATAAAGGCTCGGCCTCTTCGTTCCTTCCGAGCAGCCTTAGCGTCCCCGCCGTATTAAGAAGGTTGGTGGGATCAAGCGGGTGCAGTGCCGAGGCGCTCTTGAAATCCGCTAACGCGAGAGCAAGCGATTCCTTATGCGATACATCCGCTGCGGGCTTTTTGGCTGCTTGCTCCCTATATAGTTTCCCACGTTCATGATGGAGTGAACTCGTCGGCCAAGCTGCGATACCACTTGTGAAAGCTTCGATTTGTTTCTGCGAAGACATTGGCTCTTTTGAAAAAAAGGCAGCCCACAACGCGTGGGTCGCCTTGGTTCCTTTCAAGCCATAGACGAGAAGCGGAGCCATCGTGGCGAGTGTGCAAAGAGCCAACAACAGGTTCGCAGGCGAGAAACGAGGTCTTGCCCCGGGTTTCACCAGAACACTGGAGGCAGCAGCTAGGCAAAGCGCGAGGAGGATCGCCCCGGGGGGAATGCGAAAGATCCCCTCGAATTGTGACTGGGCGAACAGGCCCACTAATCCAGCAAACCCGCCGATCCTCCAGCCATCGCCAAGCTTGTCGTTTTCGATCTTATGATTGGCCATTGTCTTCGCCAGAAATGCGACGACCACACATCCTAGGAAAACGAGCAAAAGAAAACCGCCGACAATACCATACTCCGAAACTGTCTGCACAAACTCGTTGTGGACGTGTTCGGGCTTGGCACCTCCTCGCCCGTATGCCGCCACGTCCCATGCCTGAAAACTTTCCCAACTAAAGCTACGGCTGCCGCCACCCAACCAAGGATGCAAGCTGATGCATGACACTGCGATGCTGAGCAGATAAAAGCGGATCGAGTTATCGAGCATCTCGGTCAGGTTGCTGTCTGCGGAACGGGCTTGCTCCACACCTTCCAGCACGCCCAGAAATAGGACAGCGCATCCTATGAACAAAATCGGAGCGATGATCGCGACGGGTACGAACCAGCGTTTATCTTCCCTTTTCCCGATGAGAATACTGCCAAATGCCAAGGCGGCTAAACCCAGACCCATGCCGACGACCCCACCGCGGGATTTTGTCAAAACCACCGCCACCACCCCTCCAATAGCGATCGCCAACAGAAAAATCCGGATGATGAAATGGAAGCCCCCATGCAAAGCTAGGCCGGCGAGAATCAGTGAGCACGGGATTAGGAACGAGGCGCAGTAACTGTAATGTCCGAAAAATCCTCGGACGCACTTCAAGTCCCCCGCTGGGAAAACCGGCGAAAACGACGGGTCGATCATCTGCCGCGAGATCACCCACAAGCACGCGCCAAGTATCAGCACGAGCCCACCTACCAATAAATTACCAGATGCCCCACGACCGCCACCGGCACGGAAGACGATGTAAGTGCAAACCGCCATCGAGACCAGCAGAAGATCCTGTCTGGCCAGTTCCTCCACCGGTGAGAAAATGGAACGCAGGACGATCCATGCAGAGATAGCGATGCCGGGAATCAGCACATAAAGGGATTCCCACTCCGCACATTTTTTCAGGAAAACAGGCAGAGCCAACACCGTTGCCGCGCCGAAGCAAAGCATCGTCGGCCCCCAAGTCCACACCCGCAACTGGGGTGCGATAACAACAGAAAGGATGAATCCGAGAATCCAAAAGACGGTGGAAAGCGCGGCCATGTTAACGAATTGTGGTTGGGACTTGCCGTCCCAATGGAGTTAGGAAAGACACCTTGTCCCACGGATATCTGGAGATCGAGGAAAAGAATCTGGCATGGAGCGGCGGATCAGAATCCGCCGATGACCATGGAGGGTCGATGATTGAGATCGTCCGCATATCCCATCGTCACATCATGGGCTAGGGCGGATTTGTGATCCGCCCCTCCATGCGCTGCCGCGTGAGGCTTCTTAATGGCATGGAGCGGCGGATCAGAATCCGCCGATGTCCATGGAGGGTCGATGATTGAGAGCGTCCGCATATCCCATCGTCACATCATGGACTAGGGCGGATTTGTGATCCGCCCCTCCATGCGCTACCGCGTGAGGCTTCTTAATGGCATGGAGCGGCGGATCAGAATCCGCCGATGACCATGGAGGGTCGATAATTGAGAGCGTCCGCATATCCCATCGTCACTTCATGGGCTAGGGCGGATTTGTGATCCGCCCCTCCATGCTTTACTTCGCGCCTTTTGCGAAGAACACGGCAGGGATTGTTTTCAGCAAAATTTGGAAATCGAGCCAGAGCGACCAGTTGTCGATGTAACGCAGATCCATCTCCACCCACTCTTCAAAGCTGGTGATCCTGTTGCGCCCGCCCACCTGCCACTCGCAGGTGATGCCGGGCTTCACGCTCAGGCGGCGGCGGTGAGAGATCACGCAGAAGGCCTCCACCTCATAGAGCGGTAGGGGGCGCGGGCCAACGAGGCTCATGTCCCCCGTCAACACATTGAGCAGCTGCGGGAGTTCATCAATACTGAGTTTGCGCAGCAGTGAGCCGAAAGGGAAGATGCGCGGATCGTTGTCGAGCTTGAAGACCGGGCCGTCCATCTGGTTGCCGTGATCCTTCTTGATCTGGTCGAGGAGTTCCTCGGCGTTGTGCACCATCGTGCGGAATTTCCACATGCGGAACGGCTTGCCATAACGCCCTGCGCGCATCTGGGAAAAGAGGACGGGTGCACCGGGGCTCGCGATCTTGATCCCGATGGCCGCGATAATCCATAATGGCAGGGTGGCAACAATTACCAGGAAGGACCCGGTCTGGTCGATGATTTGCTTCGCCATCAGCCCCCAGGAAAGCTCTGGCGTGGAGCGCAGAACAAGCATGGGCTTCGATCCCACGGAATCGAACACCGGACGCGCGATCTGGCTGCGGATGAAGGACGCAGCGATCCACGCCTCCACACCCTGCAGCTCGCAGACCTCCACTGCCTGCGCCACCTTTTCAAAAGGCGTGTTCTTCGCGGCGAAGATCACACGCCCCACCGATTCGCGCTTGAGCAGATCGAACAGCTCTTCCGTTGCCCTTGAGCAAAGATCGAAGCGCTCGACGATATCCCAGTCCGCCACCGCATCAGCGTTCAGATCTGCCAGCAGCTCATCAATTTCCGTTTCGGAACCGGCGATGATCACCCGCTCGCTGCCGATGCCACGCTGCCGGCGAGTGGCGATATAGGAATGCAAAATGCGCGCCCGGATGAAGAGCAGGACGAACATCATCACCCCGCCGAGGCCGAGGATGAGGCGTCGTGTGCCCTCCATTTTTGCGAAAAGCGCGAAGAGCGAGATGAAAAGTCCGATGATGAAAATGCCCTGGATCAATTGCCATGCGGCAGAATGCGCTGTCTTGCTGCCCAACCGTTTATAGAACCCGAAATGCTCCAGCACCAGCGGCGTGAATGGCACCGCGATGTAGAGCGCCCACATCATTGTGTAGAGGCTCTCGTGTTCCTGCGTGCCGCCGTAGAAAAATGTCAGGATAGCCCCCCGCAGCAAACTTGCTAACCAGAACGCCGCCCAGACCAGGAACGCGTCCGTGATCTGCAGCGCCTGGATGGTAAAGGAATCTTTGCGGCTGGAGGCGGGCATGGGGTGGATTGAGAGGAGGCGGGAAAACTTGTCCTTGCTTGCGGCGGAAGGAAAGGGGAAATCGTGTGAGTTTTTTATCGGGTTCCCCTTCGTGTAGAGGAAGCTGACGACCAAGGAGCAGCTGCATTCTGCTACCCGGCAACCCAAGCACCCATGCGAAATCTTCCGTTCTCCATTCTTATCCGTCGGCAGAATGACCGCCTCTCCTTGTGCCTCAACGGCATCCTAGAACTGAAATAAATCACACCTTTTTCTTACTCTTCCAACGCGGATTTCAATTCTTCATGATCCAGAACTTCGGTGCCCGCGATATGGTGACCTACAATAGAACGCAATGCCGCTGATTTGCCATACCATGCCATAAGCTCTCTCCCGATCTGGGAAAAAGTGTTTCCGTTGAGGAAAAGGAACGGCGCAGCTTTGTGAAGCTGGCGCAGAACTTCAATCGCCGCAGCTAGATCTAGTTCCTTGGATCGCTCGCTATCGAAAAGTTCCTTGGCCAGTTGGTATCCGTCGGAGGTTCTGCCGTGCTGGTATCCGGCTTTCATGCAGAGCATCTTGTTTCGCTCCTCCATCGCCTCCCACTCCAGATCCTCAAGCGG
>CAMBTP010000033.1 GCA_945870855.1 Prosthecobacter debontii
GTATGGGTCAGGCGGAGGGTGAGGTTGTATTATTGGAAGCAGTGGAAACAGCCACGCACGCGCCGCCGTAACCTGTTGTCACTGGGAGCAGATCCCGCAACGGTGCACATGGCGACGCGGAGCCGCAAAGGCTATTGGCGGATGAGCCAAAACGAACTGGTGCGAATCGCGCTGAACAACCGATGGTTAGAAGAACAAGGAGTTCCAGATATGAGAGCAATCTGGATCGCTCTTTACTACCCTGAGCAAGCTCAAGGTAACTGATTGGAGCCGCCCTGTACGGAGCCGTATGCAGGGTGGTGTGGGACCGGGGAGCTAATCACTCCCCGGGACCCGATTTAAGGGCGCAGTCGAATGCCTTCGTTGTTACTCACCCATTCGCAGCACCCTTTATTGTTATGCTCTTCGATTTTTTCTTAAAGCCGACTACAAGCAACAGACCTGCAAGAATGACGACACCTGCTACTAGTAATAGGTAGAACGAACCGTCTTTTCCGCTTGTCTCCGAATTCTTCTTTACGCCGGTTGGTTGATCAGTCAAGTTTATCGCTTCACTTGCATCGCCATTTGGGGCTGCTGTCGAGCTACCTACTCCGACTTCCGCAAGCGGCACAGTTACAGATGTCTCCCATTCAGCCGGAAAGTGATAGGGATTCCCATCAAGGTCATTCTCAGCCCCAAAATACTTGCTCTCCCACGAGACGTGCATGTGATGCGCCTGAGAAATACTGGTTTCGGGGTATGCGTCGCTTAAGTAAAACATAAAATCGACTGATGTGCCCGGATTAACTTGGAAACCAGTATGTGATCTTGGTCGCTTGTAGATTCTCGATGACTTTTGGGCGTAGGTATTCGCCCATTCCTCGTCGTGGGGCAGCTCGTTTCCGCTCTCGTCCATCATAGTCACGTAGAAAACCTGCTTGTATCTTATGCTGCCACTACATATTGGAAACTCTGATCTGTTCGTGAGGCGGCACGATACCAAGTGCTTGCTGTCTTCGGGAGTTATCTTGACATTGAGAACAAGTCCGTCCTTTTCGGACGTGACAGTGGTTTCGGCGCAAACTTGCAGTGAAAGCAGGAGCAACTGGAGAAGGTAAATCAGGGATAAAGCTTGTGACTTCATGGTTTTAATTGGCGTTCTATTCTTCATCATTTTCAGCGTTGTCGTCCCATTCCGGGTGCTGATTGGTTTCGGCGCCTTCCGCATCGGCGACCGATACAGGGTCGGTTACGTTTGTCCAGTTGTCGGTGGCAGTTGCCTTGCCACCCCAATTCCAATTGATCTTACGCAATGGGACGTAACGGGAAGCCGTCCCGGCAGGGCGGAACATTAGATAGGTCTGAAATGATTCAGTGATCTCGATGGTGCTACGGAAGAGGGAATCAGCGGGCTCAGAAGGCGAATCACCGTGAATGCCGGGAGTCACTCCATCAGCAGTAAATGTCGCAGCTGCCGTCCCGTATGGAAACGGCCCATCATGCTTCCACGTCACGCCATCTCCAAGAACTGTGGCGTTCCCGCTTGGCGGATTTATGAACTCCCTCTTGCTCTTGATGAGTTGCGAATAGACAAATTGCCCCTCGGCACAGCCGTCAGGCGTGGTTACGGAGGCGATGTATTTGACACCGTAAAGCGGAGTATTGGCACCAAGAAATCCTAATGTGTGGAAGCCTTTGGTGTTTATTCCCATTCTTACGACACCCTTCTCCGTCGTGAAGGTGGAAGTTGGCTTCTCGACCTTAATCTCCACCTTGGCTTCCACGGCGGTTCCATCCACGTTGAACTTCACGCGCACATCCTTGAGCCCGTCCGTGGTGAAATAGAATCCGACGGTCTGCTGGTTAAGATGTGCCTCCTCAAATAAAACAAGTTCCCCTTTGTTGGCTGTCGTGGTGTAGTCCTTGAAAACCTTCTCGGGCAACACCCATTCAAATCCATCCACCGTGACGTCGGCGGGGAAATTCGATGTATCCACCCGGAGATTGATCCGCTCGCCGGATAATGCCTTCGCATGATCGCCCGCCACAGGCTTCCACTTGTCATCGACGACATCAAGATCACGCTCAACCTTGACCTCGTAGGGCGTGGTCGTCACCTGCTCCGTGTGATACTCGTTGCCGGAAAAGTCATTCTCGAATCCCGGATCGGCATCCGACTCCCCGCTGACCACCTCACCCGCAGGAATCGTGAGGGTCTCCGACTCGATCACCTTCGATTGCTCGACATCATCAACCGAACGCTCGGTAATGAGAACAAGGGTTCTGTGCAGGGCGATGTCGCTTGCGGATGCAATTCTCAGCCAATGCCGATGATGATTCAGCGTTGCGTGATAGCATGGAGGATTGGGCAAAAGTGTAGAGGAACCCTCGGCTGGTGCCAGTCCGCCACTGCCTTCCAAGGATGACAACGAGGTCGGGAACGTCAATTCCTCAAGTCTGTCCTTCAGAGCGGTAAATGGGATAGCGGCTGAAAGCTGCTCGCTAGAATTCAGCGAGGAATCCCAGAGGGCGTTCCGCGCCAAAATACCCGTGTTGTATGGTGGCTCGTAGTCGTCGAAGTCGTATTGCAAATCGCGGCTCGTCCGCTGCCACCAAAACTCGGGTGCGCTCGCATTGTCGGTCGGATCGGTGCCTGCGCCAAGCTCGGCACCATCAGGAACTCCGTCGCCGTCAGTGTCGGCATTGAAAGGGTCGATGCCGTGCGTGTGAATCTCCTCCCAGTTGCTGATCCCGTCACCATCATAGTCTCCCCAGTAAAAATCGTTTGTGTCGTCAGTGTAGCGTAGCCGGACGAAAAACCGTTCGGCGGACGAGGCAAAGCCGTAGGGAATCGTGCTGCCCCAGCCCATCTCCATGAGCGGGAAATACTGCCAGTTGACGAGGTCGTCGGAGTGCTGGAGGAAGTATCCCCGGCCATAAACCCCTTCCCAATTCAGATTCCATGTGTTGCTCGCGCCGGGGGAAAGAGCCGGGCTAGGTTGTGGAACCTGTGCCTTCAATCCGCAAACCGCCGTCAGAACAAATAGAAAAGCGATAGCCCGAGTTCTCATTTCGCGCCCTCCGTGTTTGAGCTTCCGCCGTTGGTCTTCGCGGGAGTTTCGCGCCGCCAGAACTGGATGACAGTGTCCTTCGGCTGCGGCGGGTTGGCGCGAAGCCATGCTTCGCGCTCCGCGCGGGCGCGGAGCCGCCCATCGTGGGCGGCGACGAGTTTGTCTTGCTCGTTCTCGTAGAGATCGTGCAACGCGATCATCATCGCAAGGGCATAGCCCTTGCTCTCGTCTCCCTTGACGAGAGTGAAGGCGGGATAATCCACGCCAAGTTCAGGCGGCTTGCCCGGCCATTCCAATTCAAGTTCCTTGGCGGTGCTGATGTCACCGACGGCCATGATGAAAGAATACCGCGTCCGGTCAGACTCGAATTCAGCGAAGCCGGAAAGGTGATTGAAATTCACGTTGCTCCATGCCTGAAACTCTTCGCCATCGTGATACCAGCGAACAAGGGTCGCCTTGCCGTCCACCACAGCTGCGGAAAGCAGTATCAACTTGCTTTCCTTGTGGTCGTCAATGCGCTCCTGCCACTCCGGGGAGGCGCGAAGCGCCTCCAATTCTTCCTTGGTGGTAGGTGGCGGCGGTGGTGGTGGATCAGGCAAGCCCGGATCACTGACGCGCTGCATGATGATCTTGCGATCTTCCATCTGTCTTACGGTGGTGCTGCGCACGGTGAACGCCGGAAGCTCTTTCGGTGATGCTGGTAGGGCGGGTGTGCCATCCGCAACGGGGCTAACTATCTTCGCCCCGCCCTCATCCTGCGCGTGCAGTGGAAGGCCGCAAACGAAGAAAAGTGTTAGAGCGGTGAGCGTCTTAATAGGGGCGTTCAATACGCCAGAAACGTATCGCTTACAAGGTTTGTGTGGTGTTGGTGTCTTCATTCTTTGCATAACGCCGATGGTGATAGACGGCGCGTTTTCTGGTACCAGGTGCTTCATCGTAACATAATTATCTCGTCTTGTCTGCACCTTGTGTTTTTTGTTATGCTTCCGATATTCTCGAAGTAAAAGATCTGTCCAAGTGGATTCTATTAATTTGAGGCACGAGATGTTTATCCCTGATTAATTGGTTGGTGTGCAACACTCCTCATGTAATAAAAACAGCGACAACTTCCATGTGCTTAGTTTTTGGGTTCAGGTGCTACATCGCAACAAAATTGCGGAAAATGTTTTAATGAATTAACAGAACTGAAAAGAAAATGTCACGATGAAGCACCTGACCCCTAAAGATAAAGAGACCCCTAAAGATATCGCCGGTCGCCCCCGGTCTATCCTGCAACCGCTTTCCTTCGGCGAATCGAAGCATCTCCGCCGTTGCGATATTACCAAGGCGTTTCGATCTCGGGATTCATCGCGAACTCGGGCGGTAGCGACGGCATTTCTTCCAGTGAAACGATATTGGTGGGAAACCAGCGCTTCTCTTCCGCGGCCTTGCCCTCCGGAGTCTCTGCGCAGCGACGCACGATGGCTTGGTAGAAGCGGTCAGCCGCTTGAGGATCCGAGGCTGCGAGCCAGTAGCCCGCCGTCGCATAGAGCCTGGCGAGCAGGGGATGGTTCGCGGGCAGGGATTTTGCCGACTCCCAGGCGAGGTCGGCGGCTTCGTAGCGGTAATGGAAACGGTTGGCTTGATTCAAGCCGTAGCGCCGCGTCCGCACTACCTCATCGGGATTGACCGGCGGGATCGCGCGGTGTTCGGGTTGATCCGAGGACACATATTTTCCCCAATCGCCCTGATCCATCGTCCAGCCGTCCTTGCGGTTGCGGGCATGCGTGATGTCGTTGGCCGGGAAACTCCAGCCATAGGCGCCGCCATCCGGCGCGGTCTCGGTGGAAAAAAGCTCCGCACCATAATGCCGGTGCATCAGCGACTGTTCCCAGATGATCGCCGCCCGCTTCTCTCCGGAAAAGCGACCCGACCGCCGCGCCTTGTCCAGCGCCACATATCGGTCAAAGGTCGCCACCAGATCCGGCGGCATGAACGCGCGCGCCTCGGCGAAGCGTTTTTCGCGGTTTAACCTCCTCGCGAGCACCCAGCGCAGGCGGTTGTCGGGATCGGAGCCGCGTCCGTAATTCCTTTCACCGGGGCCCACTTCATCGCCCGCTTCCCGTTTCCATTCAGGGGCGGATTTCCGCACATGAGCCATCAGCGCATCGGAACTCAGTACGTTCTCCGCGACATAGGCGGCATCCACCCAGTAACCGGCTTCACGCAACTGATCCAGCGCGGCGACATATTCCCCCTGGGCCAGCGAAACGACGCCTCGCTCGGCCAGCAGGCGACCGTCGCTCAGGGATTGCAGCTCCTCCGCCTCATCGTACCAAAACGACTCGCTGTAGTGGTTCGCGGGTTTCCAGTCCGCCTGGGTGGAGCGCAGGCGGATCGCTTCCGAGAGGTGCTTGGCGGAGGCGTCGGTGTCCCCGTCGCGCAGGGCGAACTTCGCGAGCAGCCAATGGCTGAGGGCGTCCTCCTTTCCCGCCAGCGCGAGCCATCTACGTGATTCATGGTACTTGCCCATGGAGTAAAACGACCATGCGATCCTCGCTGCGCTTTCGGTGGCCGCTTCGGGATGTTTTTCCAGCGCGGCGAACCACGCGTCGTATTCCGCCATGTGATTTTCATCGGGGGCGTCATACCCGCCCCAGGAGTCCAGCCTCGCATGAAGATCCATGCTCAGCAGCGTCCTCACGGTGGGATCGGCGGCAGCTTTCGCCAGGACATCCGGATCCTTGGAGGTCATCAGGAAATAGGATGCGCTGCGGAGGTCGACGGCGGCCGTTTCCTTGCCCGCGGCGAAGGATTCATAGAGCATCCGCACGGACTCCACCTTGTCCTCCAAACGCGGCGCCCGCCATGATTTCGCGGCAGCCCGCAAGCCGAGCGCATCCGTGCCGCCAAGCTTCGCCTCCTCCTCCACCCGCGCATACCATTCCATGCATTCCTCCTCGCTCGCGGAGGTCTTCGCCAGCATCCATGCCGCCCACAGCGAACGCATTTTTTTCTCCGCCGGCGGACGATCAAGGATCGCCTTCCAAAGCTCGCGCGCCTCGTCCGTCTTCCCGGAGGCATGAAGCCGCGCGCCTTCCACATAATCCGCCACCTCGATGGGAAAGCCTTCACCCAGAGGTCTCGCGGGCAGAGCGATGATTCCACCGAGACGCGCGGGGAAATCCCTGATGCCGATGTCGGCCAGATGTTGGAGAAGAATGGTCCTCACCTCCGTGTAGTGTTCGGCGCGGCGCTTGGCTTCGATTTCATCCACCCCCTCGCTTTCCCAAATCGCCTCGAGTTCCGCCACCTCCAGAGGGATCTGATCCATCAATCCGCCCACATTCTGCTGGGCGGGAGCGCGGGGACTCTGCGAAGTTCCCGCGAGGTTATGGAGTTCGTGCAGGTAGGAAACCACGGGCACCGCCAAGGACGCCTGAGGGTTGTCGAGCATGGTGTCCGGAAAAAACGGCCCGCATCCGAGGGCGATGGCGGGGAGCGCGATCCAAGCGACGAGTGATTTTCGATATCGTGTTTTCATTTCGCCATGCTCCAGTCGATTTCCTGCTCCTTATCCCGCAACCTCAGCCATCCGCAGGCTATGCTTTTCTCCGGATCGAGCCAAGGCCATACATCGGTTCGTAGCAAAAATTTCACGCCGTCACCCGCACGCTCCACCTGATATGCACCGCCGCCATCACCTGTGACGACCGTTGAGCGGATGATGATTTCACGTGGCAGCCTGACTGGAAATTCACCATGGTTCGCCACCGTGATATCGCGCGCGCCGTCACCCGGATTCTCCTCCAGAACCGGGCGAGATACAGTAACCTCCCCGCGTGTGACAAGGCGGAAGGTTTCCCATGGCCAGTTCCGTGAATCGCCTTCCACCGGCAGGCGATACCAGATGATTCCAGTCAATCCCGCTGGCCTGTCTTTTTCCCAATTCGCCACCAATCGAGCGCTCGTCGCCGGATCGGCCATTGCAAAGCTCCGCTTCCTCACGGCAGGTGTCAGCTCGGTGAGATCTTCGGAAACGACATCGATGACCTTGCCATCCTTGCAGAAGCGGACTTCGCAGCTATACGTAGCCATAGCGATACGGAACGGCACGTCCAAACGCGCCGCCTTCAGAGCAGCGGCACGCGCTTTTTCCGGATCGAAAATCACAGGTGCCTCCTCGGGACGTGAGGGGAGTTCGAGCGAGTGAACCTGCAAGACCCAGCCCGCCCGGCCCTTCACCAAGTTCGCCATTTCCGGCTCACCTAGCCAAGAGGGCAATGCCGTGGGAAGCACAGGAATCTCTCCAGCAGCCGACTGCAAGCCATCCAGCAGCACCGCGTATCCTTTCAGGCGCTTCTGCGGGCAGTCGAAATCGCATTGGATTTCAGAAGGGGAAAACTCCGCTGTATTCCTAAAAACCTCCGCTACCTCCGCGATCCGCTCCGGCGTCCATTCGATCCCGGCGGCCGATGCCCCGATCCTTACCACCAGTCCGCAGCGCTCAGTAGGCAGCTCTTTAACGAACCACTGCGTCACGAATTTCCCGCCATCCCACCGCATCTCCGCCGCCCGGACATGGAGCCGTGAAACAACATCCTCCGACTTCATCATCGCCTCCCTTACGGCGGGTTTTTCTGCGGCTTGCCAGACGTAAGCCTCCACGTCGAGAGGTCGCAGCGGTGCTTTCTCGCAGCCCACCAGAAGAAGGATCGCAAGCAGCAGAAATCTCATGAAAAACATCACAGTCATCCTATTCCTGCTCCCGCCCCACCTGTCAAGTTTGCCCTGACGCTTAAACCCTACTCCTTCTTCCTTGATGTTCGTTGCCTGAAATTTGAGTCTTCGCGTATGCCCACCGTCCATGTCGCCCTAGCTGACCGCTCTTATCCGGTGGTCGTCGGTAGTGGTTTGCTTTCGGAAACCGCGAAGCTCCTCGAAGAGCATGGGCTTTCCGGTTTCCGTCCCGCCATCATTGCCGATCAAACCGTAGCCGCTCACCACGCGGAAACTTTACTTAGATCCTTCGGCGAGAACCGCCCCACACTTCACTCCGTCCCCGCAGGCGAAGCCTCGAAATCCCTGACTCATGCGGAAAACCTCTGCCGCGATATGATCCGCGCTGGGCACGACCGTAGCTCGCTGATCATCGCGCTGGGTGGCGGAGTCGTCGGGGATCTCGCGGGCTTTGTCGCTTCCATTTTCTACCGCGGCATTCCCTTCGTCCAGATTCCCACCACCATCGTCTCACAGGTCGATTCCTCAGTCGGCGGCAAAACCGGCGTGAACGTAGCGGAGGGGAAAAACCTTTTGGGAGCATTTCATCAGCCGAAGCTGGTCATCGTCGATCCACAAACGCTCGCCACCCTCCCGCCGCGCGAATTCCACGAAGGCTTCGCCGAGGCGATCAAGCACGCTGCGATCCGCGATGCCGCCATGCTAGCGGAGCTGATGGCGATCGCTCCCGAAACGCGCGAAGTCCCCGCCGATCTCCTCGCCCGCAACATCGCGATAAAAGCCCGCATCGTCGAGGCAGACGAATACGAGACCAAGGACATCCGCGCCCTCCTTAACTTCGGCCACACCATCGGCCACGGCATCGAGGCCTCGCTTCCTTATGGCGAAATGCTCCACGGCGAGGCCATCGCGCTCGGCATCCGCGCCGCGCTTTTCATTTCCGAAAAACACAGTGCCCTCCCGCCCGCCGCCTCGGAAAAAATCCTCGCGGTCCTCCGCCATTTCCATCTGCAGCTCACCCTGCACGCTTCCATCCCCACCGCCACCGTGATGGAAAAGCTCGCCCGCGACAAAAAATTCAAATCCGGCAAAATCCGCTTCGTAACTCTCTCGGAAATCGGCCAAGCCCACGTCATTGAGACCGTCACCCTAGCCGATCTCGAGGCAGCCATCGAACATCTGCGAAGCTGATTTAAAAATTCGCGTCCATTCGCGGTCAAACTGTGAAAATGCTCACCCCCACCGAACAAGGTCTCCTCAGCCTGCCTAAGACTCCAAAAACGTAGCTCTTCATTTTCAAAAACCTCGCCTTTGCTCCTTCGCATCTTTGGGGTAGAAACACCCAGCCCTTCATGTCCGAGAATTTCTACCAGCAGACCACCACCGCTCCGCCGACACCCTTCGATGTCTCGCTTCGGCCTCCCGCGTTTTCCGAATTCATCGGGCAGGAGAAGGTAAAGGATCGCGTGCTGTTGATGTTAGAAGCGGCAAAACGGCGGGGCGATGTGCTCGACCACGTGCTGCTTTCGGGGCCTCCGGGTTTGGGGAAAACGACGCTGGCAAACCTGATTGCAAAGGCGGCTGGCACCCAGATGCACACTACCTCCGGGCCGCAGATCGAGAAGGCCGGAGACCTCGCTGGCATCCTCACGAACATCCAGAAAGGCGATATCCTTTTCATCGACGAGATCCACCGCCTTCACCCCGCGATCGAGGAATACCTTTACCCCGCGATGGAGGACTACCGGCTCGACATAATTATCGATTCCGGCCCCTCGGCGCGCTCGATCCAGATTAATCTGCCGCGCTTTACTCTCGTCGGCGCGACCACCCGCTCCGGGATGCTGACCGCGCCGCTGCGCTCCCGCTTCGGGCTGATCAACCGGCTCGACTACTACAGCCGCGAGGAACTCTCTGACATTATCGAGCGCTCAGCGGGTTTGTTGGAAACGGAAATCCACCGCCCCGGCGCGCTGGAAATCGCCGCTCGTTCCCGCGGCACCCCACGCGTCGCCAACGCTCTGTTGCGCTGGGTGCGGGATTTCGCCCAAGTGCGCGGCAAGGGCATCATCGATCAGGAAAACGCCGCCGCCGCCCTCGCCATGATCGAGATCGATTCCGACGGCCTCGATGAAATGGACAAGCGTCTGCTTGAAGTGATGATCTACAAATTTGGAGGTGGCCCCGTCGGTCTCAGCTCGCTCGCTGTTGCGGTCGGCGAGGACGCAGCGACGCTGGAGGAAGTCCACGAGCCATTTCTCATCATGCAGGGCTTCATCCAACGCACCCCGCGTGGACGCACAGCGATGCCCGCCGCTTACGAAAAAATCGGTGCACCGCCTCCGCCCTTGAAACCCGAAGATCCCCAGACCAGACTCTTTTAAGTAAATGTCGGAAAGCCCTGTCAAACTAGCTATCGCCCGCTGCCGGGAAGCCGGTCTCCGCCGCACGAAAGCGCTCGAGGAGCTCATTACCACCTTGGTCGAGGCAGATCGACCCATGACGCTCGCCGAGCTCGCGTCTTCGAAGCGCCTTACCGACCAATGCGACAAGGCCACGGTCTATCGTCTTCTTCAGCGTCTTTGCGAGCACGGTATCATCCGCCGCCTTGGTCTCCACGAGCGAGCCGCATTTTTCACCCTCCTCCAGCCCGGTAAGCACAGTGACTACCTCATCTGCACGGGTTGTGGGAAAATCGAATCGATCAAAGCCCCATGTCCTGTCCACGAGCTTGAGGATGAAATCCGCGAGAAAACAGGATACCGCGGACTTTACCACGAGCTGGAGTTTTTCGGGACGTGCCCGAAGTGCGCCTAAAATTCAAAACTCAAATTTCAAATCTCAAGGAAGACGATTCGCTTACTCTGTATTTTTTTCCAAGATCCGATATCGACGCATCCGAATTGGCGTGCAACATCACTGAGTCCTTCTTTTTGAAGTTTGGATTTTGAAATTTGAAATTTATGAAAACAATACTACTCACCACCGTCGCGCTTGCGACATTCGCCACTGCCCACGAATATAATTTCCAGAAGGGCTGGCCGACAACGCCCGAAGGGCTTCAGACCATCGGTGATTCCCATGGGGAGATCGATGTGGATTCGGAGGGGAACTTCTACGTCTCCGTCGTCGGCGGGGAAAAAAGCGGTATTCAGATTTATGATGCCTCCGGGAAATACCTTCGGAACCTTCCCAACGCCCGCAACAACTTCCACGGATTCACAATGGTGAAGGAAGACGGCAAGGACGTGATCTACGCCGCCTGTCTCGGAGACAAGACCACCGCGTTCCTCAAGCTCTCGATCAAGGGCGAGGTTCTGCTGGAGATCCCGCTTTCCGCGATACCGGCGGAGATCGGCACAAGTTTCGCCCTCACCCACGCCGACCGCGCGCCGAACGGCGACATCTACGTCATCGACGGATACGCCTCCGACCGTCTCCTGATCTTCGGGGCCGACGGCAAATTCAAGCGCGCGACGGCGGGTAAAGGCGAGCCATGGAAACTCAATACCGCCCACAAGTTTGCGTTCGACACACGTTTCGAGCCTGCCCGCATTCTTGTTTGCGACCGCACGAATGACCGCCTCATCCACCTCGATCTCGAAGGCAATTTCCTCAGCGTTTACGCCACCGGAATCCTCAAGCCCTGCACCGTCGATTTCCACGGGGATCTCGTCTGCGTCGCCCAACTCGCCAGCGGCATCAGCATCCTGGACAAGGAAGGAAAAGTCCTCAAGCGCCTCGGCGCGAACGACAACCCCACGGAATTCAACACCAACGGCGTCGCCCCCGAAAAATGGCGCGAAGGCATCACGACATCGCCCCACGGCGCGACCTTCGACAAGGACGGCAACGTGGTTACCACCGAGTGGAACAGGTGGGGACGCCTGCTGCGCTGGAACGTGAAACTGTAAAACTTTAAGTTTTAAACCTCAAGGAAGAGCCTGGCGGGATCCGTCAGGCTCTTTTTTATCGCCTGATTTTCGGCTCGTAAAACTTGGTATTACCTAGTGATTAAGAAGATCACAAAGATTGGCGTAAGCCAAGGAAACGCTGCCACCTTGACGTAACTAAGGCGGCGGGTTATTCGCTGCGGGTGGCGGCCTTGCGGGTCGTGGTGAGGCTGGCGGTGATTGTAAAAGGGAGCCTTTAGGGGTTCCCATTTTTGTTTCAGGAACGATCCTGGAACGATAAGTGTCAAGGGATGACCCGGGCTCGGTAGAACCTTTTCGGTTGCCCCGCAACATTGGGTGCGGTGAAGACGGTTGATGGGCCGGTGGCGGTAACAGAATCCCCGACGTTTTCCCATGACAGTTCCGTGAGGGTGGTGCTCGTTTCTAACTGGTATTTCCGCCCGGAAACCGTGGTGACGGTGATGAGAATGCTATTGCCGGTAATCAATGTGGCCGTGGTTTTCAGCGACGACTCGGATGAAAGGGGATTGGTGCCAGCGCTGAACTCTGAGCCGTTAGATTGGCTATCGCCATCCTGATCTGCAACCGGGTCGAGCGCGAGTACAGCAACGGAAGCGCCGCTATATGGTCCTTCGATACTGGCATTGTTGATTTGGCGGACTTGGGCGTAAACAGTGGTTCCGAAAGACACATTGACCGTTTGGCTGGTGTTTGCCGTCTGGGAATTGAAGATGTCACTGCCGCCGGGCGTGGTGCCGATCTGCAGATGGTAGCCGGAGACTCCGCCTTCAGGGTCGCTGGCTGCGGCCCATTGGAATGTCACTGTGTTTCCGATCACCGTTCCGAACAAAGCGAGATCTGGCATTGGAACGGCGGGAGCGGGTGGGGGAGTGACATCGTATAGTTTGAGATACTGGGCTTCATAGGGAGCGGTGGCCCATGTTCCGTCCGTTGTCGGGACGCGATTCAGGCTGACGAAAAGCCCTTGTCCCAGGAGATCATCGCCGGAGATGCCGATGGGGATTAGGAAGTTGTTCCGACGAGTTGGATCGGTGCCGAGGTAGGCCGCGATGTTTTTGAAGTTGTAGGTGCGGCCGGGCTTGATCCCGAAGTCGTTCGCCCCGTTGGTGTCCGCGTCGATGTTCACGTTGAACTTATTGGTTTCGATCGTGGCTGGATTGACGTTTCGATCCAGATTCACGAAAGCGAGCACCACATCGGACAGGTTGGGTGCTGCGTTGCGGTTTTCAAATTTCGCGACGGAGAATATCTGGGAATGGGGTGTGTTGTCCTTGAGATTGAGGAAATGGCGATTTGAGCCGCGGAGCGCACTGGAAAATTGGCGTGCCTGGCCGATGCCCTCATAAACCTTCGCGAGCTGGGAGATGCCGTAGCTGTAGCTCGGGGCGGAGGGCGTCGTCATTAGCCAGAGGGGCATGAGTGAGTTATACTTCTTGAAATGCGGAATGGGCTTCCCGAAATTCGTTTCGTAGCGTTCATAACCAAAGGGTGTGATGCCGGCCTGCGTGTCGCCCGGCGGCACGACCGCACCACTCAGCCCAAGCTCTTGGCCGGGAAAGATCAGAGGGACGCCATCCACACTGCTGTTCGCGGCATAGCGAATCAGCGCGTGCCATGGATCTTGGTAGTGATCCTCGTCGTGTGAACTGGTGTTGAGCAAGACCAGTGCCTGGCCGTAGGCGTTCCGGCGGCTTTCATAGATGCTGCGGTAATCCGTCGTGTTTTGGGCGGCGTGCAGCGGGAACACGATGTTTTCATTCAGGATGTCGAAGTGTCGTCCGCTCCGATAGGTGACGGCTCCGCCGTCGAGGGACTCCGCCATGAAGACGAAGTTCCATTTCCGGGCGCGGGTCTTGTTAATGATGTATTCCCAAGCCTGAGGAGGTAAGCCCTGACCGAAGTCCGCGCGCAACGCATCCACGCCCACATCCGAATCAATGGCATCTCCGGTGGGATTGGCCGGGTAGCCGGTTGCGGTGAGCCAGTGCAGCGTGTATTCGGCGAAGTATTTCCAGACGTTGCGGGTGATCACGTCGAAATGACCGTCCCATGCGGTGTTCTCGTTTCCGATGCTGTTGTCGAACCAATCTGCCTCGCTCTGATATCCGCCTGTTGATCCGGAAACTAAGGCCGCGTATCGCCCATAGAATACATCGTAGGTATCCGCGAATTTTCCAAAATCGCTGCGGTCGGGGGCGAGCCCGATGTTTCCCGCAGAAGAAGCTCTCATGTCATAGGCGTCCCTTCGGGAAAAGAAGCGCGCCTCGGTGTTGCGCATTTCGGAATTTGCGTTGGTTCCGCTATTGCCGAATAGTGTCTGCCCGAGAGCTGCCAGCTCTGTGTCATAGCTCGTATGGTTAAAAGGGGCGTCAAGCATCAAACCCACTTCCGCGGTGTCCGCCGCTTCGGAGAAGGATTGGAACTCGGCGAGGGCTTGGGCGCGGCCTGCGAGGGTGTCGTTGGTGGCGGGTGAATTTCCGGCGGAGAAGGACTTCGCCATTAGGGGCATGACATCAAAGAAGTTTTTTACTGCGTAGGGTGAGCCGACCTCGAAGGGTTGCCCGGTGTCGGGATCGATCTGCCGTCCGTCGATGCCGTTGGGATGGATGGGCTGGAACCAGAGCATGTTGCAGCCGAGGTTTTTGACGTAATCGAGGTTGAAACGCGGGCCGCCGGAGACGCCGCCCGCAAGGTCTGCGAAAGTGCCGCGTTGTGAGGGTAGGGTGCCGCTGGCAATCACAGTGAGCGGATTCACTTCATAGAGCTGGATATCCCTTGCTGACTTCGGAGAGACCACGATGGCGTGGTCGCGTTTCCCGCCGCCGTCGGTGTTGTTGTAATAGGTGTAGGTGCCGGCGGACTCGCCGTTGAGGCGGTAGCGGGCGGTGAGCCGGTAGGCACCGGTTTTGTTCGCAAAAAGCGTGATCTGATAGCCACCGCTGACCAGTTGCATGGTGTGCGCTTTGAAATAGTTCGCATCATTTCCTGCCGCGATGTCGTTGCCGTTGGGTGGCAGGATGCCGTCCTCAATGCCATCCTCATTGGCGTCGTCGTCCGCCCTGTCGCGGCGGTTGAGATTGGTGAAGACCTCGGCGAATTCCACACCCATGGTTCCGGGATCGAAGAAGATCGTGATGGGAATGGATTCGCCAGCGACCTCATTGATGAAAAGGTGCGTCGTGGTATAATTCGCCTCCACCTCGCTGGCGGCGCGCACCGTTGAGTTCGGGCTGATTTTCAAAACCGAAATCGCGGCCGCTGGATCGGCAAACAGGAAGGCGATTAATGCGGTGAGAAGGCAATAGGTTGTTGATTTCATGATGTGGATGCGAAAGGAGGGTTAGGGCGCGGGGGTGATCATCATGCGGTAAAAGCGCTTCAGATCACTGGTTGTAGTGTCGATCTCGAACGTTCCCGGAGTGTCGTTCGGTGTGGTTGTAACGGGATCGCCGAACGGCTGCCAGTCATCCAGAGTCGTCGAGGTCATGATCTGGTATTTCCGATCCGGTAGTGTAGAGAATGATAAGCGCACTCCTATCGGAATTTTCGCGAGGCCGAGTTTCGGAAACGCCGAGGAGTCCTTAAAGTTAGGCACCATCCCCACAAGCCATTCCACCATATTGGAAAAACCGTCCCCATCCGGATCACCCGCCGGGCCGTTGTTGATGTCGGTCGATCCGTTGTCATCGGATTTCAGTCCGTATTGGTTTTCCCACCAGTCGGGCAGCTTGTCGTTGTCGGAATCGGTCGATGCTGTCTCCATTCCAAGGCTGATGGCGAAGGTGGTTTGGCCGGTGACGTTTTCGAGTTCGACCTGCTGGGTGAAGGCCTGGTTGCGCATGCTCACCGTCTGCCACTCTACGCCGAGTCCTGGACTGTCATCGACCGCAGATTCATTGTAGTCGGCGCTGGTGGGGTTGTAGCGGACAATGGCGGTGACCGGCTCGGCGGCGGGGTTAGTAAGCATAATCCGTCCATTTCCGGCATCATGATTGAAGGCGAGATCCTGTTGGCCGCGAACCATCAGCGAGCCGAGGTCGGGGGAGAGACCCATGCGGACATATAGTTTATTGACATCACCGCTGAGGTTATAGATCGCATCGAGGCGTGCCGTGTTGTCAGGCAGCATGATGGTTTTTATAATGCCGCCGCCGGGCGCAGTGAACGTCCATCCGTTCGTGCCCGATGCAGAAGCCACGTAGCTCGCGTTCACGTATTGCGAGGTTCCGCCGCCGTTGCCGCTCGCGAACCAGTCCTTGAATCCGGAAGTGCGGAAAGCGGCGACCGAGCCCGAAATGACGTTGGCCGTTCCTTCGATTTCGGAATCGGATCCGGCAAAGGAAGGCTGTGTTCCAACAACCTGATAAACTCGGCCGGTGCGGGTGTTACGCGAGAATCCGGCGGTCATGCGCCCCCCCGCCGACTCAAATACGGCGAAGACCGCTGAGTTAAAGAGCAGGTATTCGTTGGCACCGTCTGAGTCGATGTCCTCGGCGGATGCTGTGGAGATAGCCGGAGGAGCGGACGCCCATTGGTTGACGCGGGCATAAAGTTTCGCGAAGCGGGTCTGGGACTGTGCGACCCGCGCGAAATCCGCGAGGGTCTGGCTACCGTCGGTATCGGGATGGATATACGCGCCGGTGCTGAACTTGCTCAGGTTGTTGTTCGTGGTGTTATGAAAAGCCGTCTGGAACATCGCGGCGTGGATGCTTGCGGCGGCGAGATCGTAAAGCCCGCCGCTGGCGGGGATGCCAGAGATGGCCTGCCATGTGTTGTTGGAATGGCCAGTTTCTCCGATGCGACCGAACACACCTGTTGCGCCAAACATGCGGTTTTGCAGCCCCTGCTCGTAGCCCGATCCGAAATACCAATTGTCGTAGTTTTCACCGGTTGCGTGGTCGATGAAGTCCTTAGCGGTCTGTGCTAGGTTTAGTCCACCGCCGCGAAATACGGTGCCCCACGTCGTGTAGGTGTTGTTGTCCTGTCCCGTGTAAGAAACCTCGCCGTTGATGATCCCGTCGGCGGTGACCACGCGGATCCAAGGGCGGCTTGCAAGCCAGCGGACGTTCGTATCGTAGGAAGCGGCTTTTGCGCTGTTCGCGAAGTCTGCCATATCGCGCCAGAGCACTACGACCTGATCCTGCACTCCGCTGCGGGAACGGCGGGAGAGCAGTTCGCGCACCGGCTGTGAAGAGCCCTCGTCATAGGTTTGGTCGAGGTATTCGGAAGTCACGTCGTGGATCGGGATCACCTTCACCCCATTGACCTCGTTGATCCGGAAACCATCGGTCCCCAGCGCCGAGGTGCGCCCGAACCATTTCACGAAATGGCGGGACTGATCCGCGAAGGTGTGGCTGAAGCCGAGGTTGGAAATGATCGCCAGTGTCTCGTCGTCCAGCACGCGTTCGGGCGCCCAGAAAGCGGTGCGTGACGCGACTGGGTTGCCGCCGTAGATGGACTCTAGAAAGTTTTCCGCCAAGGTGACGTTCGATGCGTTGAAATCCAGAGGGAAGTATTTCGGAACGTGATCAGAGAAAGTGGAACCGAGGATATCGGCGTTGCCTGAGGCGACGAGTTCCGCGATGCCCGCATTGAAGGACGGCCCGTCGTTGAGTGCGTTCGGCGCGGGATTTTTTGCCCACTGGAGGGCGGAGGCCAGCGTCGGGGTCATATGAAGGGTGAGGGGGGCGGCGTAATCCTTGTGGGTCTGGAGCAGGTTCCTATATCCACTGGTTCCGTTGTGGACGAGATTCTGGATCTTGTTGCCCGGCTCCATGGCCTGGTTGCCGTGGGCAAGGAGGATCACTTTGGCGGCCTTGCCACGGTCGTTTGAACTGGAGCGCCCGAAGTAGCTGCTCAGTTTGCCGTTGAGGCGGATGTTGTCCTGATCTTTCCAATAATCGGATGCCAGCCAGTCGTCCCCGATCGTGTCGCGGATGTCATTGCGGCCTCCGATGTCGCCCTGGCCGCCCGGTTGGGTGCCGTCGCGAGTGGTGAAGACTTGGAAATTGAGGGTGTTGGGGTTTCCGAGCCAGCCAGCGTCGAGGAGCGCCTGCCGCTCCACGGCTATTTCCACCGCATCATATCTGCGCGACCACGCGACGGCGTTGAGGCCGTTGGGAGCGATCCCGCGCCGCTCGACCCCAAAGTCATACGGGTTCTGCACGTCGGTGGTGGTGTTGTTGTTCACCAAGCGGTTCAGATCGACGGATACGCTGCCTGCGTTGGAGGCATAGGCACCGACGACAACCTCCCATCGCATGTCGGTGGCGATGTCCACGCTGTCCGGCAAAGCGCGTTCGCCGACGCTGGGGTTTCCTGTGTCAATGACGACATAGGCATCCACTTCGCCCTGCTCGGCGTATGCGGCGAGGTCGAGGAAATCGATGCGAAAATACAGCTTGCCATCGCCACCGGCGGAAACGGCGCCGCCATCGCGGAACGAGAAAGCGACGATGTCGCGCGATGGGTCGAGACTGTTTGTGCGATAGACATCCGCCCCTTGGCTGCCGCCTTCGTTGTATTCGTCGAGTGCGAGCAGATCGGTGTGCTTCCAGTCGGTGAAGGTGCCGATATCGATGGTTCCCTCGCCGCCGCCGGTGCCCACAACGGTAGGTTGGGTGGGATTCGTGCCGGCCGCGAGTTCCGCCGCATTGTCGAAAGTGTCGCTATCGGGATCTCCGTCCGCGCCCTCGCGGGGATTGCCGTCAGCGGGTGTCGCGGTGCGTAGATTGTCGATGCCGTTGTCTAGCGGATCCAGCCCGAAACGCGCTTCCCAGCCGTCCGGCAAACCGTCGCCGTCTGTATCGGGATTCAGGGCATTCGTTTCGCTCCACACCTCGCCTGCGTCGTAGATGCGGTCGCTGTTCGTGTCGCCGGTGATGAGGCCGTCGAGATCCTTGTCCTCGCCGTACCCGTCGTTGAGCCCGTCCCCGTCGCTATCCGGATTGGTGTTACTGGTTTCCGTCCAGGTTTCGAAGGAGTCGATGATGTTGTTGGGCCAATCGCCGGCGTTGGGGCGGGCGGCGGCGTAGCTGCCACGACCACTGGTGAGCGGGAGGGCTTTTCCGTCCCCGTCCGTCCATCCGTTGCGGTTGGCATCCTCGACACCGTCCAATATTCCGTCGCCGTCCGTGTCGGGATTAGTCGGATCCGTAACGGTGCCAGCCGCTTGGCGGGTGCGATCGTCGCCTTGGCTTTGGCTGGCAACACCGGGGACGAAGCCATGATGTTCTACCACGGCGTAGAGCGGTGGATCGAGGTCGCCGATGAAATTGGGGAAGCCATCGCCGTTGGTGTCGGCATCAAGATCGGTCGGCGGGTCGCTTGCGGTGCGCCAGCCCACCTCGAGGCCGTCGGGCAGCCCATCGCCGTCGGAATCGGGAGTTTTGGGTAGGGTTCTGCCGAAGGATCGGTGGACGTGGATGTCGGAGTTTGTCCAAGTTTCCGGGTTGCCCACGGGGAGCGGACGGGGAGTGGCCTCATCTCTGTCGATCAGACCGTCGTTGTCATCGTCGTTGGATTCGTCTGTATCTGTATCTACGATTTCCTGGAGGACGATGCGGGCGTTGCGGGTGGAGATGACTGGGTCATCGCCGCCGGTAGATGCCGTGAGAAGGTAGGTGCCGGGCTCGGTGATGAGCCAAGGGTAGTCCCACGTCTTGGAATTTCCGGAAACGGTTACGATTGGGCCGTCCCAGTTGCCGTTGCCGTTCGTATCGATTAGCGAGGGTTGTTCGTTGGCATCCCATGTGTTGTTTTCGTTGAGATCGGTGAACGGTTCACCTTCGTCATATTCGCCGGTTCCGTTGGTGTCCTCATAGGGTTCTTCACCGTCAAAACGAGAGTTGCCATTGTTGTCAATGAAGGCTTCGTCGATGATTTCCAGCGCAGGATTTCCTGTTAGAGAAAGGTCGGTTACCGAGGCGCTGGTGACGACGCGGATGGTATAAGCCGTGGTGTCTGGCCCGGGGCCGTCTGGGAGGATAATTTCCAC
Source organism: Prosthecobacter debontii (assembly GCA_945870855.1). Lineage (GTDB taxonomy): Bacteria > Verrucomicrobiota > Verrucomicrobiia > Verrucomicrobiales > Akkermansiaceae > Luteolibacter. Next base: position 19,704 of record CAMBTP010000033.1, read on the forward strand.
CGGCTTTCCGTCTGATCCTAATTCAGCGGGTTGGGTGATCTGCACAGAGGGCCTACTGCTGGGGCTGGCGGTGACGAGACGCACTGCGCCGAGTTCGAGTCCGCGTTTCGTGGCGTCGGGATAGTTCTGCGGGAAGGTGTAATCCACCACGAGTTGATGCACGAAGGAGGCGACGTCGTTGTAGAGGTTTGGCAGCGGGATGGCCAATTCATGGTAGGCGTTTCCGGGGCCGCGGTCTCCGTAATCGATGGAGAATCCTTCGCGGCCTTGTTCGATGCCGTTTGCGCTGAAGGAGAAACTCGCCTTGAGCTGGGCTTCGGTGAGACCGTTGGCGAGAGCTTTCGAGAAGAGGACTTTCATCGTGTAGTTGTCATCCACGAGATCGCCGTCGTTCTGGGGAAAGGCGATGTTGATCCGCTCCAGTGGGCCGGCGGTGTTTACTGTCCGCACGAGTTGAGTGTAGTGGCCGGTCGTCGCATCCTGAGTGAAATCGCGTGAGGATGATGCTTCGAGAAGGCGGAAGGTGAGGGTGGCAGATCCGGTGGCGGGAATGTTCGTGTAGCGAATGCGCCATTCCTTCTGAAGAGGGTTGGTCGGCGAGGGGTTTATGGTGACGGAGGATGCCCTAGCCCATGCGATCGGGATTACCGCGTCATAGGCACCGTTGCCATTGAGGTCGGTGAAATCCTCGTTGGCGTCGCGTATGCCGTTTCGGTTCAGATCGGTGAACGGCTCCAAGCCCGCGCCGTTGCCATTGGGCTGCGAGGTGGCCGCATCATCGTTACCCGCTTCGTTATCGGAGACGTTGAACCAAACTTCTTCGACGGTTGAGTCGGTACGGACGACGATTTCGTAGCTTGAGCCACTGACCGTTTCTCCGTTGTTCTGCGGAAAGGCGATCTCTCCGATGGGGGCCTGCGCGTCGTAATAAAAGGTCTGGGTGAAGGTTTGGTAGAGTGACGACTGGGTGGCGGTATTGCGGTTGAGAAAGGCCTTGGCTCTCAATACATGGAAGCCCTCCTTGAGTCCCGTAGTCAGCGAGTTGAAATCCGCGTGCTCATGATACTCGACGGTGGATGGCGAGATATTCTCCACCTTGAACGTGGTGAGCATTTTCTTTTTGTAATCAACGGAAGCGGCGTTCCCGGGCCACCATGCTGACTGGGTGGTAGGGCCGTTTTTGTAGAGTCCAATCTTGTAACGGACGAGGGCTCCAGCTGCGGGTTTCGTGATGGTGGTGGAGTTCCACCAATCATCGGGCGACTGGTTGTGCTGGAAATCGAGTTCGGCGGTTTGGGTGGTTCCAAGGCCGATGCCTCCAGCGCCTTCTGGGAAGCTGCCATCCGTCGTGTAATATACGAACATCCGGAACCCGAGACCTACAGAATTGCTTTTTGCCCACAGGGTGATCGTGCTTCCGACCTCGCTGTATTGCGCGTTGCCTACACCTTCGGTGCTGTCGGGGCCACCGACGATTCCGGTGGGATCATGGAAGACCCAGGAGGCCTGCTTTCCTTCCTCGGTGCTGAAATTGTTGGCATTCGATGGACCTTGGTTGATGTCGAAGCCCGGTGTGCCGATCGTCTTGGAATACATTTCCGCTCCGGGGGATCCGATCTGGCTGCGGTTGGTGTCCACGGCCGCGAATTTTTCCGGATGCTGGCGATCCACAAAGACAGGCTGTTCGTAACCGACCCAAGTATCCGTCCGAACGGCTGGTGGATTATCGCGTTTCGTGGGATCGGTGATGCCGGGCGGCACCGTGCCGTTCAGATCCACCCCGCCGTCGAGCTTGAGCAGGATGTTTTGCGCAGAGCCATCGGCGCGGGCAAAAATCGTAAGCGGAGATCCGGATTTCACCACCGGCACCGATGTCCGATAGGTGAAAGGTTTCGGAGTGACACCGGCAGGATAACCCCGGTTGGGAAGACTTTTCGGATTGAACGAAGCGTCGCCGTCTGGTCCGTCCTGGCGCGTGACCGTGATACGCGGAACCTCGATACCGTTTTGATGAAGGGTGATCGCAGCTTGTGGCCAGAGGGTGGAAAGCTCGGGCGTGCGATATCCGAAAATGAAGTATCCGCCGGGTGGAACGATCACAGAACCGAGCTCATCGCCGTATTTGTAAAATCCCGTCTGGTTGGATCCGTTCGGCCCCTCGGCATATTGGTAGAGATAAGCGCCCGGCGGGAAGCTGTGCTGAAAAGGCCGTGACTGGCCAGCGGCGCTGTTGTCGTTTAGCATCACGACCATGGTTACTTCGTCCGCCGCGTTGCCTGTGCGGGTAGATCCGTCGGGATTGCGGTTGTCTCGGCGCTCATAGGCGAGGAAATCACTATCGCTCCAGCGCCCTTGTTGGAGACCACGCGCGAAGTCCTGGTGGATTTTCAGCAGGTTCGGGATTTGCGGGTCGCCGAACTGGCCGAGGAATGCGGTGTTTGCATGGCGGGGGAATGCTCCGCCGGATTCGCCGAGTGTTTCCGCCTGGTAATATCCGTCTGTATAAACCAGCCCCATGCCCTCTCGGGTGTAATAGATCGCGTGCTGAAGCGGACGCATGGCGGAGTAGTCGCTATCATGACTGTTGGCGTGCATCACCCCGAGCGCCGCCGGGAAACCACCGCTCCCCGAAGCGTCTAGTCCGGCCAAGGTTCCCGATGGGTTTCCGAGAACATTGTTGAGCTTGGAGCGCAGGTCGTTGTCCACTAGGCGCATCCCCGCGTCCCAGTAGCCCGAATAGCCGGGCGGCGAGCCGAGGTGCTCGCCGAAGACCATCGCGTCATCGCGCCCCACCTCGGTGTCGAAGACGGAGTCCCGGTGGTTTGGATCGGAAAATCCGCGCGTGATGTTGAACTGCCGCTGCACACCGCCGAGGTAGCCCGCGTCGCTCGAATCCTTATTAGCACCGCTTTGCTGGCCGAAAAAATAGTCAGGCACATGTTTCACCGCATCGAGTCGCAGACCGTCTACCTTGGTGCGGTCCATCAGCCAGCGGACGTTACGAATGAGCGAGGCGTTTACATCCTCCGTGTAGGCGGCCGGGTTTGCGGCGAGATCGGCGGCGGTCACGTTTCCGAAACCCACGTAGTTTCCGTTCTGGTCGAAGCAATAATACTCCGGGTTGTTCGGATGGCGGATGAAGGAATACTTCGGATGGTCATCCCCTTCGTTGCGTCCGAAGTTCGTGTTAGGGGACTCGTGGGCGATGTCGATCAGGTCGGCTAGGCCGAGGTTCTGCACCTGCCAGGCCGAGTTCCAGTCGCGCGTGTTGTCCCATTTCCGGTAGAAGCCATCCTCGGTGACCCGCAGGTGGAAATCTTCCGGAGCCATCCCGGGATAGATATCAATGGGGGTGCTCTCGTTGTATCCCGGGACGTCGAAGGCCCGGTGATTCATGATGTTGTCGAAATAGATGCGGATGCCGAAACGGTGCGCGGTGGCGACGAGTTGCAGTAGTTCCGCCTCGGTGCCGTAGCGGGTGCGAACACCGCCCCGCTGATCCTTGCCGCCGATGTCGAAGGGATCCCAGAGGTCGTATCCGACGGAAAGTCCGCCGCTACCCTTGGTCGGGGGCGGTAGCCAGATCGACTGGTATCCCGCCTCGGCGAGCTCCGGCATTTTGCGGGTGATCTCGTCCCAGGAGGTGTTGAAATACTGTAACATGGATTCCCCTGCCGCCGTGCGCGCAAGCAGGAAGAAGGCAATTAGAACGCACGAGATGGGTTTCATGGGTTTTGGAAATTCTCCGGATCGGGTTCGGAGAGGGCTTAAGTCCTTTACCAGGAGGTTACGTCATCCGAGCTGGCCAGGGGAACCTTGCTCGATACGTTCGGGGCTCCATTGCCCTTTTTGCCATCCTTGCCGTAAGACCAGAAAACGAAGGACTGATCCCTCGGCATGGTCTCCGAATATTCGGCCAAGCCCCAGGTGTGCAGTCTCTCGTCATTCCTTCCGGCGCCGAAGCTCACCAGCACATCGCCGTCGTAGCTGGATTTGAAACCGTTGATAGCCACCATGATCTCACGCCCCCAGGGATCGTAGAGTTTCCCGTCGGTGCCTACGCCCATCTTGTTGTTATTCGCGGAGGGAAAAGTCATGTAGGATTCCCCGCGCGGGTTCACATCTCTGGTGGAGAAATTCTCGCCCTTGTAGGGGTAGTCCTTGTCTTCACCGGCCAGGGCGGAAACTAGGAACTGGTTAGTGTAATTGCCGCCCGCATCCCCGTAGATCGTGTCCCAACCGGTCTCTCGCTTGGAGCGGGGGATCGGCGGTTTCTTGTAGTCGGTCTCGAACAGGGTTAGCCCCACATGGAAATCCCGGAATTGCGCCAGCGCCTGCACCTTCCTGCCGCTTTCTATGAAACGGCTCGCCCCATAGCTGACAAGCATCGCCAATACCGAGATCATCGCAATTACGATCAGAAGTTCCACAAGGGTAAACCCCTTTGCGAACGGGCGGGACGGATTCCGGTCATTCATGCTGCACATCATATAATTGATATGTCGGAAGTCTATCTTGCGGTTGGGTTGTTTTACGTGTTTTCTGGAGGTTTGTCTAAACCGCTTGCCGCCGCAGGAACATTTGTAATTATTCTTAACCAATGACAGATACCCCACATGGAGAACCCGGCACCGAGGAATTCGTCAGGGAGCTGACGAACCATCAAACGGTGATGTTGGCGTATATACGCTCGCGGGTGACGGGCTCGTCGGGCGCGCGCGATTTGCTACAGGATGTGAACATCACGCTTTGGCAGCGCCGGGATACCTTCGAGCTGGGCACGAACTTCAAGGCATGGGCTTTCCAGACCATCCGCTATCACATCCTTAACCAGAGGCGGCGGCTCGCCTCGCAGGGCTGGCTGGTTTTCGACGACGACCTGATCGAGCGGATGGCTTCCGGCTCCGATGTGGAGTCCGACGGTCTGGAGGAGCGGCACCTCGCGCTGCGGAAGTGCCTTCTCCGCTTGCGTCCCCAGGATCGCGATCTGCTTTTTCATCGCTATGCCACCGAGGCTCCCTTGCAGGAGTTTGCGGATCGCACGAAACGGAGCGCTGGCACGCTCAAGGCCATCCTCTACAACCTCCGAACCTCCCTGCGCCAATGCATCGAGCGCGAATTGAAAACGATATCCCAGAACACACCATGAACCGCAACGACCACCATTTGATCCAGCAGGTGTTGGATGGGGATGTCTCCCGCGAGACCTTCGATGTCTTTCAACAGCGCCTCCGGGAGGAGCCGGAGCTTCTGAAACTATATGGAGATTACGCTCTCCTCCAGCACACCCTGATCGAGGAATTTGAGGGCGGCCGGGCGGCTGGTATCCATCTCATGGAACCGGTGCGGAGAAATACCGCAGCTCCCACTGCAGTTGCCATTGCGGCCGTGTTGGCATTGCTCGCCGTAGTCTGGTTCACCCGTCCGTGGCTGGACAAGAGCGCGTCGGCTGATGTCGCCTTGCTCACGTTTTCGGTGGACGCAGTCTGGCGTATCGAAGGCCCCTCGCGGTCCATCGGCGGAGCCACCGGCGTCGGTGGCGAAAGCGTCCTGCACCTAGATTATGGCCGTGCGGGGATTTCGCTGAGTCCGACAGTCACGGCGCTCGTCGAGGGTCCCGCAGAATTGACGTTCCGCTCCGGCGAAGCCCTGTTTATGAAATCGGGAAAAGGTTACTTCACGGTGGGCGGCAATGGCGGCGGACTGACGCTGGAAACTCCGCGAGTCAAAGCAGCTAATTTTGGCGCGGAGTTCGGGATCGAGGTGCCTGTAGCCGGTGCTGAGGAGATCCTCGTATCCGCAGGGGAAATGCGCATCGTTTCGCAGACCGGGAACGGCGAGGTTCTGCTTGCTGCGGGCGATGCCGCGCAGATTTCGGCGCGCGGTGCGTTCGGATGCTTTCCGGCGGACGGCAGGCGGTTCGCGAAGGCGCTGGGACGCTTCCGTTCTGTCGGTTCCGACTTCGGCAGCCCCCGGGTTTTAGGAAATCCTGCGAATCAGGAAATCCGCGACGGCTTGCTGCGCCTCCCGGAATTCTTAACCGGTCCAGACAGTTCGGTGCTGTTGACGACCCTCGATCTGGGGAGTTCATTCGGCGGTGATGTGGCCGACGATGGACGGTCCTTCATGAGCTTTTTCAGCAATGGCAGCGAGGTGCTGCAATTCGGTGATCCTTCCGGTGCCGACGCATCGCACGCTGATGGCGACAAGCAGCAAACACAGGTGATTCTGCCGGAACGTCCGGTTGACGGATTGCGTAACGTGACACTCCGCTACGATCCGCGCACCGGTGACGTGAGCCTGCATGAGGGAGGGCTGCCGCTCGGAACCGTTATTTGTGCGGGGAAAATTCCGCTGGGAAGTTCCTTCGACGAAATCCGTCTGGGAGCCTCTTCCGGTTCGGTTGAGACTTTGAAAGCGGTCGATATCCGGGTTGGTTTAGAATGAATTTCTCACTCGGCGGGTAGCAGTTCGTAAACGACCATGCTCGATGGAGGCACCGTGACACGCAGGGGATTAGCCAGAGGAATAGAGAGTGCTTCCTCTTGATCGCTAATACCGATTGCTAGCACAAGCTTAAGGATCATACCATTAATTTCCAAAGAACTGGGGAGTTTCATGTCCCCTGTTACGCGCTTCTCATCCGAGGCGTTAATTACGACGATTACGAATTGCTTCTCATCATCGCTGGCACGCGCGAAGGCGAAAATCCCATCGTCCTCGCTGCCAGAATCGCAGTCCACCCATAGTGGAATCATCTTGCCCGTGCGCAACACCGGCAGTTGTTCACGCAAATCCGCAAGCGCCCGGATTTCCATAAATGAAGTCGAGCTTTTCACATCTGCGATGCCCGGGCCATCCCGACTCGGATAAAGCATCATGCGTCCGGTTTCCCCGTCCTCATGAATCTTGCCGCCCTTGTCTAATAGGGAGAACTCGGTGCCGTAATACAGGCAGGGAATGCCGGGAAGGGTCATCACGAGACCTTGCGCAAGGCGGTTGCGGCGCTCGGTGATGCCGTCCACCCGGAAGCGGTTCAGTCCGTCGTGGTTCTCGATGAAGGTGATGATTTTCTGCTGCGAGCCGAGACCGTCGGGGCCGGGGTTCGGGTTGTAAAAAGGGCGGTCTTTCGTGGGATCGATGGCCGCGCGCGTCGCGATCGATTTCTCCAGATCTGCGGCATTGCCGAAATGTTTTCCGATCTGGCGGAGATAGCTGCGGGCGCTGAAACAGGTGTTGAAATCGAGCACCGCATCGAGTCCCGGTTCCATGCTCGCCGGCCAGTCCGAGCGCCATGTGTAGCGACCGAGCACCGCGGGGTTGCCGTCGTAAACCTCGCCGAACAGCAGCTTGTCCGCCGCGGCCGATCCGAGGCGCGCCCGCAAGCGGGCGGTGAAGGCGTCCCAGAACTCGTGGTGCACGTGCTTGACCGTATCGATACGCAATCCGTCCACGCCGACAGTGGTTAGATAGAACGCATAAATTTCCACGAACTCATCCACCAACTCGTCGAAATGCTCCCCGTCAGGCGCTGTCCAGAAATCGCGGAGCGAAAAGAAATCGCACAAGATCTCCTCGCCATCGGATTTGCCGAGGCTATCATCGGAATACCCCTTGCGGCCGTAGGATTCGAGGCGGGATAGGATTCCGCCGGTTTTGATTTTCGCCCCCAGCAATTCGCGCGGGCCATCCGGCTGTGTTCTCCTTGCGTTCCATTTCGGAATGTCCGCCCATTTCGCGTTGGCGTGGTAGCCCTCGCGCATGAACGGCTGCAAACACTCCTCCTTTTTGGTGACATCGAAGGCACCATCGCCGTTCGCATCGTAGTAAAACACCGGGCCGGCATGGTTCATCACCACGTCTTGGATCACCTTGATGCCCTTGGATTGCGCGAGCTTCACGAAGTCCCGGTAGTGCTGCATGCGGCCTTCGGCATCGTCGGAGTAAGGCTTACCATCGAGCGATGAGGCGCTGGTCAGGTGGGGATCGATGTCGAGCCAATCCTGCGCCCAGTAACCGTGATAGCTGGTTTTCCAGCCGCCACTGTCGTAGCTTGATAGCCAAACGTTTTTTACCACCGGAGTGAGCCACAACGTGGTAACCCCGAGGTCGTTGAAATACCCGGAGGCGACGGCTTTCTCAAGTCCCCTTAGATCTCCGCCCATGTATCGGGAAATATCCTTCTGGTGTGGATCGTAAAGCGCCGGATCGCAACCGGGCGGATTGTCGTTGGCAGGGTCGCCGTCCATGAAGCGGTCGGTCATCACGAAATACATCACATCATCGCTCCATGGTCGGGCGATACAGTTGGATGCCAGAGCGGCCAGCAGGAGGATGAGTTTCAGTGCGCGCACATCTCTAAATGTTTCGAAACACGATTCGGTTGGCTCATTCCACGATTTTCTAACCGGTTTGTCATGGACGGATCGGAATCGGACTAAACCCCCGCCTCCGACCTGACATCTCAAGTCGGTGATTATGCTGTCACCCGCGCCGACGCGATAATGAAAAATATACCTCAACCCACGTCCAGAGCGAAATCCCGTCAATGAGCACGCAATGATCCACTGTTTTATTTTCGACCTCGACGGAGTCATCGTGGATACCGCCAAGTATCACTACCTCGCTTGGAAGCGTTTGGCCGACTCGCTCGGTTTCGATTTCACCGAGCACGATAACGAGCGCCTCAAGGGCGTGAGCCGCGTGGAATCGCTCAAGATCGTGCTCGAGATCGGCGGTGCTTCCCTGATAGAAAGTGCTTTCGAAAAAGCGCTGGACGACAAGAACCAGTGGTATCTGGACTACATCAGACGGATCAGCGCGGAGGAGATTCTTCCCGGAGCTGCCGGGTTTCTCGAAGCGGTTCGTGGGCGGGGCATCAAGACAGCGCTAGGCTCCGCCAGTAAGAACGCAGGGCTGATCCTGGAAAGAATCGGTCTGTGTGATCAGTTCGATTCCGTGATCGATGGCAACAGTGTCAGTAACGCCAAACCCGATCCGGAGGTGTTCCTCAAAGCGGCGGGCGCGGTCGGCTGCGCGCCGAAGGAATGCGTGGTTTTCGAGGATGCAGCAGCCGGTGTCCAGGCGGCGCTGAACGCGGAGATGCTCTGCATCGGCATCGGTTCTCCCGCCGTCCTCCGCGATGCCCATTTCGTGATTCCCGGTTTCGCCGGAATCCATCCAAATGCCCTGATGGATCGCATTGCATCGGCCTCAGGGCGTATCCTCCCACCCCCAACCTGTTAGACCTCCATAGCCATGAAGAATCACATCAAGGCGGATCCCTGGAAAATTATTGAGGAAGGTTTTTCCGCGGCACTCCATCCGGTGTCAGAAAGCATTTTCTCAATCGGAAACGGCAAGATGGGTCAGCGTGCCAATTTTGAGGAGAAATACAGCGGCGAAACCCTGCGCGGGAGCTATGTGGCCGGCGTTTACTATCCGGATAAAACCCGTGTCGGCTGGTGGAAGAACGGCTACCCGGAATACTTCGCCAAAATCCTCAACGCCGCCAACTGGATCGGAATCGATGT
>CAMBTP010000034.1 GCA_945870855.1 Prosthecobacter debontii
CCAGACGCGGAAGCCGATCCATGCGCTGAAAGTGATGTAAGCCGCGTTCACGATGGTGCGGGCGATGCCGCGCAGGAACATACACACCGCGCAGAAGCCGAAGATAATCACGGCGGCCGTGCCGAGCGAAATTTCCGGAAGGGCGTCCAATGGGGTAAAAGCTGAAAGGCTGAAAACTGAAACGCTGAAAGTCGGTTAGCTGCGCATCGCGCGCTGGCGGAGGAAGTGGTCAGTGAGGACGAGGGTGGCCATGGCCTCGACGATGGGCACGGCGCGCGGCAAAACGCAGGCGTCATGACGGCCTTTTCCCTGGAGAGTGGTGCTCTCGCCGGTTTCCGTCACAGTGTCTTGCGTCGAGATGATGGTGGCGGTGGGCTTGAAGGCGACGCGGAAAACGATGTCCTCGCCGTTGGAAATACCTCCTTGAACGCCGCCCGAGCGGTTCGTCTTTGTGCGGATTTTTCCCTCCCGCATTTCAAACGCGTCGTTGTGTTCTTTCCCAGTCAGCAAGGTGCCTTGGAAGCCGGAGCCGATCTCAAACCCCTTGGTGGCGGGGATGGAGAGCATGGCTTTCGCCAGATCCGCTTCAAGCTTGTCGAAAATCGGCTCACCGAGTCCGGCGGGGCAACCCCGCACTACGCACTCAATAATACCGCCCACCGAGTTTCCATCTGAGCGGATTTTCTTGATGTGCTCGATCATTGCATCGACGACGTTCAGATCTCCAGTCCGGACGATGTTCGATTCCACGTCTTCGGCGGTGACGGTGGCTGGATCGACACTAGCTTGGATCTGCTGGATGGTGCTAATCCATGCAATGATTTCGATTCCAGGGCAGAGTGTGGCGAGAACTTGCTTGGCCACGGCGGCGGCGGCGACCCGTCCTATCGTCTCGCGGGCAGACGCGCGGCCTCCGCCGGAAGGGGCGCGGATGCCATATTTTGCATCGTAGGTGAAATCGGCATGGGAGGGACGGTATTTCACGGCCATTTCCTCATAGGCGGACGGGCGTTGGTCGGTGTTGCGGACGAGGATGGAAATCGGTGTACCGAGCGTTTTTCCCTCATGTATCCCTGAGAGAATCTCTGCGGTGTCGGCTTCCTTACGCGGCGTAACGATCTCTGATTGGCCGGGGCGACGGCGGTCGAGCTCACGCTGGATATCATCCTGCGAAACAGGAATGGACGGCGGGCAGCCATCGATGATCACGCCGACCCCACCGCCGTGGGATTCGCCATAGGTGTGGATGCGGAAAATTTCGCCGTAGGTGGATGACATAAAATTCAAATCTCAAATTTCAACTCGCAAGGAAGAGTATCGCTAATCAAGGTGTTTGGCTAGCTTGTGAGGGAGGAGAAAACGGAGGGTGGCGCGGGGGGAGGGAGGGAGCAAGTCGAGGCAGGTGATGGAGCCTTTGCGGACTTCGGTATCAGCAGAGCCGCCGAGGCAGTGGCTGATGAGGCGGGAGAAATCTGGTTCGTGGCCGACGATCATGATGCGCTCGAACTCGGGGAAATGGCCGAGTTCCGCAAGCGCGGTTTCCGGAGACATGCCACAGGCGAGCCAGTCCAGAAAGATCGGCCCGGGCATCCCGGCGGTGGAGGTGAATGTATTGGCGGTTTGCTTCGCTCGGATGACGGGACTGCTCAGCACGAGATCAGGCAGCAGATCCGCCGCCGCAAGGATGCGCGCCGCGTGCCGCGCCTGCTCATGGCCTTTCTCCTTCAGCTCGCGCGTGAAATCGCCGCCCGGAGAAGAGTCTTCGGCTTTGCCGTGGCGGAGAAGGAGGAGTTGCATGGGGTAAACTGTTATTTGTTACTGGTTATTAGTTATTTGGGAAGACTGTGCTTGGGGAAACGATTAACTTCTAACAAATAACTTTTAACGGCGCGAAGCGCTACATCGTCATTCCACCATCGACGGCGATGACTTGGCCGGTGATGTAGCGGGCGGCGGGGCTGGCGAGAAAAAGGACGGTTTTCGCGATGTCCTCCGTGTTGCCGAAGGAGCCGAGCGGGATTTTCCCGATGACCGCCTGCTTCACAGCCTCCGGAAGCTCGTCGGTCATGTCGGTGGTGATGAAGCCCGGCGCGATTGCGTTGCAAGTCACGGCGCGGCCGGCGAGTTCGCGGGCGACGGCTTTTGTGAAACCGATCAGCCCCGCCTTGCTGGCGGAGTAATTCGCTTGGCCGGCGTTTCCGATGAGCCCGATGACCGAGGCGATGTTGATGATGCGCGAGTTTTCACCTTTCATCAGCGGGCGCATGAAGGCTTTCACGGTGTTAAACGCGCCCTTGAGATTGGTGTCGAGGACAGTGTCCCAATCCTCCTCTTTCATCCGCATCAGCAGGCCGTCACGGGTGACTCCCGCGTTGTTCACCAGCACGTTCACCGCGCCGATTTCATCCCCGATTTTTTTCGCGAGTTCTTGGATGGCGTCGTGGGAAGCCACATCCACGGCATAGGCGGTGCAGGATCCCGGGAATGTTTTGTTGATCTCCTCGGCGGCAGAACCGCAGCTCGATTCGCTGCGACTGATCAACACTACCCTCGCGCCCTCCGCAGCAAAGGCACGTGCGATTTCCTGGCCAATGCCCCTGCCTGCGCCGGTGACGGCGATGATTTTGTCTTTGAATTGCATGATGTCTTATCCGTTGATGGTTTGCTCCAGAAGCTTTCTGAAATTTGTGAGCGCGGTCGAGTAATTACCGGCCAGACTTGTGTCGGGGAGCAACAGGGATTCCGCCGCCGGTTTGCAGAAAATGCCTTCAAGCCCGACGAGGTCGTGCCCGCCTGCCGCAGCGGCTATCAGTGCAGCTCCCAGTGCGGCCGAGTTCGCGACATCCAGCCGTTCAACGGGGGCTTGGAATACATCCGCGACGAGTTGGGCAATGCCGTCATTCTTCGATGCCCCGCCAGTGAGACGGATGCGTTCGGCTGCGACTCCCATCCACTCCGAATGCAGTTTCATGTTTAGGAACTGTCCTTCCAGCAGCGAGCGGATGCGCAGCGCGGGTGTCGGCTCATCGGAGAAATGTGTGACCGGTATTTCGAAATCATGGCGCGGAGTGATTTCTGCGCCGTAAAAAGGCAGGGTCAGGTTTTTTCCGGCAGAATCCACCGTGGCGGCGAGTGCTTCTTTCTCGAAAGCCGACCAGTCTGCGCCGAGTTCGTCGCGTAAAGCTTCGCGGGCGAGGGAGCCGTTGCGGAAACAGATCAGCGACATGAAGCCTCCTGCCGGATTTCCGAAGACATGGCCGAAGCCCTGGGGATCGGTTTTCGGCTCGGCCATCGCTGCGAAAAAAGTATCGCTGGTACCCAGTGAGATCACGACCTGTCCGGGAGTCGTTGCGCCCATGCCTACGAGGGAAGCAGGGTTATCCCCCGTGAAAGGGCAGACGCGGCAACTACTGGATATACCGTATTTCGTGGAAAAGTAGGCCGACACCGTTCCTTGTGGCGTGAGGCAGGATGCGGGCGGCAACAGCTTTGCTCCAAGTCCTGGCGCCGTCGCCGCGAGCAGCTTGGAATCCCAGTCAAGCTCGGCAAGGTTGAGCAGGTTCATGCCCGAGCCATCGCCGAAGTCGATAGGCATAGGCTTGCCAGCCAGAACCGAGGCGATGAAGGAGCTAACGAGATGAATCCTTGCCGTGGCGGCGTATCCGGCTGGATCCGTTTTGGAAAACTTGCGGATTTGCGGGCCGGTGAAACGCTCCACAGCGATGGAGCCGGAACGCGCACAAACTTCGGCGGCACCACCCAGTGCGGAGGTGATCTCCACGCATTCGACTCCCGTGGAAGTGTCCATCCAGATGGGTGAGGATTCCCTGGAAAGTTCTTTGCCAAGCTGCTCCACGAGGCTCCGCGATGGATCGAGGTTCATCGCCGCCTCGTCGAATCCTTCTCTCACATACACCGATCCATGCTGTTGGCCGGAGCCCGCGATGAACTCGATGCGGGAAAGATCAACCGCTTCGGAAAGCCTTTTGAAAAGCAGATCGAGCGCGTCGAGCCACATCCTTGGATCGGCGTGGACTTCACCGTTTTTCCCGCCCGGGATGAAGCCGCTGGAAGCACCGTAATCAGGCAGATCCATACCGAAGTTTACCGAGCCGCTAGCGGCGATCTGCCCATTCGCCGGATCAATGATGACGGCGCTCAGGGATTGTGTGGATGAATCGAGTCCAAGGAACATGCGCGGAGTTTTCGGTGAAGTCCGGATCATTCAAGCATAAACAAAATAAGGGCGGCTGCCGAAGCAACCGCCCTTTAGTGAATTTGTTTACGTAAACTTCAAATTAGAAGCTGACGGAAAGCATGGTGCCTGCAACGAACTCGTTACCGGTGTTTTCGTAATCGGTGTCTTCGTCATCGCCAAGCGACCAAGAAGCAGCAACGAAAGGCGAGATAGTCGCGGTTTCGCTGTATGCGTAGTCGAGGGAGACTTTTGCAGTCAGGTGAGCAAGTTGACCTTGTTCAGCAAGGTAACCAAGAGCTGCACCGGTGTTGAGGGTGAGGCATGGGCTGATTTCGTAGCCTTTGCTTGCACCAAGTTCTGCGTAGCCATCGTTGTCGGTTTCGATATCCCAGAAGTAAGTAAGGGAGAAATCAACGCCGTAGAGCGACTTAGCAACCGAGAAGTAAACTTCTTGGTTGTCATCGACCAAATCACCATTGTTAGCGGCGTTAGTGTCGTCATTGATATACTTGATGTAACCGACCGCTGCTGTGAGGAAACCAAGGTCTCTGGAAACTTCAGCATAGAGGTCAAGTTCGGACGTGCTTTCAGTGTTGTCATCGTCGAATGAGCCATACCAAGCACCTGCACTCAGGCCAAGGCCGTTGTATTCAGTTGCGACGTCTGCGCCTGCTTCAACCAGGTTTGAGCCAAGGTCAAGACCGCGGAAGAGATACTCGTTTGTATAACCAACGTGGACTTCGGATTCGATTTCTGCCGAAGCGTTGCCTGCCGCGAAAGCGGAAGCTGCGACGAGGGCACCAATAGTTTTGTAGTAGTTTTGCATAGTGTTGTTGTTTTCGGTTGCTGGAATCATCCCTGCCTGAGCCTTGGAGGTTCAGAAAAGGATTATTTTGCGGATAGCATCTGGCATACCAAAGTTTGCCGAATGCATTCCCTGGGGCAGATAATTAACCCTTCCAAAGGATATGTCCAGAAAAATTTTGATACGTGGGGACCGCCCTGAGGCAAAGTAAAAACTGCGATTTACCAGACCGAGTGGAGAAAGACGCGTTTTGGCACGGGGTTTGCTAATAGCCAAGATACTGCGCCAGCGCCGACTCTTCGGCGTGGGGTCAGCAGTGAAACATCCGACAACCCCGACCAAAATGACCAGAAGACATCCAATGACATGGCGAGCCCTAGCCCTTGCGGCAGCGGCTTGCTTCGCAGTGCCCCTCATGCCAATGACCAGTTCCGGTCAGGAAGAGGCGGCTCCGGCGCCAACCGAAGAAGTGGCGGAACCCGTACCAGCCGAGGAAGCGGCACCGGCACCGGCCGAAGAAGAGGCACTACCCGCGGCCACGACCGAGCAACGGCTCGCCGACCTAGAGAGTTACTTCGGTAATATCGGCGTTGGCGCAGCAGGCGAAGAGTCCTGGGATTCTAATATCGACGGCACCCCAGGCCCAGGTCACAACAGCTGGCTGATGACTTGCGCCGCGTTGGTTCTTTTCATGACCCTTCCAGGCCTCGCCCTGTTCTATGGCGGACTAGTTAGGAAAAAGAACGTCCTCAGCGTGCTGGCGCAGTGCCTTGGATGCGCCGGAATGGTCACCGTGATCTGGTGGGCCGTTGGCTACAGCCTGATTTTCGGAAAAAGCTTCAACTCGCCTTTCCTAGGCGGAACAGAGTTCTTCTTCCTCAAGGGAGTAACTAGTGCTCCTAACACCGATTATTGCTACTGGGTCTCCCAGAACGTTTTCGCGATGTATCAGCTGATGTTCGCGATCATCACCCCCGCCCTTATTATAGGCGCCACCGCTGAGCGTATGAAATTCTCCGCAATCATGGCGTTTATCTTTATCTGGATGTTCGTGGTTTACATCCCGATGGCCCACATGATCTGGGGCGTGACCGGCCTCATGAACGGTGTCTGGAATGGAGACGCCGCCATCCAGGCTATCGACTTCGCCGGTGGAACGGTGGTTCACATGACCTCCGGTTGGAGCGCCCTCGTGCTCTGCATCATCCTTGGAAAGCGCCTCGGCATCGGCAAAGACAAAATGTCACCGCACAGCATGGTTCTCTGCATGGTCGGCACCGGGATGCTCTGGGTCGGCTGGTATGGTTTCAATGCAGGATCGGCGCTCTCTGCTGATGGTGTTGCTGCAAACGCGTTCATGACCACCACGCTCGCCGCCGGGACAGCGGGATTCGTCTGGGCAATCATTGAGAAGATTCTCAAGGGCCACGCTTCCGTCCTCGGCATTTGCTCGGGTATCGTTGCAGGCTTGGTGGTAATCACACCCGCTTGCGGATTCGTTGACGCTACCGGCGCGATGATCATCGGTGTGCTTGCTGCGGTTGTTCCTTACATTTTCGTGATGTTCGTCAAGGGAGCCATTGGCTACGACGATGCGCTCGACACCTTCGGCATCCACGCCGTCGGCGGCACCTTGGGGGCAATTCTCACAGGCGTCCTTGCCACCAGCGACGTCAATGGCAACCTCACCTCCGTCAACACCTACGCCGCTACAAACGGCCTGGACAAACTGGTGGCGAACGGGGGCCTTCTCGGCCAACAACTGATCGCCATCGGCATCACGCTGGTGATTTCCGTAGTCGCGACAGCGGTTATCGCACTGGTCTTGAAAGCGGTCATAGGTCTGCGCCCAACCGCTGAAGAAGAGACCGCCGGTCTCGACATCAATGATCACGGCGAAGAAGGCTACAACTACTGATTGATATCGGTATCAGAATAAATCTACGGGCGGGCTGGCAACAGTCCGCCCGTTTTCGTTTGCCCATACGGTGGGATCGGATAGCAATGACCGCGATGAAACGTCCGCTCCTGCGCCTATTAATCGCCGCGTTGCTGGTTGGCCTGACGTTTCTTGCGGTGAAATTGTGGACGGGGAAATACGATCGCGATCCCGACCCGCGCGCCCTTTTCCGAATCGAGGCTTCCAGCCTGAAGCGCGATGGCACTTACGCATGGCTTGAAATCCACCTTCGGAAAAGCGGCATACAAGAGCACGACATGCTCAAGCCTGTTCTGCTTGTCACCCCAGACGGGAGCGAGCACGAACCCGCTGACACGAGCTTCGCCGGTGCTCCGGGAAAAGGTTTAACCGATATCTGGTTTAAGTTCTGGCTGGAGGACGCGGCGCTTGTGGGGAAAATCGATCTCCGCATGAACGGTGGCACATTACGTGTGAAAACAAACGAAGGCGCGCCCGCGTTGGATAAGAACGGCAAAGCGGTAATGAGATCCGCAGACTGGGGAAAAATATGGCTTGGCTTCTGATCGATAATTCAAACACCCGCACCAAGTTCGCCCTCGGAGATGCGGACGGCTTGCTCGGATGGCGGGCTGTAATCGCGACGGCGGATCTCAGCGATGAATCGCTCGAAACCGCTCTGCGTGGAGTGGCGTATGACGGGGTTGTGGTCGCCTCCGTGGTTCCGGAAAAAGCCGCTTTGCTAGCGAATCACTTCACGGGGCGGCCGTTTCATGCAGTTTCCTTCCAGAGTCCGCTAGGCTTTGGTTTTGATGTGGCGAGCCCCGAACAAATCGGCAACGACCGCCTCGCGAATCTCGCGGCGCTGAAGAGTAAATACGGCAGCCCGGCCATCGCGATCGACTTCGGCACGGCGGTCACCTTCAGCGTGCTTTCCGCTGATGGAAATTTTTCCGGGGGAGCCATCGCGCCCGGCATGGCGGCGATGACCAGCTACCTCGCTACTCGCACCGCGCAGCTTCCCATGGTGGCGCTTTCCGAGCCCCCCTCCGCCATCGGCACGACCACCTCCGAGGCGATCCTATCCGGCGCAGTGATCGGCCACCGCGGCATGGTGAAGGAAATTTTACGGGAAATCATTTTCGAACTCGGTGCGCATCCAAATGTCGTGGCCACCGGTGGCGGCGCGGAGTTCGGAGCGAAGGGGATTTATGAAATCGGCGTCACTGATCCCGATCTCACGCTGGAGGGCGTGCGGCTGGTCGCGGCGGAAGTTTTTGCGGAACGGAAATAGTGGTTTTGTTGTCGCGCTTTTCCGCGTCGCCGCATAGGCAGGGCGCGGTAATGAACGAATTTCCTTTGGCCATCGGTATCGACTTCGGAGGCACCAGCGTGAAAACGGGTGTCGTATGCGGCAGCGAAATCATCGATCTCGCGCCGCCCATCGCGACCCAGGATTTCGGCGGAGCGGACGAGATCATCGCAGCCATCATCCGTTCGGTGGGCGATCTTCGTAAACGCCACGGAGGCATCCGCGCGGTCGGGATCGGCGTGCCTGGTTTCGTGGATTTCGAAAGGGGAGTCGTCTTTGATCTCACCAATGTCCGCGGCTGGGCAAACATCCCGCTCCGAGATATGCTCTCGCAAGCCCTCTGTTTGCCTGTTTCCGCCGATAACGATGCGAACTGCATGGCCTTCGCAGAGTGGAAACTGGGAGCTGGAAAGGGATACAAGCACTTGGTCTGCGCCGCACTCGGAACGGGCGTCGGCGGCGGTATTATCGCGAACGGCCAGATGGTGCGTGGCGCGAAGTTCGGCGCGGGCGAGATCGGGCAGACATCCATCGACTTCCAAGGACGCGCCGGTCATTACGGAAATCTCGGCGCACTTGAAGATTATATAGGCAACCGCGAGATCGCCCGCGATGCGCAGGCAGCTTACCAAACAGCGGGTATCACGCGCGACATCGAGGACTGCTCGCCCGCCGCCCTTGCCGAGGCGGCAAAAAACGGCGACGCCATCGCGCGCGCGCGCTGGGACGAGATCGGCCGCATGCTTGCCACCGCTATGATGAACGCCTGTTGGCTACTGAATCCCGAGGCACTCGTGATCGGCGGCGGCGTGGCTCGCGCGGGGGATCTGCTTTTCACACCCTTCCGCGAGCATCTGCTTCGCCAGCTTTCCGGCCCGTTCCGCGATGGCCTCGCCATCCTTCCTGCAGCCTTCGGCCATGAGGCGGGAACCGTAGGAGCCGCGGCGCTTGCGTTGGAAGAGGCGGGTTTCTAGAAAACCCCGCGCACCCAAAACGGCGGTGCATCGAGCGTATCGCCCACCCTTTTTCCGACCAATGCTTGGTAGAGCGGGCTTTCGGAACTCAGCAGCGTGATTTCTTTTCCTTCGGAAAAAATCTCCATCCCTCCCGCCGCAGGGACGAGCAGGAAAAACATCTTTTCCGCGCCCCTTTCCACCTCCACTAGAGCACCCGATCCGATCTCATCGCTTTCGGAAAAATCGACGGGCCGCAAGTTTTCAAAAATCCGCAACGTCTCCGCGAGTTCCTGCACCTGCCGTGCCTGCCCGGTGGCGAGGTAGGATTCCTCAAGGCTGCGCGTGTCATATTTGCTCTCTGCCTTCGAGCCGGGATCGGTCGCTGCCGCGTGGGCCGCCCTCGCCGCCCTCGCCAGCCGCTCCAGCCGCGAGCGCAACTCCACACACACGAGTGCAATAAGTTCTGATTTCATGGAAAAAAGACTCTCACCATGCAGTCAAGGTTTGGCAAGAGGAGGCTTGACCCCGAGCAGTCCGCTAGGCAGCTTGTGCGCCCGGTCGCTGCCACGGAGGCGGTCTACCGGCATAAACGAAATAAAAAATCGATAAGGTATGGCCGCAAAAATCTACACCAACAAGGACGCGAACCTCGCAACACTTAAGAAAAAGACCCTCGCCGTGATCGGCTTCGGCTCGCAGGGCCACGCCCACGCGCTGAACCTCAAGGACAGCGGGCTCAAGGTCATCATCGGCCTTTACAAGAAATCCAAATCCCGTGAGGTGGCCAAGAAGCTCGGCTTCGAGGTGATGGACACCGCTGATGCAGTGAAGGCCGCCGACGTGATCTTCGTCGCCGTCCCCGATACCAAGATCGCCGCAGTTTACGAGAAGGACATCGCCGCGAATCTCACCAACGGTAAGACTCTGCTCTTCTCCCACGGCTTCGCTGTCCACTTCAAGACCATCGAGGCTCCTAAGAATGTAAACGTCATCATGGTCGCCCCGAAAGGCCCGGGACATACCGTCCGTAGCCAGTTCGTCGATGGCAAGGGAGTTCCCGGCCTGATCGCCGTGCACAACGATGCTGACGGCAAGGCTAAGGAGATCGCCCTCGCATGGGCGCGCGGAATCGGCTGCACCCGTGCCGGCGTTTTCGAAACCAATTTCCGCGAGGAAACCGTCACCGATCTGTTCGGTGAGCAGGTAGTGCTTTGCGGCGGTGCCACAGCTCTCGTGAAGGCGGGCTTTGAGGTTCTCGTCGAGGCCGGCTA
This sequence comes from Prosthecobacter debontii, assembly GCA_945870855.1. GTDB lineage: Bacteria > Verrucomicrobiota > Verrucomicrobiia > Verrucomicrobiales > Akkermansiaceae > Luteolibacter. The sequence continues at coordinate 10,461 of CAMBTP010000034.1, forward strand.
CCAGCCCGAGATGGCCTACTTCGAGTGCCTCCATGAGCTGAAGCTCATCGTCGATCTCATGAACGAGTCCGGCATCGCCGGCATGCGCTTCTCCATTTCCGAAACCGCCGAATGGGGCGATGTTTCCGTGGGACCCAAGATCATCGACGCCAGCGTCAAGAAGCGCATGCAGAAGCAGCTCAAGGAGATCGAATCCGGCAAGTTCGCCAAAGAGTGGATCGCCGAAGCTACCACTGGCGGCTACAAGAAATTTGACGCGATCCGCAAGGCAGAAGCAGCCCACCAGATTGAGAAAACCGGCGAGAAGCTCCGTTCCACGATGAGCTGGATCAAGCAGAAGAAGCTCAAGAAGGGCGCGACCCAGGCAAGCTACATCTCCTCCTCGAAGTAAGCGCCACGCACATCACTTCAACGCCCGGACAGCGCAAAGTTGCCGGGCGTTTTTTTGTTTCAACACTCACCTCGTCGCAGCGGGCAGCCATGCCCTCGCGCCCGCGCTGCGGCGTTCTGTCTCGCGGAAAAAACCGGTGATGCCGCGTCTCCGTTCGAGATCGTCGATGGCGTCGGCTGCCTTGGGATGACGCCAGCGGAAGCCTGCCTCGCGCAGGCGGAGCGGATCCGCCCAGCGGCTTTTCGTGACCAACTCCGTTTCCGTGTCCATGAAAGCCGCGCCGATCTCCAGCATCCACTTCGCGGCGGGAACTCCGATCGGCATGCCGACGGTTTCGCGGAAATGGCGCATCAGCTCGCGGTTCTTCGGGAAGTCAGGGGCAGTTATGTTCACGATACCATCCATGAAAGGATCGCGGGCGATGAACTCCACGGCGCGCAGAAAATCTTCCATGTGAATCCAGCTCACCCGTTGATTGCCATCGCCCATCGTACCGCCGAGCGCGCGGTTGGTGAGACCGGTCAGAACGTCGTAAACTGTATCCGGCTCGTTCGCGAGAACCATGCCGATGCGTAGGGCGACCTTGCGTGTTTCTGCGGGGACTTTCGCGCCGAAGAACGCGTTTTCCCATGCCTCCGCCACGTCGTGCGAAAAACCCTTACCGGCTTCGCCATGCCACTCGTCCTGCGGCTTGTCTTCCGCGTGACGATACCATGTTGCTGTGCTCGCGTTGAGCCAGAGCCTTGGCGGCACTCGGCATCCGGCGATCGCGCGGCCTACCGCCTCGGTAGATTCGACCCGGCTGGCCTTGATTTTTTCTCGGTTTTCGGGAGTGTAGCGGCAGTTCACCGTGCTACCACTGAGGTTGATGACAAGTTCCGCCCCTTCTAGCGCGTAAGCCCAGGGGCCGGGCGATTTTCCATCCCACTGGAGGAACATGCCGTCGCCGCTCCAGCCTTTTTTGTCGCGTGCGATGGCAACAACCTCGCGGCCGTTCCTCGCGAAATGGCGGCATAGATAGCGCCCAAGAAAGCCGTTTGCGCCGATGATGACTGTGGTGGTGTTCATGGTAAGAGGCGTGAGGAATTATCCGAGGATCTTGCTGGCGAGTTGGATTGCAAAGCCGTGTCTCATCGAGGAAACCCGATCCGACATTTTTGAGGCGAAGCTTACGAAATCCTCCAACTGCTTCATTTGATTGTGGAATGCAATTGCCTCCACGCCCTTGAGATCCTTCGTCTCTTCGGCGCATTTATTGAGAATGGCGAGTGCTGGATCGATCTCGCGCCGCTTGCGTTCGCGGGCGATGATAGTGAAAATATGCCACACGTCTTTTTCCGCCTCATAGAAATCGCGGCGGTCGCCCTTGATGACGATCATGCGCACGAGTCCCCAGTTCACCAGTTCCTTGAGGTTCGCATGGGCGTTGCCTCGGCTGGCGGCGAGTGATTCCATCACCTCGTCCGTGCACATCGGATGCGGGGAGGTCATCAGCAGCGCGTGAATCTGTGCCATTGTCCGATTGATTCCCCATTGGGTTCCTAGCGCCCCCCATTGAGCTACAAACTCTTCTTTTGCCTGCAGCAATTTTTGATCTGTAGCACCTTTCATGCTTTCATTATTTACCGAAAATTCGGTATTTCAAGTGATTTTTTAAATTTTTTGTGAGAAAGAAAAAACCGCTTTCCCGTGAGGGAAAGCGGTTAGTGAGAATGAATATCTCGTTGAGTTTAAAGATTAGAGGGAAGCCTTGATTGAATCGAACTTGGCACGCTTGGAGTTGAGTTCTTGTTCGAGTTTGGCAATATCTTGTCCGAGGGACAAAAGGTTGGTGAGTTTACCTTGCATACTACCCTTGCCGCTCACTTTGGATCTGCGTGTGGAACTGCCGGCAGTCCTGAGCCAGCTTGAAACTGTGAGTTGCGCAACTCCGAATTTCTTGGAGGCAGCGCTCTGTCCGCCGCGCCCGTTCGAGGTGTTATAGCTTTCTACGAAGGATACGATTTTGCTTTTTTCCTCTGCGGTATAGCGTTTACCGCGGACGATACTTTTTTTATTTGATGTGCTCATTGCGCAGTTAACTTACGAGCGAATATAGCCGATGCAAGAGAAAATATTAGCAGTCGGAATACTTATCTATTATTCTGATAACAAGGAAAGAACAGATGATTCCGTGAGCTTCTCCACCCAAATATCAGCTCCAAATTTGACCTTTTCCCTAGAGATAATTCCTCCAAAGCCGACCATTAAATCGACATCAGGCTTGGTCTCAAGATCGGAGATTCCATCGCCGATCATCACAACCCTCGCGGGCAATGTCGCCCGTTTCCACTCGTTGATGATCTCGTTCTTGCCATGGTTGCGGGTTGTCGGGAAATCCGTGCCGTAGCCGGAGTAAGTCCCGAATTCGTTAAAAAAAATCGGGACCGCTTCCACATGATGGATACCCAGTAAATTCGCGAGCGGCCTGATGAGGGGTTCAAATCCTCCGGAAAGAATCACCGGGATCCAGTGATTGGATTTGGCCGTTTCAATGAACTCCTGCGCACCGGGAACGATATGATCGATATAAAGACGGGCGACCTCATCTACCATGCTTGTGTCCGGACGGATGATCTCCATTCTTTTACCGAATACCTCAGCCAACGGTAAATCTCCGTTCATGGCGGCATTTGTTAAAGCAACGACTTCTGAAAAGATGGCAGGATTGGATAAACGCGCGAGTTCGTCGATGCCCTCGATAGCGGATAATGTGGAATCGCAATCGATGAACAAAAGTTTTGCTTTGGGTACGGTTAGGGGATGAATGAATACCTCAGTTTCGTCTGGGACTTCATCAAAAAGATGAATCATATCCACGTTGGCCAAGCGGATACAGCCATGGCTCGCTGGAGCGCCGATATGATCCTCGCGATTTGTGCCGTGGATGTATATATAGCGATCCAAAGTATTCGCGTTTTCCTGATCTAGGCCGTGGAGTTGAAGAATGCGGGTTAAAACCAGATCGCCGCTGTCAACGTCCTGCGGACTCCAGATTCCAACCGGCACTCGCGCTTTAAAACGGGTATGGATCGGCACGCCGTCGCCGATTTTTCCCGCGATGGCGAAGCGCCCTGTGGGAGTGCGGAAACTTCCTTCCTTGAACCCCATACCCTTCTCGCCGCTGGAGATGCGGTAAGTGCGGACTAGCTCATCGCCACGGAAGAGGTCGAGCTCTTGGCGATCAAGGGAGATATCTATTCGTGTCATGGATGTGTTTGGAAAACGGCGAGAGAGTTATGGCCGCCCATGCCATGTGCAAGTTTGTAAACCGGCCCGCGGCATGGCGTGATCACATCCGGCGCAACCATGCCGCCCGCGCCGTGCGTCCCTGGAAGGTTGGGCGGCAGTGTATTTTCCTCCATGAAACGCAGTAGGATAACGCTTTCCAGCAAACCGCTCGCTCCCACGGTGTGGCCGATGAACGGTTTGAGCAGATGCAGGGTGGCGTTGCCGGAGAGGAAAGTCCGCTCAGCGGCGGCCTGGACTTTCGTGCCGGTGGCGTGGGGGCAGATCGCCGTGGGCTCTCCGCATGTGGCGAATGCTTTATTTAATAGGGAGCTTGTCCGCCCGCCACCTTTCGGAATTCCGACAGGATCCGCGCCATCCGAGTTATTGGCGAAATGGGTGATGACCGCCTTGCCTTTTTCCGATGTCGAAAGTGCGATGGCTGCCGCTCCCTCGGCGGGATTGAAGCCGTCGGTGGCCGGAGAAAAAGGGTTGAGCCGCGTTGAGGTGCCGAGCAGGCCGGAGTCCGCGTAGTTGTCGAGTAGGAGCGGGACGAGCGGGAGATCGACGGCGACTACCAAGGCTCGTTCTGCGTGACCCGCATCGAGTAGCATTTTCGCAAGACCCAAAGCATCAAGTCCGGCCGAGCAACCGCTAGCGACGAGATGGTTCGGGCCGAACATGCCGAGTTCGATGGAAATGGCGGTGGCGGGTTCGCTATGGATCGTGTTGCTTGCGGCCATCAGCTTGAAGGGACGCCGCCCAGGCCATGCCCCAAGCCAGCCCGCCGCGTTGCCACGGCTGGTGCCTACGATGAGCGCCGCGTCGGCAAGTTGGTTTTCATCCCAGCCGGCGGCGAAAACTGCCTGCCGCGCGACATGCAGCGCGGCCATCGAGGCAGGGCTCCATTTTCTGTGAGTCAGTAAACGCCTCGGTGCGATCCATGCACCCGGGAGATGGGCGTGGCGGCTGTCATTTCCTAACAGCTCGCCGAGCGGGCGTATCGCCGTTTTTCCGCTGGAGATCGCTTGAAAATGAGATTCGACATCGTGCCCCAGTGAGGAGAGCGCGCCGAGGCCGACGATGAATGGGTGGGAAGTGATGCCCTCCGGTAGCAAGCCCAGCGGAGACGGCAACACCAAAAGACATCTGCATGGTTTTCTGCCTTTGCTCTTCCGCCGTTCCCGCCCATAAGCGGCGCGGCGATGAAGTCCGTTCTGGAAACAATCAATGGCGGTGCGGAATACCTTGGCAAGCGAGGTATTGAGGACGCGCGGCGGAATATGGAGCATCTTCTTGCTCACGGACTTGGCTGCACCCGGATGCAGCTTTACACCCAGTTTGACCGTCCGCTGGAGGAGGAAATTCTCGTTCCACTGCGCGACTCGTTGAAAAAACGCGGCGAGGGTATCCCGCTCCAGCACCTACTGGGGAGCGTGGGATTCCATCGGCGGGATTTTCTTTGCGACGCCCGCGCGCTGATCCCGCGCCCCGAGACTGAGGAACTCGTGGAAATGATCCTCAAACGCTTGTCCAGCGGCCCGTTGGAAATTCTCGATATGGGCTGCGGCTCCGGCGTGCTCGGCCTCACGCTGGCGGCGGAGCGTCCTGAATCCCATGTGACCCTTGCGGATCTTTCCGAAGAGGCACTCTCCTTGACCAGTGAGAATGCGGAGAAATTAGGCATCACGAACATCACGCTCGTCCGCAGTGATCTTTTCTCAAACATCAGCGGCAAGTTCGATCTTATCGCCGCAAACCTGCCCTACGTCCCGGCGGGCGAAGCAGCAGAGATGGCGCGCGAACTCCGCCACGATCCCGCGCTCGCACTTTTTTCCGGGGTGGACGGTCTGGATCTTTTGCGTCGTTTCGTGCCGGAGTCCTTCGCTTTTCTGAAACCCGCTGGCTTGCTCGCTCTAGAAATCGGTCACGATCAGGCTTCCCACGTCCGCTTGGGTTTGGAATCCTCAGACTTTAGGGAAATCGAAATCCGCACGGATCTCTCCGGCATCGCCCGTTTCCCCTTCGCTAGACACCCGTAAGAAAAACATCATCCAATGGATAAACTCGTCGTCCACGGCGGCTCCGTCATCAAGGGAGCCATTAACATCTCCGGCTCCAAAAACGCCTCACTGCCTATTCTTGCCGCCGCCATCCTCACCGGCGAGGACTGCATCATCCGCCGTGTGCCGGATGTATCGGACACGAATTACATGATCCAGATCCTCAGCGCCCTTGGCGCGGATGTGGAACGATCCTCCGGCACCGTCCGCATCACCTGCGCCGATATTTCAGATGAGGCTCCCTACGAACTCGTCCGCCGCATGCGTGCCTCGATCTGCGTGATGGGGCCCTTGCTCGCGCGGAAAGGGCGTGCCGTCGTCTCGTTGCCGGGCGGCTGCGTGATCGGCGATAGACCCGTCGATCTCCACCTCAAAGGCATGGCCGCGCTCGGCGCGAAAATCGAGTTCGAGGGCGGCAACATCATCCTCACTGCTCCTGACGGATTGCGCGGCGCGGAAATGGATCTTCGCGGTGAAAGCGGCCCCACCGTCCTCGGCACCGACAATGTGATGATGGCCGCCACCTTGGCCGAGGGCATCACCGTCATCGAATCCGCCGCCGCCGAGCCAGAGGTGCTCGACCTCGCGAATTTCCTCAACGCCATGGGCGCGAAGATCACAGGTGCTGGTACTAGGCGTATCGTAATTGAGGGTGTGAAGGAGCTGAAAGGCGTCGAGCACACCGTCATACCGGATCGTATCGAGGCGGGCACCTTCATGGCCGCTGCTGCCATCGCCGGCGAGGGAGTCACACTCCGCCGCGTGAACCGCGATCACCTCAAGGCGATCACCGACGCGATCATCAAATCCGGGCACAAGGTCACGTTCAATGAAAAGGGCGATTCCTGTTTCATCGAGCGCGGGGAAACTCTCGTCGGAGTGGATTTGGTGACCGCGCCGTTTCCCGGTTACCCGACGGATATGCAGGCACAGATGACCGCACTGCTCGCCACCACTCCCGGCATCAGCGTGGTCAGGGACACCATTTTTCCGCAGCGCTTTATGCACTGCGCCGAGCTGAAACGGATGGGAGCTGATATCAAGGTCGATAACGGCAGCGCGATCATCCGCGGCGTGGAGCAACTCTCCGCCGCCCCCGTCATGGCCTCCGACCTCCGCGCCTCCGCCGCTCTCGTCCTCGCCGCCCTCCGCGCCAAAGGCACCACGGAAATCTCCCGCCTCTACCACATCGATCGCGGATACGAGCACATCGACGAGAAACTCATCTCGCTGGGCGCGGACGTCGAGCGGGTGCGGGTGTGATTTCAAAAATCTTACGCCCCGCTCTCTCTCGCGGGAGTGAAATCCCGAGGCAAGAAGCCGGATATACGTTATCCGGAGTTAGTGGGTTTTCGGACCGCGGGTTTTCAGCCCGCCCCGGTGCCATGGCTTTTCCCATGGGGCTTGATTCTCTGGGGCGGGCTGAAGACCCGCGGTCCCATCTCGCGCCTTTACGACGTGGATATCACTCCCCACGATCTGCGGGAACGCGAAATCCAGTTTGACCCCCTCCTCACCAATCCCCGGCACTGTCAGTTCATCACGCCTCTCATGGCTTGACGCGTGGCGCGGGCTTGCCGTGTTGTGGATGATCGAAACGCATTGTTTCAACGCCTTCAGAAATGCGGACTGGCTGCAATCGGCTTGGTTCCCATGGCTAAATTACGCGAACGGGCTGGTGGCTCCCTCCTTTCTGTTCATCGCCGGATTCGTTCAGGGGCATGCCATGCGACGGGTATGGGCGCGCGGGGAATCGCTGCGTATCAATAAATCGCGCGTCGTCCGGTTGGCGGTAATATTCGCGCTGGGGTATGCGTTGCGATTGCCTTTGGTCACCCAGTTGAGCGGGATAGAGAACTTCGTCCTCGTTCTGGTGCGTTGGATATGCACGGTGGATATTTTATCCTGCCTGGCGGTCTCGTTGGGGTTGTTGCTGGTGCTCGGCAGAATTTGTCAGGACGAGAGAAAATTCGATCTACTGGTCGTCATTTTTGCATTCGGATGTGTGGCGGTGGCTCCGATTGCGAGTTCTTGGACTCAAGGGAATCAGCTCTCCAGCCTAGCGCTCACATGGACGAATGGCAGTTACGGGGCATTGTTTCCGCTGCTCCCATGGTTTGGATTTGCCGCCTTGGGAGCTGTGTGTTCTCGCTGGCGCGGAAATACCGGAGTTTTCGTGATCGGAGCTGTAATCGCTTGGATCACTTCGCAGCTCATTCCGGGAAACATCGGAGATCACCCCCACGCGCAGCCTGCTTTCTTTCTGGAGCGGCTGAGTTGGGTGCTACTGTTAGGTGCTGGGTTTGCGAGTTACAGGCCGCTTGCCGAATTAAAATTGCTGCAATTCGTGGGTAAGAACTCGCTGGGGCTATATGTGATTCACCTTCAGATCATCTATACGCTCTTGGTGAATCTGAGTTGGCTCAAAAATATGGCACCGCCAATTGCGGTCTGGATTTCACTGCCCATTACCTTAGCGGGTTCGTTGGGAGTGGCATGGCTGCTGTCACATTTTATCTATCCGAAAATACTGAAAGGTCGCTCTGCGTAATTACAGTTGGACGCTGAGTGCGGCCTTGCGGACACCGGGATCGGTGCTTTCATGCGGCATGGGAAAACGGGTGGTAATCTACGGGGCGAGCGGTTTTATCGGAAGCGGCTTGGCTGGGATGTTGGTAAAGCAGGGTTATGAGGTCGTCGGCGTGAGCCGGAAAGGGAAGGGGAGTGTGGAGGGCGTTTCCGCATGGGTGAGGCCGGACGCGGTGGATCTGCGGGGCTGCGCTGCTGTCATCAATCTTGCCGGTGCGCCCATCGACCAGCGCTGGACGGAGGCGCGGAAAAAGGAATTTCACGCCAGCCGGGTGGGCGTTACGGAGGACATCCTAGCAAGGATCGCGGCCTTGCCTGCGGCGGAGCGGCCGGAGGTGCTGCTGAACGGATCGGCGGTCGGTTTCTATGGCGACGGCGGGGATGCTGTGCTTTCCGAGAGCGTACCGATGGGCGTGGGCTACCTCGCAGAGCTTTGCGATGATTGGGAAAAAGCAGCGCTCCCGGCGGAAGCTCTGGGCGTGCGAACGATCCTTCTACGCACCGGCGTGGTGCTGGGAAAAGGCGGGCAGGCTTTCGAGAAACTGATAACCGTTTTCAAACTCGGCATCGGAGGTCGGTTGGGAAGCGGAAAGCAGTGGATGCCGTGGATCCACGTCGATGACCTGAGGGCGGCGATCCTTTTCTGCCTCCGGGAGCGCGGAATCTCAGGCGCGGTGAACGGCACGGCGCCCGAGCCGGAGACAAACGCCGCGCTGACCCGCAAGCTCGCGAAAGCGGTCGGCAGGTGGGAGTTTCTGCCCGTCCCCGGCATCGCGCTGAAGCTCCTGCTCGGCGGCTTCGGCGGCTTCCTGCTGGCCAGCCAACGCGCCGTCCCCATGAAGCTGACCGGTGCCGGTTTCCGCTTCCACTACCCCACTCTCGACGCTGCTCTCCGCGATTTAACCACGTGACGAATGCATCAAAATTTTAGGAAAAATATGCGCCTCTTTCGACTACATTTTCGGAACCCGTTAGCCGTGGGTGTGATTTTTTCCGGCGGATGATCATCGCACTGCGGGATCGTCCCTAGTCTTTTCTATCCCCTATTCTCAATACCCCCGAATCGCCAACGCAGAGACGCGCCCGAAATGAGCCGCGTTGTTGGTGACGACCTCCAAGCCATGCGACACCGCTGCTGCGGCAATCCACAGATCGTTAGTCCCGATCAGTTGGTTTTCCCGCCGCAGCTTGGCCGTGATCCTCGCGTATTGCTCTGCCGTTCCCTCGTCCATGGGCAGAATCTCAAAGCGCGCCAGCATCGCCACACAGGCAGTATCGCGGATATCCTCAAAACCCTCCGCAAATTCGCCCGCCACCGTCCAAGAAATGCAAGCGATGGCTTCCGCATTTTCACCCAAAAACGCATGTGCCTTCCCCGCGCCCCGTTTCATTTCCCGCTCCAGATCGATCAAAAAACAGGTGTCGAACAAAAGACGCTTCATGCCCACGGATGGTCAGGGGTTTGATCCTCCAACTGCGCCCGCTCAAGCCGATGAATCACCTTGTCGCTGGCCGTTGGCATCGTGCTTAACGACCGCAATAAATCCGCGCAGGTCTTTGCGGTAGTCTCCCATCTCGCTCGTTTGATCACCCGCGAAAAGGAATCCTTGGGCGACAATCGGGCCCGGCTCAACCTCTCGTAGGCCTCCAAATCAATCGAAATCGTTTTTGTTGACATACACGTAGCATACACAGATCAAGGAATTCATCAAGGAACTTATAGGGGGCATTTTTTTGGACAGTTTTGTCGTTACGGGATCTGCTGAGGCGCCGTCCTCCGCCCTAGATCACTTCTTCCGCCGGAGGCTAAATCTTTCTCTTCGTGGTCACTCCGCCATCCGCTGAAAATCAGGGGACGACCACGGCGGGATCGTCCCTACCCGATCCAAACAGGTAGGGCTGAGGCGCCGTCCTCCGCCCTAGATCACTTCTTCCGCCGGAGGCTAAATCTTCCTCTTCGTGTTCGCCCCGCCACCCGCTGAAAATCAGGGGACGACCAAGGCGGGATCGTCCCTACCCGATCCAAACAGGTAGGGCTGAGGCGCCGTCCTCCGCCCACTTCGACTTCTTCCGCCGGAGGCTAAATCTTCCTCTTCGTTTTTGCCCCGCCACACGCTGAAAATCAGGGACGACCACGGCGGGATCGTCCCTACCCGGATCATTCCTCCGTTTCTGGCGCGCTTGTAGGTTCACCGGTGGGTTCTTCGGTGGATTCTCCGGAGGAGTCCTCGCCGTCCGGGATGACGAGGGAAATGTCTTGGAGTTTCTCGCCGGGCTTGAGGCTGAGGAGTTTCACGCCTTGGGCGTTGCGGCCGGTGGTGCGGACTTCGTTGACGCGGATGCGGATCGACTGGCCGGTGGAAGTCATCAGCATCAGCTCGTGGGTTTCCTCTACGGAAAGTGCGCCGACGAGCGGGCCGGTTTTTTCCGTGACCTTCATCGTGATGATGCCTTTGCCGCCGCGCGATTGCTGGCGGTATTCCTCGAAGGCGGTGCGCTTGCCCAGGCCGTTTTCCGAAGCGACAAGAAGCGTGTGGTTCTCCTCGACGAGAGCGAGGCCGACGACGTAATCACCCTCGACCGGGCGGATGCCCATCACGCCCTGCGACGAGCGGCCGAGCGGGCGGGTGTCCTGTTCGGAGAAGCGGAGGCTGATGCCTTCGTGGGTGACGAGGATGACCTCATTGTTACCAGAAGTCAGGGTGCAGCCGATAAGCTCATTCTGTTCCTCAAGGATAATGGCAATGGTGCCGGCCTTGCGGTAGTTGCGGAATTCGTTGACGGCGGTCTTCTTGACCTTGCCGCTGCGGGTAGCGAAGAACACGAAGCCCGCCTCCTCGCGGAAGGTAATGTCGTTGCCGTTTTCATCGCTGGTGCGCTCAAGGCGAAGCATGGCGGCGATTTTTTCATCGGGCTGGAGGTCGAGGACATTCTTGATGCTGCGGCCAACGGAAGTGCGGGAGCCCTCGGGCAGTTCATAAACGCGCTCGACATAGAGGCGGCCGGTGTTGGTGAAGAACAGGAGGTAATCGTGGGCTTGGACGGAGAACAAGTGCTCGACGAAATCGTCCTCGACATCTTTCGCGGTGGCCTTCGTTTCCATGCCCTTGAGGCCTTTTCCGCCGCGCCCCTGCAGGCGGTATTCGGTGGAGGGTGTGCGCTTGATGTAACCGCGGTGCGAGAGGGTCACGATCATTGCGTCGTTTGCAATGAGATCTTCCATCGCAACCTCGCCGACTTCTGCAAAGATCGGGCACTTACGAGGAGTGGCGTACTTGGCTTTGATCGCTTGTAATTCGTCCTTGATGATGGTGAGCACGCGCTCCTCGCGGGCAAGAATATCGAGGAAGTCTTTGATCTCTACGAGGATGCCGTCGTATTCGCCTTTCACCTTGTCCTGCTCCATGCCGGTGAGCTGATAGAGGCGGAGCTCGAGGATGGCGTTGACCTGACGTTCGGAAAAAACATAGCGGTCGCCTTGCAAGGCGGCTTGGGAGCGGAGCAAGATGCCGAGTCTTTCGGCCGTCTCCGTGCTGAAAGTGTAGGCGGCGAGACGCTCGCGGGCTTCGTCGCGGTTTTTGGAATCGCGGATGACCTTGATAAAATCGTCGAGGTGTCCGAGGGCGAGGAGGAAGGCTTCCAATAACTCGGCGCGCTCTTCTGCTTTTCCTAAAAGATGGCGGGTGCGGCGGATGACAACCTCACGGCGGTGCTCAATGTAGCAGTCGATCGCTTCTTTCAGCGAAAGCTGTTTCGGGCGGTTCTGGTGGATCGCCAGCATGTTGACGCTGAATGAGGTTTCCAGCGCGGTGAGCTTGAAGAGCTGGTTGACGACGACCTGCGGGCGGGCGTCGCGTTTCAGCTCGATCTCGATGCGCGTTTCCTCGTCCGAAAGATCGCGCATGCCGGAGATGCCGGTGAGGGTTTTCTCGTTCACCAGCTCCGCGATGCGCGTCTGCAGCACGGCGCGGTTCACTCCGTAAGGCACCTCGCGGATGATGATCATGGATTTTCCATTCTCATTTTCCTCGATCTCGACCTTGCCGCGGAGGCGCATGGAGCCTCTGCCGGTGCGGAAATAATCCTCGATACCGCGTTTTCCACGGATCTCGCAAGCGACCGGGAAATCGGGGCCTTTGATGTATTGCATCAGGCCGGGGAGGTCGATTTTCGGATCGTTAATCATCGCGCAAATACCGTCGATGACCTCGCCGAGGTTGTGTGGCGCGAGGTTTGTCGCCATGCCGACGGCGATGCCCGTGCCGCCGTTGACAAGGAAGTTCGGAAAAGCGGAGGGCATTACGGAAGGCTCTTGGAGAGTGCCGTCGTAGTTCGGGACGAAATCGACCGTGTCCTTGTCGAGATCTTCCATCATCGCCATGCCGAGCGGGTGGAGCCGCGCCTCGGTGTAACGCATCGAGGCCGGGGCATCGCCTTCCACCGATCCGAAGTTTCCTTGGCCATCGACGATCAGCTCACGCATCGACCACGGCTGCCCCATGTTCACGAGGGTGGAGTAGATTGAGGAATCGCCGTGCGGGTGATAGTTACCCATCGTTTCACCGACGATTTTCGCGCATTTCACGTGGGACTTCGAGGGCGTCACCCCGAGCTGGCGCATCGCGAAAAGCACGCGGCGCTGGGAGGGCTTGAGGCCGTCGCGGACATCGGGAAGCGCCCGGGAAATGATGACGGACATCGAATACTCGAGGAACGACTGCGAGAGTTCGTCGGCGACGTTGATAGGCTTGATGGATTCGGTGGACATGGGGAAAATTTATTAGGCGCGGTGAAGGGCGTTGGCGGAGACAAAGAGGTTGCGGACGCGGAAAGCGGCGGGGGATTCTTGGAGGAGAATGGCCTTCATATTGGGGGATTTTGCTCCGAAGTGTGGATAAGGCATTTTGCGGCAACTCGTGTTCACCCAGGAAGGCGCTTTCAGGTCGTGAACCTGGCAGAGATATGCTGCGGTCGAGGCGACAAAAGCGTCCGCATATCCGTCGTCACCGATCAAGGCGGAGAGTAGGGCTGGTTCGTCCTGAAGAAGCGCGGGATTCGGATTCGATTTGAAACGATCAAGAAAATTACGGATCACATAGCTGAAGCCGGTCGAATCGGTGACCCGGCTCATACTTTCACGAAGTGTTTCGTTCCTGCGATTCATGGCTTGGAATCGAATTTGAGTTCGGCGATGAGTTCTTCAATGTAGAATCTCACGCGTGGCGGAAGGAGGCTTTCCTTGTAATAGCGGACTACGAGATCACAGACTTCGCTAGCGTCCGTGATTCCAGTGAGTTTTATCAAGGTGATGATATCATTTCTATCGCCGTCGGTAGTGCTATCGGCAATCCTGCTGGCTAGGCATTTCATGGCCAGCAGATACTCAGTTGTCGGGCGCATGATGCGGAGGTTATTGAAAACCGGCATTCCGTCGGCGGTAAATTCGGAATCGCTTGAAACGAAGCCTTTCACGCCGTCGTTGAGCCAGTCGGGTTCGAAATCAAATTCTTCGGCGACTTGGCGGGCGAATTTGATGACTTCAGTTTTTGGGACAAAGATGCCGTCGACATCGCGGGTGGATTCGCGGGCATCAAAAGCCAGAACCATGGCGGCACCGCCGAAGATACAGATCTCGCCCATTACTCCTTTTTCATGGAGGAGTTCGTTCAGGCGCGCAAGGGCGGCTAAGATCTGCTCTTTGGTTAGTTTGTCGGAGGAATTCATGGGGATACTTGGCATGGCAGATGCAATCCGCCGCCACGGTTACACATCCAGATTGCGGACGTTGAGGGCGTTGTCCTCGATGAAGCGTTTGCGGGGTTCGACGATGTCGCCCATGAGGATATCGAACATCCTGTCGGCTTCGACGGCGTTGTCCTCGTCAAGGCGGACGCGGAGGAACTGGCGGGTTTCAGGATCCATGGTGGTTTCGAAAAGCTGCTTGGCATTCATTTCACCGAGACCCTTGAAGCGCTTGATCTGGACGCCTTTGGCGGAGATTTCGAGCACCTTTGAGAGGATGTCGGAGACGACGAAGATTGGGGTCTTAGTCTTCTTCTCGCCGTCGCCTTCGGAAAGCTCGAAGATCGGCGTGTCCATCGAGTGGAAGACCTTGGTGTCGATGCCGAGTTCGTTGAGGCGGGCGAAGAGTTTCGCGATGGCGCTGGACTCGTGGAGTTCGTGGAGGACGGCGCGGCGGGATGGGCCGGTGATCAGGGCGAGTTCCTCGTCGGAGAGTTGCTCGTCGAACAGGCCCAGGTCGCGGTTCTCGGCGGCGAAGGTGGAGAGGGCGGCCTCGTCGGTGAAATAGAGGACGGCCTCGATGTTGCCTTCGCGGATGCGGATCATGTATTCTGGCAGATGTCCGTCGGCGCGGCGGGCATCGAGGTATTCCTGGAAATTGCCGCCGTTGCCCGCGATGGATTTCTGGAAACGGGCGAGGGAGGAAAGGTTTTCCAAGATGCCTTTCAGTTCCTCGGCGGTGAACTCGCGGGAGTGGTCGAAGGTGCGGAGGATCACCTCGCCAGCTCCGAGGTCGATGAGGATCTTGTTGAGCTCGTCGTTGTCCTGGACGTATTCGGAGCGTTTTTTGCGGGTGACGAGGTAAAGCGGCGGCTGGGCGATGTAGAGATAGCCACTTTTCACGAGAGCCGGCATGTGGCGGCAGAAAAACGTCAGCAGCAGGGTGCGTATGTGGGAGCCGTCCACGTCGGCATCGGTCATAATGACGATTTTGTGATAGCGGACTTTTTCGATGTTGAAGGAGCCGTCCTGTTCGCCATCGCCGATGCCCGCGCCGATGGCGGTGATCATGGATTGGATTTCCTTGTTCTGAAGGGCGCGGTGGAGGCGGGCTTTCTCGACGTTGATGAGTTTTCCGCGTAGTGGCAGGATCGCCTGGGTGCGGCGGTCGCGGCCTTGTTTGGCGGAGCCACCAGCGGAATCACCTTCGACAATGTAGAGTTCGGATTTTGCGGGATCGCGCTCGGAGCAATCGGCAAGTTTGCCGGGCAGGCCACCGCCGGAGAGAGCGGATTTCCGAACGGTCTCGCGGGCTTTGCGGGCCGCCTCACGGGCACGGGCGGCGTTGACGGATTTCTCGATGATCTTGCGGGCGAGCGAGGGGTTTTCCTCGAAGTAAGTATTGAGACCTTCGTAAACGATCGAGGAGACAACGCCTTCGATCTCGGAGTTTACGAGTTTGCCTTTCGTCTGGGAGGAGAAACGCGGGCTGGGCATTTTCACTGAAATGACGCAGACGAGACCTTCGCGGACGTCATCGCCGGAGAGGGCGGGGTCTTTGTCTTTCAGGATCTTGTTGGCCTTGGCGTATTGGTTGATCGAGCGGGTTAGTGCGCCGCGGAAACCGGTGAGGTGAGTGCCGCCGTCGGCGTTCGGGATGCTGTTGGCGAAGCAGAGAATCTGGTCGTTGTAGGAATCGTTATATTGGAAAACGACATCGGCGAAGACGTCCTCTTTCGTTTGTTTGCCGTCGTAGTCGTAGTCGATCTCGCGCTTGCCGTTGATGATGACCGGATTTTCGTGGACGACGTTTTTGTTTTCGCAAAGCTGGGCGACGAACTCCACGATGCCGTCCCGATAGAAAAAGGAAGCCTTCTTCGCGGACTCGGGGCGCTCGTCATCGAGCTCGATGGTGAGGCCGGGGTTGAGGAAGGCGAGCTCGCGGAGGCGGGTGGCGAGGCGGTCGAATTGAAAGACGATGGTATCGACGAAGATCGTGGCGTCTGGGAAAAAGGTGATGGCGGTGCCGGCTTTCTTGGGATCAGCGTCGCCGACGATGTGGAGAGGCTCAGTGGTTTTGCCGCGCTCGAAGGCGATGCGGTGGACTTTCCCGCCACGCGTGATGTCCGCGCGGAACCAGTCGGAAAGGGCGTTCACGCACTTCGCACCGACACCGTGGAGACCGCCGGAATATTTGTAAGCGCCTTGGCCGAATTTTCCGCCGGCGTGGAGATTGGTTAGAACGAGTTCGACGGCGGGAATGCCGAATTTTGGATGCATGTCCACGGGAATGCCGCGGCCGTTGTCAGAAACCGAGATCGAGCCATCCACGTGGATCGCCACCTTGATCTTGGAGCAGTAGCCGGCGAGGTGCTCGTCGATGGAGTTATCGAGAACTTCGAAAACGCAGTGGTGAAGGCCGCGTTCATCGGGATCGCCGATATACATTCCGGGTCGTTTGCGGACGGCCTCAAGACCCTCCAGTTTGTCGATCTGGCCTGCGTTGTATTCCTGGTCGGTGCCGACTTTGGTTTGGGCTTGTTCCGGCTCGTTGGGGGTATCTGACATGGTGCGGTCAAATGGTCTGAAATACCCGGTAGGGAGACAAGGACTTATTCCCCCGAAAACGTAGTTTTTTGCCCCCCTAAAACTAGTTTATCACAAACCAGATAAAGAATTTTTCAGCATTAAAGGGCGTGTATGGATAATTACGAATAGGATAATCGAAACAAAGGCGGAAACGCCCCGTGTTTTGAACAAGTTCTTAAAAGCCGCCTTTAACAATTGCCTTGCGAATTACAATGCCGGCAGGATGATTCTGCCATTAGGAAAGTGGGATAAATCCGATGAGCCAGTATCAAACCCGACACACCCTTCTCGATCGTGCCCGCGACCGGGGCGATGAGGCGGCTTGGGTGGAGTTCACCGGATATTACCGTGATTTCATCTACATGGTCGTCCACAAGATGGGAATCAAGCATCCGGATTCAGATGACTTGGTGCAGGCCAGCTTCCTGAAAATCTGGAAAAACATCGACCGCTTCAAGGTGGACGATGAGCGCGCCAAGTTCCGCACCTGGCTGAGCACGATGATACGCAACCTCGTGATTAACCACATCAACCAGCGCAAGGGAGCCGCTGGCAAACGGCAACTAATTGAGGACAACCGCAACGTGGTGCCCGAATTTCTCGATTCCGTCTCTGAATCGGAAGTGGATGATCTGATCCAAAAGGAGTGGGAGGTCTATGTCGTCAATCTGGCAATGAAGAACATCAAGCCCTTGTTCTCTGAGCGGTCCATCGAGATTTTCTCGCTGCTACTCGACGGAGCGGATATCACAACCGTTTCAGAGCGCTTTGGGATCGAGGAGAATTCCGTTAACAAGCTGAAAAACCGCGTAAAGAACCGGTTGATCGAGGAAATCCAGAACATCCGGCAGAATTTAGAATGACTGAGCCCAGACAGCAAATCATTGAGCCTGACTACCGGCTCGCCCGGTTTTATACGGAGGCGGGGGATACGACGGTTAGCACATACTCGCCGATTTTCGCCGAGCTTCAGGGGCTTGGAGACCGCTACTCCAAGCCGCATGTGATCGCCCGTGGCGGACTCAAGCAGATCCTGCGGGTTTTCGACACGCGCACTGGTCGCGGTGTCGCCATGGCGAAACTTCTCCCCGATGCGCCGCCCGAAATGTATGAGCCGTTCCTGCGCGAAGCACGGTTGACGGCACTTCTTGAGCATCCGTATATCATCGCAGTCCACGACATCGGGGTTTGCGGGGAAGGGCTGCCTTATTTCACGATGGAGCTGAAAGTGGGGGATTCTCTAGGTGAAATCATCAAGCAGCTGGGAATGGGCAACGCCGAATACCTCGCCCGCTACGACCGGAGGAGCCTGTTGGTGATTTTTATCAAAATCTGCGAGGCGGTCGCCTATGCCCATTCGCGCCATGTCCTGCACCTCGACCTCAAGCCGGACAATATCCAAGTCGGCGACTTCGGCGAGGTGATCCTGTGCGACTGGGGGCTGGGCGAAATCATCGGAACGGATGCGGACACCAAATTCGATGAATTGCTGCTTAACCCTGATCTGCTCAACAATATGACGATCAGCGGAAGCATCCGCGGCACACCCGGCTTCATGGCACCGGAACAGGTGGATGATATGGAGAACACCGAGCGCACAGACATCTACGGCCTCGGTGCCATCCTTTACAGCATCCTCACCTACTCGGCACCCCTTGAGGGCGGCAAGGATGAGATTCTGGAAACAACCCGCAAGGGGAAGATCATCGCCCCCTGCACCCGCTTCCCCGATCTGGACATTCCGCTGTCCCTCGATGCCGTTGCCATGAAGGCCATGGCGCGGGCACCGTCGGAGCGCTATGCCGCTTCGGATGAGCTGGCGAGGGAAGTGAGGCACTTCATCTCCGGCTTCGCCACATCTGCCGAGCGTGCCGGCCTCGGCAAACAGCTCCAGCTTCTCTACCGCCGCAACCGCCGCTTCTCCCTCACGCTAGGCATAGGTCTCCTGACACTGACCGTGGTGATTTCCCTCTCGATGCGCCAACTGAAGGTCAAGGAAGTGCTTGCCAC
>CAMBTP010000035.1 GCA_945870855.1 Prosthecobacter debontii
AGCCGAGCCGGACAAGTGTCCGCCTTGGCGCACCAGCCGCAGTATTCGCAGGGGTTGGGTTGCTTGCCTGGGTCGTTGAACGATTTGACGACCTGATCGACGATGTCGTGCGCCTCCTCGTAAGTGAACTTGATCGTCTCGATTTCCCGTTGGTCGCAGAACAACAAGTGCGCCGTCCACTCGCCGGCAAAATGCGCACCCATCAGACCGAGGGCGTAGGCTGCCATTTGCTCGCGGTAGTTTCGGCGCGCCCCGGTCTTCAGGTCAAAGTGGGTGAGCCTGCTTGGGACGATGGCATCCGCCGTGCCGGTGAGATTGAGCATCTTCACCCGGCAGTCGTCCTCTCGGGCAAGCACCCGCTCGCGGCCGGAGATCGCCCGGACCATCGAGACTGACCACGCAACAGCGGCGATCTCGTCGGCCGTCAGCTTATTGGTGAGCACGAGGCGTTCTTCGAGACCGAGCAGCTCGGCGCGGAACGCAGTGTCCAGCAGCGTGCCACGCTCGGCGGCTGGGCCGGCCACGGGATTGCTCTCGTAACACGGGCACACTGCCAGCTTCGGCAGGTTGGAGGGACGGAGTCCGCTCATACAGTTCCCTCCTTTTGGTTCGCTGCGACCCACTCGTTGACGGTTGAGACGAAACGATCCGGGTCAGAGAGCATCCGAGCCGCGTAGGTTGGTTCCAAGTTGTCGATGGATTCCAGCGGGCCTTCCTGCGTGTAGGAGAGCTGGCCGCGGGCGACTAAGAAATCGACCACATGGGCCATGTCCGCCTTGTGCTGGAACGCGGCGAAGACCCGGTCGGTGAGAGATTCGGTAGGTGCCTTTGCGATTGGTGCAGAAGATTTCGCATCGCCGAACACCGGTGCCAACGCATCGATGGAAAATGCCAGCTTGTCTGCCAGGCCATGGCGGTTTTTCGCGTCGTAGGCCGCCGTGTGGGTGGCGAAGAGCACACGCTCCTTACCGCCGATGCCGCGCATCTTGCCATTGTCCTTCTCTGCGACCTTGGTGACGTAGTTAGCGAAGAGCACGACGTCCGCCCATTCCTTGACCAGTGGGGCGACCTGCTTGCTCAGCTTCAGCTCGAAGCGGTCGTAGCTGCCTGCCTGGTCAGGAGCTTCGAATTTTTTCACCGTGGCGTGTGCCAGAAAAACAACGTGGATGCCTCGACCCAGCAGGGTGTCGAGCGAGTTCAGGAAGCGGGCGAATTCCTCAGTGAGTAGCACCCAGCCCTTTCCGTAGCCAAAGTCCTCGATGGAGTCCTTGTTCGACTTCCGGCATAGGTGCTCGGCCAACCGCTTCTCAAGCCAGTCGGCGGTGTCGATCACCAGCGTTTTGAACGGATGATCCGCCTTGGCGAGCTGAGCGAGAGCAGCGGTGATTTCCTCCCACGTTGTGGCCGCATCAAGGCGGGCGACGTCGAGGTGGTGGGTGCCGCCTTCGGTATCGAGGAAGACGGGTTCGGGTGTCTGGCCGGCGAGCGTCGATTTGCCGACGCCTTCCGGTCCATAGATGACGACCTTCTGAGGTCGGGTGATTTTGCCCCGGCGGATGGCCAGGGTATTGGTTGATTTGGTATTGGTTTGCATTTGGCGAATGCGGCGGGGTGTCAATTGCCCGCCGTCGCTTCGCCTCTGTGTGAGTCCTCACAAACACGCTGGAGCTCACACTCGCCAAACACTCCAAAATTCCGTTAATCATTGATCCCGAGCTTTTTGTGCGATTCTATGCAGGAGAAAAATTCCCAAAATCTGATGTGTGAGGACTCTCACACATCGGATCAATCATCCTTCCGTGAGAAAACTTCTCACACTTGGAAAAACAGATTTGACACATCAACGCATCGAAGCTACGCTGCTTACATGCTTGAGATCACGCTAGGTCAGCGACTTGAAGAACTTCGACTTGCGAAAGGACTATCCTTTCGAGAGATGGGTGACTTAGTCGGAGCATCGGCCCCCCACGTCCGCGACATCGAGCAAGGCAACCGGAGACCATCCGAGACCTTGCTGGAGAAAATGGCCTCCGCGCTCGAAACCGAACTCGATGACCTACTGAAATACTCCACGCGTCCGCCATCAAGGCAGATGGAGGAACTGATAGAGCAGGATACCCAATACAGCCTCGCCTTCCGCAAATTCGTAGAAGCGGTGCGAGAGAATAACATACCACCCTCCGAGATCATGGACATCTCGGAGAGATTGCCGAAAAAAACATGAGAGCCGACCCGTCTGCGACCGGCCCATTTTGTCGGCGTCTTTACATCCCAGAAAACCGAATCGAGAGCGCGTGTCGCGAGGCTCTTGCTTCGGTTGATTTGCTCCCGGAGCAACCCGCTCCCATTCGCATTGAACGCCTGATTTACTTACTTTTCGGGTTCGAAGAGGAATACGAATCACTACCTGCCCAAATCATGGGCTGCGCGCAATTCACGCGGAAAGGACTATGTCGTATTGCCATCAATCGCGAACTTGCGGAACAAGATGATCCAGTAAGCCGCATTCGTATCCGCTCAACACTTGCACACGAGGTTGGACACGGAATCTTCCACAACGATCTCTTCATAGAGAAACTTGAACGCGATGCTGGCACGCGGATGTTCGATGAATCAGTTGGCGTGTTCGACAGTGTAAGCGCTGAAGGATTCATGTGCCGTGCAGAAGCAGGCATGGCCGAGGTGCCAAAATTTGAGTGGTGGGAATACCAAGCAAATCTTGCTATGGCAGCTCTTCTGTTGCCGAAGCATCTCGTGATCGAAGCGGCACGCGCACACCTTTCTCAAGTCTTGTCTCCGTTAGGCAACTTTGAATCTCGCGTCAATGATGCTGAGCGCGAGATCGCATCACTCTTCAACGTCAGCCGTCGCATGGTCTCAATCCGCCTTGGTAAGTGGTGGTCTGAACAATCAACCCAACCATCACTTTTCTAACAACAATTTAAGAGCCATGGCCAAACCAAAAATCAAACGCTTCGGCAACCCTGATTTCCTTCGCAAAATCAAACCCGAGAGCTTGCTTCAACTCTTACGATCCTTCGATGATTTTTTTCGCCTGCGTGGCATGGACTTCAGCGGATTATCGCTAAACGACGAACAGCTCGACCAGCTCTCCGCTCTGATCATTTCCCCACCAAATTCCTGCCCCGGTGCATTTCTTGATGCCGTGGATATGCTCGACACACTCAGCACAAATGACGGGCTAGACGAACTTCGCATGGTGGACGGAGAGTTGGTTAGAAAAGTTCAAAAAAGCGGAGATTCTGCCGGGGACATTGCAGTAAAGATTTGGTTGCTCGACCGCACGGCGCTCGAACGCATCTACACGAAGTTCAGCATTGACCGAGGCCGAACCATGAAGTGCTTCAGCCCAGGCAAGGGGCACCAGCCGCTGACTCCCGACCGAGCCGTTTGCAGCGCGATGGAGGAAGATCTCAAATTCGTCTGCGCTGATCTCTTCGACAGCCCGACTTGCGACGTTCTTTCCTTCGACGACGATGATGGATACGCTTTCCTCATTCGTCACGCTGAGCATGTAAAACGGTTTGAAGTTCTCGACGATAATCACAAACGCGACACTCGTGCCATACGTCTCATCAAACATGATGTGGCTTTTGTTTATCACACCGGCGAAGTGCTGCTTTCCGGTCGCAGTGATGGAGTCAGGGAAACCTATCGCAGCGTGTTCTCCCAACATCTCTTTGGCGATAAAAGGACTCTCGTTCCATCCAGAAGATTCACCCTCGAACCTCTGCGTAGAGGGCGTGACTGCCTGAACTCTGCGGATCTGGATGCATCTGCCTCTCCTATGTTGCGGGAATTGCAAATCCAGAGGAAAGGCACCTCTCGCTCCATTTTTATTCGTGGCGACAACGTGTTCGATGAACTCGAAGAGTATGGCGCAGATTATCTGCGTTCCTTCCAACTCGTTCGCGGTCGATTCACCATCAACGTCGAGGGCGAGCGAAAAGCCCCCGCCGTCGTCATTTGCCCGGGACAGGACGTCATCCGGGGCGACATCCATCACCCAGTCGTCAAGCAGTGGCTCGAACACTGCCCATTCAATCTGCTTTCAGCGCATGAACAAACTCTGGCAAACAATTGACCTCTTTGGAAAAGTCGGTGCCACCCGTGCTGCCTGGCAGAACGAGTGGAGCGAAGATTTTGATGCGTGGAGTAAGTTCCTCCAGGCGCGTGAGATCGTGAACTCTATCGAGGATCCGGACTTCCCCTGTGAAATCCTCGAACTCGAAAAATCAACCACAGGCGACTTCATTGCCTTCAGCACTGCCATTCCAGCGCACCGTCCACCCTTTCGCGTGCCACGCTCCTCATGTGTTCGGCACGTCCCAAACTTACAAGTTCTCTCCACGATGCTTGCTGATAAACTCGGCTTTGATGCCGTTGAAACACCGCGCTGGAGCGACACAGGATTCCACCAAATCGGCACATTTTTATCAGACCGCGCCAACCCTCGCGCCATTCACCTCTTTATCCCTGACTCCCGTCCTAGGCAAGTAGTCATGAAAGTTGGCATCTGTTCTTACCCACAGTCTATTACATTGATCCCTGTCTCCGCCGGTTATTCATCTGAAGTCGCAGATTTGGCACTTAAGAACGATGTTCATGTTAGGGTTCTCTCCACAAAGGCGGGCATGGAGAAGCTATCTATCACACCATCCAAACAGCCGCCTCGTGGTAAACGGATGCCGACCCGCGACCGCATTTTCACGCCGAAGAAAAACTGGAAATGGAGTGACCTCACGATCAGCATGGGACGCGAAGGACTGCATTTCAAAATTTGTGGCGAGGAAGTTATCCAGAGCTGGAAGCAACTGAGAATGAAGCCTACCCACGGTGGCCAAATCAACAAAACACTCGCACTAATTGGCAAACTGGCTAACGGCGGGCGCATCACTCAACGCCGCAGCGATGAAACAGAGAGGAAACAAATTTCTGACGCTCGCAAGCTCCTTGTCGATCTAATCGGTATTCAGGGAAAACCCTTCAAAAAATGCACCGATGGCTGGGCCGCCGAGTTTCGCGTGGATGGAACAATCGCCCGCAAGCAAGTCACCGAATGGGAAGCAAATGACGAGCATGAAGAAATCAGTTTCGATTCACCACGATCAGTCTTCGATAAGGAGCAAGATGGTTATCACAAATTCATGACATAGGTTTTCATTTCAATTCATCAATAAATCCGTTAGTCGTAAATTCATACGTAAACATTCAATATCTATAATACCTCTCGCTTAATGCCCGCCCAATCTAAACATCCAACGCTGATTCACAAACTCGACCGCCTTCGCTGGCTGGTCGCCATCCTCGGCAGTAAAATGAACGCTGGATGGTGGGACTGTTCCTTTATGGACGAAACAGGCATCAAGTTCATGATGAATTCTTTCCCGCGTTCTGCTACCAGTGCCGCTTTCAATGCCACAACGGAAGCAGCCCAGAGAGTTCACGATGCCGCTCTGGGCAGGATCGGTTGCTATCATCTTTTCCGTCTGCCACTGACGATTGAGGATCGCCTTTTTGAAGCTTCTGAGTCCGATGGCGATCTGCTCTCCAAGGGCGCTGCGATGGCAGAACTTGCCAGCATGGCTGATGCCTCGATCAACGCCCCTGATGGCCCCGTCCAAATTGGTGTTGAAAAAAAGATCCTGACTGAAACCTCACTGCGAGAACTTGCTGCCCACTATCACTCAGCATTCTTGAAGGGCACCCGCTGTTATCCCTACTTTTCCACTGAAGCATGACCAAAACAGAGGCTCCATACACCACTCAGCTTGCTGCAGGTCTCGGAATGATTCCCGAGACTTTGCAACTACTACGACTGTGGGAGCCAGGTATGATTCCGGCACGGCTTAGCGAGAAGGCCATTCATGATGGGCTATTTTCCCGAACCACGGCAAGGCGCGCCCGTAACCTAACAGCAGAAATGTTTGCCCCCAGATTTTTGGGCGAACAGGGCGAAGTCGCCTCCCGTCTCAAATTTCTTCAGGCTCATCGTTTTTCTCACGAGGGAATGATTCAGCTTTGTTTTCTTTATACCGCTAGGGCACAACGAATATTCGCAGATTTCGTGGTTGAAGTATATTGGTCAAAATACATAGGTGGCGCTGCCGTCGTTACCGCGAAGGATGCTGAAGTTTTTGTGAATCGAGCACTAGATACCGGTCGTATGGCTACTCGCTGGTCGGACTCCACCATCAAAAAAAATTCAGCCTATTTGCTGGGATGTTGTGCCGACTTTGGCCTTCTATCAGATAAAGGCAAAACAGGACGAGCCATTCAGCGATTCTCCATCCGGCCTGAAGTTGCTCTTTACCTGGCTCACGATCTCCACTTCGCGGGAATCAGCGATAGCTCGATCATCCAGCACCGCGATTGGCTGCTATTCGGCTTCGAGCCAGGCGAGGTGCTCAACTGCCTTAAAACACTTTCACATGACGGTCACTTCCTGGTTCAATCCAGCGGTGAGCTCGTACAAATTTCCTGGAAATACAAAACCATGACCGACTGTCTCAATGCACTCACTCAAAGATAAATTCGACGAAGTATGCCTTCGGGTTCGCGACGGTCGGCGCTTGGAAAGCACCGGATCAACGCCAATTTACTATCTGGTTTTTTCCACCCGGGAAATCCTTGAAGTGAAGCGCCAGACCAAGGCCTGGGTCGCGAAGCTTCAAAATCAGGGGTGGAATGTTGTGACTTTTTCATTTGCTGATGCAGTGGGTTCCATTCTCAAGAACCACAAACTCCGGAATACCTGGCTCGTGGGAGAGAAGCTCGCCTTAGCCAAATCACGTGGGCCGATTTCCGCTACCACGATTGCTGAGGTCAATAAGACACTCGGGAAAGCTCTAACGGAAGGTCCGGAGTTATTGGCAATGGTGCGGGCAAAAATGGAAGAAGCATCCAGCCATTCGAGTGGTCTTCTCTTTCTCACCGATCTCGAAGCACTTCATCCCTATCTCCGCATCAATAGTATCGAAGCGAAGATCCAGGATGAAGTCCGCTGTCCGGTCATCGTTCTCTATCCAGGTAAACGTGAGGGAAAGACCAGCCTTCGCTTCCTTGAATTTTACCCCGCAGACCCGAACTACCGTTCCGAACATATCGGCTGACTCTTACCACTCACTATCATGTCCACCATACGCGATCTATTCGACTCCACTCGTGCTCTCACTCGGCCTATTGAGAAAGTTATCACCTATCAGAACCGATCTGAAGAGCAGCTCCGGGCTGAAATTTCAGAATATGTCGTCACCGACCATATCGAGCAAAGTTTTGAGGAATTGCTGGGCAAAATGCAGATGGCGCAGCAAGGCGGTGGCGGGAATGAAATCGGCGTATGGGTATCGGGATTCTATGGATCTGGTAAGAGTTCGTTTACCAAATACCTCGGCTTCTCACTTGACCGCAGCATGACACTTGGCGGCGACCCGTTTCTCAAGCTTCTCCAAAATCAAATCCCCTCCGCAGGTGCGAGGGCAATGTTTAATCAGGTTTCTACTGTCTATGACGCAGCGGTTCTGTTTCTCGATCTCGCAAGTGAAATGCTCGCCGGTGCCTCGATGGAGGACATCTCCACCGTTCTCTATCTTAAAGTTCTCCAATGGGCCGGCTACTCGGAAGATCTGAAAGTCGCGGAGCTGGAGCGCATGCTCGAAGGCGACGGTAAGCTCGATGCCTTCAAGGCGCGTGCCAAAGAAGAGCTCGGAGGCATCGACTGGATCGATGTTCACAATCAGCCATTGGTGGCCAATCAAATCGCATCACAGCTCGCATCAGAGTTTTATCCGAAACTCTTCAAGAACGCTGCCGATTTCGGCGATCTCACGCTCCACGTCAGCAAGGCTGAAAACAAGCGGGCTGAGGAAATGATCGACCTGATCAAGCTAAAGTCCGGCAAAAAGAACATCCTCTTCATTATCGACGAAGTCGGTCAATACGTGTCTGCCAAGCCGAGCCTCATCCTCAATCTCGATGGCCTAGCCAAAAACCTGAAACAGATCGGTGGAGGCTCTGTCTGGATTTTTGCCACCGCCCAGCAAACGCTCACAGATGATAACCCGACTGCCGCGCTCAATTCACCCGGTCTTTACAAGTTAAAAGACCGTTTCCCGATCCAGGTTCATCTCGAAGCCAGCGACATCAAAGAGATTTGCCACAAGCGCTTACTGACTAAATCCTCCACTGGAGAACAATCACTCAATCAGATGTTCGACCAGTTCGGACCATCGCTCCGCACTGCCACCCAGCTTGCCGATGCTGGAGTCTATGAAACGGAACTCACCAAGAAACTCTTCGTTGATCTTTATCCGTTCTTGCCCGCTCACTTCGAGATTCTTCTCCAGCTTCTCGGTCGCCTTGCCAAGAAGACAGGTGGCCTCGGCTTGCGCTCAGCCATCAAGGTCGTCCAGGAAGTCTTGGTAGAGCGAGGCCAAGGGCAAAATCCACTCGCCGATGCGGAAGTCGGTCGTCTGGCGAATACGATCACGTTTTACGATTCTCTGCGCCGAGACATCTTCTCCAGTTTCCCGCACGTCGTTGATGGTGTGCAACGGGTTGAACAACGGCTCCCCAACGACTCCGTGGCCCAGGATGTGGCGAAATCCATCGCCGTCCTGCAAATCCTCGAAAATCTGCCCGTCACTGTCGCGAATATCGCGGCTCTGATGCAGCCAGCCGTCAAATCACCCTCGATCAAGGACAGCGTCGAAAAGGCGGTCGATGCCATGCTAAAAGATCCCATGATTCCGCTAGGCGAGAAGAATGGCAGCTTGCGGTTCCTCACCCAGGCGGCGGTCACCCTGCAGAAGCAATTCGACCAGATTGAGTATCGCCAGGCCGATGTTCGCGCCGAACTGAATGGGGTTCTTCGTTCCATCTTCAACCCCTTACCCTCCGCACGCATCGCCCAAGTTCGCCCTGTCACAGCAGGTCTGCGCGTTGCCATCGGCGGTGGTCAGTCAGTCTCTCTGGAAGGCGAGAAAGAACCGATACAAATCCATGTCGAATTTGCCCCGGCCTCTTCTTACGATGCCACGCGCACGGAGCGAGAGAACGACTCCCGTTCATCACGCGAACGCTCGAATATGTATCTTCTTGGTCGCGTGGAACAGGATGCGGATCAACTCGCTCTCACCCTAGTTCGTTGCCGCAAGTTTCTTGATGCGCACCGCACCGCTTCTGATCCAGACACCCAGGAATTTGTCCGAATTGTTGAAGGGAGGCTCAACCGCACCTCTGCCGAATTGGAGCGCAAGCTCGCAGAAACGCTACTCCAAGGCTCTTTTGTCGCTCACGGTGCCCACGAAGCCGTGGCGGGGCGCGGAATAGACGTCCTGGATGCGGCGAAGTCTTTTCTCGGTGATGCCGCCGCCAAGGTATTTGATCGCTACGATGAAGCCCCCCATCAGGCGGATGCAGCTTTGGCGGAAAAATTCCTCACCACTCCTCTCGACCGGATCACCTCGAAGGAAGATCCGCTTTCTTTGGTCTCGCGTGCCGGTGGCAAGCCGCAGGTTAAGGCCGATCACAAGGCCATCGTCTCGATCAATGACTACCTCGGACAAAACGGCCAGGTGGAGGGCAGACGGATTCTCGATCATTTCTCCTCTACACCATTCGGCTGGTCGAAGGACACCACCCGTTATCTGCTCGCTGCCGCGTTTCTTGGAGGAGTGATCAAACTTCGCATTGCTGGCCACGACCATCAGGTGACGAGTGATGAGTCACTTGATGCATTCAAGTCGAATAAGGCATTCGGTCCGGTTGGGGTTTCACTCCGCGAGGAAAAACCTGATCCCGCTGCTCTGCTCCGCGCCAGCGAACGGCTCCGCGATTTATCAGGCGAGAACATCATGCCGCTGGAGGTTGATATTGCCACTGCGGCCAAGAAGCATTTCCCGGTCTATCAGGCTGCCTTTGGCCCGCTGGCAGTCGATCTCCGCAATCTTGGACTGCCGACGGAATGCTCTGACCGCGCTGAGGCTCTCGCTGAAGACCTCATTGCTGTTGTCAGCGGCGACGGCTCGGATGCTGTGAAACGATTCGGCGGAGCAGACAGTGCCTTGCACGATGATTTGGTATGGGCGCGCAATCTCAAGAAAGCACTGGATAACGGCCTGCGCACGAAGCTTGGCCATCTCCAACGCCTGCGCCGAGACATTCACGGACTTCCTGATTCCGGCATTCCAGCAAAGCTAAAAGCCGATGCCGCAGAGACCATCACAGAGGTCGATGAACTTCTTGCCCGCAGTTCCTTTTTCGATGAGACCGCCGCTCTTGCCAGCCATGGTGATGCCTTGGACAAACTCATCAGTTCCACCATCACCGAGATTGCCGATCAACAGGAAAAACTCCGCCTCGAAAGTCTGGCACAGTGGGGAGACTCCAACGACTGGCATGACCTGGACGGCGAGACCCGGGATTGGATCGGCCAGGAAGTGGACAAGCTCACCAAAACCGTCGCTCTCGATGCCGATGGACTCCGCGACCTCCTCAACCATGACTACACCCTGAATCACCGCCTTCGTGAATTGGGGACAAAGGTTTCCGATCATGCGACGGATGCCCGCGCCAAAAAGAAAGCCAAGCAGGATCAAGAGAAAAAGTCCGGCGAGAAGGCTGGAGAGAAGATCAAGGAAGAAACCCTGCTCCTACCTGTGTCGCTCGATTCCGTAAAGCAGATCAAGGATCTGATTGAACAACTCAATGCTCACCTCGCTGCTCTGGAAGCTGGAACACAGCTTCGACTTACCTGCCAGATCATCCAGGAGAGCAAATAAGCAATTTACCCATGTCCTTCGATAAACCAACCCGCAACCGCCTAGCCAAGTTCGTCGCCGACGCACGCGGCGTTATTGCGGACGAATTCACCGAGCAGTTTCAGAGCCTTTACGGCATCTCCGCCAAGGGCGACATCACTCCGCTAGAGAAGCTCGGCCACCTCGATGAAGCAGGGCTGGCAACCGCCTCCCTGCTGCGGGAACGCATCGAATACCTGGAGAAAACCCATCCTGACGACAAGGACGGCACCAAGGCCGCAGTCGCTCGCCTTGCCCGTGAGCAGGCCTTCACCATCCTCAATCGCCTCGCTGCCATCCGCATGGCGGAAAAGCGCGGCCTCATCGTGGAATCCGTCGGACAGGGCTACCAGTCGAAGGGCTTCAAAGTGTTCGAGACTGTCGCTGGTTCCGCGCTTGGCGATATTTACCACCGTTACCGCCGCTTTCTCTTCTGCCTTTTTGACGAACTGGCCATCGACCTAGGAATCCTCTTCGATCGCCGCTCGCCCCAGGCTCTTCTCTTTCCACGCGAAACAGCGCTCTTGACTCTGCTTGATCATCTCCACGCATCCGACCTAGAGCGCCTTTGGGCCGAGGACGAGACCATCGGCTGGATCTACCAGTACTACAACGACCCCGAGGAGCGGAAGAAAATGCGCAAGGAGTCCGCCGCCCCGCGTAACTCCCGCGAACTCGCCGTCCGCAACCAGTTCTTCACTCCTCGCTACGTCGTCGAGTTCCTTACCGACAACACCCTCGGCCGCATTTGGTATGAAATGTGTCAGGGCGAGACTCGCCTCGCCGAACAGTGCCGCTATATCGTCCGTCGTCCCACCGAGATCTTCCTCGCGGAGGGCGAAACCGCGCCCGAAACGCTCGATCAGCAAGGGCTCAGCCAGGAGGAACTTCTCCGCCAGCCCGTCCACATCCCACACCGTCCGCTCAAAGATCCCCGCGAGATCCGCCTCCTTGATCCTGCGTGCGGCTCTATGCACTTCGGCCTTTACGCATTCGACCTCTTCGAGACCATCTACGAGGAAGCCTGGGACACCGGCTCCTGCCCGGCCCTCCAGGAAGCCTACGCCTCCAAGGAGGAGTTCCTCCAGGACGTCCCCCGCCTCATCATCGAGCACAATATCCACGGCATAGACATCGACCCCCGCGCCGTCCAGATCGCCGGGCTCTCCCTCTGGCTCCGCGCCCAGAAAGCCTGGCAGGCCCGCGGCGTCAAACCCGCCGACCGCCCCCGCGTCCGCCGTTCGAACATCGTCTGCGCTGAGCCCATGCCCGGCAGCCCGGAGATGCTGGACGAATTCGTCGCCACCCTGAAACCCGACCTGCTCGGCGAACTGGTGAAGACCGTCTTCGACAAAATGCAGCTCGCCGGGGAGGCCGGCTCCCTCCTCAAAATCGAGGAGGAAATTCGTACCGCCATCGACACCGCCCGCAAGGAGTGGCTCAAGCAACAGGATGACCTGCTCACCCGCAAGGACGGCTCCAAGGAGGAGTTCTTCGACACCGCCGAGCAACAGGTCATCGACGCACTGCGCGCCTACGCCGAGCAGGCCGACGCCGATTCCTACCAACGCCGCCTCTTTGCCGATGATGCCGCCCGCGGCTTCGCCTTCATCGATCTCTGTCGCAAACGCTACGACGCCGTCGTGATGAATCCGCCGTTTGGGGAGGCTTCGCTTGAGTCAAGAGCATATCTTTACACCGCCGTCCCAAGTGCCACACAGGATCTATTCGCTGCCTTTGTTGAAAGGTTCGGAAAATCTCTGTCAGAGAATGGGCGCCTCGGAGTGATTTCGAATCGCCTCGCTCTCTTTAAAGACCTTCTCGACAAATGGCGCACTGAAGTCTTCCTTGGTGGTTGTTGTCAGCTCAAAGTCGTATCCGATTTGGGCTACGGTGTTCTCGATGATGCGGTAGTAGAAGCGGCGGGGTACGTTGTAGCTCGAACTGCCGTTACATTATCTTTGGGGCGATGCTCTTTTCTAACAGTTTTGGATACAGAGGAAAAAGAAACCGAGCTATTGGCCACCAGTCGTTGCGTGATGAGCGCCTCTGGCACTCCACGGTTTTTCGAGCATCCGCTGTCGAGCTTTAAGGCTCTTCCCAATGCCTCCTTTGCTTACTGGTGCTCGGAAGCGTGGTTGTCACGAATTGCAGATTCGGATAGTGCGGGAGAATTGGGGCTTGTGGCCAAGAAGGGGCTTGAGACCGGTGATGATTTTAAATACCTGAGATTGCTTTGGGAGGTGCCCATAGATGAGATAGCACCGCTTCAACGATGGACACCCTTTAGCAAAGGCGGGCCCTATCAGCCTACACATTGTGATCTCCATCTCGCATTTGACTTTGCGAAACGAGGTCAAGCACGAAGAACATCCAACGACGATTTGTATGGATTACCGGGTTTGACCTATACAGAACGAACAACCAGCAATTTTGCGGTTCGAATCTTGCCAGGTAAGAGCCTTTTTAGTCCGGCTGGACCCGTTGTTTTAGTTAATGCAAACGCTTGCCCAATGGGGCTGATGGGCTTGCTGAACTCGTCCGTCATTTCGTTCTATATCGAGTTGTTTGTCGGAGGTGGAGATACGTCTGTGCCTGGCACAGCGGCGCGACATTTTTCCCCCAGCCTTATTGAGAATCTCCCAATCCCCACGGACTTCGTCGCCCTTACCCAGAAGATTAGCCCTCACGTTAGATCGATGCACGAAGGCTTAAGGCGATTCCGAGTAGAAGAACCTTCTCCGTATTTTTTGCGATGCCCCTTGGACGGAATTAGCATTCGTAAATCTGTCGAATCGCAGTTTAATGACTATGAGGATCGTGTCATTTCTGCTCTCAGCGAGTTCCAGGAAATCGAGAAGATAGTCGAGAACGCATTCCGCCTTTCAGACCATGAATTGCAAGAGGCTATGCGGTTTTTAGGCCGCAGCTGGCCAGATGGCACTATTTTGGATGACGCAAAACTCAAAGATCTTCAAAAGATTTTCAGTGACTGCGCGTTCTCGGAACTGAATTCGGAACAGGACGGGACAGGCGCTCAATCGCGCTCGATGACGAAGCTGTCCCATGCAATTGACGCGCGTTATGAAGTGGGCGGCATGATTCTAGGACTTTCTCCAGAAGCCGTGGCTACTGAACGTCGGAAGCATAACATTATTCCGCCGTCAGAGTTGGCTACAGCAGCGACGGATTTGCAATCTTATTCGGTGGGTGCTTCCTTCGGCCGTTGGGACATCCGCTACGCCACCGGCGAGCGCCAGCCGCCCGAGTTGCCCGATCCCTTCGACCCGCTCCCCGTATGCCCGCCCGGCATGCTCCAGAACGCTGAGGGCCTACCTGCGGAGCCGAAGGACGTGCCCGCGGATTATCCACTGCCCATTTCCTGGTCCGGCATCCTGGTGGACGACGAGAACCACCCCGAGGACATCGTCGCCCGCGTCCGCGAAGCCATCGAGGTCATCTGGAAGGATCGCGCCGAAGCCATCGAGCAGGAAGCCTGCGGCATTCTCGGCGTGAAGACCCTGCGCGACTACTTCCGCCGCCCTACCGCTTTCTTCGCCGACCACCTCAAGCGTTACAGCAAGAGCCGCCGCCAGGCCCCCATCTACTGGCCTCTCTCCACCAAGTCCGGCAGCTACACCCTCTGGCTGTACTACCACCGCCTCACCGACCAGACCCTCCACACCAGCCTCGCCGACTTCCTCGATCCCAAGATCCGCAAGGTCCAGTCCGAACTCGACTCTGTGACCAACTCCGTTGTTGGCGGCACCCGTGCGGGCGACCTTCGCGAGTTTCTCGACGAACTCAAGGATCTGCGCGACGAGATCGAGCGCGTCATCAAGCTCCCCTGGAAGCCCAATCTCAACGACGGCGTGCTCATCACCGCCAGCCCGCTCTGGAAACTCTTCCGCCTGCCCAAATGGCAGAAAGACCTCAAAGCCTGCTGGGACAAACTCGCCAAAGGTGAATACGACTGGGCTCACCTCGCCTACTCCATTCGCCCCCGCGAAGTCGAAAAAGCCTGCGAAAAAGACCGCTCCATCGCCATCGCACACGGCCTGGAGCACCTCTGCAAAATCGAGCCCCCCAAGCCGAAGAAGAAGCGTGCGAAGAATACTGAAGAGCAAGAACCCGATGAAGACGAACCGCAACTAATTGAGGAGGGTTAAATACATAAAAACTCATGACGATTCGAGAATACATCCGCGACCAAGTTTTCGCCCGCCGAGCCCAAGACCGAGGCTGCCTAGTGATCTATGATCCATTCCGGCGCTACCGCGATGTGGCACTGTCTCTCGCCTCCGAAAAGCGAGAAGTCATCGACGTGGGAGAATCCATCATCAGGAATCGTGAAGCTGCCGCTGATGCCTTGGAACGCCTGGCGGCCGGTGGTATCCATCAGTTGATCCTGTGGATTCCGGTGCCCCGGCCTGTCGATCCGGATGAAAAGCAAAAAGACCCGTTCGCCGTCTTTGCCGAAATCGGTGAGAGCTTTCCCAAAGGAGACGGCGATGAATTTGCTGACATCTGCCGCCGCGCGAAGCCGGATCATGTATCCGAGATCAACCGCATGTTTGAAGATGGCGAGCCGAGCTTCGACATGATCGACGCATTAGAGGAAGGCGGCTCATGGCCCAAACTTAAGACATTGTTAGATGTCGGATCATCCAAGGAAATCCTAGCCAGTATTCTCTCACCCACTGCGTCCCAGGTGGAATCTCTGAAGTCGGATGCCACCTGGAGCAATGAAGCACGGGATTTCGTCCAACGATCGCTCGGGCATACACTCAGAACACGCGGCCAAACACGCCAGTCGATTGCAGACGAACTCTGGCAAGTGCTTCTTTTTAGCGAATTCGTAATGGACTCAGCCGGCGAGGTGCCGAGCGGCCTGGAAACGGTGCCCTGCGCTGGTGAAAACGCTCGGAGTCTGGTCTTCGAGGTGTGTGAGAATCTACGCCGTCACGATGACCACAAGGATCTCTACAAAACGAAAGCCCAGGAAGTCGAAGATGAACTGAATTTGGAGGAGAAGACCCGCGGCATGAAGAATCTGGGCGATCGGGATACCTTCGCATGTGAGGAACGAATCTTTCTCAGCCGCTTGGTTTATTTTGCAGTTGAAGGAGAGATCGAGAATGCACGAGCGATCTTGAATAAACGCCAACGATCCATCTGGCTCACCAGTGAGGAGCGCTTGACCGAGTGGACGCTGGCAGCTCGTGCCATCGAACTTCTCGACGCGGCAGATCGGCTTACGACGCCCAAGTTTCCCACGCTTGAAGCCATCATCCTCGGATACGCATCGACCTGGCGCGAACTGGATCGCCACCACAGGGAAATGGAGCAGGCCGCCAATCAGGTCGGAAACGATCATGATGGTTTGGAAAAACTGCTGCACGTCGCCCGCAAAGCCTATTTCAAATCCGTCGAGGCACTTCAGGCCGAATTCATTCGGCTGGTGCAAGCAGAAGGTTGGCCTGTTTCCAACGGACACATTCTCTGGAATCGTCAGGTCTTCGACAAGGTGGTCAATCCACTGCTCGAAACGGGAGATAAGGTCGCCTACTTCCTGGTGGATTCCTTGCGCTACGAGCTAGGCGTGGAGCTAGAGAAACAGTTATCCGACAAACTTAAAGTAGAGCTAGTCCCGGTGTGCGCCCAACTTCCGACCTACACCGAGGTCGGCATGGCCAGCCTCATGCCAAACGCTGAATCCGCCCTCTCGCTGGTGCAGCAGGGGGAAAAACTGGTGACTCACCTCGGCGGAAACATGGCCACGGCTCCCGCAACCCGCTTTGCCTACATGCAAAAGTGCAAAGGCGATCAGTGTGCTGACATTGATCTGGAGGATCTCGTTCGCAAGAAGAAGATCAAGATTCCGGAGAAGGCCAAACTCTTGGTGGTTCGGACAAGGGATATTGATTCCATCGCACACGATAGCCCGCATCAAGTGCTCGACATTATCCCATCACTAGTCCGGTTGATCATCCGTGGCCTCGTTCGAGCAGGTGAACTCGGATTCGACAGGGCAGTCGTTGCGACGGATCACGGCTTTATCCTTTTTCACGATCAGGAAGCAGGGAATCTCGCGCCGAAGCCTCCTGGCAACTGGGCCATCCAAAAATCCCGCTGTCTGCTAGGCGAAGGAACAGCAGATTCGCATAACGTGGTGATGGATGCGAAAGAAGTCGGAATTCCGGGACAGGTGCAGAACTACGCTGCTCCAAGAGCTCTGGTTCCATATTCCCGAGGTCAAATTTACTACCATGAAGGTCTCTCGCTCCAGGAATGCGTTCTTCCTTGTCTGACCATCCAACTGGATTCGGCTTCGCAGACGAAAAAGAAATCGTCGGCACCAAACCTTGTCCTAACGTATCGCCAGGGCAAGACGGACAAAATCACATCCCGACGTCCCGTGCTCGATCTGGCCTGGCCGGAAGCCCAGCTATTTGCAGATGCAAACGAGCGGGAGGTGGCCTTAGAAGCTGTGGATAGCAGTGGCAACATTGTCGGTGTGGCCGGCACAGGTCAGACTGTCAATCCAGCCACTGGCTGCGTAAGAATCAAACCTGGAAACGCCCTTTCCGTCGGACTTAAAATGGAGGATAGCTTCAGCGGAAATTTCAAGGTCCGCGTGCTCGATCCATCAAGCAATGCAACACTCGCTGACCTATCACTTAAAACCGCATACCTCGAATGACACACGACAATCTCGACCGTAAACTAAACGACGTATTTCTTGGCAAGGTGGTTCGCAAAGACCTCCTACTTCAAGTCAAGAAGGGGACGAACGTGCCTTCGTTCGTCTTGGAGTTTCTGCTGGCACGCTACTGCGCGAGTGACGACCCACGGGAAATACAGGAAGGCATGTCGGCAGTCCTGGAAACCATCCAGCGAAACTACGTCCGGCCCGATGAAAGCGAAAAGGCGAAGATGCTGGTCGCAGGCAAAGGCAAGCACACCTTCATTGATAAAATTCACGTTAAATATAACGAGAAGGAGAAGCGGCCATGGGCGCGCATGGAGAATTTCAATTCATCGCGCATCGCCATCAACGAGCGATTTTACAAGGGCGAGAATGACCGAATTTTCGAAGGTGGCATCTGGGCGGAAGTCACCGTCGGACACAATGATGTCGAGGATGACGATTACGCCTTTTTCGTCGAAGCACTCAAGCCCATCCAACTTTCCAAGTTTAATTTCGATGCGTTCGTTGAAGGGCGCGCCGAATTCACTCGTGATGAGTGGCTCGATGTCATCATCCGCTCGTTTGGACTCGAACCCAATGGAATGACTAAACGACTGAAGTTTCACTATCTCGCGAGACTCGCTCCCTTGGTCGAATCAAACTACAATCTCATCGAACTCGGTCCGAGGGGTAACGGAAAGTCCT
Source organism: Prosthecobacter debontii (assembly GCA_945870855.1). Taxonomy (GTDB): domain Bacteria; phylum Verrucomicrobiota; class Verrucomicrobiia; order Verrucomicrobiales; family Akkermansiaceae; genus Luteolibacter. The sequence goes on from CAMBTP010000035.1 coordinate 18,217, forward strand.
ACACATTCAGCGAATTTTCTCCGTATGCGACGCTTCTCGGCGCACCGACTTCCGCCGCAACGCTGTGGTGGAACATGCAGCGCAAGCAGGTTGGCATCATCGGATATTGGGATTTGGTAGCATTCGATGAAGTGGGTGAAGGGCTTGTGGTAAAAGATCGGGAGACCTTTTCGGTAATGCAACAATACATGGCCAATGGGAATTTCACCCGGCCTCATACGGTTACGGCAAACGCCAGCCTGGTATTCGTCGGCAACATTGACGACTCGATTCAGGCAGTTGTGAATTCGACGGAGCATACGTTATTCAAGCCACTCCATCCGGTTTTCAATTTCGCGATTCAGGACAGGTTTCACAATTACGTTCCAGGGTGGGAGATTCCAAAGAACAAGGACGAGAGCCTGACTCGTCACTACGGACTGATTATCGAATACTTGGCCGAAGCGTTTCATTATCTTGCGCGGAAAACGAATCGCTATGCTTTCGTGAAAGACGTCTGCAAACTTGGCCCGGGATACGTTCAAAGAGATCAGACGGCTGTGTTGAAGACTGTCTGCGCCTTCGTCAAGATGCTCCATCCTGGCACGGAACCCTCTCAAGAGGAGATCAACGAATACCTCGAATATGCCATCGAGGGGCGTCGTCGCGTGAAAGAGCAGCTCAACAAGAAAAAGCCCGACGATGAGTTTGCGAGCATCAACCTTGGTTATTTCTCCCCGAGCGGCGAGCTGGTGACGGTCTGGTGCCCGGAGTCCAAAGATGCAGTCGCAACTCAATCACCTACGCGCCGGTCACCAAGCGCAGAAGGCGAAAAGCCCGATGCACAGGTGACCCCGGCCAAGCAACCGGCAGCAGTTGTGGAAACAGCCTCCATTCCAGTCTCTAGCGAGAGCGAGATTGTTCCTGTGGTCGTCACAGCATCCGAGCCTAAGGAACGCCACTACCGCATTCACTATGGGGCTACGGGCTATTCCTACGACACCATCTTCGGTGACTACCTTCCTGGAGCGGACGAAATCGAGGTAGAGGACGCCTACATCCGCCAGCATCACCAAATCGTGAACTTCCTCCGCTTCTGCGAGACCGCAGTTCGGCTGGGAACACCGAAGAAGATCACTCTCATCACCAAATTCGACAATCAGACGGAGGAGGACGAAGCAATGGCCAAGCTCTGGACAATCGCCGACAGTCTGAAGCTCTTCAACGTCGAGTTGGTCATTCGCCAAAACCCCAACATGCACGACCGGGAAGTCCGCCTCAGCAACGGCTGGACCATCAAGATTGGTCGCGGCTTCGACATCTACCAGCGCCCCGAAGATTGGCTCCAGGTCGGCTCAAACGATCTGGGACTGAGACAGTGCCTAGAGACGAATGTGGATGTGGTGAAAGCCTGATTATCGGAGTAACGGAACCCGTTCACGAAACCATGAATATTTCAGATGCTCGCCCGAAATGACCTTGATCCGACTCACCGATCTGGCAGATGTGTGACGGATGGAAGAGAACCTGACCAGACATGCCGACTCCCGGATTCCGGGCAACGGCGTGATTCTGTCGCGATTCAAATCCTCCCGAAATCCGCGATAGAATCCCCGGATTCCACACGTATTTCACACAAATCGACCTTTCAGAAACGCACACCCTACGTCACATAGGTCAACCCACCAACGCACAGATACCCATGAATATTAAGAAAATCGCACCATCGGCAGGGTTCCTTGCCGATCCGCCATCTGTCACACGTTGCGGCATTCGTCCGCCACACACTTGCGCGTATCCGGCACAGACATTTGCACCGTGCAAATCCTCATGAGCAACGCCAGTGTGGAAATGACGATGATCTAATTCATGATTCATACCACTAAGCAAACTGATGAGCGCCTTCAAGCCGCTGCGAAGGTTAGGGATGAGAGTCTTGTCCCGGTGGAATGCTGGTGCCTGCACGGCGCGGTTGGTGCGGTCTCTGATTGGCGTGGACTGGCCCAGGCATTGGCTGCGAAGGGGATTTCCACCCGCGCCGTCGATCTCTGGCGGTTCTTGGAATGCGAGGGTGTGACGATGCCGAAATTCGGCAAGCGGTTGAACGCCGAAGCAGCGGGAGAGATCCCGAGAGCGGCGCGGCGCATCTTGATAGGCTACTCGATGGGCGGACGACTCGCCTTGCACGCTTTGTTAGAAGGCGGTCCGTGGGATGCTGCGGTGATCATTTCCGCGAACCCGGGCATCCGCGATCCCAACGAAGCGGCGCAGCGGCGGGTGTCGGACACGGTTTGGGCCACACAGGCGCTGACCTTGCCATGGTACGATTTTCTCGAAAAATGGAACGCCCAGCCTCTCCTCGGCGGCGCGATGCGCGACAGCCGCGAGGATGGAAAGCTGATGCAACGCCGCCGTGAAATCGCGCGGAGCTTCGTCGATTGGTCAGTGGGGAACCAGCAAGCTCTGTGGGACAGGCTGCCGGAAATCAAGATCCCCACACTTTGGATCGCCGGGGAAAACGATATGAAATTCTGCGCGATCGCGGAGGAAGCGGTTGGACTTTCGGATCAATTCTCTCTGGCCATCGCACCCGATGTGGGGCACCGAGTGCCGTGGGAGAGCGGTGGCTGGCTGGCGGAAAGGATTGCGGATTGGAGGGGCTGACGCCTGTCTGCCCATCAACGGTGCAAGGGGGGCAGACTGGCGTCAGCCCCTCCTTCTATTTAGAAATGAATTGCGTGGCCTTCCGCCGCGAGGGTGGCCTCGTGGATGACCTCCGACATAGTCGGGTGGGCGTGGATGGTGGCGTGAATCTCGTCGATGGTGAGTTCCTGATCGAGGGCGAGTCCCATCTCGGCAATGAGTTCGGTGGCGTTGTCGCCGATGATATGTGCGCCGAGCAGCTCGCCATGTTTTTTGCCGTAGAGCAGTTTTGCGAAGCCATCCGTCTCACCGGCGGCGACCGCTTTTCCGATGGCGACAAAGGGGATTTTTCCGACGACGTAATCCACGCCCTCTTCCTTGAGCGCGCGCTCGGTTTTTCCGACTGAGGCGACCTGCGGATGGCAGTAAGTGCAGCCGGGGAAATTCGTGACCATGCGTGGCTTGTGACCATCGACATACAGGCCATCGACGCACTGGAAAGCCTCGAAGGAAGCGACGTGCGCCAGCCATGGCGGGCCGTTGATATCGCCGATGGCGTAAACGCCGGGGAGGTTCGTTTCGTAACGATCACCGATCTTGATGTAGCCACGGTCAGTGAGCTCTGGCTGGAGTCCGCCGGGAAGCACCGGCTGGATACCGATCGCTACAAGGCAGACATCGGCGGAGATTGTTCCGTTTTCCTTCGGTCCCTCGACGGTGATTTCGACGCGGTTGCCGAGATCCTTGGTGGCGGTGACCTTGGTGTTCACGAGGCAGCGGATGCCTTGCTTGGTGAGGGATTTTTCCAAAGCCTCACCGACCTCCGTGTCCTCTACAGGCAATATATTCGGCAGCATTTCCACGATCGTTACCTTGGTGCCAAAAGCATTATAGATGTAGGCGAATTCGACGCCGATCGCACCCGCACCGATGATGATCATTTCCTTTGGTTGCTCGGCGAGCACCATCGCTTCTTTCGATCCGATCACGGATTTTCCGTTGAATGGCAGCGGCGGCAGCGGGCGGGATTTGCAGCCCGTCGCGATGATGATCGCCTTGCCTTCGAGCGTTTGCGTGGTGCCATCGGCCGCTTTCACGCTGACTTTTCCTTCGCTCTCGATGGAGCCGAAGCCGCGGATGTAATCGACCTTGTTTTTCTTGAAAAGGAACTCGATGCCACCGGCGAGACGATCCGAAACCTTGCGCGAGCGCCCGACCACCGTGCTCCAATCGTAGGAAAGCCCTTGGATGGAGATTCCCATCTCGCCCGCTTTGTGCATGAGCGTCTGATAGAGCTCGGCGTTTTTCAAAAGAGCCTTCGTGGGTATGCAACCCCAGTTCAGGCAAGTACCGCCGGCGCGATCTGCCTCAACGCAGGCGACTTTTTTTCCGTGTTGAGCGGCACGGATTGCGGCGACGTATCCGGCGGGGCCGCCACCGATGATTATGAGATCGTAGGACATGATTTTTGCGAAAGTGGTTTCGGCGGCGAGCGTGGTTCGCGGCGCTGGGATTGTCAAAGGGGGATGAGAGAAAATCGCTCAGGCTTGATTGCGCCCGTTGATCTGGCCGTTGAGCGTGCAGAAATCGTAAAGCCAGCCAATGCCGAACAGGCCGGCGGTGAGAAGCCAGAGGATGCCGGTAAGAATTTTCCCCATGTAGAAGCGATGGATGCCCAAATAGCCGAGGAAGGCGAGCAGGATCCAGGCGACCGAGTAGTCGATGGGGCCGGTGGAATAGCGGGAGGCGGCGTTGCGCGACATCGAGGGGATCAGGAAAAGATCGATGATCCAGCCGATGCCGAGTAGGCCGAGGGTGAAAAACCAGATCGCTCCGGTGATGGGCTTGCCGAAGTAGAAGCGGTGGGCCCCGGTGAATCCGAAAATCCAAAGGAGGTAGCCGATCGTCTTCGAATGGGTGGGTGCGGTGGACATGGCCGGACGCTGGAATTAAATCATCGAAAGCACCTTCTCGACGATCCGCTTGGGGTTCGGGAGTTGGTCGTTCTCGACGTGCGGGGAGTAGATTGCGGGGGCGTCGATGGTGCAGACGCGTTTGATCGGACCGTCGAGTTCATCGAAGGCGTGCTCTTGGATGAGGTGGGAGACCATCGCGGAGACACCGCCGAAGGGTTTTGACTCATCGACAAGCACCACGCGGTGAGTCTTTGCGACGGTGGCGAGGATCGCGTCCACATCGAGCGGGCGGATCGAGCGGAGGTCGAGGATTTCAGCGCTGATGCCGTGCTCGTTCTGGAGAGTTTCGGCGGCTTCAAGGCAATGGATCACGGAACGACCGTGGGCGATGAGAGAGATGTCGGAGCCCTCGCGTTTCACCTCGGCTTTTCCGAGCGGGATGACGAAATCACCGTCCGCCGGATCGGGCACTTCGCCGGTCATGCCGTAGAGAAGAGTGTTCTCCATGAAATAGACTGGGTCGTTGTCGCGGATGGCGGTTTTGATCAAGCCTTTCGCGTCGGCGGGGGTGGCGGGAGCGCAGACTTTCAGGCCGGGGAAGGCGGCGAAGAGGCCTTCGGGGATGTGGGAGTGTGTGGCGCCAACGTTGGTGCCGCCGTTGGCCGGGCCACGGACGACGATGGGGCAGTTGCAAAGGCCGCCAGACATGTAGCGCACGCAGGCAGCGTTGTTAACGAGTTGGTCGAAGGCGACGGAGTGAAACGACCAGAACATCAGCTCCATCACCGGGCGCACGCCGAGCATGGAAGCGCCAATGCCCATGCCAATGAAGCCGGCCTCGGAGATCGGCGTATCAACAATACGTTTGTCGCCCCATTTTTCCCAAAGACCTTGGGTGACTTTGTAGGCTCCGTTGTATTGGGCGACTTCTTCGCCCATGATGACAACGTTCGGATCGCGGGCGAGTTCCTCATCGAGGCCTTCGCGGATGGCTTCACGGTAGGTGAGTGTGCGCATGTCTTGGTTCTATGGTCGGGGTTGGTTAGGTCAATACTGGGAAAAGGAGATTTTACAATATCCGTTGCTTCCAGTAATCGGGATGGCGTGAGTTGTGGGCGATGGCGAGGATGATGAGAGTTTCGTCTCGGATAATATAGGCAAGGTAGAAGGGAAATCGATCAAGATTTGCTCTCCGATAATTGCTTTCGCGGAGACGAAACATTCCGGGATGAGCTTTGATATCAGCGATCATGCGGGTGATCCTATTGTCGAGATCCTTACCGAGAAAATGGTCGATATCACGGTAGTATCTGAGGGTTTCCAACAATTCAGGTTCGGCGGCGGGATGAAAGATGTGCTTCATAGGCCGAGTTCCGCGCGAATTCGGGTCATCATTTCCTCCCCGTCCAGGAGGTCCACCTCGCCATTGTCGATTTCTGCGATCCGTCGCCTAATCTCCGTATCCCATGCGGCCTCGACTTCGGGATCGACAACTTCCTCGTTCATTTCTCGTATGCGATCGATGAGGACTTCCCGCTGACCGGGAGTGAGCTTCGCGACGGCGGTTTCGATTTCCTCGATGTTGGGGATGTCTTGGGTGATCGTGGCCATATCGGGAAATCTAGCTGGGAAATCTGCGTTTGTCAGGCGAAGAAGTGATGGCCGATTTTTGATGCCTCGGTGTTGTTATCGGTTTCCCAATACACATCGGTGGAGATATCGGCGATGCTTGGCGGCGGTGAATCCTCGGCGAATTTCACGGCTTCGGCAGTCTCGACGTTGGCGGCTTTGGTGATCTCATCGTGGATCGCATCGGTGAGGATTCCTTCTTCGGTGAGCTTGCGGCGGAAGACGGCGAGGGGATCGTGGTTTTTCTTGTAATCCTCAATTTCCTCGGGGGTGCGGTATTTCGTGGCATTGGCGTCCGCAACGGAGTGGCCGTAGTAGCGGTAGGTTTCGATCTCGAGGACGGTGGGCTTGTTTTGCTTGCGCGCACGCTCCATGGCGATATGCGTTTTCGCCCGGACTTCGTAGATGTCGGAGCCGTTGATCACGTCCCACTCAATGTCGTAGGCCTCCGCACGCTGGGCGAGGCAGCCGTTGTAGGCAGACGAGCGCTTCTGCGAGGTGCCCATCGAGTATCCGTTGTTTTCGATGACGTAGATGACGGGGATTTCGAAAAGGGAGGCAATGTTGAGGGATTCGTGAAATGCGCCTTGGTTGACGGCTCCATCGCCGAGATAGGTGAGGCAGCAGCCTTCCTTGCCGAGATATTTCACGCCGTATGCGAGACCGAGTCCTAGTGGTGTTTGTCCGGCAACGATGCCGTGGCCGCCCCAGTAATTCTTATCGGGAGCGAAGAAGTGCATCGATCCGCCTTTACCTTTGGAGCAGCCAGTCTGCTTTCCATAAAGCTCCGCCATGCATTCTTTCATGTTCATGCCGGAGGCGAGGGCGTGGGCATGGCAGCGGTATGCGGTGATGTTGTGGTCGTTCTCGCCGCAGAGCGAAAGGGTTCCCACGGCAACGGATTCCTGGCCAATGTAAAGATGAAGGAAGCCGCCCATGCGGCCGGGCTTCTGGTAATTGGCGAGGGCGACCTGCTCGAAACGTCTAATCCGCACCATCAGGGCGTAGAGTCCGATTTTTTGCTCGGCAGTGAGCGACTGGTTGATCGGCGAGGAGGCGAAATCGAGATCGGACATGGTGCGCGGGGATACGGTGAAAGCGGGGCTTGGTTAGGAGGTGATGGCGGCGGCGGCAAGTTTTATCTTGCAGCGTCCGGCTGGACTTGAGGCGAGAGGCGGGGCAGGGCTATGCGTGCGGAAAGGAAGATTGCGGTGAAAAGCAGGTTCGCGCAGGCCATGTTGCGGAGGAATAGCCATGAGGGGATGGCACTGCCAACCGGTCCTGTCCAGAGGGATTGCCAGAGGCCGGTGGGGTTTTTCGCATAGATTGGATTGCCGATCCATGCAGCTCCGTTGGTGATCAGATGAAATACGATGGCAGCGCCAATGGAGCCGCCAAGCAGTGCAGTGAAGCCCGCGCCAGAAAACTTTTTCCCGATGAAAAACGTGGCTGCAAAGGCCGCTGCAGTAACTAGGACTGTCCCGATGGACAAATAATCTGCATTTCCCGTAATCATGGCCGGAGCCGGGTAAGTCAGTATCCATGCGGCGAGGGGGAACGCCCAGCTGCGCCAGCCGCTTGATATCAGCGCACCGCAAAAAAACAAAGCCGCAAGAGGTTGGAAATTCGGCAGAGTTTCAGGCAGCGCACTGCCAAAGATGCGGAAGGCGATCAGGAGCAGGACAATCAGTGCTGTGGGTAGCAAGCGGTTCATGGCGGGAAACTATCCGTAGAATCGGCCACGCGGCGAGGCGAAATTTCGACAATATGATCTATAAATTGTGTCCTTTCCCCCACCGACCACCATATCTAGTGGTTGCTCTAAAAATATCTTAGATTTCCTCTGACTGAGTGCTTGCCAAGACGTTCCTAAAACGGAAACTAATGCCAAGCATTCGTGCGATCCTTATGAAGTTCACCATCTCGAAAGACGTTTTCCTGGAAGGCTTGCAGAAAGTGCAGCATGTCGTTAGCTCTCGCACCACTCTGCCTATCTTGTCGAATGTGCTTTTGGTCGCAAAGGGTGGACGGCTCATCTTCACGACTACTGACCTAGATGTCGGCATCACTGGCTCGGTGGAAGCCTCGATCGAAAAGGAAGGCGCTACCACACTTCCCGCGAAGCGCCTTGTCAGCATCGTCAAGGAACTCCCCGCCAGCGAGGTTCATGTCACCGTGGATGCGAAAAACTACGCCACGATCAAAAGCGGCCCTTCGACTTTCAAGATCAACGGACTCAGCGATTCCGAGTTCCCTCCGCTGCCTAATTTCGAGGGCGCTAAGGCCTTCAAGATCCCGCAAGCCGAACTCAAGAGCGGCCTGAAAAAGACCGCCTTCGCGATCTCCACCGATGAGACCCGTTACGTTCTCAACGGCATCTTCGCCTCGTTCCGCGAGGGCAAGCTCGCGCTTGTCGCTACCGACGGACGCCGCCTCGCAATGGCGGACATGGATCTCGAGTTTCCCGCCTCGCACGAGACGGATGTCATCATTCCCTCGAAGGCCATTCAGGAAATCCAGCGCCTGCTGGGGGATGCCGGCGAGGTCGAGGTGAAACTCAGCGACAGCCAGATTTCCTTCACCGTCGGCGACACCTTCCTCGCCAGCAAGCTTATCGAGGGCAACTACCCGAACTACCGCCAAGTGATCCCGGGCGATAGCAATGAGCGCGTGGTCATCGCCCGCGAGCACCTGCTCGAAACCGTCCGCCGCGTCTCCCTACTTTCTTCCGATAAGTCGAACTCGGTGAAACTCATTTTCACCGAGAACCAGATCGAGGTTACCGCGAACTCGCCGGATGTCGGGGAGGCTCAGGAAACCCTTGAGGTCGGTTACACCGGTCCAGAAATGCAGATCGCCTTCAATCCGGAATTCCTGCAAGCTCCGCTTCGCGCGCTCGACACAGACAATGTCTATCTCGACCTCATCGACGAGATGAGCCCCGGCGTGCTGCGCATCGACGGATCTTTCCTCTACGTGCTCATGCCGATGCGCGTGACCAACTGATCCGTAGCCATGGGCAGGCATTTCGAATGCAGAAGGCGAGCGAAGGAGTCGCGCTGGGCGACGATGTCCAAGATTTTCCCCAAGCTGGCAAAATCCATCACCATCGCCGCCAAGAACGGCGGGCCGGAGCCTGAATCCAACGCACCCCTCCGCGTTGCGATCCAGAACGCGAAGGCGGCAAATCTTTCCAAGGAAAATATCGAAAACGCGATCAAGCGCGCGGCCGGTAAAGACGCATCCGAAATCACCGAGGTGGTCTATGAGGCAAAGGGCCCGCATGGCTCTCAGTTCTATATCGAGTGCGCCACGGACAACACCAACCGCTCCATCGGTAACCTCAAGGTCATTCTCGGCAAGAACGGCGGCGAGATCGTGCCAAGCGGCGCGCTCAATTTCATGTTCACCCGCAAGACCGTTATCGAGTTTCCCATACCAGAGGGGAAAGACCTTGAGGAACTGGAATTCGAACTGATCGACGCCGGCTTGGAGGAGCTCTCAGTGGACGAGGGCATCGTTTCGGCGATCGGCGATTACACCTCTTTCTCCAGCCTATGCGCCGCCATCGAGGCAGCAGGCATCTCCGCCACGAAGTCCGGTCTCCAGCGCCTGCCCACTCAGCCCATCGAGCTCACCGAAGAGCAGATCGAGGACGTCGAGGCTCTGCTCGACAAGATCGAGGACGATGATGATGTGCAGGTGGTCTACACGAATCTAGGCTGAAGTGAGCTGGTGGCAACCTGTCCGAATGGGAAGATTTTTGAACCGCCAAGGAAGAGAAGTTCGCCAAGGAGCAATTGGTTTTTTGAATTCTACACTTTTCTTACTTGGCGTTCTTTGCGGTGAAAATTCTCCCTATGGAGAAGGGTGCTTCCAGCCCCTTTACGGAGGACTCGGGAATTCGCTTAGCTTGTCTTATGCAAAGGAGCTGGAAGCACCCTTTTACATATAGGCTCGGCGAACATGGCGGTTCAACCCGAACTCCGAGGATTCATCTCAGATTCCGAAGAAGGAACCACGAAACACAGAAGGACACGAAAGGAAGACTTGGGTTGCTGGGGATTCGTTTTCATCGTTCCAGTTTCGTGTATTTGTTGTGTTTCGTGGTTGAAACTTCGGTTTTCGGGTTGAACCACCTTTCCCAATCCATCCACAGTTTCCTTCGCGAACTTGGCGACTTAGCGGTTCAAATTCTTCCCCCATTTCATGCCGCCTCACCAAAATATCACCCTAATACTTTCGATTGCCCCGCCCTCCGCATCTTCCTCAACCTTTTTTAACGCTCCGCATCGTGACATTTTCGCCACATCCCCCACGTCCAGTCACCCATCCAGGTATTCGCTGTGGGATTCCCGGCGCTTGATCCAGAAATACCTAAATAACTCAATATCAATACTTAACAGAAAATTATCGCCCTCCGATCTCCCACTACCCAGCCTCTTCTCCCCATTCTTCCTCCCCACCCTCGATCTCCGACCCCTTATTTTTTTCTCAATCCCTTAATTTTTTTTCTTGCAGCCCCCCTCATTCGCGTGTTTTCTGAGCGTGTAAGTGCGAAATAAAAGTAGCGCTGCATCCAAAACTCAACCAGCCAACGCTACAAACTCTCCATTCCAAGCTCCCGAAAATCACCTGATCCAAACCAA
>CAMBTP010000036.1 GCA_945870855.1 Prosthecobacter debontii
GACCGAATCGGAACCCACGCCGATTATGATAAATGGAATCTCAAGTGAACCTTCCTGAATCAGATACAACAACATGAACAAGCTCATCAAAACCAGCAAGGAACACGAAACCGCGCTCGAACGCCTCGAAGAACTCATGCTTGGAAATCCAGTCCCGGATTCCGAGGATGCGAACGAACTGGAACTCCTCGCCCTCCTCATAAAAGCATACGAAGACAAGAACATCGTGATCGTCCCCCCGACCCCGATTGAAGCGATTCGGTTCCGCATGGAGCAAGCCGGATTGACGCAAAAGGATTTGGTTCCCTTGATCGGGACGAAAAGCCGCGTTTCCGAAGTGCTGGCGGGAAAGCGCCCACTCACCCTTGCCATGGCTCGCAAACTGCATAAAGGGCTGGGGATTCCGGCTGAGATCCTTTTGGAGGGAGCTTTCTCATGCACGGCGGCGTAGAGCATGTCCCCGCCAAGGTGGCAGCGCATTGACAAGACACAGGAATACAGCTACCCGTATTCCCATGAAAGTCACCTTGGAGATTCCCGATGACCTCTATCGCAACGTGAAGGCGCGCAGCGCCTTGGAAGGGCGTCCCGTCAGAGCGGTCGCCGCCGAGCTTTTCGAGAAGTGGCTCTCCGGCGAGATCGAAACCGCCGCAAAATCCGCGAAGCCCGCCGCTATCCATTCGGCAGCAGCGAAAGCCTATCCTTGGCTGAAGATCGCGGCGAAATATCCGACAGGGGAAGTGAGCTATGAGATGGAGGACATCCGCGAATCCATCGCCTATGGACGAAGCCCCACTACCCCCTTCTAACAACCATGGCTTCTTTCTCCCTCGATACCTCCTTCGTCCTGCGCATCCTCACCGAAAGCCCTGACTCTCAATTGCCCGCAGCACTCTCTTTCTACGAAGAGCAACGCCAATCCGGAAACCCACTCTTCATCTCCGATCTCGTGCTTTCCGAATGCTATTACGCACTCCAGTTTCATTTTGATTTCACCAAGGCCGATGCCTTAGCGGCGCTCAAAGCCCTAACCGCAGAATCTTCCGTCACCATCACACCCACCGCCCGGCTTGTCTTCGGGCTTCCAAACCTTTCCCAAATGAAACCCGGCTTCATCGACCGACTCATCCACGGAGCGGCCCGAGAAGAAGGACAAACCTTGGTCACCTTCGAAAAAGCCGCGAAAAAACTTCCCGGTGCCTTGGTTCTCGCCGCATCCTGAACTGACGGTCTATTTTCGAGACTCCACCGCCGATTTCTCCGACTGCCTCATCCTCGCCCGGAACGAATCCCGCTCCATTTCCCCGACTCATACCTTGGATCGCAAAGCCGCGAAACTCGCAGGCTTCCAGCTTCTTTGAAACGCCTCCCCTGACCCCACCGCGACCCCATCCTCGTCGAGCACTTTGAGATCACCTTCCATGCGTTCGAGGAGTTGGCGAAAAGGTTGGGATCAAAAGGTTGGGATTGCGGCGAGGAGCGTTTTTGGATAGGGAGGGGCGCGCGGCTATGGTCGCTATTTTTTCCTCATGAATATTATCATCGTAGGGGCCGGAGAAATCGGCAGGCATCTGGCGACGTCACTGGCGAAGGAAGCGCACCGCATTTCCCTCATCGAGTCGGATAAGGCGCTCGCCGAAGAGTTGGAATCCACGCTGGACGCGAAGGTCATCCACGGCAACGGCACCAGCGTTTCTGACCTCGCGGATGCAGATGTCGGTGAGTGCGATCTTTTCCTCGGGATGTCTTCATCCAACACCACCAACATGATGTCCGCCTCGATGGCGAAAAGCATGGGTGTGGCGAAGGTGGTAAGCCGCGTGCACCCCTCGCTGCAGCGCGAAGAATGGCTCTTCGATTTCCGTGGCCACTTCGGCGTGGATCACATCTTCAGTTCGGAGCGTCTGACGGCGATCGAGCTGGCGAAATTCGTCCGCAACCCTGACTCGCTGGTGGTGGAGGAACTAGCGCGGGGTCGTATCGAACTTCAGCAGATCCGAGTCGGAGCGAACTCCCAAGAAATTCGTAAAAAAATGCGGGATCTCAACGCGCCACAGGGAGTGCGCGTGGCGATGATCACCCGGGATGGAAAATCCCTGGTTCCCAACGCGGAATCGACGATCAATCAGGACGATCTGGTAACGATTTTCGGGGAGCCTAGAAAGCTGCGTGACTTCGCACAGAGGCTGCAGGGAAAAGGCCGTAGCGGGGACAAACTACGGGTCGTCATTTTCGGGGGCAACGAATACGGCTTCTCGCTTGCGCAAATGCTGGAAAGCATTGATTGCACCGTGCGCGTTTTCGAACGCGATCCGGAAATCTGTGCTCGCCTCGCCGACCGCCTTACAAACGCGACGATCATCAACGCCGACGCCACGGTTGCCGCTGTATTAGAGGAAGAGCAGATCGGCGAGGCGGATTTCTTCATCAGCACCAGCGTGGACGATGAGGACAACGTGATGTCCTGCCTGCAGGCACATACGCTTGGGGTGAAAAACTGCCTGACGATCATCCACCGCGCGGATTACGCGGCGGCAATCTCTGCGAGCGGGCACCACTTCGGCATACGCGCTGCGATCAGCCCGCGCGAGGCCACACGGCGCGAGATCCAGCGCTTCATCACCTCGGAATCCCACCATATCGTGAAACAATTCGACGGCATCGACCTACTGGAAATACGGGTCGGCAAAGGTTCCATCGCAGCCGGACACATGTTGAAAGAGATTGATTGGCCGCCGGGCACTGTGCTGGTGGGAAAATTGCGCGGACTCCACGCAGAGGTTCCCGGCCCTGATGATGTATTGCTGGGCGGCGACCACATTTACGCCATGGTTTCCAGGGACGTGCTGAAGCGTTTCCTGAAACTACTGGCCGCCTGATCCAAGCTGATCCGCCCATGAATTTCTACCTGATGGCGCGCATCCTCGGCCTGCTCCTCGTGCTGGAAGCCAAGGCCATGCTGATGTGTGCCTTCTTCGCGAAATTCGATTTGGTCGCGGGCGACAAGGAAGCGGCCTCGATGCTTTTCCTCTCCGCGATCATAACCGCTGGCTGCGGGTTGCTTGGCATCTTGCCGGGGATCAGGAAAACCAAGCACGACACGATCCCGAAGCGCGAGGCGATCGTGATCGTAGGTGTCGGCTGGCTCCTGTGCAGTGCTTTTGGAGGGCTCCCTTTTGCCCTATGCGCGCCTTATCTCACACCCGCCGGGGCGTTTTTCGAAGCGGCCTCCGGTTTCACCACCACCGGCTCATCGGTGATGACAGTGATTGAGGAATGGCCGCGCGGCATCCTGCTATGGCGTGCCACTACACAGCTCCTCGGTGGGATCGGGATCCTGGTTCTCTTCGTCGCGCTGCTTTCCTACATCGGGATTTCCTCGAAATCCCTTTTCAACAACGAGTCCTCCTTCCGCAGCGGCGATCTAGGGCTCGCACGAATCCAGGACACTGCTCTGCTGCTGCTGCGTATCTACTTCGGTCTGGTGCTCGTATGCCTCGTCGGCTTGCGGTTCATGGGGCTATCGTGGTTCAGCGCCGCCTGCCACGCGTTCGCCACGGTCTCTACCGGCGGCTTCAGCACGCACACCGCCAGCATCGCCCACTACACGAATTGGGGAAACTCGTGGCTGATCGAACTTTGGCTGATCCTTTTCATGACCCTAGGCAGCCTCAATTTCCTACTCTTCGTGGTAATCCTGCGCCGCAACTGGAAACGGGTAATCAGCGAGGAGGACGCCCGCTGGTTCATGGGGATCTGTGCGCTTTTTATCCTGCTGATCGCTATCGGGCGCAGCCAAACCGAGGGGGTGGCTTTACTCCAAAGCCTGCGCGATGCGGCGTTCATCGTAGTCACCATCGCATCGACCACCGGTTTCGGCACGGCGGATTACGACCAGTGGCCGTCGTGGTCGAAAGTTCTCATTGCCTGCCTGATGCTGATCGGCGGCTGCGCGGGTTCGACCTCGGGAGGCTTCAAGGTCGGCAGGCTTATCGTTTTCATGAAATCAGCGCGGAACGAAATCATCCGCACGTTCCGCCCGAACCAAGTGTTCCGCGTTGTCGTAAACGGCAACCCGCTGGACGACGCCGCCCGAGCCCGCACGATGTTTTTCATCGCGCTCTACCTGATGATCTGCGTCGCCTCCACGGCGGTGGTCGGCTTCCTAGAGGCGGGTACGGGGATCAGTATGGAAAGCTGCGCGGGTGCCGTACTGGCGACAATCTCGAACATCGGCCCGGGCTTTGATGCCGTCGGGCCAACAAAGAATTTCTCCGAACTACGCGAGCCGACCAAGGCGTTCCTCGGCTGGCTAATGATACTGGGGCGGCTTGAACTTTTTGCGCTGCTGGTGCTGTTCGTGCCGCAGCTTTGGAGGAGATACTAAGCTGAAAAATCTGCTAGCCCATCATGCCATCAATTTTCCAAACCAGCACCCCGCTCCAAGCCAGCGCGGAAACCATGTTTGCGTTCCACAGTGATCCCTCCAACCTCACCGTGGTCATGCCGCCGACTTTGCGGTTGGTCAGCCTAAAAACCGAGAGTCCCGCGCGAGAGGGAGGGCTGATTGAACTGCATTGTCGGGACTGGTGGATCATACCGATGCGCTGGACATGCCGATGGAAAACGGTGCGACCGCCGGAGCTTCTCGAAGATGAGATTGTCAAAGGTCCGTTCCCACTCTTCGTCCATCAGCATCGTTTTGAAGCGAGAGGGCAGAACAACTGCATCATGCACGACACCATCACCTATCAGTGGGGGCATTCGTGGTGGGGGCGGCTTGTCTCCGAAACGGGTGTAAGAATCTATCTGACCCTGCTCTTTAAATACCGTCACCACCGCACTCGGAAATGGGCGCTTGCGGCGAACTAGATCTGAAATCTGTTTTCGCCCAAATTTGACATGGGCTTCAGATCGTACTTTTTTCTGTATTGCGTTGTGATTAATCCGTGCGATGGATTGTAGCTTATGAAATCAAAACAACTAAAAAATCTCAGCAATGTTTGTTTCGTCCTTGGATTCGCGTCGATTTTAGGATCGATCGCAATCTGGTTTCTAACGGGTGGCTCTGCTGAGGAATCACAAGCCCACGCCGAGCGCTTTGGAATTTTCGTCGGCCTCTGGGCACCAACATTCCTGATCCTCTCGAACCGCTTTGACCGCTACGCAGATCGCGCTTCTTGAGTTTGTATAGACCTATTCTACCCTGAGATTGCCGTGATCAAAGCATCTTATCAATAGGACGTATGACAGATGACGAGCGAGACAAGATCATCCGGATGGCGTGGGAAGATCGCACGACCTTTGATGAGATCGAGAAAAGGACAGGACTCAGCGAAGCCGATGTGATCAAGCTGATGAGGAAAGAGATGAAACCATCGAGTTTCCGGATGTGGAGGAAGCGCGTGAGCGGCAGGATCACCAAGCACCGAAAGCCATTTCTTCAGGAAGTCATCGCCGCAAAAGGGCGCGGTGCTATTCCACTAGATGATGAATAAGATTCTTGAGAACCTCCCCTCGCGTGAAAACAACAAGTGACCAATCGGAAAATCGTAATACGAAAAACAACGCCTTACAGGAGTATTTTTCCCGCCGTTTCCGCATCCTTCTCACAGGTGATCCCGATGGCGTCCCGCCTTGGCTCGGGGTTGTCGCGGCGGGAGAAGGTGCCGGTCTTTATCTTCCCACGGATGCTCCTTGGGTTGCCCATTCAGATCTGGCAACTCTTGTCGGCGGCATTCGCGCCTTGCTGATGCAGGCGCTTCACCCGGGAAGCTTGGCCGGTGTCCGCAGCCATTCCCGTTACAAGGACGATCCGCTCGGTCGCCTTTCAGGAACGATCCGCTGGCTCACCGTCACCACGTATGGTTCGCATGAAGCCATCGCGAACGAGGCAAGCCGAGTCAATCGCATGCATGATCGAGTCAAAGGAGAATACCAAAACGCAAAAAAGGAAACCACGAGCTACCGCGCCGCTGATCCGAATCTCTTGCTGTGGGTTCACATCGCTTTCATGGATTCCTTTCTTCGCAGCCATCAAATATTTTCCAGGCGTCCTCTGCCCGGCGGCGCGGACGCATATATCCGCTTGTGGTCGAAATCCGTGGAGCCACTCGGCCTGACAAATGTGCCGATGAGTGAAGCAGAACTCATTGCTACTGTCGCCCGCTACCGAGCGGATTTGACCGTGACAGATGAGACGCGGGAAACAATCCAGTGGATTAAAAATCCGCCGCTGCCAGCCACCTCGAAGCCGATGTACGCCCTGCTTTTCCAATCTGCCGTGGCCTCTCTAGGCAGCGAATACCAACAGATGATGGGGCTTAAATGCCTGCCACTCAGTGTCCTGCGGCCGCTGACGACGCGTGTCCTTCAGATCATGCGCATTGCGATCGGCCCTGAGAGTCCTATTGAAGAAGCGGCTATTCGACGGATCGAGCGGGGATCTTCAGCGGATGTTTGACAGAGCTGCTCACTCATCCAACGGCGGGATACTGAGCTTAAGAAACGTCTCGGCATCCAAGGTAAAGGGCGAGGGATCGGTGGAGATTTTTCCGTAGATCAGGTTCGCGGCGGGATCGGTTGCGAGTGTGAGTGTTCGGGTTTGGGAGCCGCTGACTTCGCCGAAATCATCGATGGTGTTCTCGGTGGCTGTAAACGTGAGTGTCGGCTTGGCGAGAGCTTTGGCGGCAGCTTCATCATTCGGCGCCAACCAGCGTGTGACCGCGAGATTTTCCAATGTGGTAAGGATAAAATTCGCACGTTGGGGATCGAGATCCGCCGTCACATCATTCCCATCGCGGGTGGCTTTCCATGACGTATCGCGGTCATCGTAGGTAAGCTCCAACGGCGGCGATCCGTCTTTGATAAGAATGAGTTTTTTAAGATCGACCTTGTAGAAAGACCAGAGCTGGGCGTGCCGCCAGTCGTGCGCATTAACGGCGATTTTTGTGAGAAAGGAGTTATCGACACGCATGATCGTCGGGCTGGTCTTGCGCTTCGCGAAAAGGCCGCCACGACGGTCAAGGCCGAAGGAGATGGAAAGCGTCTGATTATTTTCAGCGAGGAAAATAAGAGTCAGGATGGGACGATCCAGTCCCCACGGCGAAAGGTCTTCCGGGGCGGCATCGGTCTCAAAGGATAGGGCGCGCGTGCTGGTGACGGCCTTTAGTAAATCAAAGAGGCGCTGTTCATTGGCCGTTTGCTCTTTTCCGTTGATGGTGGCCGTCCATGGCTTGGACGGCTCGCGTGAGATGAGGACGGTGGGCGTGGTGGCCGTCTCGATCTCGATGCCATTTATAGAAGCGATGTTGAGGTTCGTAAGAGTCGGATCGCGAAGGACGTTGACGGTGAGTGGGAGGTCGGCGATGGAGACGATCTCTTCCTCCACCTTGAGCGGGAGGGTGAAAACTGTTTCCGGGCGGTCGCTGACGGTGGCTAGCGCCTCGCGGGCTTCTGGCGTTTCGGTTGGGAGGATATCGAGGACTGTTTCCGCTTCCGAACCGAATTGGGTGATGGCGATCTGGTTGCTCTTAGCGGAGTCAGTGATCGCTGGTAATGTCACGTCCGATCGTTCAGAGATCTTCGTGGCCTGGAGTTCGAAAAGACCTTCCAGCAGTTTTTTGACGGTGGCGGGATCCGTTCCGAGATCGAGGGGCTTGATAATGCGCCAAGGAGCGGATGTATCCGTACGGCCAAGGGTTAGCTCACCCTCACTGGTGCGGATACGGATTTTTGCGAGGGTAAGGGGATTAAATTGCAAAGGGCGGTGATCCCGGAGCTTGCGAAAGCCGTCCTTGAAAAGCGGCGCAAGATCTCCGGTGGCGGCGTAAACGTGGGATTTCCTGCCACGCTCATAAGGAAGTAAATAGGTGGTGGGGAGCGATTGTGGATTTTCGCTTTCGGTGAGATGATACAAGGGGGTGCGCCTACCGAGGCGGAAACGGGCAAGGGTTTCGCCCGCGGCGTCCTGACAATTGATCTCGGTAGAATTCCCGGAAAGACCGGCTGCGACAGGGTCAAGCTTATCGCGCTCCACACGATCCACGGCGAGGGTCGTATTTACGAGGGAGAGAATGGCAAGTGTCGCGCGGTAGTCCATGCGATCTTGCCAAGGCGTGGTAGCGATCCATCCGCCCGGACTTTTGACGAAAACAGCTTTGGTTTCACCAGAGCGCAGGCTGATCCGCGCTACGTTTTCGGGTTTGAAATCAGGATAGATCCGCTCGCCCAGCTCGACGGGTGGGGAACCCAGCAAGCGCACAAGGCTGCCAGCACGCATCTGCAAAGCGGCCAGCGCGCCGAGAATGGCGGTGATGGTCAGCAGAAAAATGGTGAAGATGAGCGAGCGCAAAACTTTAAACTTTAAATCTTAAACTCCAAAAAGAGGGCTAGGCCCTGCGCGATGAGAAGACGATGCCGCCTATGATGAGGAAGGCGAGCGGGATGAAAACGAGATTGAGGCGGTTGATGAAAGAGACCTGGGTATCTAACAGCGGCAACATGTAAATGCCGATCGTTCGAGCGGTGGCGCCGGCCAGCGAGTCGCGGCGGACGAGCCAGTTCGCGGAGGAGGCAAGGAAATCAATGTTTTCCGCACGCTGGCGGTCAGGATCGAGGAAATCGGTATTGGCGATGACTACCATGCGGGAGGTCTCGGCGGAAAAGCGGTCATCCACGGTGTCACCGCGGGTGACTGAGGCAGCGAGATACAGCGGTGGGGCGGAGTCGCGGATCATATCGAAGGTTTCGCCGGCCTTTTTACCTGCATCGTTTTTCCCGAAATCCGCCTCGCCCCAGAAACCCTCGCCGATCTGGATCAGCGGGAGCGGGGCGATTTTTTTCACGGAGAGGTTGTCAGCATTTTCGCGAACTTCGAGCGAGGAGGAAGCGCCTTCGAAGACGGCGGCGCGACCGGCTAGATCTTCAAGGAAAGGAATGCCCTCGGAAAAATTTCCCCGCGCGGTGGTGATGATGCGGTCGTCGCTTTTTGTGATGATGCGGTCGCGCCGTGGAGTGACTCCCTTGGAGCGGAGGAAGATGCGGAGATTCGGTGGGCACTGGCCGGCTTCGAGAAGGATCAGGAGTGCTGAGCGGGGCGAGTTCCAATAGGTCTCAAGTGTGGCTATCTCTTCCTCCGTAAAATCGTATTTCGGCGCTACGATGGCGAGTCCTTCGGTATCCTCAGGGATCACGGTTAGATCGGAAAGGTTCGTGGGAGTGAGGCGGATGTTCCTGTAGCGGAGGGTGGCGGCGAGGTTGCTCCAAGGGGAGTTCTCGCCCTCGGCATCAACCCGCGATTTATCCGCCAGGAAAAGGAAGTTGCGGGGCTTGCCCTCGATGGCCTCGACAAGGCGGGCGGTGAGCAGATCCTCGGCGCGGAAGGCGTCGGGTCGGCGCTGGCCTTTCGCGTCCATCGCGTAGGTCAGCATTTCCTCGGCGAGCGCGAGAGTGATTTGCGGATTGAGCGCATCACTGCCTGTTTGTGTTTCCGTGACGATGGGCACGGTCTCATCCGGACGGGCGTCGATCAGGATAAGATCGCGAACCAGCGTGAGCTTGTATTCCGCTGCAAATTGCGAGGCGCGATCAGGAGCGCGGATGGCATCGATGACCTCAAGCTCGATTTTTCCGCCGGACTTGCTGGCGTATTCCTCGGCGAGAGCGCGGACTCGCTCGTAGAAAGGGGTGGAACGGCGGAAGGCCATGATCCATTTCACCGAGCGCTCGCGTTTGGCTACCGCCTCGCCCTTGAGGTAATTCACCGTCGAGGAGGAAAGTGTGTAATCCGCTCCACGCGAAAGATCGGCGCGTATATGGTTTCCGGAGGAGATGTAATTCGCGAAAATGACGGCGGCGATCAACAGGATGATCTGGAAAACGGAAAGAAAACCGATGCCGAAGCGGTTCGGGCGGGAGGGGCGGTTGGAATTGGGGGCGGACATCGGGGAAGAAAATTTTAAATTTTAAACTCTAAACCTCAAGGAAGAGGTCGAACGGCGGTTCGGGGCTGTGAGGCGCAAGGGATCGGTCTTCGTTGGAGTTTAAAGTTTAAAGTTTAAGGTCTCCAACGGCGGAGGTCGATGACTTGATGGGTGAGGAACAGGAAAAAGGTGGTGATGGAGAGGTAATAGACAGCCGCTCGGGAATCGAGGAGGCCGTTGGTGAAGTAGTGGAGGTGTCGCTGTGACGAGATGTAGTGGAAAAAACCCGCGCCCGCAAATGACTCGCCCCAGATCACGGTGACGAAGCCGAGGAAGTAATGAATCACCAGGATCGTAATTGTGACGATGCCCGCGATGATCTGGCTGGAGGTCAGCGAGGACGCAAGGCAGCCGACAGCAGTGAAGGCCGCGCCCATCAGGAAGAGGATCGAGAAACTTCCCAGCAGAGCACCCTCCGCATAGGCGGGGGGGATGTCAGTGAACCAAGAGAACGCCTTGAACTGGATATACGCCGGGATCCATAGCAGCATGTAAAACATCATCGCGGCGCTGTATTTCGAGAGCACCACCTGCCAGGTGCGGACGGGCGCGGTGAGCAAGGTTTCCAAAGTCCCCGAGCGTTCCTCATCGGCAAATAGCCGCATCGTGATCAGCGGGAAGATGAACAGGAAATAAAACCAGAACATCGGAGTGTGGAAAGTGACGAAAACCAAGCTGTCCTTCACTGGAGTATCGCGAAAGCCCTTCATCGCAGATGAGAGGGAAAGCCCCTGCATCAGCGCCACAAAAGCCAGGACTACCCAACCAAAGGGATTGAGGAAGTAGGTATTGAATTCCTTTCTGGCAAGGATCCGTAAAACGCGCATGGGCGGAGAATGAACATGCACAGTGCAACTTCCAACTTCGAAATACGCCGCGATGCGTCTGCTCAGCCTATACGAGCAAACTTGGCGTCCACGAAGGTGAGGACAAGATTCTCAGCATCCTCGTTTTCCAAGCGCTGAACCGCCTCAACAGAGAAGCCGCGGGCGATGAGTTGGCGGGCGCGGACGGGGTCGATACCACGGGCTTGGAGGTAGAAAATTTCCTCGTCGGAGACTTGGGCGGAGGTGGAGCCGTGGGAGCACTTCACTTGGTCGGCGTTGATTTCAAGACCGGGCATGGAGTTTGCCTCGCAGTCGTCGGTCATCAGAAGGTTGCGGCAGGTCTGGTAGGCGTCGGTGTGGTGGGCGTTTTCATCGACAGAGATCAGGCCAGAGAAGACAGTTTTCGAATGGCCGTAGAGGGTGTTTTTGTAGAGGAGATCCGAATAGGTGCTTTCGGAAACGTGATGCTGGAGAGTGCGTTGATCGTATTCCTGCTCGCGATGAGGGATGGAGACGGAGAGCATATCCGAGTGGGCACCTGGGCCGATGAGCTGGGAAAACGACTCGTTTCGCGCCCATGCCGCGCCGGTGTTCAGGATGAAGGATTTGCTTCTCGCATCGCGGGATGTGGATGTTTCATTGATCGCAATGAGGCGGGAAACTTCGTTGAGATCCTGGATGGCAACATAGTCGAGAGATGAGTTATGTCCTGCAAACAAATCTTTGTAGGTGATGCCTAGACCGGGCGTTGTTTCGTCAACGGAACGGAAAATATCGATGACTCGGACTTTCGAAGATTTACCGGTGACGATCAGGGTATGGGGGAAAGAGATGGCCGCACCGGAGATCCAGTGATGGACTTCGATTGAGCCTTCAATTTCGCAGCGATCTGGAATGTGGATGAAGAGCCCGTTTTTCACGGAGGCTTCGTGGAGGGCTACAAATTTTGCGGAGCCGAGGCGGGTTTCCTGTTTCATGAAATACTCTTCAACAAGATCCGAATGAGAGAGCAGGGCATCGGCGAAAGGTAGGCAGATCGCATTTTCCGGGAGGTGGCTCTCGGAGTGGATGAGATCGTCGTTGAGAAACACGAATTTTGCGGCGGGCTTTTCGAGGCCGGTGGAGCGGGAGATCACCCTAAGAATTTCTTCCGCTTCTAATGTGGGCGAGACGCCAGCGCTCCATGTGAGTTGCTTGATGTTGGCGAAGCGCCATTGCTCATCGCCACGCTTGGGAGCGGGGATGGATTCGTAGCGTTTCTGTGCGGCTTGCTGGCGTGCTGTGAACCAGGCGGGGATGGTGGTGGTCATGAACGTTCTAAAAGTGGGGTTCTGGAGATTATCTGGTTTGTTCTGGTGTCCACAACGGTAAATACCGGAACGAATTTCGGGCAGCTCTCCGAAGTATATCTCTGGTTTACTTGCCGCCTGAAGGCAGCACTTTCTTAACCTACCGAACCTTCCATTTCAAGGTCGATGAGGCGCTTCAACTCGACTGAGTATTCCATCGGAAATTCGCGGACGAGGTCGTTGATGAAGCCGTTGACGGCGAGGGACATGGCCTGCCCTTCGTTGAGGCCGCGCTGCTGCATGTAGAAAAGCATTTCTTCGGAGACTTGCGAGACGGAGGCTTCGTGCTGGGTGGCGTGGCGGTTGCCTTTCACCGTGATGGCTGGATAGGTATCGGTGCGGGAGTTGCTGTTGATGAGCAGGGCGTCACACTCGGTGTTGTTCTTGCAGCCTTTAAGGTGCTTGGGAATATGGACTTGGCCACGGTAGGTGGAGCGACCTTTGCCGACGGAGATGGATTTTGATACTACGTTGCTAGTAGTATTGTTGGCGGCGTGGATCATTTTCGCGCCGGTGTCTTGGTGCTGGCCGGTGTTGGCTAGGGCAATGGAGATCACCTCACCGCGGGCTCGCTCGCCCTTCATGATCACGCCGGGGTATTTCATGGTCAGGCGGGAGCCGATATTGCAATCGATCCAGCGGACTTCCGCGTCCTCCATGGCGAGGCCGCGTTTGGTGACAAGGTTGAAAACGTTCGACGACCAGTTCTGGACGGTGACGTATTGGATTTTAGCGCCTTTCAATGCGACGAGTTCAACGACGGCGGAGTGGAGTGTGGCGGTCTCGAATTTCGGTGCGGTGCAGCCTTCCATATACATCACCTCGGAGCCTTCGTCGGCGATGATCAGAGTGCGCTCGAACTGGCCGAAGGATTCCGAGTTGATGCGGAAATAAGCTTGGAGGGGCTGCTTCAGCTTTACGCCTTTTGGAATGTAAATGAAGGACCCGCCGGAGAAAACTGCGCTGTTGAGCGCAGAGTATTTGTTGTCACCGGTAGGGATAACTTTTCCGAACCATGGGCGGAAAATTTCTTCGTGCTCTTTCAAGCCCTCTGCGGAGGTGACGAAAATCACGCCTTGCTTGGTCAACTCTTCTTTGACGTTGGAGTAGGCAGCTTCGGAGTCGAACTGTGCTTCAACACCGGCGAGGAAAGCGCGCTCTTGCTGCGGAATACCCAAGCGTTCGAAGGTTTCGAGCACATCGGCGGGAACGTCGGCCCATGAACGCTTCGGCTTTTCCCCGTCGGAGAGATAGAAGCGGATCTTCGAGAAATCGATGTTGTTGAGGTCTTCGGTCGCCCAGTTCGTGGGGGTGGACTTGCTCTCGAAAACGGCGAGCGCCTTGTGACGGAACTCACGCACCCAATCGGGATCCTGCTTCACGTCGCAAATGTAATCTACGGTAGCGGAGGAAAGTCCCCAACCGGCGTCGAATTTGTTGCGCTCGGGAAAAGTGAAATCGCCCTTGGTGCGGTCAATATTGATCGCTTCGTGGGTCTCCTCGTCGAGGAGGGCGGTGGCTGTGTCTTCTGTGAACATTGGAAAAGTTTGCTAGTTAGGAGTGTTCCGTTTTCAGGGAAAGCTGTTTATGCGAGGGCGGGTTCTTTTAGGAAATCGTAGCCTTTTTCCTCAAGCTCGAGGGCGAGCTCGGGGCCACCGGATTTCACGATGCGACCCTCGGCCATGACGTGGACGTGGTCGGGCTTGATGTAATCTAGGAGGCGCTGGTAGTGGGTGATGAGGAGCATCCCGCGGTTTGCGGAGCGCATGGCATTGACACCTTTGGCGACGATTTTGAGCGCGTCGATGTCGAGGCCGGAATCCGTCTCGTCGAGGATGCAGTATTTCGGATCGAGCATGATCATCTGGAGGATCTCGTTGCGCTTTTTCTCGCCGCCGGAGAAACCTTCGTTCACGGCACGGGCGGTGAACTTGCGATCCATTTCCAACAGATCCATCTGAGCGTAGAGGTGCTTGTAATAGGCGACGGCGTCGATCTCCTCTCCCTTGGGCAGGCGCGCTTGGAGTGCGGCGCGGATGAAGTTTGCGTTGGAAACGCCGGGGACTTCGTTGGGATATTGGAAGGCAAGAAAAATGCCGGCGCGGGAACGGGCATCGATCGACATTTCGGAAATGTCCTGCCCATCGAGGGTGATGCTTCCCGCAGTGGGAATGTATGCTTCGTGACCGGCGATGACTTTCGACAGGGTCGATTTACCGGAGCCGTTCGGACCCATGATGGCGTGGATTTCGCCAGCGGGAATTTCAAGGGTTACCCCTTTGAGGATTTCGGTGCCGTTTTCGAGGGTTGCGTGGAGGTTGGTGATTTGGAGGCTCATGGTGTGGGAAAATTCTAAATTTTAAATTTTAAGCTCTAAATTAAGAGGCGGAGAGCTGACCGCGGAGGGTAATTTCGATGTCTTTGATCACGGTGTTAGGGGGGAGGTCGAGCAGGTCAGTGAGGTTGATGCCGGGTTTGAATTTTATATCGTGGATCGTGCCGGTTGCTTCGTCGTGGAAATGGCCGTGCTCGTCGAGGTTCGGGCAGTAGCGAGAGGGTTCGCGGTCGAAGTTCACCTGGCGGATGATGTGGTGCTGCACAAGGGCTTCGAGGCAGTTGTAAACGGTGGCGAGAGAAATGTTTGGCAGGAATTCCTTGATTCGCATGAAGACTTCGTTCGCGGTCGGATGGCAACGCTCACCCATGAGAAGCTTGTAAATTTCTTGGCGCTGGCGGGTCATCCGGAGGCCGTTGATCTCCTCGGGTATGTCATTCGCCTGTGATTGTTGGGCTTGGCTTGTCATCGCGGTGGGAAATTAGAATCATTCTCAATTAGATCAAGAATTATTCTAATTTAAATTCTTTCCTGAATTTGTCTAAAAAATCCTTGCAAGGCAGGTGGCTTCGTGGTGAATTCCCCGCCCGCCCGTTGGCGGGCAAACATTTCCCCATACGGCCATGGCCTACGCAGTAATCAAAACAGGCGGTAAACAATACCGCGTCCAAGAAGGCGACACACTCGACGTCGAGAAACTCGATGCCGCAGTCGATTCCGAAATCACTTTCAGCGAGGTTCTTCTTCGTGGCGAGGGCGATAGCGTGACGATCGGCGCACCATTCATCGAAGGCGGCAAAGTCACTGCGAAAGTGGTTGACCAGTTCCGTGACGTGAAGGGCATTGCCTTCAAGTTCAAACGCCGCAAGGGCTTCCACAAAACCAAGGGCTTCCGCCGCCACCTTACCAAGCTGGAGATCACCTCCATTGGATAACCACTCAACCACCTCAATTCCATGGCTCACAAAAAAGGACAAGGCTCCGTCAAGAACGGACGCGACTCACGCAGCAATCGCCTCGGCGTGAAGAAATTTGGCGGTCAAGTTGTGATCGCCGGCAATATCATCATCCGCCAGCGCGGCACCAAGGTCCATCCCGGTATCGGCGTGGGCTGTGGCAAGGATCACACCCTATTTGCACTCATAGATGGTGCCGTGAAATTCGACCGCGAAGGCGGACGGGTTAACGTGGTCGCCATCGCCGGCTGAGTTCCCCTCACCAATTTTGAAAAAGCCTCCGGAGTGATCCAGGGGCTTTTTTGTTGGCTAGTGTTTCACCCAAGGAGCGGCGGATCAGAATCCGCCGAAGACTATAGAGAGTCGATACTGAGTGCGTTCGCTCTTTCCATCGTCACTTCATGAGCATGGGCGGATTCTGATCCGCCCCTCCATGCGCTGCGCGTCATCCGTCACTTTCCATTCTAAGCGACACTAGATCGTGCCGAAAAGATCGCGGGAATCAATATCGGAGGAAGTTTCCTCCATTTTCCATTGCCGATCCACATTGAGGCGCACGGTGGCAAGGTGCTTGTGGCTCCATTCCTTCGGGCCGATCATCGAGAGCAGCTTCCGGCCACGCAATTCGTATAAGTGATAGACTTGTCCAACGATGGGTTCGAAATTGATATCGGCTTCGTAGATGAGCTTGTTCCAGTTGAAATGATCGATGGCAGCGAGGTATTCCTCACGGATTTCCGTGAGCTTTTGCTGAAGCTCCCTTTCGACTTCCGAAATGCCCCTTGATTTGAAGGAACTCAGATCGTTGGGGATAATCTTCGGGCTGAGAGTTGATACGGGATAAGGCATGAATGCCTTTGAGATAGTTCCTTCTGTCATGGATTCTGATTGCTCAGAATGCATCGGCTAGAAAAGCGTCATCCGCAAATAAAAAAACCGGGCGGCTAGAGAGCCGACCGGTTTTGAATTTCCTGTTATAAGGAATAAGGAACTTACTTTTTGAGCGGGTAAGCAGGTGTTGGCGTAATGTCAGCACCCCAGATGCTATCAACGTCTTTCCCGGCGAACAGTTTCTTTCCTCCACCGAGGGAAGCTTCACCAGTGTTGTCAAGGTTAAGCGAAGCCACGCTGTTATCGATTCTCAAAACCACTGCTTTCTTGTCGAAAGGATCGGGGTTGAACTTGGGCGTTCCGTCGAGCAGCGGGGTAACGGCAATAACACGGGAGGGGTTGCCGGCCGTACTAAGGCCAACTGTCCCGTTCAGTATATAACCGAAGCCACACTCACCTTTGGCAAGGCATTTCGCGCCAGTGATCACGCCATCCGGTTTGGTTGTGATACCTGTCTTTGCGAAAAACATCGGCTCTGACTGCGTGATGTTCGCAGCGAAGAGCTGGAGGAAGTAGTCGTTGGCTGTCGTTGTTCCCAAGGTGTAGCCGCTAGTCGGATTGTTCGTGGCGACTACGGTTGCAGTCGCACTGTCAGGGAACGAGCCGTATTCCGTCTCAAACTCAAACATTGCGAGACCGATCTGACGTGCGTTCGAAGTCGCTTCGGTCTGGTCGGCTTTTTTCCGTTGGCGGATCACCATGGGGGCGGTGAGTCCGGCGAGTGATGCGATGATCACGATCACGACGAGAAGCTCCACAAGAGTGAAGCCGCGTCTGGTTCTTTTTACGTTGGTTTTCATTGTATTGTATTATTTATGTTTTGGTTTTACCCCGAAGAAGATTTAATTTCTGACGGGGTTCATTAAATTAGAATTTCCAGTGGCCGATGCAAGCGATTTTTTGTTAGATCTGTGTTTATTCAGTGGCTAAAAAAATGCCGTTGTAGGCTCTGGTTTTCCACTTTTCGGAGTATGCTGGTGATGGATTTGGGGGATTCCTGCAAGAAATCGCACCCGATGCGGCTTGCGGAAAGGGAGGTGGGGTGGTTTCCTGCGTGCCTGATGCACATAAGATTTACGGAACAGGAGCTCGCGACGCTCGTTGAGATGTTGAGCCTAGCAGCGAATGTCGCTTCCTGGAACCAGAAGGAAAGCGCGGATGGCAAGCTTTCCGAATTCGAGGGCTTCGAGAGCAAGATGCTGGAGAAAGCGGCGCACAGCGGGCTGGGCGCGATGATCGAGTTCGATCAAGAGACGCTGCGTTTCCGGGTGAAAAAGGAGGTGGAGGAGACACTTTTTTACCACGAATGCTACGAGGAATTCCGAAACGAAAGCTTTTGGGACGAGCTGACCGTGCGCCTTGCCGACCGGGATCTCGCGAAATCCATAGGCATCATGGCGTGGGAGGCTTTGAGCGAGGAACAGCGGCGGGCTAAAACGGTTTCCTCGGAAAAGCGCTACTGGGAGGAGTTTTCTAAAAACGGCATCGAGCGGGTGCTGGTGATGACCCCGCCGAACGAGGGCTGATGAGCTTTACTCTTTCGTCTTGGCTGCCTTTTTTGCAGCGGCTCGCGGCGGGAAATCGAAGCCGATCTTCGCGGTGTCCATATCGAAAGTGAGAAAAGCATCGAACTTGCGCTTGGTCTTGTTTGAGACGAAGCCCTTGAGCAGGTCGGTTTTGCCCTCGGAAAGGAGCTTGAGCGCCTGATCTTCCGGAATCTCGCGCTGGAGGATGACCTTTCCGATGCGGACGCCGTGCGGATCCTTTTTCGTGACGATGTCAGGGACATGATACGCCTTTTCGGTTGCGAAAACCTTGTGAGATTTGCCATCTGGGGTGACGGCGGTGCCAATGAGCATTTCCTCGGTGAGTTCGGGAGCCTTGTCGTCATCGCCTTCGAAAAGGAACGCGACCTTGAATTTCGCGTCGATCTGGAGCGAGGCGTCGAAGGGCTTGTTGAACTTCGACTTAAAGCCTTGCAGCGGGCCGACGACGCCGTTTTTCAAAAGCGTGCGGAGTTCGTCCTCGGTGAGCAGGCGGCCGGCGATGTGCTTCTTGATCTTGATCGGGATCTCCGGGTCGCGGGATTCGTAGGTGGCATCGGTTTGGCGGAGGATGAGTGCGCCGTGGATGGGATGCTCGACCTCGACCTCGGGGTAGCTCGTATTCTTCGCCTCCTCGGCGAGGCCGCGGGCTTTCACGCAGATGTCGTTGGTGTAGCCCACGATCTCCTTCATGAAATCTGAGCGGCGGAGCGTGCCCTGCTCCATCTGGCAGAGTTTGTATTCCCAATCGCCAGTGAGTTTAGGCGAGTAGAGCCCCTCGATATCCATCTGCTTCACGAGCTGGATGAGGCGGCGGCCGGAGGGCGTGACAATGAGCTCGCGCCCCTCGCGGATGATGTATTTCTGGCCGATGAGACCCTCGATGGTCGCCGCGCGAGTGGCGGGCGTGCCGAGGCCGCGCTCGGCCATCGCTTCGCGGAGTTCCTCGTCGTTGATGAGTTTGCCAGCACCTTCCATCGCGGAAAGCAGGGTGGATTCCGTGAAACGGGCGGGTGGGCGGGTCTGCTCGTGGATGAGTTCCACGGGATCGGCCTTGGCGGTTTCGCTTGCGGAAACTCCGACGAGTCCGTCCTTTCCGGCTGCGACACCTGGCTTGCGGCCATAAACTTCCAGCCAGCCGGGCACCGTGAGGATACGTCCCTCCGTTTTGAAAATATCCTTGTTGCCGCCTTCGGAAACGGTGGAGAGGCGCGTGGTCTGCTCGAACTCCGCTTGCGGGTAGAATACGGCGATGAAGCGTTTCACGACCATGTCATAGACCTTTTGCTCGGTCTCGGAAAGTTTCGCGATGGTGCCGGTGGGGATGATGGCAAAGTGATCCGATACCTTGGCGGTGTTGAAAATGCGCTTGGATTGGTGGAGGCGCGGGCCCTTGTCGTCTTTTCCTGCGAGCACGGCCTTCGCGTATTTCGCGACATCGAGATCGCTGTTGCCGATCTGTTTGAGGGTGTCGCGCACATTCTGGACGTAATCCTCGGGGAGGTAGCGGGAATCCGTCCGGGGGTAGGTCAGGACTTTATGTTTTTCATAAAGAGCCTGGGCGATCTGCAGCGTACCCTTGGCGGAAAAGGGAGCCTCGCGCTGGAGGGTTGTGAGATCGTAAAGCTGTGGCGCGATCTGGGTCTGCGCTTTTTTCTCCTCGGTGATCGTCGCAGTCTTGCCTTTGCAACGCTCCACGATGGCCTGCGCGATTTCCTGACTCCAGATGCGGTCGGCGCGGCCGTGCGGCTTGTCGTCCGATTTCTTGTAATCGGGATCCGTCCATTTTCCGAGATAGTCCCCGGCGGATACATGGAAGGTGCCGTGGACTTCGAAATACGGCTCGGCCTTGAAAGCCTGGATCTCCTCCTCGCGGGCGGCGAGGATGGCGAGGGTCGGTGTCTGCACGCGGCCGGCGGCGGTGATGTTGAAGCCGCCGTGGCGGGAGTTGAAACAGGTCAGCGCGCGGGTCGCGTTGAGGCCGACGAGCCAATCCGACTCCGAGCGGCACTTTGCGGCATCGGCGAGAGGACGCATCTGCTCGTCGCTGCGCAGGTTTTCCCAGGCCTCCACGATGGCTCCGGTGGTCATCGACCGCATCCAGAGGCGCTTGATCGGCTTGTCGATGCCCCCGAACTCCATGATGTTGCGGAAAATCAGTTCACCCTCGCGGGCGGCGTCGCAAGCGTTGACGATGAGATCAACGTCCTTGCGCTTCGCCAGCTTCAGCACCTTTTTGAGGCGCTGCTCGGATTGCTCGATGGGATCGAGCTCGAATTTCTCGGGAACTGCGGGAAGAACGTTGAAATTCCAAGCCAGTTTCTTGCCGTTTGGCCCCATCGGCATGCGCAGCTCCACGAGGGAGCCGACGGCGGAGGTGATGATCGCCGTGTCGTTTTCGAAATGGATGTCGCGCCCGGCGCCGACCTTGTTGAACTTGCCGAGGGCTGTGGAAAGCGCCTTGGCTAAGTCGTTCATGACGGACGGTTTTTCTGCGATGATTAGTGTTTTAGGCATGGATATTGGCTATTTGAAGTGATTGCTGGCTGGAGGGGACTAGGCAGGGAAATTTCTGGTAGGCAAGGACGAAATGGAAATCCAAGGAGCTGCGAATGGTATCTGCGAGTGAAAACAGAGGCGGATGGCGTCCTTCTCCATTGGGGTTCACCTCCGGATAAACCGGAAACCCGGCAGCGGGCGGACGAGGCGGCGGAGTTCCAGTTTAAATAAGGCGGCGGTGACAGCGGAGGAGGGCAAACCCGATGCGTGGATGAGACTGTCCACGGCGTATTCCTCGCCCGCATCCATGACGGCGAGGAGAGCCGCTTCCTCGGGGGGAAGTTCGGGTTCTTCGCGTTTTTCCGATAGGGGAAGTTCACTGCGGGAAAAAGGCAGCTCGCCCATGTCGTCGATGATGTGAGAGGCATCGGAGACTAGGGTGGCGCCATCACGAATGAGCTGGTGGCAGCCAGCGGAGGAGGGTTTGTCGATGGGGCCGGGGACGGCGAAGATGGGCTTGCCGTATTCGGAGGCAAGGTTTGCAGTGATAAGTGAGCCGGACCAGGCCGGGCATTCGGTGACAAGCACCGCCTGGCACCAAGCGGCGACGATGCGGTTGCGCATCGGGAAGGTCTGCTTGTCGGGCGCTTTGTGGAGGGGAAACTCGGAAATGACCGCGCCGTTTCCTGCGGCGATTTTTTCGGCTAGGACGAGATTTTCCGGTGGATAGAGACGGGCGAGGCCAGAGCCGATGACGGCGATGGTGCGCCCTTTCGCCGCAAGTGCGGACTCATGCGCGGCGGTATCAATGCCGCGAGCGAGGCCGGAAACGATAGTGAAACCGGCGTGGGCGAGTTGGTAGGTGAGCTTGCGGGTGGCATTGATGCCGTAGGTGGTGGCGCGGCGGGAGCCTACGACGCTGATGGCGTGGCGGTCGCGAGGCAGGATTTCTCCCCAGACATATAGCAAAATGGGCGCGTCGTAGGTCTGGAGCAGGTGCTGAGGGTAGGAGGGATCCTCGCGAGTGATAATGGCGATGCCGCGTTCCTCAGCATCGGCGAGTTCCTTCGTGGGATCGGCGTAATCCTGCCAGGAGGTGATAATCTTCGCTGTCTCCGGGCCGATGCCATCCACGCGCAGAAGTTGATTCGCCGGAGCTTTGAGGACTTTCTCCGCCTCTCCGAAAGCTTCGAGCAGCCGCGTGATGCGGACGGGACCGATCGAGGGCAGGAGATTGAGGGCGAGGATGGCTTCGCGGGGGGACATGGTGCGGTGATGGGGATGACTCTGGAGGCGGGATGCCCAAGCCACTTATTTAATTTCCATGCCGCTCTTAGCCCAGAGCCAGCGGACGACCTTGCCGTCTTGGATGAGTGCCTTGGCTTGGATCGTTTTCACGCCGAAAACCGTCTCCGCCTTGTAGGAAGCGATGCCGGTCTGGTAATTCTGGCCGTCGATCGTTTCCGATCCTTCGCCGGGCAACCATTCGAGAACTTGGTCGAAGGTGAATTCCTTGATCTCAGCCGCTTGGATGCTGGCTTGCATGATGGCGATAGGATCACCTGAAACTGCGGGTTCGGGTTCGGGTGTCGGCTCAGGGATGGGTTCCGGAGTTGGCTCCGGAGTTGGTTCTGGAGTTGGCTCAGGGACAGGTTCGGGTGTTGGCTCAGGTATGGGCTCTGGCTCGACGGGCGGCGGGGTGTCCGGCATGGCGGGGAGCTGCTCCGTGAGATCGGTCTGCTCGATCGGATCTGCAGCGGCGGTTTTTTTTCCAGGGGTCTTACCTGTGAGTGCGTAGCGGAACTCGGGCTCGAAAGAGTAGCCGAGGATACACGCGGCGATCAGGCCCAAGATAAATAGAAAAACTTTCATGGTAGGGATACGGAGCGGTGTTTTGTTTTATTAGCGATAATTTTCACGAGATCGTTCCTTGGCCGGATTGGAGGTTGAAGCGCAGGCTACGGATTGGGTAGGATTTTTTCCGTGAAGCGGATTTATGTTGTCGCCGGGGAAATGAGCGGAGACGCGCATGCCGCCGGACTATTGCGCGAACTCACCGGAATGGCGGGGCCGCTGGAGATCCGTGGCGCGGGCGGGCCAGAAATGAAAGAAGTCAGCGGCGGCGGGACAAAAGACTGGGTAGAGGACGCGGCGGTGATGGGCGTGATCGAGGTATTGAAGCGCTACAGTTGGTTCAAGGAGCGCTTCGAAGAGATGCTGGAGGAGATTAAGAACCAGAAGCCGGATGTGCTCCTGCTCGTAGATTATCCCGGCTTCAATCTCCGCTTCGCCGCGGCAGTGCGCCGCGAGCTTCCGGATACGAAACAGATCTATTACATCAGCCCGCAGGTCTGGGCATGGAACAAGAAACGCATCCCAAAAATGGTCGATCTCCTCGACGAGATGCTCTGCCTCTTCCCTTTCGAGAAACCCATTTTCGAAAACGCCGGGCTAAAGACCACTCACGTCGGCCATCCGCTGGTGGACGAGCTTTCGGAAAAACGGATTTCGGACGGACGGGACGCAAATCTCATCGGCCTGTTCCCCGGTAGCCGCGAGCGTGAGATCGCCAAGCTTTTCCCGATGATGCTGGAAACTGCGCTCACGCTGCGGAACTGGCGCGGCGACCTGAAATTTTCGGTTCCCGCAGCGACACCGAAACTCGCGCAAACCATGCGCGAGATGATCGCAAAAGCGGACGCGGAGAAATGGATCACGCTGACCGATGGCGGCAGCCACGAACTCATGCAACGCGCCGCATGCGGAGTCATCGCCAGCGGCACGGCCACCCTAGAGGCGGCATGCTTCGGACTGCCATACTGCTTGGTTTATCGAATGGCATGGACGACCTATTTTCTCGGTAAGATGCTGGTGAAAATTAAATACATCGGGATCGTGAACATCCTTGCCGGTGAAAAGGTCGTGGAGGAATTCATCCAAGCGGATGCGTCCGCGCCGGAGGTCAGCGCGTGGGTGCGGGATATTCTTTCGAACGATGAAAAACGCCAGGCGCTCGTCGGGCGCTTGTCAGAGGTCAGCTCGATGCTCGGTGAAACGGGCACCCATCGCCGCGCGGCGGTGAGGGTGGCGGAGTGGCTTTGAGATAAGGCGGAGGACTGGGAGTAGTTCATGCCGCCAAGATGCCAATGCCGTCCGGTCGGCAGCGGGCTGCTGGACCGAAAGCTACAGCAGGCTGTAGCAGTCCAAGTCGCTCATGCCGGCGCACCGACCGCACCCGGGATCGGGCCGTCGTCTTCAGGTCTCTCGTTCTCGGCTTTTTTCGGAGCCGGTTTTTTTGACATGGAGTCGGGGACTGGCGGGGGCTTGGGCGCGCTGGGCGGATTTTTCATTTCGCCGTGATCGATGATGTCGCGCAGGTGGCTGGCGTCGAGAGTCTCATATTCGAGAAGCGCGAGGGCGATTTTCTCCACCACATCGCGGTTCTCGGTAAGGATACGGGTGGCCTCGCTGAAGGCGCCGTCGATGAATTTTTTAATCTCACCGTCGATGACCCGTGCGGTTTCTTCGGAGTAGTTGCGACCCTTGTTCATGTCGCGGGCTAGAAAAACGGGGCCATCGCCCTCGCCGTATTCGACCATACCGAGGACATCGGACATGCCCCATTCGCAGACCATATTGCGGGCGAGCGAGGTGGCTTGGCGGATGTCTCCAGAGGCTCCGTTGGAAACGTCGTCGGAGTGAAAACCTTCGGCGATGCGGCCTCCCATCGTGACGATGAGGCTGGCGAGCGCTTCTTTTTTCTGGGTGGAATACTTGTCTCCGTCAGGCAGGAACATCGTCGCGCCGAGGAAGGGGCCGCGGGGAATGATGGTAACTTTGTGGAGCGGATGAGTGTGCGGCAACACCATGTTCAGGTAAGCATGGCCAGCTTCATGCCATGCGGTGCCGATTTTTTCCTTATCGGACATGGCGAGCGAGCGGCGCTCACGACCCCAGCGGACTTTGTCGCGGGCTTCTTCCATCTCGGCGAGCGTGACGGCAGATAGACCTTTACGTGCGGCGAGGAGTGCGGCCTCGTTGACGAGGTTCGCGAGCTCGGCTCCGGAGAAACCGGGCGTGCCGCGGGCGATCCTCTCGAGCTCGGTGTTTGCGGCGAGTTTGATTTTCTTCACGTGAACGCGAAGAATTTCCTCACGGCCGTTCACATCGGGAAGGGAAACGGTGACTTGGCGGTCGAAACGGCCGGGGCGCAGCAGCGCGGGGTCGAGGACGTCCGGGCGGTTCGTGGCGGCGATGATGATCACGCCTTCTTGGGTATCGAAGCCGTCCATTTCAACAAGGAGCTGGTTGAGCGTCTGCTCGCGCTCATCATGTCCACCACCCATGCCGTGACCGCGGTGACGTCCGACGGCATCGATCTCATCGATGAAAATCAGGCACGGCGCGTTCTTTTTGCCCTGTTCGAACATGTCGCGCACGCGGGACGCGCCGACACCGACGAACATTTCCACGAAGTCCGATCCGGAGATTGAGAAAAACGGCACATCCGCCTCACCGGCAATGGCGCGAGCGAGAAGGGTTTTTCCAGTTCCGGGAGAACCAACCATAAGCACGCCTTTCGGAATGGAGCCGCCGAGTTTCTGGAACTTCTTGGGATCGCGCAGGAAATCGACGATTTCGAAGAGCTCTTCTTTCGCTTCCTGGATGCCGGCCACGTCTTTGAAAGTGA
The DNA here is from genome assembly GCA_945870855.1 of Prosthecobacter debontii. GTDB lineage: Bacteria > Verrucomicrobiota > Verrucomicrobiia > Verrucomicrobiales > Akkermansiaceae > Luteolibacter. The sequence goes on from CAMBTP010000036.1 coordinate 25,075, forward strand.
CCTTGTTGCGATCCATAGTGAGCAGGCGAGCCTTGGATTTCCCGAAGGACATCGCGCCACGGCCAGCGGATTTCATCTGCTGGCGGAAGAGGAAAAACAGCAGGAGAATGATGAGCAGGAAGGGCAAGAAAGTGAACAGCGCCTTGCTAAGGTAGTCGGAGGAGCGCTTGTATTGTGCCTTATCTTTTAAGAGCGATTCAAGCTCACTGCCGAGGATACTGGCGGAAACGCTCACGGAGAAAGGCTCGGCCGCCTTGGGCTTGCCGTCCTCGCCTTTCGGAACCTCCATGTTCGCAATGACCTCGCGGGTGCCGGCCAACATGGCGTTCGAGCTATCATCGATGGTGAGGATGCGGAGCGGGTTCTGCAGATCCTTCGCTTTCACCTCGCCGAGCGCGAGGGATTTCCGGAATTGGGCGAGGGAAAGTGTCTCCATGTCGCCCTCGATGGGCACTTCCGCCACGCGCTCCATGCGGATGTTTTCACCGAGTAGCTCGCGGATTTCTTCGCCTTGGAGATCGAGATTCACGGGAACGCGGAAATCGGAGCGAACGCCCTCCGCATCCTTCGGTTTCAATAGCTCGGGCTTCACCCAGCCAGTGATCGTCGCATCAAAGGCGGTGTCGCTAGTATTGACGGTCAGCGGCTGCTTCGGGTTCTCCAGAACCACTCGCTCTTGGTCAAGCGCCGTGCGGAACTCGGCATAGCTCATCGGCTGCGCCTGCTGCTTCATTTGCGGGCCGAAAAAAGCCACCCCAAGAATCACAAGGGCAAGGCTGAATAGGGCGAGTACCCGCCAGTTGAAGCCGTTGTTATCGCCGGAGGCGCGGTTCGGGCTGGGAGGTTGCGGGGTGTTGTTCGGGGAATCGGACATGGTCTGCGTCTTTCCGGAGGGTTTCCTCTCGGGTGGGGAAAACTAGTCGCCACTCCGGAAATGTCTAGACAGGGTTTTGCTGTTTCCTGAAAGCACTCACCAACAGGATCGCGACCACTCCCGCAAGGTTGGAGGCTCTTTTCACGAGGAAATCAGCGGAGTAAAGAAGGACGGCGACCTAAGATCGCCGCCACGGTTGACTTGCTCCGCGTTCCCTGCTTCAAAAGCCCCCCCATGTCCGACCGCAAGACCCTCGAAGAACGCGCCCAAATGACCGACCTCGAGCGCGTGCGCCACTCCGCCGCGCACGTGATGGCCACCGCTATCCTACGCATCTGGCCCGATGCCCAGTTCGCCTACGGCCCGCCCATCGAGAATGGTTTCTACTACGATTTCGAAATGGCTCACCGCATCACCCCGGATGATTTCGAGAAAATTGAGGCGGAGATGAAGAAGATCGCCAAGGAGAACCAGAAGTTCGACTACAAGGCGATCTCCCGCGAGGAAGCGAAGACCATGGCTGAAAGCGGACGCCTCGGCGGCCTCACTGAACGCCCCGGAAACCCCTCCCGCTTCAAGCTCGACCTCATCGACAAGATCCCCGAAGGCGAGCAGATCTCCTGTTTCCAAAACGGCGATTTCATCGACCTCTGCGCCGGCCCGCACGTCGGCTACACCTCGAAGTGCAAGAACGTGAAACTGATGTCCGTCTCCTCATCCTTCTATCTAGGCGATGAATCCAAAGGCCAGCTCCAGCGCCTTTACGGCACCGCCTTCGAGAACAAAGAAGAACTCGAAAGCCATCTCGTCCGCCTCGAGGAAGCGAAAAAACGCGACCACCGCCGCCTCGGCCGCGAGCTGGGACTTTTCCACATCGATGAAATGGTTGGCCAAGGTCTCATCCTCTGGAAACCGAAGGGCGCCCTCATCCGTCGCGCGCTGCAGGAATTCATCACGCAAGAACTCGACAAGCAGGGCTACTCGCAAGTCTTCACCCCACACATCGGCAAGCTCGATCTCTACCGCACCTCCGGCCATTTCCCCTACTATCAGGAAAGCCAGTTCGCTCCCATCGCCGAGCGCGATACTCTTGAGAAACTCGCCGATGAGAACGCCACCTGCGCCACTCTCATCAACGGCCTGAACCAAGGAACCTACGAAGGTTACTTGCTCAAGCCAATGAACTGCCCTCACCACATCAAAATTTTTGCAAGCGACCACCACTCCTACCGCGATCTCCCAGTTCGATTGGCAGAGTTCGGCACGGTCTATCGCTGGGAGCAATCCGGCGAGCTCGGCGGCATGACCCGCGTCCGCTGCTTCACCCAGGACGATGCCCACCTTTTCTGCACCCCCGACCAAGTGGCGCAGGAAGTGAAAGGCTGCCTCGACCTCGTGAAAAAAGTCCTCAGCACCCTCGGCATGCACGACTACCGCGTCCGCCTCTCCCTCCGCGATCCCGACTCCGATAAATACGTCGGCTCCGCCGAAAACTGGGACAAGGCCGAGGCCGCATTGCGCGAGGCCGTGATTCATCTCGGCGTAGGTTACACCGAGGAAATCGGCGAGGCCGCGTTCTACGGGCCGAAGATCGACTTCGTGGTGAAAGACGTCATCGGCCGCGACTGGCAACTCGGCACCGTGCAGGTGGATTACAACCTGCCCGTCCGCTTCAAGCTCTCCTACGTCGGCGAGGACAACAAACCGCACATCCCCGTGATGATCCACCGCGCCCCGTTCGGATCATTGGAAAGATTCACAGGCCTACTCATCGAGCACTTCGAAGGGAAATTCCCCACCTGGCTCGCCCCTGAGCAAGTCCGCGTCCTACCCATTTCCGAAAAATCCTTGGAAGCCGCCGAAGAACTCGCCGCCAAGCTCGCCGATCTCGGCGTCCGCGTCTCCGTCGACCGCAGCTCCGAGAAAGTCGGCGCGAAAATCCGCAACGCCCGCATGGAACGCGTCCCCAACATGGCGATCCTCGGCCAGCAGGAAATCGAGCAAGGCACGGTCTCCGTCCGCATCCGCGGCGAGGAACAGCCGATCACGAAAACCGTGCAGCAGTTCATCGACGATCTGCTCACCGAGATTGCAAACCGCTCCCTGTAGCTGCGGCGTCCCGCCGCAGGCCGTGCAAACCCCGTCTCGGGGTTTGCTGTAGATAAATCACGCCTTGATCTCACCCCGGTTTCGTCTATACAAAATCCATGCCTGATACGTACAACATGAAAGAGGCGCAGGCGAACCTCACCAAACTCTGCCGCTCGGGCAAGCGCTTCGTCATCGCCAACCGCAACCAGCCTGTCGTCGTAGCCATGCCGGTGGAGGATTTCGAAGCGCTCATGGAAACCATGGACGTCCTCGCCAATCCGGCCGCCATGACCGCGATCCGTTCCGCCAAAACAGGCAAAACCAAATACCGCACGCTGAACCTCGACGATGAAAATTTCGGCCTCTGAGCAAGTCGCCGACTGGCTCTGCGCCTTGCCTCCGCAAACCAAGCGCCGCGTCCGAACGGCTTTGCGCGCCTTGTCGAAGGGAAAGGGCGACATCATGGGCTTGCAAGGAAGCTTGGAGGGCCTCAACCGCCTCCGAATCGGCGGCATCCGCATCGTCTTCCGCCAGATTTCCGGTCAGGAAATTCTCCTCGAATACGCCAACACCCGCGACGTGATATACGAGCTTTTCGAACAAATTCTCGGTGGGCGCGGGAAATAACAACCCGCCTTTCCGTTAATCATCAACTGACTGGTTGTTCACACTGCTCAAATCATGAGAACGATCACCGCCACCGGGTACAAGGCGAATCATTATTAACTGCTATTAACTGCAACTGCTATTAACTGCCAGGCATACAATTGACTTGCGGATGCTTTTTTGGGCTGGTAGGGTTTCGCTATGGATACGCTGAAACAAAATAAACAAAGGGATTTGGAGGGGCAAAAGGTGTGGTCTCCTTTGGAGTTGGCGGAGATGAAAACGGGG
>CAMBTP010000037.1 GCA_945870855.1 Prosthecobacter debontii
GGCGGAGAATACCAGTCATTTCTCGGCACCGCCAAGATCGATGAGGAATTGGTCGTCCGCTCCGCCCAAGTGCACGCGCTGATGCCGATGATGCAGTTCTCTGTGGCTCCGTGGCGCATCCTTTCCGAGAAAAACAACCAGATCTGCCTAGAAATGGCCAAGCTTCACAAACAGATGGGCCCCAAAATTGTCGAACTCGCCAAGGAAGCCTCCAAAACCGGCGAGCCCATCGTCAAACCCATGGCCTTGGCCTTTCCTGATGGCGGCTACGAATCGATCAAGGATCAATTCGTGCTCGGCAACGACATCATCGTCGCACCAGTGACTGAGAAGGGCGCACGCTCCCGCAGCGTGGTCCTGCCAAAGGGCGAGTGGAAGGCGGAGAACGGCACCATCCACCAAGGCGGCGGAAAAGTTAAGATTGAGGTGCCGCTACAGCGCCTACCTTATTTCATGAAGATCTGATGACTAACAATTTAACGGAAAGAAATCGCGCCTAAGACCTAATCGGGGCGAGATTCTATGAATGAAATCGCGCGGGAAACAGATCTCTTCCAAGGAGGATTCAGAATCTAGGGATTTGCTATACGCTTCGATGTTGGCAGAGACGCGGGAAGCGGACGAGTTTTTCCGCGCCGCAACTCTCGACCAGGATCAAAATCGGATTATACCCACTTCTCAGCGATGGCCACCCGCCCCACGAATATCGCGAAATCTCACGACCTTTCCAAACAGGAGCTGAAACCTGTCACCACCGCATCCCCTGCGGCAGGGATCACCGTGCAATAGAATTGGCAGAATGGTGCTTTTTGGCGCTTAATCTAGCTTTTTTGGAGCAACGGAAACAGACAAGAAAAAACGCTGTAACACTTAAATTTACAGCGTTTTATATCACCCAAAAGGGGGAAAAAGATGGTGGGCAGGGCTGGATTCGAACCAGCGTACTCAATGAGAGCAGATTTACAGTCTGCCGCCTTTAACCACTCGGCCACCTACCCGGTGCCGCTTGTGCGGGGCGGGATACTTGGTTTCGTGGCGGGTGGCTGACAAGCAAAAAAAGAGGGGCGATACGGCTTTTTTCTGACTGCAGCCAAAGGTCTGCTAAATACCAGCGGGCGTGTTCTTTCAAGAATCCGACTCTTTGAGTTTCACCAACCAAGGAATCAGTTCTTCATGCGAGCAAGATAGGCATATTATAAAGTAATCGGCAGATATTACGGAAAAGAAAAAAATTTGGTTCTTGCCAATCTCAGGCTTTCGAGGCAATTGAGGAGTTCGAATAAATTAAGAAATGATTTACTCGCTTTTTGTTTGATCCGTGACGCCAGGATTAGAGAAATCGTTTTAGGAAAATTGGCGTCATGAAATAGAACAAATGGACATTTATGTGGGCAACCTGCCCTACACAGCAACTGAAGGAGACGTCTCTGACCTCTTCGCCGAATACGGCCCCGTCGAACGGGTCAAAATCATCACCGATCGTGATTCCGGACAATCCAAGGGATTCGCGTTCGTTACACTTGGTGACCAGTCCCAGCTCAATGCGGCCATCGAAGGCCTCAACGAAAAGGATTATCAAGGCCGCGCTCTCCGCGTGAATGCCTCCGAACCCCGTGAAGCACGCCCAAGTGGCGGTGGTGGTGGTGGTTACGGCGGCGGCGGTGGTGGATACGGCGGCGGTGGCGGCGGTGGCGGCTACAAAGGCGGCGGCGGTGGAAGCCGTAGCGGTGGCGGCGGCGGCGGTGGCTACAAAGGCGGCGGCGGCGGCGGTGGAAACCGTGGCGGCGGCGGTGGTGGTGGTCGCGATAGCGGACGCTGGTAATACCCCGATCCGGGTTTACGCCCGATGAACAATCTATCGCCCGGTTTCCTTCATGGAGACCGGGCGTTTTTCGTTTTCACTCAACGGAATTGATTCTGTTCCGGTCGATACCCATAGCCCGCCTCCGCAAGCTTACCTTTCAGATCGTCTTCGGGGAGGTCATGGGTTTTGATCAAATCCTCCAGTGATTCCGAATGGTTGCGTAGTTCGGTATTTACCAAACCAACCAAGAGATGTGGATCCATGTCCTTCCATTTCGAGAAATTCATACGGTTACTTTGGCACGCGGGCACTATTCCGCAAGCGGCGACCATGCCAGGCCACTTCATCATTCTTCAGACAGAGCGATCAAGCTAGGGAGAAGCCTGTTTTTGTTTTTGTAATAAATCGCCCAGCACTCAGACTCTCATACGTGACCGGACTCGATCAGCAAAAAGCCGTGATGAACATCTCGCTCGCCGTGGCGGTAGTTCTGCTCATTGCGAAAACCTACGCCTCGATCGTCACCGGCTCCTCCGCGGTTTACTCGGACGCCGCCGAATCCGTGGTGCACGTTTTCGCAGTCGCCTTCGCCGCATGGGCACTGCGGCTTTCACATAAACCCGCAGACGAAACGCATCACTTCGGGCACGACAAGATCTCGTTTATTTCCTCTGGCTTTGAAGGAGCGATGATCTCCGCCGCCGCCGCACTGATTCTATACGAAGCCGGCATGCAGTTCATCCATGGCGTGCACCTGACGAACCTCGGGCTCGGTCTATGGATTACCGCCGGAGCCGCTGTAACTAATCTCATACTCGGTCTATCTCTCATCAAGGTTGGCAAAAATTCCGGCTCCAGCCTATTGCGCGCCAACGGGCTTCATGTCCTGACCGATGTATGGTCCAGCGTTGCCGTCATCGTGGCGCTCATCTTAATATCCATTACAGGTTGGCGGATGTGGGATCCGATCTTCGCCGTGATCGCCGCAATCAATATCCTCCGCGTCGGTCTCAGCCTGATCCGTGAAAGCCTCGGTGGCTTGCTCGACGAGGCGGATCCTTTGATCGAAAAACAGGCTCGCGATATCTTGAACACCGAGACCGCGGCGAGAGGTCTCACCTATCACAATTTCCGCCACCGCCATTCAGGTCGCGCGCATTGGATTGAGTTTCATCTTGTTTTCCCAGATGAAACGAGCGTAGGCGAAGCGCATAAGCGTGCCACGGAAATCGAGGCTGCGGTAGCGGCGATCATCGCACCGGAAGGGCGGGTTATCACACACTTGGAACCCCGCTCCGAGGAACAACGGATCGAGCCTTGGGAAACTGCCTAAAGAAACATGATCCGGTATGCCCAGCCGAGCATGAGTGCCGTGGCCGTGACCAACAGAACCATCAGCATGAAGCTGTGCCGCTGTGTGCGAAGGACATTCTCGATTTGTCCCCGGCTCAGGCTTTGCTCAAAGCGGTTGATCTCATAGCGATCCTTGATCTCCGCCAAGGGAGGCATCGTGGACTCGCGATCACGCTTTTCACGCTCGAGTTTCGCAGGAAGTTTGATCATCTCCTGATGCTGCTCATCCAGCCGGCGCTCTTTTTCCCGCAGAGCGGTGAGCTCACTGTCCTCCTCGAACAGGTCTCGCTGTCCCGAAATCATCTGTTTCCGTTTCGCCATTGCCTTACTTTATGAAGTAAACGATCAACGCAATACCGCCGAGGACTAAGATAGGCAGGTTGAAAGCCATGCCGTTGATTAGCTGGGTTTTAAAATCGGAATTCCCACCGCGGGACTTCGAGCGCTTACGGCCGTCTTTCGATGGACGACCAAAAACCGCTCCCGCCCGGCTGCCTTCGAAATAGGCAGAGGCTTGGTCGTATTCGTCTTCCGCGAGATCCGTAACCATCATCGCCTTGTCGAGTTTCTCATGCAGATTATCGCGCGACCATTTTTCCGGATCGTGTTTCTGAATCTTGTCGAGGTGTTCCGAGAAACAGACACGGCATTGCTCGAGGTGCCCCATTTCTTCGCGCATTTCGAACAGTTCCCTGTCGATCAGGGTGATGGAAGAGGAGAGTTTCTCGGTAAGCTCAACCTGTTGGGAAAGAAATTCGCGCTTGCGCACGGTAAGCTCCTCGAGTTCGCGTTTTTTTCGCTCCAGTTGCTCGCGCTCCTGCTGAATCCGCTCCAATTCTAATTGGGCGTAGCGGATCTTATCGTCATAATCATCAGGGATACCTCTGCGTTGAGGCATATCCATTTGGCTCGAGCGCACATTGATCGGGTGGGTGAATTCGGTGGGTGTGGGCATAATGGGATGAATTTGTTCACATTTCTTAACCATTTTCTCCCGCTAATACCAGTTAAATATTTAACAAATATGAACTTTATTGACCAGCCTTACCCGCACATTACACCTTGAAATCAGAACCTTCGCGCGTTCATATCATGGCGTTATGAAAAAAATTTATCTACCCATCCTTTCCCTATTTGCAGGAGCAACGATGGCAGCCGAAGTTCCGAAAGTCATCGAAATCGGTGCTACCCTTCCACCCTTCTCGTTGCCCGGCATTGATGGCAAGACCCACACCGAAAAGGATTTTGCAGATGCAAAAATCCTTTGTGTCATCTTCACCTGCAACCACTGCCCTGACTCCGTTGCCGCCGCCGCGCGCACCGAGGAGCTCCATCAGGAATACAAGGGCAAGGGCGTCGCCGTCATCGCGGTGAATTCCAATAACCCCGCCAGCCTCCGCCCCGACGAGCTTGGATACTCGCCCTACAACGATTCCTTCGAGGAAATGAAGCCCTTCGCGGCAGACTACGGCTGGACTTTCCCCTACCTCTACGATGGTGAGAAACAGGATTTCGCGACGGCATGCGGCGCGCAATCGACACCGCACGTCTTCATATTCGATGCCGACCGCAAGCTCCGCTACACCGGTCGCATGGACGATGCGGGACGCAAGAAAGGCCCCGTGGAAAAATCCTACATCCGCGATGCGTTCGACTCCATTCTCGCAGGCAAAGAAGTCGCCGAGCCGATGACTCGTTCCTTCGGTTGCTCGACCAAATGGCTTTTCAAGGGCGACAGCGTTGCCCAAGAACAAAAGGACTGGGAGGCGATGCCAGTCACTCTCGATGATCTCGATGAGGCGCTCGCCAAAAAACTGCGTGAAAACAAATCCGGCAACGTGCGTGTCATCAATTTCTGGTCCACTACCTGCGGCCCCTGTGTCGCGGAGTTCCCCGACCTCGTGGAAACCTATCGCCGCTTCCAGAACAGGAACGTCGATTTCATCTCGATCTCCCTCGATCCTACGGACGACAAAGCGAAGGTGAAAAAATTTCTGGAATCTCGCCATGCAGCCCTTTCCAAGCGCACCCAACCCTCCATGGAAAAGGAAGGCCGCACCTCAAACAATTATATCTGGACTGACGCGAACGCCGACAAGCTCGCCGAAGCCATCCATCCCGAATGGACCGGAGCGCTGCCTCTGACAGTCATCATTTCACCCGATGGGAAAACTATGTGGAGCAGCAAGAGCGAGCTCGATGCAGTCGATCTGCGCTCCGAAATCCTTAAAGGGCTGGAATAAGGTAAAAAATGAGGAGCAGGCTTCATTCAGGCGGCGGATTTACTCGTCATTCATGGCATATAGTTTAGAAAGACGCAGGTGAGTCTACTGAATACACCGTATTACCTACCACCATGAAAAAGTGTCCATATTGTGCTGAGGAAATCCAAGATGAGGCCGTAAAATGCAAGCACTGCGGCGAATTCCTGGATGTATCCAAGCGTCCGCTTCATCACACGCCGACTCCACACCCAAGCGTCAATACGCTGCCCTGGTATTTCCGAACGGCCTTCATCATTATCGTCTTGCTCAGTATTCCGCCGCTCGCTCTGCCATCCATCATCTGGCATCCCAAGCTCTCGATATCTGCCAAAATCGTGATCAGCGCGTTGATCCTGCTGATTAGTTGGGTCGTGTGGATTTCCATTGTGAGAGCCATCAAGATGATGAACGAACTAATGGATACTCTACAAGGCATGCAGATTTAACCTCCCATTCCCCGTAATGAAATACCTTCTACTATTCCTACTAACACTTCCCCTCCTTGCAGAGGAAATCAACACCCTCACTCCGCAGGAAAAAGCCGATGGTTGGCAGCTCCTATTCAACGGCAAAGACCTTAGTAACTTCCGACAGTTCGGTTCCGACGCGAATCCGGGTCCAGGCTGGAAGATCGAAGCTGGTATCCTCAGGAAGATCGGAAGAATCCCCGGCGGCCAGATCATCACAAAAGATAAATACGGGGACTTCACGCTCAGTTGGGAATGGAAAATTTCCCCCAAGGGCAACAACGGTATCAAATACCTTGTCGTCGAGGATCGTGCGAATGCACCAGGCCCCGAATACCAGATGCTCGACGACACTGGCCACCCCGACGGCAAAATCGGCCCGCATCGGCAAACCGCATGCCTCTACGACATCCTACCTCCCGCCGAAAACAAACCGCTTAATCCCGTCGGCGAATGGAACCATTCCAAGATCGTGGTGAAAGGAAAAAGCGTGGAACATTGGCTGAATGGCATCCGAGTGCTCGCCTACGAACTCGAAAGTGATGGACTCAAGGCGGCCATCGCAAAAAGCAAATTAGCCAAAGCCAAGGACTTCGAAAAAAAAGTCAATGGCCACATCATGCTCACTGACCACATCGACGAATGCTCGTTTCGGAACATGAAAATCCTCCCCGGAACCGCCGAGCGGTAACTTTTTACATAGCCCGCATCAATTTTTGAATATTTCTAGTGTTCATATGAAAACGTGTCGAAGCTGATATTTACGTTGTAAGTCGCCATCCCATTCCCTATCTCAACGCACGTCTAATATTTGATTATGATCAGTTCCACCGCCCAGCTCGATCAGTTTCTCGGAAGCTGCAAAAACATAGCCGGCCAAAGGGTATGCGCGATCGACACCGAGGCCGACAGTCTCCACCGCCATAAGGAATCCCTCTGTCTCATCCAGTTTTCCGCCGGTGCGGAATCCGTTCTCATTGATCCCCTCGCCATCGAGGATCTATCCCCCCTCGCGACTTACCTCAGGGATGCTACAGTCTGGATGCACGGTGCGGATTACGATATGACCATGCTGAAACGGGAGTTCGGCGAGTTGCCGCCTGTTGTTTACGACACACAAATCGGAGCGCGGCTGCTTGGCGTCAAACAGTTCGGACTCGGAAATCTCGTGGAGCATTACTTCGATGTCGTTCTTCTGAAATCCTCTCAGAAAGCCGATTGGGGCATGCGCCCTCTTTCCGAGAAAATGATCGATTACGCGCTCAACGATGTGGTTTACCTACTTGAGATGGGAAATAAAATCATCGCCGATCTCAAGACGAAAGGCCGCTACGAATGGTTCACGGAGAGCTGCGAAGCCGCTAGAGATAAAGTGTCTGCTCGCGATGATTCCAGAGATGACCAGTGGCGTATCTCCGGCTCCGGTAAACTGGAACTTTACGGACTCGCCTGTCTCCGCGCACTCTGGCACTGGCGTGACAAGGAAGCCGAAACATGGGATCGCCCTTCCTTCATGGTCGCTACAAACCGTGATCTCTTGGAGTGGTGCGCTCTCATGGCCGATGGGAAAAATATCGATCTACCTCGCCATTTCCGCAGCGACCGCATCAAACGCTTCAAAGAAGCACTCGCCGAACTCAAGGCCTTGCCGAAATCCGAATGGCCTGTACGCATTGTCACGAAACGCCGCAAGCGCGACCGTGAGTTCGACCAACGCGTGGATGCGATGATCGCGCGCCGCAACCAGCTCGCCTCCGAACTCGACATCGATGGCTCCCTGATCGCCTCGCGTTCCGTGATCGAATCGCTCGCAGCCAACGAAGTTCAGCCGACTGATGTATTGATGAAATGGCAGCTCGCCCTTCTAGAAATGTGATCTAATCGCCGCTTATTGGGAATTTTCCCAGTTCCATGTTGAATGCACGGCCTACTTTACCTGAATCTCAAACCATGCCCGCTGAAACCGCTACCTGTTTTTTCGAAAGCAAGGCTCCCTTCCCTTTGCGCGAAGGCGCCCCTTTGCCCGGGCTGACCCTCGCCTATGAAACGTGGGGCGAGCTGAACTCGGATGCCTCGAACGCCGTGATGCTTTTCCACGCGCTTTCAGGATCCCACCACGCGGCTGGCCACAATGCCTCCATCCCCGGCACTGGCGATCTCTGGCAGCAAGAACTCCATGATGGCTGGTGGCAAAACATGATCGGCCCCGGCAAGGCGATAGACACCGCCAAGCTCTTCGTGATCTGCCCGAACTACCTCGGCGGATGCTACGGCTCCACCGGCCCCGCCTCCGTGAACCCAGAAACGGGTAAGCGCTGGGGCTCGTCCTTCCCCTCGATCTCCGCCACGGATCAGGTCAATGCAACAGCATTACTTTTGGATCACCTTGGTATCGAAACTCTCCACGCCGTCGTCGGCCCCTCGGTGGGCGGTCTCATCTCACTGAGTTTTGCAACCCGCCTCCCAGACCGCGTCCGCCACGTGATCAACATCGCGGCTGGCTTCCGCACTACTGTTCTCAACCGCCTCATCCTCTTCGAACAGATCCTCGCCATCGAGAACGACCCGAATTTCAACGGCGGCGATTTCTACGAAACCAAGCCGCCCTTCTACGGCCTAGCACTTGCGCGGATGATCTCTCACAAGACCTTCGTCCACCTCGATTCCTTTGAAAACCGCGCCCGTCAGGACGTAATCCAGTCCGATGACGTGCTGGCATGGTATCGTGTCCGCGATCAGTTCCAGAGCTACATGCTTCATCAGGGGAAAAAGTTTGTCCGTCGCTTCGATGCGAACACATATCTTCGTATCATTGATATGTGGTCGCGCTATGACGCACTGAACGAAGGCGATGCGCAGACAGCGGAGGATCTTTTCGCCGGTGCGAAACGAGCCGGTCAGAAGTGGCTTGTGTTCTCGATCGACTCGGATTTCTGCTTCTATCCCGAGGAACAGTCGGAACTCGTTGGCCATCTTGAAAAATCCGGAGTATCCGTGATGCATATCACCGTCCACTCCGATAAAGGCCACGATTCCTTCCTACTGGAGCCAGATCTGTATACCCCACACATCGCCTGGGCACTGCGATGAAACTCGTCCGGGTGTTCATTTTCCTCGCCGCTTTAGTCACCATAGGATTTGGCTTCTACGGCACGGGACTCATGGAAAAAGACAGCGGCATGGCGTTTCTGCTTGGCTGCCTCACCCTCGGTGGCGGCTTCCTCATCACCGGCCTGTTCAGCCTGAAAATGCCATGGCATGGAGTGATCGGCGCGGGCGTTCTGGCATTGCTGGGCTTCGGGCGCGGCGTTCTGAGTTTTCCCACCTTCGCGAAATACCTGATCGGTGAGCGAGAGCGCGGCATAGCCCCTGCGCTCGAACTCTGCATCACCCTCATTTGTGCGATGCTATTAATACGCGTCATCCGTATTCTTGCGGCGGAAAAAGCAAAGGGTGCGAGGGATTTACCATAACGGCAGCCACCCGTTTCAATCAGCGCTGCGGATAAATTCCAGCCAACGCGCTATCCAGCCAGCGACCACCGAAGGCTCCGAAGAATGTCCCTGTATCGCAATACCCAAACGGCCTTGGAAAGTGACACACCCCGCACCAAGAAGCTGACCGGAAACAACGGGCGGACAGAAAACCCAGCCATCACCAGATGCCTCGCTTACATTCCAAATCCCGAGATTTGAGAACGATCCTATGTTGCCCTCTAACTTGGCGCGTTCCTTCCTCAATAAATCAATCTTGCCTTCATGATTCAGAATACCACCTGCCATAAAGAAGAGATGTTTGGCTCGATGCTCGCCGCGTTTCAGGCGGTGCAGGATATCTGCATGGATCATCTCAATGCTGTCGTCCGGCGCGATAGATGCCTCGACGCAGCTCACATGATTCGCCGTATCATCGTCATATTGAATATCGCCGCGTAGGTTTACAGGTACCAACCAACGTATCCTAGCATTCGGGTTCGCAATCCCTGGACGGATAGCATGGTCAAGGTGCTTGAGGAGAAAGCTGTTTACGCTCACCCCGGATTCGCGGCATCGATTCACTATTTCCAGTGTCTCTTCCACCGTGAATAAGTGACAATACAACGCTTCGTGAATACTCGTTCCGCCTCCGACCTCAAGCCAATCAGCCTGAACCGCGCGTTTCTTTTCTTTGCGGCTGTCACGCCAGAGATTCCACAATGGAGCGATCACTCCACGGCAAGGATACTTTGTTTCGGGAAGTTTCTCCATTTCGACCCCGCGCGCTCGCAGCAATCGCGCAAATCCGCCGATCCCATCACAATCGATGTGAGAAACAATATGCCACTCCACTTCGCGTGATCCCTGCGGCACCCGCCCGTAGCGAATACCCATAAAATCACCTGTAGCCTCGGATGCCCGGAACCAATCGGCTGCGACGTTGCCTGTAAATCGTTTGCTCAATAGTTAAATATTTTCCAATCCTCACCCAAACAAAGCCTTCGCGGAAACAAAAAGTTTCGCGGACCAAAGGGATCATTCGACTAACTTGACATTCCCGATATATCGGGTTTTAAATCTCCTTAAGGAAATGTCGAAGAAGCGTATCTCAATAAAAAAACTCGCACGGGTCGAGGTGACAACACGTTTCATTCAATGGGTGAACAAGGCGCTTTATCTCTGCTTGGCCGTCGCTTTCGGTCTATTGATTGCAGCGACAGCCGCCCCGCAAAAAAAGGAATACGAGAAACTCCAGGCGCAGCTCCGCACTGCCCAAGAACGTGAGCGCGAGACACTCGCCCGCAAGGATCACCAACGAATCGAGCTCCAAGCCCTGCGTGAGGACACCGCCTATCTTGAAGTGCAGGCGCGCGATCGACTTAATTTTTACCGCGAGGGCGAGCGGGTATTGCGTTTCGAAAGCGACCGCTGAGTTCCGTAGTGATTCACTCTTCACGATTGACCCCTTCGCTAGCCCATCTTTAGATTCAAAGCATGCCGCGCGTTTTCAAAGCACTTCTCGGATGCCTTTTTCTCCTGACGCAGGCGAGCCACGCCGAGCACTTGATTGTCTGCGGCGGACCGGCTTTGCAGAAATGGGAAGATTTACGCATCCCCGATGACCAGCACGACCGCTGGTGGGGAAACTTCGTTCGCGCCTCGACATTGAGAATGGCGGAGATCCGCCTCACTTACGGGAAAGAAGCCCCGTTGGTTTGGTTGGTTTACCGGCCAGGATTCGAGGATCGTGGCCGTGAAGACGGTAAACCCTACACCACGTGGATCACCGAGCAGGCAGCAAAACGCAATGCCACGCTGATCTGGTACGACTCCGGCAGCGACTTCATCAGCCAATTCAACTCACGCCCACGCGGCACTGTAAAAACCTTCGATTACTTCGGCCACTCCAACAAATACGCATTCATGTTTGATTACAGCACCGACATTATGGCTGTCTCCACCGCATTGCTTCATGAGCGCGATATCCAGCGCCTGAAATCTTCCATCTTCGCACCCAACGCCTTTTGCAAATCATGGGGCTGCCACACAGGTCAATCCATGTCCGCCGTATGGAAACGCCACATGGGAACCATTCTCGAAGGCGCGAATGGCAAAACCGTTTACAAGCAAGTCGGACACGGCATAATGCCGATAGGATATGACGGCTGGGTTCGTTGATTCTTTGCCTCGCCTCTTACTTGTAGTTTGAGGTTTAAAATTTAAAATTTTTACATATGACTCTGCCAGAACTCCAAGCTCTCCACACCCTCCCCTTCTTCGACCTCATCCAGAAATCCCGCGCGGTGCATCAGGCAAACTGGGCCGAGCCAGAAATCCAGCTCTGCACCTTGCTATCGATCAAAACCGGCGGCTGCTCCGAGGATTGCTCCTACTGTGCCCAATCCGCCCGCTACAAATCCGGCGTCGAATCCGAGCGCCTGATGGCGAAATGCGATATCATGGAGCGTGCCAAAATCGCTGCGGAAACTGGATCCACCCGTTTCTGCATGGGAGCCGCATGGCGCGGAGTGCGCGGCGGCACCCAGCGCTTCGAACAGGTCATCGACATCATCCAGGACGTTTCCAAGCTCGGCATGGAAGTCTGCGTCACCCTGGGCGAGCTCGGACCCGAAGAAGCGAAACGGCTCAAAGAAGCTGGCGTCACCGCCTACAACCACAACCTCGACACCTCCCCCGAGCACTACCCAAACATCGTCACCACACACACCTACGAGGACCGCCTACGCACGATCCAGAACGTGCAGGACGCCGGCATGTCTGTCTGCTGCGGCGGCATCCTCGGCCTTGGAGAAACGATCACCGACCGTCTCCGCATGTTGGAGGTCATCTCGAATTTCGATCCCCAGCCAGAATCTGTTCCGATCAATTCACTCATGCCCATGCCCGGCACGCCGTTGGCGGAAAACCCGCAGGTCGATACTTTCGATATTGTCCGCATGATTGCCGTCACCCGCATCGCGATCCCGAAAGCAAAAGTCCGCCTCTCCGCCGGACGCACCCGCCTTTCCGATGAGGCGCAAGCCCTTTGCTTCTTCGCCGGCGCGAACTCGATCTTCTACGGCGACAAGCTCCTCACTGCAAAAAACCCATCCGTGGAAAAAGACCAAGTCTTGCTAGCCAAACTCGGCCTCTCCCCGCTCGCCCCCGTCCTGCCTGATCGCGAAGCGGCATTGGCGTGAACGTGGCGGCGATCTTTAGTCGCCGCCAACCTCAAGTCTGAAATCTTTTCCCAATTGGGCATCGGCTAGTCACCCTAATAAGAGTGAATCCAAATCAGCATAGCTTTCCAGCCTCCGCCGATTTCCGTTCCATCGCCCCGCTGCTTGCGTCTAAGCTCCGCGCGTGGCGACATCTCCCACATCAAGGCTGGAGACCGACGGGAAATTCTTCCGACGGGACGGTCGTCGGCTCTGGTTGAAAACCGTCACCTACGGCCCGTTTCCTCTCGATAAAGAACCGTCCTTAGCCGCAGAACTCTCGAAAATCCGCGACGCAGGTTTCGACTCGATCCGCGTGTTCACACTTCCCGATGCCACTTTTCTCGATGAAGCAGAGCGCGCGGGGCTAATTGTTTTCACGGGGCTGGACTGGAACCATTACGAGGACTTTCTCTCCCGGCCAAGCATACTCTCGGCTTCACGAATCCGCCTTTCCGCATGGCTGGAAACATCCGCCGTCCACCCCGCACTGGCTGGCGTTTATGTCGGAAACGAAATCCCCAGCGACCTCGTCCGCTGGATGGGGCCGCTCGCCGTCCGCGAGGCCATCGAGGGACTCATTGAACTCGGAAAACGCGCCGCGCCCCAACTCCTTTTCGCCTACGCGAACTATCCCTCCACCGAATACCTGGAACCCGGCAACGCCGATTTCACCGCCTTCAACATCTACCTCGAAGACAAGCAAGCCCTCGCCGCCTACCTCCGCCGTCTCCAGAACATCGCCGGAGACCGCCCCTTGGTCGTCTCCGAATTCGGCATGGACACAGCCCGCAACTCCGCCGAGAAACAGGCGGAGACTCTCGGCTGGGCCTTGGAAATCTCCCACCACGAAGAAGCCGCCGGATTCACCGTCTATGCTTGGAGCGATCTATGGAAAAACGCCGGACGCGAGATTCTCGACTGGAGTTTTGGCATCACCGACCGTGAAGGAAACCCGAAACCCGCGCTTCGGGTTTGCAAAGATTTCCGCCCAACTCCTCCCGTGGCAAACCACCGCTTTTCCGTTATCGTTTGCACCCGCAACGGCGGTGCACGTATCGCTAATTGCCTCCGCGCAATCTCGGAAATGGAAGGCGTCTCGTTCGAAACCATCGTAGTCGATGACGGATCCACAGATGATACAAAAGAGATCATAGCGGAAAAATTTCCGGATGTGCGGCTACTTTCCATACCTCCCTCAGGCCTGAGCGCAGCGCGAAACATCGGAGCAGAAGCCGCCACTGGCGAGATCCTCGCCTTCACCGATGACGACTGCGAGCCTGACCGCGAATGGCTCGTCCGCCTTGGCAGGGCCTTTCTCGATTCCGAAATCTCCGCCGCCGGTGGCCCCAACCTACCGCCGCCCGCCCGCACACCGATCGAAGCAGTGATCCGCTCCGC
Source organism: Prosthecobacter debontii (assembly GCA_945870855.1). Lineage (GTDB taxonomy): Bacteria > Verrucomicrobiota > Verrucomicrobiia > Verrucomicrobiales > Akkermansiaceae > Luteolibacter. The sequence goes on from CAMBTP010000037.1 coordinate 13,984, forward strand.
TCCCGGTGCTCCAAGCCACGTGCTCTTCGACGACACCCACGCCGAACACCTCCCAGGATGCAACATCGCCGTCCGCCGCGCTGCCTTCGATGCGATCGGCGGCTTCGATCCCATCTTCCGCACCGCAGGCGACGACGTCGATTTCTGCTGGCGGCTCAGCGACGCGGGGCATCGCCTCGGTTTCGTCCCAGGTGCCTTCGTCTGGCATTGGCGCAGGCCATCGATCCGCGCCTTCCTGAAGCAACAGACCGGCTACGGCAAAGCAGAGAAACTGTTACTCGCAAAACATCCTGTCCGGTTCGGAAAAAACGGCGAAGCACGTTGGACAGGCTTCGTCTATGGCGGCGGTGCTGTGAACGTCGGAGCAAACTCCATCATCTACCACGGCCCGATGGGGCAGGCCGGTTATCAATCCATCGTCAACCGTATGTTACCGCTGCGCCCCATCGACTCCGCCTTCCGAGACTGCCGCACGGAATTTTTACTGCGCATACTTAATATCCTCCAACCTATGACTCGCAGTTGGGCGCGAAACCGACGGGTCAAGCTGCCATTGCCAAGACCCCCATCCTCACCACCCGCGCCCACCCACGAATTCAACATCCCCGGCAACGACTCTACGCACCGCGACCACCACCTCCGCGCCCTTTTAGCGAAAGGTTGGCAGGCCGCAGGCGAAACCGATCCATGGGATCTGGAAAAAGGCGGCACCTATATCCTCATCGCCACCGAGAGGACAGGCCCCAACCTCACCAACAATCTCTTCCGCGTTTGGGGCAGCACCGCCGCCGCGCAAATACTCGAAAGCGAGCTGAAATCCAATCACTCCCCATTAAGTATCAAATAAGCATTCTTCCTCTTTCCGATGTCCCTACTAACCAAAGACTACGACTACCACCTGCCGCCCGAGCTAATCGCCTCGCGGCCTTTGTCAGACCGCGCCGCGTCCCGGATGCTCGTAATCGATCGCAAGGCCGGCACCATCGCCCACTCCATGTTCGCGGATTTCGCCACGCACATGCACCCCGCTGACCTGCTCGTCCTCAACAACACCCGCGTCATCCCCGCCCGGCTGTTTTCCGACGACGAGCGCACCGAACTCCTCTGCCTGGACCGCACCTCCACCACCCTCTGGCGCTGCCTTGCCAAGCCCGGTAAACGGATGAAGATCGGGCGATCCGTTACGGTCGGTGGAATTACTGGAAACGTAGTAGAGGTAATGGATAACGGCGACCGTATCATCGAGTGGGAATCACCACTCGATCTCGAAACCCACGGCCACCTAGCCCTGCCACATTACATGGGACGCGAGGACGAAGAGATCGACAAAGAACGCTATCAAACCGTCTTCGCGAAAGAGGAAGGAGCCATCGCCGCGCCCACCGCCGGATTGCATTTCACCCCCGAGACTCTCGCCGCACTGAATCACGATTTTATCACCCTCCACGTCGGCGTCGGCACTTTCCGGCCTGTCTCCGTCGAACACATCGGCGATCACGTCATGCATTCCGAGAAATACTCTCTCACTCCGGAAACAGCGCAACGTATCAACACAGCGAGACGTGTCGTCGCCGTCGGCACCACTGTCACCCGAGTCCTCGAATCCCTAGCCAGCGATTCCTACCGCATCGCACCGGCTGCCGCGCTATCCGGTGCGACCGACATTTTCCTCCACCCGCCCTATCCATTCAAAGCCGTTGACGCCCTGCTGACCAATTTTCACCTTCCCCAATCCACTCTCATCATGCTCGTCTCCGCCTTCGCCGGCCGCGAGCTAACTCTCGAAGCCTACCGCCAAGCCGTCGCCGAAAAATACCGCTTCTACTCCTACGGCGACTGCATGCTGATCCTTTGAATTTTAAACCCTCCAGATATAACTACAGCTTTCTTCCATCTTCTATCTCCCCTCTTATTGAGTTTTGAACTTTGAAATTTGAATTTTATGAAACTGATCTCTTGGAACGTAAACGGTATCCGCGCCGCCTTAAACAAAGGCCTCGCCGATTTCCTCTCCGCCGAAAACCCCGATATCCTCTGCCTGCAGGAAACGAAAGCCCGAGAGGAACAAGTGGAACTGCCGCTTGAATTCGGTGCCTACAAGTCCTTCTGGAACTCGGCGGAAAAACCTGGCTACTCCGGCACCGCTATTTTTTCCAAGCAAGCCCCGCTCGCCTTCTCCCACGGCTTTGGCATCGAGGATCACGACAAAGAAGGCCGCGTCATCACCCTCGAATATCCCGACTTCCACCTCGTGAACGTTTACACAGTCAACGCTCAGGACGGCCTCCGCCGGCTGCCCTACCGCCTTGAATGGGATGCAGCCTTCCGCAAGCACCTCAACATGCTCGCCAAATCCAAGCCCGTCATTTTCTGCGGCGATCTCAACGTCGCCCACCAGGAAATCGACCTCGCCCGCCCCAAGGAAAATCGACAGACCGCAGGTTTTTCCAACGAGGAGCGCACCAGCTTCACCGAGCTGTTAGAAAGCGGTTTCATCGACACCTTCCGCCTCCTCCATCCTGAAAAAACGGATGCCTACTCATGGTGGTCATACCGTGCCGGAGCACGCGAAAAAAACGTTGGCTGGAGGATCGACTACTTCGGAGTCTCACCATCTCTGATCGAACGCATCGCAGAAGCCACCATCTTCCCGCATATCACCGGCTCAGATCACTGCCCGGTGGGTATCACTTTGCACTGAGTGCCTCCACGATGGCGGAAACATTCCCGCGCACCATCTTCTCATAACTGGAAATCCCACGCCCGTCCGCCACCAACTCATTCCCCAGCTTGATACCGGTGTCCTTGGTGAGGCTTTGCAGCATCTTTGGGTTCGATTCCTTCTCGGGAAAAACAGCCGCTACGCGCTCCTTTTTTAAAGTCGCAATCAACTCTGCGAGCTTCGCCGCATCCGGCATACGCTCACGGTTCATGCCCTGTACGGAGTAGGATTCTAAACCATACGCCTCGCAGAAGTATTGGAACGCGTCGTGTGCCGTGGCCAATTTGCGTTTATCCTTTGGAATTCGGATTAGCTCGCGCTTTAACCATTTCTCCAAGTCATCGAGCTTCGCACGGTATTCGGCGGCGTTCGACTCGAAAACAGCCTTGTTCTCCGGACTAGCGGCAGAAAGCTCGTTCGCCACCACCCCCGCCGCGCGGCGAAAAAGATCCACCGAATGCCACCAATGTGGATCGACCTCGTGTGCGTGGTTATGGTCGTGCCCCTCGTGGTCACAGGCACCTTCGAGTGAGGGAAGCGTCGCCCCGACTTCCACGATGCGCGCCTTCTCGGCCAGAATCCCTTTCAGCTTGGGCAAATATCCCTCCAGCCCCATGCCGGAGACAAAATAAAGCGGAGCACCTTCCGCCGCCACGAGATCCGCCGCCTGCGGCTCAAAGCTATGTGGATCTCCGTTCGCGCTGATCAGATCCACCACCTCCACCTTCTCCCCACCCACCTGCCGTAGCAGATCACTGATCAGCGGATGCAGCGAGGCAACTTTCAGCTCCGCCGCATGGGAAAATCCCAACGTGGCAATAAGAAATACCTGCAAAAGAGCTTTCGTGATCACAGTGACAAAATGAAAAGATTTTCGACTAACGCAAGTTTTTTGCGCTAACGAAAATCTTAATCGACTTAAAAGACATCAAAAGCCAGCTGCCAGCGTCACCTCCACTGTCATTAGAGTAAGGCTTCTTAATGGCATGGAGCGGCGGATCAGAATCCGCCGATGCCCATGGGAGGACGATGAATAAGCGCGTCCGCACACCCCATCGTCACATCATGGTCTAGGGCGGATTTTCTGATCCGCCCCTCCATGTTGACATTTGCACCGCCTTCCCCTACCCCATCCGCGTGCTAACGATTAAGAAACTGACGAAGACCCTCGGCGGGCGGACTTTGCTGCGCGAGGCGGAAATGTCCATCAACTGGGGCGAACGTGTCGCCCTCGTGGGACCAAACGGCGCGGGGAAATCCACCCTGTTCCGCATGATCCTCGACGAAGACCAACCCGACGAGGGCACCATCGACCGCGACGAATACGCGATCACCGGCTACCTCGCGCAAGAAGCGGGCGAACCAACGGATGAGACGATCCTTGAAATCGCGATGGGTATTACCCCTGAAATGATCGGCCTGCTGAGGACGATCCGTGAGGGTGAGGCTTCAGGAAACTTAGGCACGCCAGAGTTCGCGAAGGCGCAGGATCAGTTCACCGCACTCAACGGCTACCAGCTCGAACCTAAGGCCAAAAAAATTCTCGCGGGTCTCGGTTTCAAGCAGGAGGATTTTTCCAAACCCGCCCGCGAATACTCAGGCGGCTGGGTGATGCGCGCCCACCTCGCCCAGCTCCTCGTCATGGAGCCGGACTTGCTGATGCTTGACGAGCCGACCAACCACCTCGACCTCCTCTCCCTGCTCTGGCTCCAGCGCTACCTGCTGAATTACTCCGGTGCGATCCTAATGATTTCCCACGACCGCGATTTCATGGACACCATGATCGAGACCGTGATCGAGATCGACCCGGACGCTGCGCAGCTCATTTCCTACACCGGAAACTACTCCGCCTACCTCGACCAACGCGAGAAACGCTACGATCTGCAAGTGCAGGCCTACCGCAACCAGAACAAGGAAATCGAAGGCCACATGGAGTTTATCGAGCGCTTCCGCCAAGTCGGATCGAAGGCCGCGCAGGTGCAGTCCCGCATCAAACTGGTGGATAAAATCGAGCGCATCGAGAAACCCCGCGCCCCGCGCAAACCCTTCAAATTCGCATTCCCGCAGCCACCACGCTCGAACCAGAAGGTCATTGAACTCATCAAAGCCGGCCAATCCTACCCTGGAAAACGCATCTACAAGGATCTCGATCTCACCATCGAGCGCGGCGACAAAATCGTCCTCGTCGGCCCCAACGGTGCGGGGAAAACCACCTTGCTGAAACTGCTCGCCGGTGAACTTGAAATCGATACCGGGAAAAAGGATACCGGTTATCTAACAAAAATCGGCTACTACTCCCAGCACCGCGCTGAGACACTCAACGAATACAATTCTGTCCTCGACGAGGTCATGGGTGCCTGCACCACCCTCCGTGAAGAAGACGCCCGCGCCATCCTCGGCACCTTCCTCTTCCGCCGTGCCGATGTGGAGAAAAAATGCGGTATTCTTTCCGGCGGCGAAAAATCACGACTCAACCTCGTGAAATTCCTCGTCGATCCTCCGAATCTGCTGCTCATGGATGAGCCTACGACACACCTCGATATCCTCTCCATCGACTCGCTGGTCAACGCGCTTAAAGCCTACGAAGGCACGCTCGTTTTCATCTCCCATGATGTGCACTTCATCCGCACCCTTGCGGAAACAACCCTCCACGTGACCCGCAACGAAAAGGATCCGCAGGGCGGCGCACTCGTCACCCGCTACACCGGCGGCTACGATTATTTCCTAGAGAAATCCGGCCTCAGCGACGACCGCTCGGCGGTGACCTCGTGATGGCGAATCACTTTTTCGGCACCAGCCGGATCTGATAAATCTTCGGCCAGCATTTTCCGGTGACGAACATTTCCCCTGTCTTCGGATCATACGCGATGCCGTTGAGAACATGCTCGGGATCGCGCCGTTTCTCCTTTGCGTCGATCCCGCTGAGATCGATCACGCCGATCACATTTCCATCCTTCGGATTGATCCGGACGATTCGATCCGTGTGCCAGACATTCGCAAAAATCTCGCCCTCGATGAACTCCAGCTCATTGAGATGATTCACCGGCTCGCCATTGATGCTCACCGATAATTCCCTCCATACATGGAAGGTCTTTGGATCGAGGTAACGTAGCCGGTCGCTGCCGTTGCTCATGATCAACGAACTCGCATCGTTCGTCAGCCCCCAGCCTTCGCCTTGGTATTGGAAATTTTCCACCCTCTGCAATGTCTTCGCGTCATATACGAATCCTTGCTGGCTCATCCATGTGAGCTGATAGATTTTCCCATCCATCTCCGCCGCTCCTTCGCCGAAAAATTCTACCGGCAGATGCGTCTTCATCAGCACCTTGCCCGACTCTATTTCGACACGACGGATGCTCGTCGTCCCGTATCCGCCGGTGCTCTCGATCCACTGCCCCTGCGACACCAGCACGCCCTGCGTGAAAGCCTCGGCGTCATGTGGAAATTCCCGGATCACCTCATAGCCCAGCATCGGATGAGCCTTCCATTCCGGAACCTTGCGAGCCTCCGCCAACCGCTGCACTTCACTGGGCTTTTCCTGACAAGCTGTCAGGCAGACCGCGAAGACAGCGATAGTGCAGAGGATACGTTTCATCGCGGTTAGGAAATAGGTCGCGCAGCCATCACAGATCTGATCCACAGAAAATCAATCGAAACGCGGGTGAGAAATCCTCCGGGCTGGCGGCGATCCACGCCTTGATCTCTGGGATGGGGAAAGGCATCATGGATTCGATTTCGGCGGCGGGAAATTTCACTGCTCCATTGTGGCGGGTGAGGAACACGTGGACGTGCTCCCAGCCGGTTTCGGCGGACGGCTTCACCGTAGTGATATGTTCCAGATCCTCTGCGTTCGCGGTGATCCCGATTTCCTCTCCGAGCTCGCGGATGGCGGCCTGGAAATAGTCCTCACCTGCATCGAGGTGGCCGGAGACGCTGGAGTCCCACACGCCCGGACTCATGTCTTTCAGGCGTGAGCGTTTCTGGAGATACAGGTCGCCGTTGCGGTTCAGCACGAAGACGTGCACCGCGCGGTGCACAAGTTTTTTTGCATGAACCTCGGCTCGTGTGGCGGTGCCGATGGGAACGTCGTTGTCATCGACGACGTCGAAGATCTCCTCATCTTTCTGCGGCTTGTCCTTGAGCGGATGGGTGTCGTATTCGCGGGTCAACTCAATCCATTTCGCGAGATTCAACTCCTCGCCGCGCGTGGTCGCTGGCCAGCCGAGTTTCTCCGCGACCTCACGCCATGGCGGAGAATCTGGAAGCTGTTTGCCGAGTTGTTTCCTTCTCTGCGAAAAGCCGCGGCGCACGAGTTCGTCGAAGAGGTGGAGGTCGAAGGTTGGCTCGCCGTCCTCGTTACGCGGGGTCAGCACGGCGACAGCGGAATCGATGCTCGGGCGCGGATAGAAGGCCTCGGGAGGAACCACGCGCAGGGAGGTAATTTCCCAATCCACCTGCATGCGCAGGCTGAGAATGCCGTAATCCTTCACGCCGGGCTGAGCGGAGAGGCGGTCGATCACCTCTTTCTGAAGCATGATCACCGCCCGCGAAAACGGATGCGGGCGGCAAAGCATGTTTTTCATGATCGCCCCGCCGGAGGAATAGGGCAGGTTGCCGAGGAACTTGACCGGGCGGTGCTTGAAAAGAGTGCGGCGGTCGAACTTCGCGCCGTCGGCGTGGTGGACTTCCACATCGTCGCGATCGCGGAAACGCTCCCTCAGCTCGGCCACGAGGCGGGCGTCGAACTCAACGAGGATCACCCGCTTCGCTTTTCCGAGAACATGCTCCGTAAGCGATCCCGTGCCGGGACCGACTTCTACGACCGTGTCTTCGGCGGAAATTTCGAGCTGGGAAACAATCCAGCGCGCCATGTTTGGATCGGTCAGGAAATTCTGGCCGAGCTGCTTGCTGGGGAGCACTCTTGCGCGATCGAGCGCCTCACGTATTTCCTGTCCGGTCACGGCGGGATGCTGCGCCGCTGCATCTTGCTTGGCGAGCGCGGAGATTTCTCAGCGCGAGGTGAACACCCTGCCCTTGCCGGTCACCCATGCGGTCTTCGCGCTCCCGTAAAGAGCGCTGAGCTGTTGTTCGGAAAGCAGGCGGTATTCGATCGATTTCGAATGTGTCGTGAGCGGATACTGTTTCACCACCATGTCCTGCACATCGACCCCAGCCCGCCGCACTGCTCCATCGAGCAACGCCGACGCTCTTTCCAACGCATCCGCCGCCGCTGCGCCGGTGCCTCCCACCTCGATTGGCGTGATGAAATAGAACCGAGCCAGTGCCTGGCCCTCGGTATCGATCGTCACCTCATCGACGATGACCGCCTTATCGAGCACATACTTGTGGCGGCTCACCGAGGAGATACGACCCAAGGCGACCAAGAAGTTTCCGCCGGGCACATTTGCTTCCCAGAAACCATTTCTGGTTTCCTTGTCGTTATCTTTATTTTCATCTTGCTGGGATTCCTCGCCGTTCGGATTCGGCCTGGGATTGTTGTTTTGAGCAAAAGCGATTGGGGCAAAGGCGAAGACAGCTATAACGAGAAGCGATAGTTTTTTCATAATTCTTATTTATGCCAGCTCGAAACGGCCTTGGCCAGTCTGTAGATAATTAGGAAAAGTTAATCATTGATCGGGTTGCGGCTCTTCGACAGTCTCAGCACATGGTTCGTTATCGTCCGAACGTTGCGGCGCTCATCCTGAATACCAACGGCAGCCTGCTGATCTGCGAGCGCTCCAATATGCCTGGGGCGTGGCAATTTCCCCAGGGTGGCGTCGATAACGGTGAAAGCATAGAGCAGGCATTGATTCGCGAAGTGCGCGAGGAGGTGGGTCTCGGTAAGAACGATTACGAGATTCTCGAGAGCCGCGAAGGGTATCGCTACCTCTACCCGCCCGAAGTCCGGGAAAGAAAAATCCGCAAGAACGGCAATCACGGCCAGGAGCAAACGTATTTTCTCTGCAAACTCAAGCCCACCGCCCCGGCCATCAATGTGCACCAAACTCCGCAGGAATTCGGAGCGTACCGGTGGATCCCGCCCAATGAGTTCGATCTCAATTGGATTCCCTCCTTCAAGCGCGAGGTCTATCGCGCAGTCATGGAAGATTTCTTTGGAATCCGCCTCGAAGCAGCAGGTAATCCCTAAGAGCTATGGGATCGGGACATGGTATCCGGTGAGATTTTACCATTAAGCCCGGCTTCTTTTTACTGCACAAGCGGATCGGGATATTCCCCAGCCGCGATCAATCCGCTGATCGCATCGACCACTGGTTGCTTATCCTCCGGGTAAGTCACACCGAACCATGAGGCATCCGTATCGATCACGTGGCAGTTTGTCCTGCCTTGGCGGATCATAGAATCAACCACTGTCGGGATGTAGCATTCACCGGCCACTTCGATTCCGGCCTGCAGAAATTTCAGGAATTCAGATTCCAAAGCGGACATGAACTCAGCGGGGAAAACCCAGAAGTTCATGGACACGAGAGCATCGGGAGAAATTTCGCGGCGCGTTCCGTCAAGCCACTCGCCGGATACAAGGCCGCTTGTTTCTCGCCCAATTCTAAGCACTTCTTCCACGCTCTGAAGGACACCGTTGGAGGCCTCGCAGATTCCTCGGTTCACTTGGCCATGATCGGAAAGTGTATTCTTCAATCGATAGGCGATGAGGCCGCACTCTGTGGCAGGGATATCACCAAGAAAGGCAGCCGCACGCTGATAGGCATCACGTCCGTAAAAATCATCTGCATTGATCACAGCGAAAGGCGAATCGATGATATTCCGCGCCGCTAGGATAGCATGGCAAGTGCCCCATGGTTTTGTGCGGCCCTCCGGCGGGGTAAAAGGTGCCGGGAGATCATCGAGGCGTTGGAAGGCATAATCGACCTGAATCCGATCCGCAAAGCGTGCGCCAATACCCTCGCGGAAGGCTTCGGCGAAATCCTCACGAATTACGAAAATCACGCGATCAAAGCCAGCACGTATGGCATCGAACACCGAATAATCGAGCACAGTCTCGCCAGCCGGCCCCATAGGATCGAGCTGTTTAAGACCACCATAACGGCTGCCCATTCCGGCAGCGAGGACAAGGAGCGAAGGCATCACTGTTGAATGGGCGAAACCAACGAATTATGCAAGCTCTACGCATAATTTCCCGATGAATGAATGAACAAGCAGTCTTGGAGTGAGGTCTAAACGGCTTTCCATACGCAGCAGAATTAAGAAAAAATCAAGGTGTGTAGATTGCCACAGGGCCAATGCCGCTTCCCTGCACACGCCGCAGTTTTTCCACCGCAGCGATGGTTTTGGTAGCAGCGATATCCGCCTCTTCTAAGGTGTTCAGACAGGAAAATGAGAAGCGCAAACTGCTTTTAGCACGCGTCTGCGGGATACCCATCGCAAGCTGAACATGGGAGGGCTTGCGTTTCCCGGTCATGCACGCGGAGCCAGCCGAGCAGGCAATCCCCGCGTCATCAAGTAGGATCAAAAGACCGGCCGCATCACAGGATTCGAAGGATAGATGGGAAGTATTCGCAAGGCGAAATGTGGCGTCACCATTTCTGACGCAACCGGATAGACCACTCATGACAAGCTGCTCGAAGCGATCCCTCAGCGTGCGGATCTTCTCGATCGTGCCATCCTCCAGGGCGATTTTTGCGAGTCGTGCCGCCTCTCCCATTGCTACAATTCCTGCCACGTTCTCGGTGCTGCTACGCCGACCATTTTCCTGACCACCGCCATGTAATAAGGGAGAAAAATCAAGGCCGCTTCTGATATAAAGCGCGCCCATGCCCTTTGGTCCGTGGAATTTGTGAGCGGAAAGAGAAAGCAGATCGACGGGCTCATGGCGGACATTGATCGGAGTTTTTCCAACAGCCTGCACGGCATCGGTATGAACGGGCAACCCCATGCTGTGCGCCAAGTGGATGATTTCTGCAAGAGGCTGGATCACGCCAGTTTCGTTATTACCTGCCATGATTGAAACATACGCAGCCACAGGGAGAGCTGCGCATAACGAATCGAGATCAATACGCCCGTCGGACCCAACCGCCACCTGCACCACCTCACGCCTGCCACTTTCAACGTAGCGTAAAACTGCGCTGTGCTCGATCGCGGAGACAAGTGCAGTCCCCTCCCCACTCAAGGTATCGAGCGCATGCAGTGCCGTGTTCACACTCTCCGTGCCTGATCCGGTAAAAACAATCTCGCCCGCCTCCGCACCGATCAAAGCAGCCACCTGCTCTCGCGCTGTGTCGATGGCTTTTCGAGCAAGCTTTGCCATTCGGTAATTACCGGATGGGTTTGCGTGATTCCCTCGCAGCCAAGGCAGCATTGCCTCGACCACATCGGGAAGCATCACCGTTGTTGAGTTGGAATCTAGGTAGATCACATTGCTAGTTTCGGTCGAAGAAAGCGAAAAACAATGCTGAAAGATAAAAGCTCCTAGGCTGAGAAGCTCGTAATGAAGACTTTCAACCAACGCAACACCGCATCTCCCCACGTCATCGCTGTGCCAAACCACGAGTATCCGAAATCCCGTAGGCTCTCCAAAGGCTTGGGAGCTGCAAGACAAAGCAGACCGATCAAAACGAGAAGGTTTCCCAAGTAGATGAGCGTAAGGGAAAGGAAAGTGCCGTTGTCTTTCAGATCAGGCTGGTCGCGCGGGATCATCCACAGCGTCCAAGCAAGATGGAAAGACCAGGTGGCACCCATCACGCCGTAGAAGATTTGATTACCGAGAGGAGTAATCTCATAAAAAACGCTCGCCAAAATGTAGATAAAGACGGCGATCACACTCCAGAATGGCACGAAGTATGGAGACAATGCGATCACCCAATTTGTCTTATCAGTGGTCACATATCCACCTTTCGTCCCCCACTCAATATCCAGAACTTTCCCGCCGAAGCATTTCACGAAAGCCGCATGCGTGAGCTCGTGGCCGTAGACGTAGCAGTAGAGAAATGCGGGCTGCAAGATCTTCGACCAAAACCACCCAAGCATCACCAGAGCGCCGACAGTGAAATACCAGAATGGCTGCGAATGCCAGAAGCCCTGCTCAAGGGTAGCGTGGGAAAAGCGGGCGAGAAAAACCCAGGTCGTGAGCCAGCACACGGGAAGTAGCAGCAAGCCGAGACATACTCGGATTAGTTGAGTAAAAAATCCGACGGATTCTTCTTCGTAATTATAATCCTGGTCGGCAAGCGCTGCCCACACCGGCTTGCCACGGCTGTGAAGGCGGCGGTTTGTTTTTTCCTGACTACGTTTCTTCACAGAGGAAATAAAACCGTCCTCGGAGCGCGGCCTTTTCCTGTTCTGCGGGGGAGGCCCGGTAACCGTTTTCCTCTTCTGTTTCATGCGGTGAGCGCTAGAAATCTTATTTCGGAAATCTTAACGAATCAAGCTCCAGATTACCGAGTATCGATAAATATTCTTCTCGCTCAATCTCGATTCCGCCGAAGGTGCGGAGGTGGTCAGTCATCCACTGAGTATCGAGCAGCCCAAAGCCGCGCTCCCGCAGCCTTTCCACCAACGCCACCAGCGCGATCTTCGATGCGTCTGTTTTCCGCGAGAACATGCTCTCGCCGAAAAAAGCTTTTCCCAGCGCGACCCCGTAAAGCCCGCCCTGCAAGCCCTCCGCATCCCAGCTCTCCACCGAGTGGGCGCGGCCGAGTTCGTGGAGCGCGCAGTAACTCTCGATAATCGCGTCATCAATCCATGTGCTCTCGCGCTCCGCACAGCCGAGCATCACCTCGCGAAACGCGGTATCGTAACGGATTTCAAAAGCGTTTTTCCGCAGCGCCTTTTCCAAACCGCGCGGGATATGAAAGCGATCATCCAGGGGAATAATGCCGCGCCGTTGTGGTGAAAACCAGAGTATCTCGCCGTCCTCAGCCATCGGGAAAACGCCCTGCGCGTAAGCTCCCAGCAGCACTTCGGGCGGTATGATGCCGTGCTCCATTTCTTCACGAAGGGTTCGGTTCGTATGCCAACCAATCCCCCGTATCCAGCGCCACAGCAGAGCTAAGATCGCCGATCCATTCCCACACCCACGCGTTTTCCTTTTCCCCGGAATCCAAATTCACCTCGACCTTCACCCGCCTGTATTCGCGCGACTCGCCTTCGCCGGGAACGATCCCCTCGAACACATCCAGTGCTTGCAAATGCGCCTCGCTGACCCGGTAAAGCTCGCCCTTCACGGCGCTTTCCCCACCGCAAACCAGCGCCGGATACCAGTCGATCTTATAAATCCTGCCCTCGATCGCCCCCGAGCCGAGAAACTCCCCACCGTCCATGCGGAAATGGTTCGAGCCGCCGCGCCTCAGTGTTCCGTAAATAAAGAGTTTAGTCATATTTTTTACTTACCATGCGTGTATGTGCTTTAGATAGCCCATTATTGCTTTGAGAGGGCAATATCATTGAAGCAGGTTTGAGCTTGCACGGGAAGGTATTTTGCACTGCCTGTGAAATATCTCTCAGCTCCCTCGCATCACAAAAATCGATCCCGACTTCCCGCCGCTTGCGCTTTTCAATGGCTTCGCACTTCGTTCCTTCTGCCTCTCAAACTGCGCCTGATACCTCGCTGCCATTCCTTTCACATAATCT
>CAMBTP010000038.1 GCA_945870855.1 Prosthecobacter debontii
TGTGAAAGGAATGGCAGCGAGGTATCAGGCGCAGTTTGAGAGGCAGAAGGAACGAAGTGCGAAGCCATTGAAAAGCGCAAGCGGCGGGAAGTCGGGATCGATTTTTGTGATGCGAGGGAGCTGAGAGATATTTCACAGGCAGTGCATGGATCGGCAGCAAGACATGCGGGAAAAGGGGTCAAGAAAATGTGGTCAGTGTGCAAACTCCCGCAATGGCACCGTGCAGCTCAGCCCTTGAAGCTGGAGTTCGGCAACCCATCGTCCATCAAGTCTCCGATGCGGTTTATCGTGTCCTTGAGAAGGAAGGCGGCGGCGAACACGAGCACCCCGACCGCTGGATCGACGAAGGGGATGACGTTGAGGGCGAAAAAAATCGGGCTTTTTCTGAAGGTGAACCTACTTCAAAATGTGTAAGGTCATTAGGTTCCGCGTGATGGATGTGGCGGCTGGATTGAGCGAATGATGGGCCGGTTGAGTGGATCGAATATCCGCGCATAGGGAGATTAGACGAACGAAAAATCAGTTCTTCGCCTCGTCACAGCCATCCTGATGGAAGCGTCAGAGGAATGGAAAACCTATAACCAGCAACAAACAGAAGCTTGAGTAATCCTCAAATATATAATAAAAAATATTACAAATAAAAAGTTGCGCCGCCCTTTAGGTGCGTGCATCATGATGGCTTTTAAAGTTCAAATAATATGCAAATCGACACTATTAAAGTGTTAAAATAAAACCAATAAATATATCCCATGAAATCCCGCATTATATCCACCGCCCGCCTCTCCTTTCCTTTCGCCTCCGCCCTCGTCGCGTTGCTCTCCGCGCAATCCGCTCATGCACAATCTTGGTCAGGCTCGTCAAGTGGCGCTTGGCTTACTGCGGGGAATTGGACAGGTGGCGTGGCAGCCGGATCTACTACTACTACGGATTCCGACATCGCGGTATTCAGCGTGAATGCCCAACCCACGATCGGCATCAACATGAGCACCACCAGCGGTGTTTACTATCTAGGGGCGATCGACAACACCTACGCGCGAGCTCGAACCTATAACAACAGTACGTCAACTGTCGCAGGGGTTCTCACGCTCAATGGGGCTACCGTGAACTCTGTCGAAAACACGATTCTCCGGAACACAACCACTGAGCTGATGACTATCACGAATGGAGCCGGTTCGGGGACGTTGGGCTTGGCCCTCGGCAACGCCACCAACAACATCATCCAGATTACCGGCACCGGCGGAGTCACGATCAGCAGCATTATCAGCGGCTCAGGCAGAAATCTCACTCTTCAAGGCGGCGGCACGGGCGTCCTTACTCTCTCCGGCGCAAACTCCTACACCGGCGAAACAACGGTTTCTGTAGGCAAGCTCACCGTCTCCACTGGCAGCATCAATGGTACCAGCAGCGTGACCATCGGAACCGCCTCTACGGCCGCGATAACTGAATTCAACTACAACTCCTCCACCGCTCTGACCCAGTCGGTTTCGTTCGCTGCGGGCTCCACCGGCGGCACCCTCAGCGGCAACAGCACCATCAATCAAGCTGTCAACGTCATTACGGGTAACACGCTGGCAATCGGCAACAGTATTGGTGTGATGAACTTCGGTAGTGACCTAGTGGTCGGTGGAACCTACCTGTATGAATTAACGGGTGGTGGCACGACTGCGGATCTTGGGGATGTCGCAGGTAATTTGACTCTCGGCGGCAATCTGGATCTGGTTCAGCTTGGCACTTACACGGTAGGTAATAAATTCACCCTGTTCGCTTACGATGGCACTCTTGCCGGACTCTTCAATGATTCCGGCGGCGTCACCACAATTTCGGATGATACCAACTTCACGGATGCAGGTGGAATCTGGAGGATGAACTACAATGATACCACCGCTGGCCTGAATGGAGGGGTAAGCGTATCTAGTAAATACGTTACCATCACCGCCATCCCCGAGCTGAACGTCTCCGCCATCCTGAGTGGGCTAGGCATGCTGTTGCTGTTGCGGCGCAGGCTCTGAGGTGAAACATTTTACCCAAGTTAATGGGTTTTCTTTCGGTCTAGAGCGTATCTCAGAAGCTGATTTTTCGTTTCCAAACTACCGACACTGCCTTAGTTGGGTTGCATGCGGATTACAAAATTCACGGGCGGCATGGTGCAGACGAACGGATATCTGGTGGAGACGCCGGAGGGGAACTTCATGGTGGATGCGCCAGACGGGATTGCGGAGTGGGTGGAGGGTAGGGGAGTGCGGGTTGATGCGCTGTATCTGACCCATCAGCACTACGATCACGTCGAGGATGTGGCGGCGCTGCGGATGAGGGGTGTTAAAGTTTTCGCGTGGGCAGATTATTCGAAGGATCTGACGCTGGAGGCGTTCGGAGCGGGCTGGGGCTTGCCTGCGGTGGTGCCTTACGAAGTGGATGCGCTGGTCGCGGAAGGGGAAAAGGAAATGTTTGGAATGAAGGCGAAAGTGAGCCATGTGCCGGGGCATTCGGCCGATAGTCTCACGTTCTACATTCCGGAGGCGGGGGTCGTTTTCGCGGGGGATGCCTTGTTCGCGGGTTCCGTCGGACGCTGTGATCTGCCGGGCGGAAGTTTCGAGCTGCTGCTCGCTGGGATCAAAAGGGAGCTGCTTTGTCTGCCGGACCAGACCCGGGTGTTTTCCGGGCACGGCGGGGATACCTCGATCGGCCGCGAGAAGGCCACGAATGGGTATCTGGTCTGACGATCACTCTTTAACTGCGCGCGCTTTGGGTGTGGGTGTGAGAAGGAGATCGTTCTGCTCCTTGGGCGGGGTGCTGAAATGGACATTTTTCCACACCGTCTTGTCGATCGGTCCCGTGCCTCTGAATTCGAACAGGCCGGAAAACGGGCGGAGCGGAAGAGTGATCACGCCGAGCAGGCCACGGGCGTTGAGGCGGATTGTGAAGTCGATGAATTTCTCTTCGAGATCGACCTCGCCATCGCCGGTGAAGCTGATCGATGTCGTGGCGCTCTGGAAATCGTGTGTGCTGAGTATGCCTTTGCTTATCTCGAAGTTGCAGAAAGCGTTTTTGGCGCGCTCGAAGCCGGCGCGTTTGTCGTCGAGGACGGACGAGACGACGCCCGAAAGCGGCCCGAAGATGGGCACGGAGAAAAGCTCCGCGTTTTCCAGTGCGACAAGGCCTGTGCCGTCCATCGTTGTGACGTCTCCGCCGGTGATCGAGAACTCGATGCGACCGGTGAGAAGACCGCCGCCTTTCATCTCGAAACCGTAGGTGGAGCAAATGCCGGGGATTGCGAGCTTCGACCAGGTCAGCTCGCCAGTGAGTTTTGATTTCCCGGAGTGGACGACATCGCCCGCGACCGTGCCATCGAAAGCTCCTGCGGAGAGTCCTGAGATGCGCACCTCCCCGCCGCGCATGTTCACGGTGGCTTTTGGCTCCATTAATGTGACGTTCTTACCAAGGAATTTATAATCCGCCTTACCGGGGGTGCTGAATTTAACGGTGAGATCGGTGCGGCCTTGCGGTGTTACATCGATGACGCCCGATCCGCTGAGTGTGGGCGGCGTGTGGAAGCGGTATTGTTCCAGGTCATCGGCGATCTTCGGTGCAAAAAACCGCACCATCGGGGCCGCCCAAATATCGCCTTTCACATCCTCGACGCCGACCGTTTTTGTGGCTCCATCATAGCGTATTCTCCCCACCGTGGCGGAACCCCGCTTCGGGCCGCTGAACTCGCGGCGCAGTGCGTAGTCGCTGTAATCAAAGGTCACGGAGCCTTCGGTAAAATCGAGTTCGTCGTGGTTCACGGAAAAATGCGCACCGCCGGAGACGACGGGCACGCCGCGATAGGAGAGGTTCCTCAAAGTGCCGTGGCCGGTGTATGCCCAATCAAAGCGATCATGGATGTCGAACGCGCCCTCGATGAAAATTTCGGTGAAGGGATTTTCGTTTTCGGAGAAATCAGCGATCACGTGTTCGAGAGGTTGGCCGCTGAAAAAGGGTTCGTAGAGCGGGACCGGAAGGGTCGTGTGCAGGGCGATGCGCACCTTGCTGCCTTCCATCAGGAGTTTCCCTTCCGCCATGCCATCGGGTCGCGTCAGTTTGATATCTCGTAGGAAAAGCCCGCCGTCCTGCCATGAGAACCACGTATCGAAAGTGTCAAACGTCACGCCCCGGAACATCAGTGCCTCGCAGTGCGCGTGCCCTGTGAGGTTCACTTTTGGCTTCAATGGTTCGTTTAGATCCACGTCGCCGGCGGCTTGGATGCGTTGTCCTCCACCGATGAGAAGCTCGCCTTGCAGCGGCGCGTTGAGCCATGATTTTAGCAGGCGCGGGATGTCGATGGAGGACTCGATATCGAAGCGTCCCGTGCGGCGGATGAGTTGGTAATCCGCATGGCCGGAAACGGTTCCCCGAGCGTCCTTTGCGGAGAAAGAGGAAATATCAAGCAGGTAGCCGGAGAGCGAGCCCTCGGCTCTCACGTCGGTCAGGCGGTATTGTTTTTTCTCTACTGAAGGAGCGTCGATGCGAAAGTCCGCGCGGATCGAGCCTTTGTCAGAAAGGTCGCCGCCGAGATCGATTCGAACGGTTGGCGGTGTGTCCGCGCCGAAATCCCAATGTTTCATTTCATCGAGAATATTTGCGATCATTTCCCTGCGCTGCCCCTCGTATTTTTCGTCATCGTCGCCCGCTTTCGAATGGTCTTTCCCAAGTAATTTCGCGGTGAGTGCGATTTTGATTCCTCCGACCTCGCCGCGTGCGTCGCGTATTTCGATCAGGCGTTTTCCGCTCATTAGAATGGTTCCGTAAAGCCCGTTGAAGTGCAGCGATTCGCCAGAGGGATTCTCCGGATCGATGGGGAGTGAGAGCCTTGCGTTGCGAAGTTCGAGTTTCCGTAGGCGGAATTTGCCGCGTGCGAGCTGGGCGTTGTCGAGAACGAGCTGCACGCGCTCGAAGCGAGACATCTCGTTAATGCGCTCCGGCTCGGCGAACACCCGAACATTTTCTGCTACGAAGCCGCGCAGTGGGACGTAGCTGAGCGAGGCGATTTTTACATTCGGACCGTGTTTGGAAATTTCCTTCTCGATGGCTTCCCGCCACTCATCGGGCAGGCCCGTTTGGTTTGCCCAGTAGAGTGCGCCCGCTCCCAGCGGAATGAGCGCGAACAGCAGCAGCCAGAGGGCGGTGCGGAGGTTGCGGACGAAGTGGAAACGGAACATGGTGCGGGACGGAGCTAAGGTAACACACCTGCGGAGCGAAACGAAAAGAAAGCCTCTCGATCCGCTGCGGGGCGACCGATGATTACGTGGTCGAGGAATTTGACCTGCATCAGCTCCGCGGCTTTAAGGAGGCCTTCGGTGACGCGGTAATCGGCGCGGCTGGGAGTGGGATCGCCGGAGGGGTGGTTGTGAATAAGAATGAATCCGAAGGCGTTGCGGGAAATCACGGGGCGCAGGATCTCGCGGGGGTGTGCCGTCGTTTCGTTCACGGTTCCGGCGGAAACGGTGGTCGTGCTGGTGTGCATGAGGCGCGAGTCCACGGTGATCACGAGCGCTTGTTCACTGGGAAGGTTACCCATCTGGTGGGCAAAGTGACCGTAGATAAGTTCCGGCGTGTCTAGCGGTTGCGAGCGGATTTTTTCCCGGGAGAGCCGAATCCCCAGCTCAAACGCGGCGGCGAGTTTGCACGCCTTCGCCAAGCCGATCCCCTTGTTATTCATATACTCCGCGATAGGCAGACGTCCTAATTCCTGCAGACTGCCGTATTTTTCTAACAGATCGCCCGCCACTTGGATCACATTCCGCCCGACGATGCCCGATGTCAGGAAAATCGCCATGAGCTCGGCGTTGCTCAGCGAAGTGGCGCCATACTTGTAGATTTTCTCACGCGGGAGATCGGAGTCGGCGCTATCATTGAGAAGGGACATGAATTTATTCTATGTTCTGAATTTGTTCGCGGAGTTTTTCGAGTTCTGTCTTCGCCTCGACCACTGTCTGAGCGACGAGTGCGTCGTTGGCTTTTGAGCCGATCGTATTGAACTCGCGGAACAATTCCTGGCAGAGGAAATCCAGCGAGCGACCCGCTGCTTCGGGCGCTTCGATGTAGCCGTGGAATTTCGCGAAATGGGAATGCAGGCGGGTGATTTCCTCAGAGATATCGCAGCGATCTGCGAAGAGAGCGATCTCGCGGACGAGGCGCTCGTCATCGAGTTCCAGCGGGATACCGAGGTCGGAGAGGCGTTTCATCATAAGCTCTCGCTGCCGGGCGGGACGCGACGGCGCGTGATCGGCAATGATCTGCGTGAAGGCCAACAACTGGCCGAGGCGGGCGAGGAAATCCTGCTTGAGGTGTTTGCCCTCCTCCGCGCGCATTGCGTTCAGGTTTGCGAGCGCCTGATTGAGTGCAGGCGAAATTACCTCCCATGCTGCGTCGGGATCAATCGTCTCCGTCTCGCCGATTTCCATGATGCCTGGCTGCCGCAGGAAATCCGCAGGTGTCGGTGAAAGCTGCCGCCCGACGAGGAGCGAGAGATCGGAAAATGCCGATTCGAACGCGCGTGCTAGCGCGGGGTTGATGCGGATCTGGTCGGAAATTTCAGCATCGAGCCGTTCCAGTTTGATCGAAAGCTGCACCCGGCCGCGCGAGATGTGGGGAAGCGTTGACTGCCGCACACGGCCTTCGAGTCCTTGAAGCTGGCGCGGCAGGTTGGCTACGATCTCCGCCTGTTTCCGGTTGACCGAGGCCGCTTCGACGCTTGCTGTCCATTCCCCGGTGCTATGAGTTCCACGGCCAAAGCCGGTCATTGATTGCATGCGCGGGATTCAAATACCTACGAGACGTGTTGTCGATTGCGGACTTGAGATGAAGACTACATGCTGGCCTTCATGTCGCTGCTCACCGAATCCCGGCTCACGCTGAAACTCGCTTTCCCACTCGTAATCGGGCAGGTGAGCCAGATGCTACTGGGCGTGGCGGACACGGTGATGATTGGCCAGCTCGGTGTGAAGGAGCTGGCGGTATTAACTTTTGCGAACTCGCTTTTCTACGTGCCCTTCGTGTTCGGGATCGGGGTGCTGACGGCAGTTTCCGTTTTCACCGCGAGCGCGGCCGGCTCCGGCGATGAGTCGGCGGGAAGGGCAAGCTGCCGCCACGGGATGTATATCGCCACGGTGCTAGGGCTACTGCTTTTCGCCGTTTCTTATGCCCTTTCCCTGAACCTCGGCATGTTCCGCCAACCGCCGGAGGTGGAGGCGATGACCGGCCCGTATTTCCGCATCATCATGGCCTCCATGGTGCCTGCGCTGATGTCCATCGCGCTGAAAAACCACGCCGACGCGCTCGACCGGCCGTGGCCGCCGTTCTGGATTTTCCTCGGCGGCGTGGTGCTGAATGTTTTCCTGAACTGGGTGATGATCTACGGCAAACTCGGCTGCCCGATGCTGGGACTGGAAGGCGGTGCCTGGGCCACGCTTATCTCGCGTATGGCGATCCTCGTTGGCATGATCGTCTGGTTGCACCGTGATGCGGATCTGCGGAAATGGACGCCCTACCACTGGTTCCGTAAGCCGGTTTTTTCTGAGATCCGGAAATTTCTTACCGTGGGTTTTCCCGCAAGCATCCAGATGATCACCGAGGTCTCCGCGTTCTCGGTGGCCGGTCTGATGATGGGGCGCTACGGCGCTACGGCGATGGCGGCGCATCAGGTTGCACTGATGTGCGCGGCGACGGCATTCATGATCCCCCTTGGTCTTTCCATGGCGCTGAGCGTGCGGATTAGCACAGCGGTGGGTGCGGGGGAAAGGCTGCGGCTGCGCCCCATCGTAGTCTCTGGCTGGTGGATCGGGTCGGCGTATTCACTGGTCGGCGCGCTGGTTTTCGCGCTGCTCGGGGAATGGATGGCTTCGTTTTTCACGGAGGAAAAACCGGTGATCCGTCTCGCCGCGTCGCTGTTGATTGTGGTCGGCGTATTCCAGCTTTTCGATAGCATCCAGGTCGGTTCGGTGGCGATGCTGCGCGGCCTGCACGATGCGAGGATACCTGCGCTGATCGGATTTTTCTCCTACTGGATGGTCGGCCTACCTATCGCGGTGCTGCTTTCCGTGAAATTCGATCTCGGTGCGGTGGGCGTCTGGTGCGGACTTGCGGCGGGCTTATTTGTTGCCTGCATCATGCTTTCGCCACGCCTTTGGAAAATGACGGTGCCCGCAGTTGCCAGTCAGGATCGCGCCTGAGGATGATGCGCGCTCGGTTTCTGGGGTGGAAGATCTCCACGTGGATTTCGGTTACATCGGCGTCCTCGCGGATTGAGAGGATTTGGAAAAGGGGTTCTCACCTCATGCGAATCAGGTGGTTATTCGAAATACAAATCAGAGGAGTGCGAAGGTCAATCATGCGCCGCTGTTTCCAGCAGGGCTTCAGGGCGTTCCTTGGCGATTTGTAGGAGGCGCAAAGCGGCACCGGACGGTGAGCGCAGTCCCCGTTCCCAGGATATGGCGGTGGCTTTGGGCACATTCAGAAGATCGGCGAAGACGGCTTGGCTAATGTTCATGCGCTTGCGGATCTCAGCGATTTCCTCGCCAGAAAATGCCGTGGCACGTTTCGTAAGCCGATGTGTGCGCGCGGTGATTTTCCCGGTGGCATGATCCGCTCCCTGCCGCATGCTGGTGAGGAGTTCATCGAAACTGAAATCAGGGATTTTGTCTTTTTTGTGCATAACTGGATTTGATTTGATCGGCGAGGCTGCCGAGTTGGTTGCGCTGGGATTGGCTTAGATTGGTGGTATCCGATTTTTTGAAGAGTAGGAAGAGGTAAAGGATGTGGGCGTCGGGTAGATACAGGTAGATGACGCGTGCGCCTCCGCTTTTGCCCCTGCCTGGTAGTGCCATCCGGACTTTGCGAAGACCCCGACATCCGACAATAAGATCGCCTAGTTCCGGATTCCTGAGCAATTCATTCTGAAAAGCCCGGAAGTCCTCGTCGTCAACACACTCTGTGAGCTGTCTGGAAAACAGCGGTGTTTCGACGAAGAGCAGAACCATGAAAATAGAATACAATGTATCCTATTTTAGTCAACCCGCATTTTGGGTGTAGCGCTTTAAAATCTATGGTGTGGGTTTGATGATAAGTTCTGCTTTTTTATCAATTTTCAGAGTTCTATCTGCGTTATGCTCGCTCCACGCCTTTGGAAAATGACGGTGCCCGCAGTTGCCACTCTGGATCGCGCCTGAGGAGGATGCGCGCGCGGTTTCGGGGGCGGAAGATCTCCACGTGGATTTCGGTGACATCGGCGTCCTCGCGGATTGAGAGGATTTGGAAAAGGGGCTCGCGGCGGATGCGGAAAAAACAGTGCAGCGGGACATCGGGATGCGGCGCGTTCCAGAGATATTTTGCGAGCGTGAAATCGGGTGCCTCGGAGAGCGCGGTGAGTATCTCGCGGATCCGAAAGCCCGAGTGTTTTCGCAGCAGTCGTTTCACCGCCGCTTTGGCGAGTCGCGATTCGATCCATGCGGCCAGCGGGTTTTGATGATCCTCTTCGATCTCGGCAATCAGCTCGCGGGCATGGATCGCCATCAGCGATTGAAACTCGGTGCGGTCGATTTCACCGCGCTCGAGACGGGTGGCAAGTTGGCGGGGTGTTTCCAACATTGTGGATGAATATGGAGTGGGTTTGTGGAAACGAAAGGGCGGAGTTTCCTCACAGATCCTCGGACTTCGGGTAGATGGAATTCGTCCCACTGAGCTTCAGGGCGATGAGCGTGCAGAAGGTGAGGGGAATGCCGATTTTCCACCCTAACAGCTCCATTCCCATGACGATGGAGGCGACCGGTGTCCGAGTGGCGGCGGCGAATAGCGCGATCATTGAGATTCCCGCAAAAAGATCCACTGGCGCACCGATCCACCACGCAATTGAGTTACCGAGCGCAGCACCGATGAAGAACAGGGGAGTGACCTCGCCACCCTTGAATCCGGCGGAGAGGGTGACGACGGTGAAGATAAGTTTCCAGAGCCAAGCGGACGCGGGGGCATGGTTTTCCGTTGATAGAAAGCTGGGTAGAGTTAGCGATTTGCTGTGCTCCGCGAGCGTCCCGAGTCCGAGATAATCCGTGCTACCGGCCATCACGAAAAGCGCGATGACGATTCCGCCGCCGACACCCGCGCGGACGGCTTCGTGGGGAAACCATTTGCGGAATTTCCGTGCCGTGAAATGGGAGCTGGAAACGAAGAGTCGGCAGACGAGCGCGACGACTGCCGCTAGCAGCACAAGTTTGACCAGAATGATCAGCCAAACGGTGCGCGAGTGGCCAAAGTGGATCGCTGGGTAGGTAGTGTGGTGAATGCCCCATGAGACGCAGACGAAATCTGCCGCGAGCGCGGTGATCAGGCAGGGGATAATTTTTGGAGAAACAACCCGGTTCCGCACGAACTCAAGAGCGAACACCGCCCCCGCAAACGGAGTCCCGAACACCGCCCCGAATCCTCCCGCGATCCCACAACAAAGCAACAAGCTACCCGCAGTTCTGCTCCCTGCGAAAAATTTCCCGAAGCCCGCCGCGATCCCCGCGCCCATCTGCACCGCCGTGCCCTCCCGCCCCGCCGAGCCGCCGAATAGATGTGTGACAACGGTCGAGATCAGGATGCTTGGCGCGAGAGTGAACGGAATTTCTGGTGCCTCTTTGAGGGCGTTACGAAGGATCAAGTGATTGCCGGAGGTGACGTGCTTGCCGTGATACCGGTAGTAAAAACCCATCGCAACACCCGCGAGCGGCAACAAGTAGATAAGTTGCGGTGCGGCGAAGCGCTGCAGGGTTGCGACGTCCAAGGCCCACAGAAAAAGCGCGGCAGCCGATCCGATCAGCGCGGCCATCAACGCGAGGCACGCGATCCATTTCAAAGGCTTTCCGATAAATATCACGACAGAGAAAGCTTGGCGCGACACTCCCGACTTGTGAACCGG
Organism: Prosthecobacter debontii; assembly: GCA_945870855.1. GTDB lineage: Bacteria > Verrucomicrobiota > Verrucomicrobiia > Verrucomicrobiales > Akkermansiaceae > Luteolibacter. The sequence goes on from CAMBTP010000038.1 coordinate 10,934, forward strand.
AATCTCCGCCTCAATGGAGTGGATTGCACTGGGAGCAAAAATTACCCTATTGACAGAAATGTGTAATTATGAACAGTTGTTCTTATGAACTCACATGAGAGACTGCGGCTGCGTTGGAAACTGGAGTGGATCAAGGCGCGTGGGAGCGTTGCGCGGAGATGGCGTAGTTACTTAAGAAGTGGTCGTCGGCGTGAGGTGCAGTTGGAGTTCCGCTGGTGAGTTATTTAAGGCCGCTGGGGGCTTTGGCAGGAATCGGAAATTTCCCTGATTTTGCGCTTACTCTTCGGGCAGTCGGCGGCTATACGTCTTCAACACCTGCGCATGCCGATCTCCTTTTTAAACGAATTAGCACATCGCTGTCTGGCGTTTGCTATTCCCATTTTGCTGACGGGAGCAGTTTCCGCCCAAAGCGAAAGCGGTCATTCTGCGCTCGCTCAGCGTGAACTGGAGAGACGCCAGGCATCCGTTCAGGAGGCGCAGATGCTTCTTTTGAAAGGAGATGAGGCTTACCAAGCTGGAAAATTTAAAGAGGCGATGGTGGCCTACGCGGGAGCCACCGACGCATTTCCGAATGCCCCGGCTACGGCGGAGCTGAAAGCTGCCGCTACCCAACGCTACGCCCAAGCTGCCGTCGAATACGGACGCGAACTATCTCGGAAAGGCGATGTCGCGGAAGCCAAGGCGGTCGTGGATAAAGTGCTGACGGATGCTGTCGCTCCGAATGATCCATTGGCAACCGCTTTCCGCGCAGAGCTTGATGACCCGATTCGCACTAATCCTGGGCTGACAAAGGAGCACACGGCTGATATCGATCAGGTGCGCAAATTACTGCTCATGGCGCAGGGTGAATTCGACCTTGGTAAATTCGATGCGGCTAAGAAACAGTATGAGGAAATCATTCGGATCGATCCTCACAACGCAGCGGCGCGCAGAGGGATGGAGCGAGTCGCTGCGGAGAAAAGTGACTACGCTGATTCAGCAAAGGATCACGTGCGTGCCGAGATGTTGGCCGCAGTGGATAATGTCTGGGAGATGCCGCTGGCTCCCGAGCTTGTGATACCCGAAGTCCTCGAAACAGGCCGACTCGATTCCAAGCTGGATTTCACCGTTCCGCTTTCCGCCAAGATTGATCGCATCATCATTCCCGAGTTCCGGCTTCAAGAGGCAAACCTGACGGATGCGATCGAGCTACTGCAACTGCGCGCGGAGGAAAACGATACCTTCGAACTCGATCGCACGCGGAAGGGTATCAACATCACAGTGAATGTCGGAGATTTGGACAAATCTCCTGGTAAGGAAATTTTTGCCAAGCGCTTCAATATGCAGGTGAAAAACGTATCTGTTTCGACGATTCTAAAATATATCAACGGAGCCACTGGAACGGTTTTCCGTACGGATGAATTCGCGGTCACGATCTCACCTGTCGGCATGGATACGAACCTGCTAGTCGCCCGGACATACCGCGTCCCTGTGGATTTTCTCAGCAATCTCTCGTCCGGCGCGGCGGAGAGCAATGAGACTGAGGACATTTTCAACAGCGATGCGGGTAAGAGCGGACTACTGGCGAAGAGGTTGGGCGTGAAGGAGGCTCTGGTAGAGCAGGGAATCACCTTCGGCGAGGGAGCTTCCGCCTCTCTCAATGCCTCTACAAACACGCTCCGCGTAGTCAATACCGAGGCGATGCTTGATGTCATTGAGCAGATCATTGATGCAATCGCACAGACCGAGCCCGTCTCTGTCGCGGTTCGCGTGACGATGCTGAAAGTGGAACAGGAAAAGCTTGAGGAAATCGGCTTCGACTGGATGCTGAGCACTTTTTCATTCGGTGGTGACAGTTTGATACCTGGTCAGAGCAATCTGAATCTTTCCGGCGGGACAACGGGTAGCGGTTCCGCAATCACTGATATTGCAAGCCCGCCGGGCGTAATTTTTCCGACGAATCCGATTACCGCCGGCAATCGCAGTGGTGATGGAGCGATCAGCGGTGATTCGCTTGAATCGTTGATCGCCGCAGGAACGAATAGAGTTACGCAGACCCAAAACCGCGCACCCGGCGTGTTCGGTGTGAATGGAACCGTCGGAGATGCCACGATTCAGATGCTCATGCGCGGCCTCGACCAGAAAACTGGTGTCGATCTGATGGCGCAACCTTCCGTCACCACCCGCAGTGGCCAAGCTGCTTCCATTTTCATAGTAGAAGAATTCATCTACCCCACGGAATACGAGCCCCCCGAACTGCCAGGCGGTGGGGATGGCGGTGGCGGTGGTGGCGGTGGTGCTATCGTTACGCCGGCCACTCCTACAGCCTTCGAGTCACGTGATCTTGGCGTCATCCTTGAGGTGCTGCCCGTTGCTGATGCCAACCGCCGATATGTCGATGTGACCTTGAATCCCAAAATGATAGATTTCGACGGATTCGTAAACTACGGCAGCCCGATCAATACAACGGAGGCCGGCATTCTCGGTTCGGTGACTACTCAGCTCAGCGAAAACGCGATCCTTATGCCGATCTTCAGTATGCACAGAACGGACTCGAATCTCATTGTTGCTGATGGATCCACTATTGTGATCGGAGGAATGCTGAAGCAGGAAATCCAGGATGTGGAGGATAAGACGCCGATCTTAGGTGATATTCCGGTTGTCGGCAGGCTTTTCCAATCTGAGGCCAATAGCACCCGATCTGTATCTGTTCTATTTTTGGTCAACGTTGAGCTTCTCGATCCGACCGGGCGACCTTACCGGGATCGTTGAACGCCTGACTATAGACAAATTCCCATGCCTCAACCGGATAGCGAAAAGGATAATTACACCATCGATGAGATGATGAGGCGCCTCAGTAGGCGTCAGGAGACCGAGCCCGAACTAGTCACCCGTGAGGATGGCAGCCAGGTTTTTAAGATTAAAAAGAGGAAAAGGCGCACCGATCAGAGTGCCAAGAAGGAGACCAAGCTTAAAACGCGCATCCAGATACTAAAGATTGCAGGGGCCGTTTTACTTTTGATCATCGTAGGTCTGGTGGTGGGAGTCGGCGTTCTGTATGTGAACAGTGCCGGTTACCGTGACTCTTTGACCAGCAAGTTAGAGATATCAAGCGGCGCAGAGGTGGAAATGCAGCAGTTCCGCATGAATCCTGTGTCGGCCAATACACGCAGCATGAATTTGCTTTGGCCAGCAGGAAACGTCTTGGATAAATTGGAGGTGTATGGCGTTACGGCCAAGATTTTCCCTTCCACATTTATCGGTAATACATTCGGCGGAGACGAGATCGGGGCTGATTCCGGCAAGTTATTTCTTAAGGTTTCTGATCCGTCAAAACCACTTAGGCATGTGCCCAAGCCGGAGGGCGGACTGCCCGTAAAGTTTTCCCGCTACTCGATGCCCTTCTTGGATATTAATTTTGGAGGATTTGGCGCAATGACCAAAACAGAAGCATCGCTATACACCGGCACCGTCGCTGGGCAAGCGGAGATACGGTTGAGTGGCGGCGTTCTGCAGTTCGCTGGCTGGCCGTCAATGACTCTCGATCGCTCCTATATATTGATTAAAAATTCCGAATTTAAGATTCAGAACATGCGGTTCCAAATGCCCGTATCTGATCAGCAGTCTAGGGTGGGGTATATCGACTTTGCAGGAACATTGAGTCCAATAGGTGCTACCGCGACAAATACCTTGTCGGCCGAGCTGGAGAATTTTCCGCTTTCCTATCTGATAGGTAATGATCTCGGTCGGTTTTTTGTCGGTAGAATCGATAGTCCAGAATCGCCGGACTCCAATTTTCTTAGCTTCGATATTGATTCCCCTGAAGACGCCAGGCTGGAGTTGACGGTAACGAAAACCTCGGATTCCCAAGTTGATATGTCGGGTTTCAAGTTCTTACAGTTGCTTGCGATAGCCTTTAGCGATCGCTGGTATGAATTCCCGATTTTCGATGAAAATGTCACAATGGTGGTCAAGAGAATGGGGCAAAACACGGAAATATCTAATCTTAATCTCGAGAAGCAGGGCAGAATGGTTGTAAGTGGTGATATCTCCAATGGCGAAGGAGGAGTAATCAAAGGTAAACTCAGGATTGGCATTCCCGAAACGACTGTGCTCGCTTCTACAGACAAGAAACTTGCAGAGATGTTCGGTCAAGTGCGTGAGGGATACCGCTGGCTGGATCTGGAGATCAGCGGAACAAGTGCTGTGCCCGAGGATAATTTCTGGACAATTTATAAGGACACGAGTTCCGAAGAATCATCCACATCCGATCAGGAAACGCTGAAGGATTCATTCGATGATCTGATCAAAGGTGAATAACCGTCTGTTTACCCAGCGTGAGTGCTATCAAAAAATATGCCTCCGAGAAACGTTTTCCAAGCGACGAATCGGGGTTGCCAATCACGGAGAAATGTCTAAGAGAAGCGCGATGAAACGTTTCGCCCTACTCTCTGTCCTAGTCGCTTTCAGTCTCGGTGCCTGCGAGCGGCATGAATTCGATGGGCCAGATGGCACCAATCGACTCCATAGCCACGGTGATTCCCACGCGGAGCATTCCGAAGATAAAGCCGCTCATTAGTTTTAGTGCGCAACTTGGCGCTGCGCTTTTCTTACCTCCTGATACAGGGCACCTATGAGCCAGGAAATCGTTTTAACCCTATTGGTTGTTTTGTTGACCCTCGTGGCTTTTATCCGCGAGTGGGCTTCACCCGATGTCCTCGCCCTATCGATCCTTTGCCTGCTCGTCGCGCTTGGGTTGATTCAAATAGAGGATATGTCGGTTGTTTTTCGTAACGAGGCACCGCTTACGATCGCGGCGCTTTTTGTGATTGGCGGGGCATTGGAAAAATCTGGCGCGGTAGATCAGATTGGGCGACTCCTCCAGAGGCGCGTGAAAGGTGGCGTGCGCTCCTCGATCTTTGCCTTCACAGTAGTGGCTACTTTCTTCAGCGCGTGGATGAATAACACCGCCATCGTCGCGATCCTCATGCCCGTTGTTTTAGGTTTCGCACGCTCTAAAGAGATCCCCGCCTCGAAGCTGCTGATCCCACTTTCTTACTCCTCCATCCTCGGCGGCTGCTGTACGCTAATCGGCACCTCGACCAACCTCCTAGTCAACGGCACTCTACGGGATATGGGATTGGAGCCGATGTCGATGTTTGCCCTAGCTCCCTTGGGTGTGCCCCTGGCAATCGCCGGCATCGCATATATGGTTATCTTCGGACCAAAGCTTTTGCCCTCGCGCTCGTCGATCACCGGAAGCCTTGAGATCGACCTCCGCACCACTCCGCTGCATCACCTGCTGATAGGGGAAGGCTCCAAGCTGATTGGTAAATCGCTTTTCGACTCGCAGCTCGGCAGTCGGGAGGCTGGTATCCATGTGCTGGAAATACGTCGTCATGGTGCGCGCCTTATGCTTCCGCTGAGCGAGGTGATCGTCGAGCGCAACGATCGCTTCCTTATCGCACTTCACCGCCGGAAAGGTGGCACGGCGAAAGCAGAAGAGTTGTTTCGCGAGATCGGTGCTCAGGAACTCTCGGTAGTCGATGGTATAGTATCTGAGTTGGTAGTGCCTAGTGAGTCCTCGATTGTAGGGCGGACGCTGGCGGACGCTGATTTCCGGCAGCGTTACAATTGTGTTGTGCTGGCGGTGCATCGCAGCGGACTGAATATTACAAGCCGTATGTCGGAGATCGAGATCGAGCGTGGCGATACGTTGTTGGTCATTACGGCGGTTAACAACTTACCGGATTTGAAAGCGACACGTGACTTCCTGCTCACTGATAGACCGGAGGAGAACAGCGTTGATATTCATACGCCGCCCCAGCGCCGCTGGCCAATTTTACTTTCATGGGGTGTTCTTGTGGGAGTAGTTCTTACCGTAACGATCACGGACATACTCAGTCGAATGGGTGTTGGCGTTCCGTCCATACCCATTCACTACGCGGCGCTGGTTGGTGTACTCGCTCTATTGTGGTCGGGCATACTCACGACGCGAGAGGCCTACGAGAGCGTGGATTGGCAGGTGCTGCTAATGCTCTACGGCATGCTGGGATTGGGAATGGCCATGCAGAGTACGGGCACGGCCGAGTGGCTCGCTAAGCAGCTTGTCTCGGGGGCTGAGGGATTCGTTTCTTCCGGCATGATGCCCTATGCGTTGCTGTGGATCGTGTTTGTTTTCACCCTCAGCCTCACCGAGGTTTTATCGAACAACGCTACCGCTGTGATGATGGTGCCTATCGTGGTTCGGCTCGCCGCAGAGCTGGGTGTGGATTCGCGCCCATTCATTATGGGCGTCACCGTGGCTGCCTCCTGCGCCTTCGCTCTGCCGATGGGATACCAGACGCACATGATGGTCTATGGCCCAGGCGGATACCGCTTTTCCGACTATCTTCGGTTTGGTATTCCGTTGAATGTCATCTGCGTGATCATCGCTTGTCCCCTCATTCCGCTGATCTGGCCGTTTTAAGTGGAGACGGCGATTGGCTGTCTTGCTTGCGGCCCGGATCACGGGTAGTTTCTTGCCATGCATGTCCCGACATTGATCGCTAGGAAACGGGAAGGGGAGACGCTCTCCCCGTCAGAAATTGGTTGGTTAGTGGACGGCTACGTGCGCGGTGATGTCGAGGATTACCAGATGTCAGCCTTTGCGATGGCGGTTTTTTTCAAAGGTATGACAGCGGCGGAGACTGCGGCGCTGACACTGGCAATGATGCGTAGCGGCGACGTCTTTCAACATCCGCTGGGAGCACCGGTGGTGGACAAGCACTCGACAGGCGGCATCGGCGATAAAGTCTCCCTTATCCTCGCTCCGCTCGTCGCCTGTGCGGGTTGCCGGGTTCCCATGGTTTCCGGACGCGGGCTCGGCATCACCGGTGGCACGCTCGACAAGCTCGAATCCATCCCCGGTTTCCGCGTCGGTATCGGTATGGACGAGGCGGCGGAAATCCTCGCGGAACTCGGCGTTGTCATGATGGGACAAACCGACCGCTTCTGCCCCGCCGACCGGAAACTCTACGCCCTGCGCGATGTGACCGGCACCGTACCCTCCATCCCGCTGATCACCGCCTCCATCATGTCGAAGAAAATGGCGGAGTCCCTCGAAAGGCTGGTGCTCGATGTGAAATACGGCTCGGGAGCCTTTATGAAAACGCGCGCCGATGCCGAATTGCTGGCGGAGGGAATGGTCGCGGTGGGAAAAGAAATGGGAGTTGAGGTATTTGCCGTCATCAATCCGATGAGCGAGCCGACCGGGCGCGCTGTCGGCAACGCACTGGAGGTCATCGAGGCGCTCGAATGCCTCGATGGTGGCGGGCCCGAGGATCTACGGAAGGTGGTGCTCGATCTCAGTGAAACCATCGCCGGCCTTCCCCGCGCCGCCCTCGCCGCGATGCTCGACGACGGCACCGCGCGCCGGAAATTCGATGAGTTAGTCCGCAGACAAGGTGGTAATCCCGATGACCTTCCGCGACTCGCCGAGATTCACAAAGCGCCCGTCATCCGCGAGGTGAAAGCCCTCTCCTCCGGAAAAATCCTTGCCGTGGACGCGGGAATCATCGGCCAAGCATCACTCGAGCTCGGTGCCGGTCGCGCCAAGGCGGAGGACTCCGTCGATTTTGCTGTCGGCTTCGATCGCCTTGTGAAAAGCGGTGAAAATATTTCTCAAGGCGACAGCATCGCCCGCATCCACGCCCGCTCCGAACAAGCCGCGGATCGGGCGGAAGTAGCCTGCCGCAGCGCCGTGGCCTTCGGAGCCGTATGATACCCCTGATTGGCTTTTCGATCACATGAACCTTATGGAATAAACTCGATGACTGATATTTTCGATTGGCCAACTTTTTTAAGGGAGTTTTCCCACGCCGCCGCCGGGCAAGGATTTTTACCGGAGATCCTGCTAGAAACGGAGGTCGGCCCGCTTATTGTATGGGAAAGAAAAGGGGAAGAGCCGCCCATATATATATCCGCTGGCATACATGGCGATGAACCCGCAGGTCCGCTAGCCGCCCTTAAGTTGATGGAAGACGGGGTGTTCCCAGTGGGTCGCCATTGCATGATTTGCCCGGCGTTGAATCCTAGCGGACTTGTTCTCAAAACTCGGGAGAATCGGCAGGGCGCAGACCTCAACCGCGACTACGTCCATCAATTATCTCCTGAAACAGTCGCTCACACTCGTTGGTTAGCTAGCCGACCCGTGCCAGCGCTTTTCGTATCTCTCCACGAGGATTGGGAAACGAATGGGTTCTATTTTTATGAAATCAATCTAGGCGAGGACGATCCCCAACGTGCCTCCGATTTATTGGAGGCCGTATCTGCTCATTTTCCAGCCGAGCCTGGACTGGAAATCGACGGTCATGCCGTCCGGAGTCTCGGTTGGATCTACCACCGCGCAGAGGCGGATTTACCTGATTTCTGGCCGGAGGCGATCTGGTTAGCAAAGCGCGGTTGCCCGCTCTCGTTCACTTTTGAAACCCCCAGTAAGGCGGCTCTGACTGCAAGGGTGGAGGCTCATTGTGCCGGAGTCCGCACGCTGCTTATGAATTGGCGGTAAAAAATCTTCGCGCTCGGGGCTTGTCACCGGGGGATATGAGGTTAATACATTGAGTCATGACCCCAATAGTTATCGCCTCCGTATGTCTTCTCTCTGTCATTATCGCAAAGGGTGCTGTTTCTCTTGATGCCACTGATGGTAGCTCCGTGATACAGGATTCTGACCCCGCCATCAAACAAGCCGCGGGAGCCGGTGCAGATACTCCGGGAGGAAAAGCATTGGAGATTTTCGCGGCCGGCGAGCACGAGAAGGCGGTTGGACTCGCCAAGCCTCTCGCCGATAAGGGTGATCCAATCGCAATTTATATCATGGGCTTCGCTCATGAGACAGGTCAAGGTACCGAGACTTCCTCGGTCAAAGCGATCGAATATTACCGCAGAGGAGCGGATGCGAATCATGCTGATTCGATCTACCGCCTGGCATCCATCCTCATGTCATCCGGCCAGAAGGATCGTGTGGAGGAAGGCCGCAAGCTTATGGAGAAACAGGCTGGGATTGATCCCGCCGTTTCAGGACGTATCCTCGGCGAGGCTTTCCTGACAGGCAGGCTCACCGGTGAGCCCGCCCCGGAAACCGCTGTTTCCTGGTGGAAAAAAGCAGCGGATGCGGGTGATGTGCCTTCCATGTTCCTCTTAGCGCGCTTCTACGACGGGCAGTTAGGCCAGCCTTCATTCAAGGATACGAAGCTCGCTTATGGTTATTTCTTAAAGGCAGCCGAAAAAGGCGATCCCGCTTCCATGGTTGCGGTAGGCTCGCGGTTGCTTAACAGCGATGTCGTCAAACGTGACGAGGAGAAAGCTACCATATGGCTGGATAAGGCAATCAAGGGCAAGGATTACACAGCTCATCTCGCTCTCGGCGACTACACTGAGAACGTGAAGAAAGATCTGAAAGCCGCTCTTTCCTCCTATACACTTGGCGCTGAGGCGGGTCAGTCAGATTGTATGGTGCGCGCCGCTGTTTTCCACCTTGAGGGCAAAGGCACAGACAAAGATAAATCACGCGGTATTGAACTGCTCAATAAGGCCGCGAAGGCGGAAAACGTGCAAGCTCATCTCATGCTGGCAGCAATACTTCTCGAAGAGGAGAGCCCGGATCTCGGAAAGGGCTACTCCCACCTTCTAGCAGCTTCCAATGGAGGACTTGTGCAGGCGCAAAACGAACTTGGGCTGTTCTATCTTTCCGGTAAGCTCGGCTTGGCTGATATCTCCGCTGCGGCATCGTGGTTCACCCGCGCTGCCCAAGGTGGTTTTGCCGCTGCGCAGAATAACCTCGCCGCTCTCTTCGAGCGTGGTGCGGGAGTGGAACAGAGCTACGAAAAAGCCGGCCAGCTTTACTCCCTTGCCGCACAGCAGGGCAACGCTAGCGCCACCCTTGCGCTCGCTCGTTTCCATGCCGCTGGTGCCGCCACCAAGGTGAACCGTGAGCTCGCTTGGGCGCTGGCCACCCTCTCTGTCGAGCGCGGCGAAAAAGAGAACGGTGCCACTCTCGTTAAAGAGATCGAGAAAGAATTCACCAAGGAGCAACTCGCCGCAGCGAAAAAGGAACTCGAAAAAATCAAAACCGAGAAGCCCGCCATCGCACCCGCAGATAAGCCAGCCGATAAGCCAGCAGATAAGCCAGCCGTTGCACCAGCAGATAAGCCCGCCGTTGCACCAGCCGACGCGCCAGTAGATAAACCGTAATACCGTGAAACTCCTAGTAACGGCCGGTCCGACCCGCGAACCCGTAGATCCCGTCCGCTACCTCACGAACCGTTCCTCCGGGAAAATGGGCTATGCCATCGCGGATGCTGCCACTCACGCGGGGCATCATGTCCTGTTGATTTCCGGTCCCACATCTCTTGATGTTCCGGCAGGCGTCGATTTCATTCCGGTGGAAACGGCGGCAGAAATGTATGCGGCCGTCGCTGCCTACCTTCCGCGTATGGATGCGGCGATCTTCGCCGCCGCAGTGGCCGATTACACACCCGCCGAACCCGCCGTGCAGAAGATTAAAAAAAGCGGCGATTGCCTGTCTCTAGAGTTGGTAAAGACCAAGGATATCCTGGGCTCCGCGCGCAGCGAGATCGGATTTACGGGATTCCTAGTAGGCTTCGCTGCTGAGACAGAGAACATCGAAGCTAACGCCCGCCTCAAGCTTGTGGCGAAAGCCTGTGACCTCATCATTGCCAACGACGTTTCCCGCTCTGACATCGGCTTCGACACCCACGAGAACGAAGCCCTCCTCGTCTTCACCGACCGCACCGAACTTTTCCCCAAAGCCCCCAAGCATGACCTCGCCATACGTATTGTCTCGATGTTGGGGGAGTAAAAATGCCGTCCTGAAGGGTTCACACTTGCCGTTTATTGGCGGACATGTGGTTTAGGAGTTTCTCGTTAAACTCGTCTGCCATGTTGTAGCCAAGGCGGCGAAGTTGCTGGTCGAGAGCAGCGATGGCAACCATCCGCGCGGTGTCGCGTCCGGGGCCGACAGGCACCTCGACATGAGCTATTTGCTGGCCGAGTAGCTCGTAGGTTTTCGATTCCAGACCGAGGCGATCTACTTCGTTGAGGTCGGTGGCAGGCTTGAGGGTGACAACTAAATCTAGGCGTTTGTCCGGGCGGATCGAGGCGAGGCCGTAGAGGTTGGCGACGTTGATGATGCCGATGCCGCGGATCTCCATGTATCCACGCGAGAGGTCGGGCGCGGTGGCGATCAACTCGCCGCCGACGTGTTTTAGTCTCACCATATCATCCGCTACCAGCGAGCCACCGCGCTCCAGCAGGCCGATCGCGGTTTCCGATTTTCCCGATCCGCTCTTGCCGACGATTAGCACGCCAATCCCGCGCATATCGACCATGCAGCCGTGTATTGTCAGTGTCGGCGCAAACTCGTTCTCCAGGCTGATCGTCGCAGCGTTTAGGAATTTCATGGTGACTTGCGAGGTGCCTAAAACGGGGATCGAGTGCTCCTTGGCGACGGCCATCAGCTCGGGGTCTAGTGTCGCGCCGCGCGAAACGATAATGCAGGGAATCTCGCGCTCGCACATCCGGCGAAAGCGGTCGATGCGCATCTGCTCAGGGAGTTTTCGGAGGTAGGCCATCTCCAGGTTGCCAAGTACCTGCACGCGTTTCTTGGCAAAATAGGAGAAGAAACCCGCGAGCGCGAGGCCGGGCCGGTTCACGGCTGGCTCGCTGATCAGGCGGTCAAATCCAACGCGCTCGCCGAGCAAGCTGAGCTTCAGGGACTCCTTATACGATTCGAAAAATTTCTCTACAGTGATCGCCGCCACCGTCTTAATTCGTTGTGCCATGGGCAAGGGCTAACAAAATCCGCAGGCAACGGCACGTGAAATCGAAGGCTCGATAGGCCAAGCTTTCTCCACTAGGGAAGTATCAAAGAGATTGAACCCCCATACCCTTCACCCGCGGGGGTGGAATTTGCGGTGCGTGTCCTTCAGGCCTTTGGAGCTGACATGAGTGTAGATCTGAGTGGTGGCGATGTCGGCGTGGCCGAGCAGTTCCTGAATCACGCGAAGATCCGCTCCGCCCTCGAGCAGATGCGTGGCGAACGAATGCCGCAGCATGTGCGGATGGACTGGCACGGGAACGCCCGCCATCTCCGCCCGACGTTTTACAATCTGCCGCACGCGCTCCGGCGTGAGCGGAAGACCTCTTACCCCGATGAAGATATGCGATGAGGTTTTCCGCCCGACGAGTTTGGGCCTCTCGTTTGCGAGATAATCGGCGATGGCTTCGAGAGCCTTTGTGCCGACCCTGACCAGCCGGGTTTTTTTCCCTTTCCCGATGACCCGCAGGAAACCCTCTTCGGCATCCATCCACTCCAGCCTCACGGCGCAAAGCTCTGCAAGCCGCAAACCCGCCGAGTAGAATAGCTCAATGATCGCCTTGTCGCGCCTGCCTAGTTTTTCGTCGATGCCGATGCTTGAGAGCAGTGCCGCGATGTGACGGGCGCTGAGCGTGTCGGGTAATTTTATTTCCTCCTTTGAGACTGCGAGCGGCTCAGCAGAATCCATCGCGGCTTGTCCGGTCGCGGCGAGCCAACGGAAGAAAATGCGCAAGTGCACTGTTGTGAGCCGAATCGATGAGGCGCAAAGACCCTCCGCTTTACGGTTGGAGAGGAAGGCAGCAAGTTCCTCGGTTCCTGTGTCCTCGAGTGCGATACGACTCTCCGTGAGCCAGCCGTTCAGACTCACCAGCGTTTGCGAAACCGAGAGCTGGTAAGCGTCCGAGAGCCCTCGCTCGGTCGCAAGATGCCTCAGAAACGCATCGATCCTAAGGTTCAATCCTTCCTCTTTAGTTCCTGATTCCACCAACAACGGATAGTTTTTTCCAAGGAAGCCGCCAACCCAAAAAAAACCTGCTAGAAAACAGTTTTTGAACCGCGAAGTCGCAAAGACGCGAAGGAAATTCATTTCATTAAGCCATAACAATCCAAGAAACTTTGCGTCTTTGCGCCTTCGCGGTTCCCTATTTCTTCATCCCCGATTTTGCCACGAATTCTCCCTAGCTTGGGCCCAGTAGATTCACCACTTAAGCGGCTCCCGCCTTTCATTTGACTGTCCACCCCTGTTCACCCATTCTGTCGCTCCCATGTCAGCCACCAAACGGGTTCTTTTTGTCTGCACCGGCAATACCTGCCGCAGTCCGATGGCGGAGGCGCTTTTCCGCAAGGCGGTCGAGGGGAGGGGAGATTACTCCGTGAAATCCGCTGGTGTCGCCGCCTCGAGAGGCACCCCTCCTAGCCGGGAAACGAAAATTGTTTGCGACCGTATGAAAGCGACTTTGGACGGCTTCGCGAGCCAATCGGTTTCCGCTACCCTGCTGGAAGAAGCCACCCATGTCTTTACGATGACCGGCGGTCACCTCGATGTTCTCGAAGAAATTTTTCCCGAATACTCCGACAAGTTTTACCTAGCTTGCGAATTCGTGGATCTACCCGGAAAGGGTATCGCAGCCGATGTGCCAGATCCCATCGGCATGGGCAAACGCGCCTACGAGGACGTAGCGAATGTTCTAAGCCAAGCCATCCCAGCGATCATCGCTTACATCGATGGCACGCAAGACAAGCGGTAGAAGAGGCCAAAATTCAAAATTCAAAATTCAAAATTCAAAATTCAAAATTCAAAATTCAAAATTCAAAATTCAAAATTCAAAATTCAAAATTCAGAATCCAGAATCCAGAGGCAGTCTGAAATCTCCAATAATCAATAATCAATAATCAATAATCAATAATCAATCTCTTCAAACCATCCCCAGCTTCATCTTTCCTTCTTCGGTGATCATGTCTTGGTTCCATGCGGGATCCCAGACGAGTTCTACTTGCGCATCGTCGATGCCGTCGATGGTCATGATTTTCGCTTGGGCATCCGCCGCAATTACCGGCCCCATGCCGCAGCCGGGTGCAGTGAGCGTCATTTTCACCTGCACGACTTTCCTATCGCCGATCTGATCGATTGCGCAATCATAGACGAGGCCGAGATTGACGATGTCTACTGGGATTTCCGGATCGTAAACGCCTTTCAGTTGTGCCCAGACTTGTTCCTCAAGCGGCGCGTCCTTGAGCCGGACAGCCTCGGCGTGTTTCTGCTTTTCCTCCTCGGCATTCACTCCGAGCGCGTCTGCATCTTGCGATGATATACGTGCGAGTCCCTGCGTGGTTGCGACCGTGTAGGTGCCGCCGAGGCGCTGGGTGATGAAAACTGGAGTGCCGGCCGGCAGTGTCATCGAATCGCCGCTGGGGATCTGGACAGCGGTGACCTCGCGGGAAAGTTTGATTTCGTCGTGCATGAGGCGACTAAAAACCAGCATCCTCTGCGCGGCAAGACTCATTCCCGCATAGAATTAAACACGGATTACCTTTCCAAGTGACAGACAGCCAGTTCGTCCCTAGTTTTCTCGCAAGGTATGTGGACGTTCATTAGAGAACATTGGGGAGACGGGATTGAGATCCTCGTGCTGGCGTTCTGTATTTATCAACTCTACAAAACTTTTCGTGCCACGCGCGGGGCGCAAATCCTCGTCGGCTTGGGCTTCATCCTCGTCGCTCTCGCTCTCATTACAGAGCTGTTTGATTTCGAGGTAATCGGATGGATCATCACCCGTTCGGCCGCTATACTCGCCTTCGCGCTGCTTGTCATTTTCCAGCCGGAGCTGCGCAACGGCCTCGCCCGCCTCGGTGGCAGCCGCATCTTCGTCTTCTCCAGTAAACGCCGCCTCGCCTTCGTGGAGCGCCTCGCGGATGCCGTGGTCATGCTTTCGAAAAAACGCATCGGTGCACTCTTCGCGATCCAGCGGGACATCTCCCTCAAGGAGCAGCTCGAGACAGGTGTCGTGCTCGACGCCCAGTTCACCCCCGAGCTGGCGATGAGCGTCTTTTTTCCGAAATCCCCCCTCCATGACGGCGGCATGATCATCGCCGAAGACCGCGTGGCCGGCGCTGCCTGTGTTTTTCCGGTCACGGAAAGGGAAATGCAGGATCGCTCCACCGGCCTCCGCCACCGCGCCGCTATCGGCCTCACCGAGCGCACCGATGCCATGGCGATCGTCGTCAGCGAGGAAACGGGCAGCATCTCCATCTGCGAGAACGGCAGGCTGGAACGCAACCTCACCGAAAAACAATTCCGCGAACGGCTCTCCGTGATCTTTTTCTCCAACCCGAACTCCGAACCGAATGAAACTGAAACTGTCGAAAAGCTGGATCGCCAAGATCCTCTGTCTCCTTCTAGCGACCGGGATCTGGTTCCTGATTAAGAGCAACCTCGAAAATCCCCAGGGCAATAAGGCGGAAAAAGCGCCTCCCAAAGCCTTACCCGTGGACGAGCGCACCCTGCAGCCGAGAAAATGACGGTATTTGCCTGAATTGTCACAACGCACCACTTCACGAATCCGCCTGCAAATAGACCGTTTACCAAAAGTCCTTGCGCGTATCCATACCGCCGGAGGCTTTTGACTGCTGCGGTTCTCATCCGCAGCTTTTTGGGTTCGTGATGGAAAAACGAAGTAAGCTGGTTGCAGCCTGTCCGAATGGGAAGATTTTGAACCGCCAAGGCGCAAAGACGCTAAGCTGGGGTTGTGATGGTTAAGTTTTGAAAATGGTTAAAAATACGGTGCATTGGCTTTGCTCCTTCGCGTCTTCGCGGTGAAAATTCTCCCTATGGAGAAGGGTCTTGCAGCCCCTTTGCGGAGGACTTGGAAATTCGGTTCGCTTGGCTTGTGCAAAGGGGCTGGAAGCACCCTTCTCCATATAGCTGGATTTTCACACCCTAGCAGATGGTAGGGTCGTTTTGACAAAACGACCCACCCTGTGCGTCCAACCTCATCTGAAATCCGTGTCTCATCCTTTCGCGGCGTTGATGCGGAGCTTTCCTCCCAATCACCGTGCTAACACACGCTGCGTGGGTCATTTTGTCAAAATGACCCTACCGCAAAACACAAACTCTTACCCTATGGAGAAGGGTCTTGCAGCCCCTTTGCGGAGGACTTGGAAATCGGTTCGCTTGGCTTGTGCAAAGGGGCTGGAAGCACCCTTCTCCATATAGCTGGATTTTACTCCCTAGCAGATGGTAGGGTCGTTTTGACAAAACGACCCACCCTGTGCGTCCAACAAGATCTCAAACCAGCTCTCACCCTTTCGCGGCGGTGATGCGGAGCTTTCCTCCCCATCACCGTGCTAACACACGCTGC
>CAMBTP010000039.1 GCA_945870855.1 Prosthecobacter debontii
CCAGCCCCTTTACGGAGGACTTGGGAAAATCTGTTCGCTTGGCTTGTGCTAAGGGGCTGGAAGCACCCTTCTCCATATAGCTGGATTTTCACACCCTAGCTTGATCGCCCTAGCAGATGGTAGGGTCGTTTTGACAAAACGACCCACCCTGTGCGTCCAACCTCATCTAAAATCCGTGTCTCACCCTTTCGCGGCGTTGATGCGGAGCTTTCCACCCCATCACCGTGCTAACACACGCTGCGTGGGTCATTTTATCAAAATGACCCTACCGCAAAACACAAACTCTTCTCCGCGCTCCCTCTGCGACCTCTGCTTTGCGGTGAAAATTTTCATTCGGACTGCGGCTTTGAGGTGAGAGCTGTGAATGAAGAATCACAGCAGTCCAGAGCCTGCGGCGCACTCTACTTTGTTGTCACATTTATGCGCACGGACTTTTGGCAAACGGTATAGGCTTGGAATGTTTGGTGATGATGATTTCCTCACCACCTTCCAGCCACGCTTCGATCTTTGGGAAATCGTAGCGCAAATCTCTCACTGGGAGGAAATCGGACGATGATCCATTCTGGCTTTTAAACTGCGAATGGATGCGAATGAAGACCTTGATCTGCGAAATATGATGACTGGTCTTTGCGACCTTAGGGATTCCGCCAAATTTTTATCGTCGAAGACATGTGCGCAGCACCCTGGTCAACAAGCCGCATCCGCGCATTTCAAGCCATCCAGCGCCGCGGAAACGATGCCGCCGGCATAGCCCGCGCCCTCGCCGCAGGGGAATAGGCCGGCGATCTCTGGGTGCTGCAAATGCAATTCATCGCGGGGAATACGGAGGGGCGAGGATGTCCTTGTCTCAAAACCCAACAACAATGCCTCACGCGAGGCATAGCCGCGGATCTGGCGATCAAAGAGCCGCAGGCCGCTGCGGATGCGTGAAGTCACGGGCTTTGGCAGGAGCTCGTGTAACGGTGCAGCATTCAGCCCGGGGAAGTACGATGTTTCTGGTAGATCGGCGGAGATTTTCCCGGAAAGATAATCCGCCGCACGCTGGGCGGGTGCTACCTGACCGAGAACGGCGTTGCCACCAGCGGACTTGGCTGTGCGTTCGATGTTTTCCTGAAACACGATGCCCGCCATGATGCCGTGCTGCGGGATCAGATGGGCGATGTCCTCCGGTTCGATAGTGGTGACGAGGCCGGAGTTCGCGAACGGCGAGTCACGTCGCGAGAGCGACATGCCGTTGACGACGACCTGCTCATTCGCCGTCGCCGCCGGCACGACCCAGCCACCGGGGCACATGCAGAAGGAATGCACACCGCGGTCGTCGATTTTTGTCGCAAGACGATACCGCGCGGCGGGCAGCAGATCGGGGCGCGGCTGGCCTGGGGCTATGTGGTATTGCTGGCGGTCGATGAAGGGTTGCGTGTGCTCGATACGAAAGCCAATCGCGAAGGGCTTGTGCTCCATCAGGATACCTTTTTCCGCAAGCAGCTCGTAGATATCCCGTGCGGAGTGGCCGGTGGCGAGGATGGTGGCATCGGCGAGAAACTCGCGGCCGTCCGTGGTGGTGACGCCATGGATACGGCCGTCCGTGATAAGCAGGTCATTCACTTTCGCGTGGAAATGCACCTCGCCGCCGTTGCTGATGATGGAGGCGCGGATTGCTTTGACCACGTTCGGCAAAAGGTTCGAGCCGATATGCGGATGCGCATCTGTTAGAATTTTTTCCGGCGCACCGTGAGCAACGAGCACTCGATAAACCTCCGCCACTGGCCCGCGTTTCGTGGCGCGGGTGTAAAGCTTCCCATCGGAAAATGTGCCCGCACCGCCCTCGCCGAAGCAGTAGTTCGACTCCTCGATCACACGCCCCTCACGGAGGATCGGCGCGAGATCGAAACGCCGCGCAGAGGCATCTTTCCCGCGCTCCAGCACAATCGGTTTTACGCCCTGCTCCAAACACCGCAACGCAGCGAACAAGCCCGCAGGCCCCGCGCCGATGATGAGGACTTTCCGAGCATCCTTAGCCAGCGCCGGAGCCGACCAGACGGGCGCGGGCTCCTCCAGAAATTCCTCATCCACGGCCACCTCGATACGCATCTGCACTTTCACCTGCCGCTGCCGGGCATCAATCGAATGCTTCCGCAAACGCATCCCCCTCACCCGCTCTGGCGCAACTCCAACAATCCGCGCGACAGCACCACGCCGGGCTTCCAAATCTTCGGAAACCTCCAGCGGCAGGACGATATCGACGGTGTGGAGCATCTGCGGGCAAGACTAGTGGAGGCAGAGTGCCAGGACAAAGCGGGAAACGCGGCACGACAATATTTCTCTATTACAGGCAAACTTTCATACTGTTCCCGTCCTTCGCAAAGGGGTTGCAAACCCCTTCTCCATACGCGGATGTTCTCCATCACCAAGGCGACGATGGGCTTTTGTTGAGCAGCGGACAAATCGGGATTGGGGCATGCCGCCGTTGTGGATCCGGCAGGGGGAGTGGGGAAGAGAGATTGGATATTGGTGATCAGTGGGTGATGTGGGATTGGCCTTTTGCGGTTAGGCGGTATTTTTGGAGGCGGCTGTTGGGTTTTTCGGGGATGGTGCGTTCGATGAGGTGTACGGTAAGAGCTTGATTGAGGTAGTTGGCGCGGAAGGTGGGGCGGTGGGAAAGCTGGAGGCGGGTCATGCAGTCGAGCGCGCTGAGAGGCTTTTCCCTGAGGGTGCGGAGGAGGGCTGCGACTTGGTCACTGACTTGGTCGCTGACTTGGTCGCTGACTTGGTCGGTTTCGGAGACATCGCGGAGAGCGGTGAGGAGGGCGGCGAGTAGGAATTCGATAAAGGCGGAGGAGTTGCCAACCTTGTCGCATGCGCCAAGGACTTTGTAGTATTCCGCCTGTCTTTCGCGGACCACGGATTCCACCGGAAGGAAGGCGAAGAGAGGATTCCAGTGGCTGAGGATGAGGGTTTGCCAGAGGCGGCCGATGCGGCCGTTGCCATCGGCGAAGGGGTGGATGAATTCCAGCTCGTAGTGGAAGACGCAACTGGCGACGAGCGGGTGGGAGTCGGTGTGTTTCAACCAGGTGAGAAGGTCTTTCATGAGGCCGTGGACACGGTCGGCGGGAGGGGCGAGATGCACGACCTGTCTGCCCTTGGCGATGCCGACAGACCGGGAGCGGAAGCGGCCCGCGTCATCGACGAGGGAGGACATGAGCAGGCGGTGGGCGGTGAGCAGATCCTTGAGGTTGTGTGGCTTCCAAGCATCCATGGCTTCGTAGGCGGCGAAGGCATTTTTGACTTCCTGGACATCGGAGGGCGGGCCGAGCACGCGTTTGCCCTGGATGACGGCGGTGACCTGCTTAAGGCTGAGGGTGTTGTTCTCGATGGCGAGGGATGCGTGGATCGACTTGATGCGGTTTTCCCGTCGGAGCAGCGGAACTTTGCCCTGCCCGGAGAGAGCGACGAGACGCCCGACCTCGCCTGCGATCTCCACGACGAGCGCGAGGATGGCCGGAGTGATGGTATGGGGCGGCGGATCGGGGACGGGCATGGGAAGCTTGGCTTACGGTTTGCTCATTTCGATTTTCGGTTCAGGTGGCGGCTGATGAACTAGAGGATGCCGCTGGTGACGTCGAGCTTTCTGGTCTTGGTCTGCTCAAGGATCCAAGATGCAACGGAAGTTTCGGGGGATGAATTGTGGTAAAGCACGGTAGGTAATAAGACTAGAGAAGAGGATACTACATGGAGCGTGGAAGGTTATGCCACCGGAGCTAGGATGGGTAATGTGGGGAAGTAAGTGCGGAGGTAGCCGCGGTCGAGGGCGGCTAGGCGGTCTGCCTGGACACTGGCGTGGGCGGCGATGAGGAAATCTGGGATGAGGTTCCGGCGTGGCCCGCCATGGCGCCGATAGCGCAGGAAGATCTGGCCGGCGAGGTAAGCGGCCGCAGGGGTGATGGGATCGTAGAAGACGTGGAGGAGATCCAGGTCTGCCTGAGCCGCTTCCACATCGGGATAGGCTATGGAAAACTCTGCAAAGGCGATGGGTGAAATGAGCAGTTCGCCTTCGCTGGCAGCAGTCTGGAGGCTATCCCGCCAAGCCTCCCAGCCCGGTTGCTTAAGCGAAAGAAGGAGGAGGGCGGAACTATCGAGGGCGGTGCGCATGGCGGGATAATTTAGAGTGATTCTGGGACAGGTAGCTCGACGGGGCCGCGCAGTTCATCCATGATTTCAAGCACTCTCATATTCCCCCATGGGTCACACGCGGCCTTCCCAAATTGCTCCCAAGCTTCGGCTGGGATGGTCTTGACGGCTTTGAGGAAGGGGGCTTTCTCATCAAATTCGAGAACGTCGCCAGGCTTGAGGTGGAGCCGATTGCGGACATGGACTGGAATGGTGATTTGACCTTTCGAAGTAAGGGTGGCTTGCATGAATCATTAAGTAAGCGATGAAAGTAAGAATTTCAAGAAGGATTCCGATGTAAGGGGAAAGTGAGATTCATCAAACTTCGAGTTCGCGCCATGGATGGTGGGCGTCGGGAGACGGTGTGGAGCATCTGCCGAAATCAGATCGCCCGTTTCTCGCCTTGGTCATTTACGGAGACGAAGGTGACGTTGGTTTGGAAAACGGGAATATGGGGCGCGTTTTTCGCATCGGAGACGCGGACTTGGTAGGTCACGGAGGTCTTGCCTAACCGCGTCATTTCACAGGCGATGCGGAGGATCGTGCCATCGCCGACACCGTGGCGGAACTCGACTTTATCCATCGCGATGGTGACGAACTGGCAGTGAGGAAACTCGGCAGAGGCGGCGATCCATGCGGCTTCATCGACCCATGAAAGCAACCGGCCACCGAACAGCGAGCCGTAATGGTTCAGGTCTCCGGGAAGAACGAGGTGGTGCGTTTCCAAAATTCAAAATTCAAGAATAGACTCACCACTTCTTGCGGCGACGTTCTTTCAGGATAGAGGCATCGAGGGAATACTGGCCGGCACCGGTGAGGAGAATGGCGACGGCGGGGATGAGGTAGAGGATGGGGCCTTCCTTCGGGCCGATGCCACCGGGAATGAACCACGGGGCATTTCCTAGGATACCGAAGGCAGCAACGACCATGGTGAAGGCGAAGATGAAGGCGGCGGGGCGGGTGGCGAGACCGAGGATAATCAATACTGAGCAAACAAGCTCCGCGCCAATGGTTGCCATCAAGCTCACCGATGGTGACATATATTTCAGCGGGAAAAAGTCCGGAACGGGGAAGCCGTCTTTCATTTTCGCGAAGCCTTGGATCTTGCCGAGCCCGTGCCCGAAAAACATCATTAGGCCCGTGCAGACACGGAGGAAAAAGATCCCGAGGGATGCGATGGAATCGCGGGTGCCACAATCGAAGAAGAATGATTTCATGAGCGGGATTATTTCGGGGATATACTGATGCGCTTGAGGCGGTCATCGCCCGGCGGGGAGCTGGCGGTGACGGCGCTGTCCTCTGCGATAACGTTGTAGGCGAGGCGGCGATAGAAGGCGTTGAGCGGGCGCATGCGGTAGGTTTTGCGCTGGGTTTTCACCAGCTCGATGAGCTCCCGCACCTCCACGTGGAGACGATCTTCCTGCATGGAGCGGAAATGCTCGCAGTCCACTTTCACCCTCACCGCGTCCGGCATCTGCCGCCGAAGGATGCGATTTACCAGGTATTGGATATCATCAAGGCGGTCTCCGTTATCCCCGATGATCGTTTCCTTTTCCGAGGAAAAAATCTGCAGAGTTGGCCCGTCCTCGGTTTCTTGGATCTGGATTTCGGCGGCAAGCCCGAGGTGGCCGAGCATGGCGTCGAGGATTTTGGTGGCGAGTTCGGCGGCGGTCATATGTGCTGATATTAGCCAAAAGAGCCGAAGGGTCAACTTTCGCGCGTTTTATGTTGAAGAGTGCCCGCCGTGTCGGAAAATCCCGGCATGAGCAAGCCATCCTGGGGGGAATTCCTCTCGTTCACTCCCTTCGACATCGTAAAAGTTCTGCTGACGGCGGTCATCATTTTACTCGTCAACAAAATCCAGCTTTTCAGCGACAAGCTCTCTGCCCTCCTCATCGCGCTGCCGCTGACTTCCCTATTAGCTATGATCTGGATGTGGCAAAGCGGCCAGCCTGCCTCAAAAATTGCCGGGCACGCCGAGGGCACCTTCTGGTTTGTGCTTCCCACCTTGCCCATGTTCCTGATCCTGCCGTGGATGCTGCGCCATGGCTGGGCGTTCTGGCCTGCCCTGGCTGCGAACTGCGCTCTGACCACGGGCTTTTTCTGGATTACCGTGATCGTTTTACGAAAATTCGGGATCGACCTGATGCCATAATTTCAAAAATACCCGAAACAGCCGAGATTAGACTTGCAATGTCCATCGATCTCTGGTTTTACACCCAGCCCGCCACCATCTACCACCATTTGTTTTGAGCGAAAAAGCCCAGCCAACCGTCCCTGAGAACATCGTTTCTTTCGGTCAGGCCAAGCCCAACTCGCAACTTCCCGGCTCCACTATGAAAAGCGATCTTGTCGAACAGGCTGCAGAAATTGTCACCGACCCACTGGTTCTCATCAACCTTGTCTCCCAACGCGTCCGCCAGCTTAACAGCGGGCGTTCGCCGCTGATTCCGACCGTCCCGAGCATGGGTGCGGCCGATATCGCGCTAACCGAGATCATTGAGGGCAAGATCCGGCTGATCGACAAACCGATGTCGATTTGATCGGCTCCAGGCCATGAGCGCCGAGATCGCCACCAACCGCAAGGCCGGTCGAGACTTCCACATCCTCGATAAATACGAGGCGGGTCTTGAATTGAAAGGCACCGAGGTCAAATCGATCCGAGCGGGCAAGATCAATATTTCCGATGCCTTCGCACGAGTGGAAGGCCATCAGGTTTTTCTCTACGGCTGCGATATCCAGCCATGGCAAACGGCCGGCGAGTGGTTCAATCATACGGCCAAGCGCCCCCGCCGTCTGCTGCTCAACAAGCGTGAAATCCTCAAACTTGCCGCTGAGACCGCAATCAAGGGCTGCTCTCTGCCGTTGCTCCGGATGTATTGGAAAGACCGGCGAGTAAAGGTCGAGATCGGCGTAGGAAAAGGCAAGACGCACTCCGACCAGCGCCAGGATCTGAAGGAAAAAGTCGAGTTGCGCGAGGCTCAGCGTGAAATGTCACGCTTCAACCAGCGGTAGGAATCACTAGTGTTGCTTCCAATACCGAAGCACTCCAGCATCGCCACCACGCACGAACCGATTTTCCCCATGCCCGATTCCATCCCTGCGGACCACAACAAGGTCACCCGCCATCTCATCGAACAGCTCCAGCGCCATCCGAAACGGGTGGTTTTCACTGAGGGCGAGGATATCCGTGTGATCCAAGCTGCGGCGCGATTGGTCGCGCTGGAGGCTGTTGCACCAATCCTTCTGGGCGATGTCGCACGCATTCGAGCGCTCGCCGCGGAGCATGGCGTGCCGCTTAATTTCGTCCGGGTCATCAATCCGAAAACTTCTTCTGACCTACCACTTTTCGTGAAACGGGCGGAAAACATGGCGCGTTACCGTGCGAGCGGCCAGATCGACTCCGAGGAAACCCTCGTCCGCCCGCATTACTTCGGAGCTATGATGGTGCAATACGGCCACGCCGACGCGCTGGTGGGCGGCAATCAGGCAATTCCCGCCGTTTTTTTCCGGGCCCTGCTGCAAACCATCAAGCCGCAGGCCGGGATCGGCCGTATATTCGGCGTGACGGCGCTGATGGCTCCGCATTTTCCGCTGCTTGGGGATGACCGCGTGATTTTCCTCGCGGATACCGGCCTGAACCCGGATCCCGATGTGAACCTACTCTCCACCATCGCGATCGAGACGGGGAAACTCGCCCACCATTTCCTCGGGCGCACTCCGGTTGTCGCGCTGCTGAGCCACTCTACGAAAGGTTCCTCCACCACGCCGGAGGCGCGTAAAGTTGTCGCGGCCACCGCGTTGGCGAAAGACCGCATCGCCCGCGAGTTTCTGGATATCCATCTCGATGGTGAGCTACAGGCAGACGTGGCGATCGATCCCTGCGCCGCAGAAACGAAACTGGCCGATGCCTCGAACCGCGCCATTGCCGACGTGCTGGTATTTCCAAACCTCGACGCCGCCCACATCTCCATGAAGCTGCTTCAGCATCTCGGCGGCGCGCAGAACTATGGCCAGATTATTCTCGGCCTCTCCCGCCCCGCCGCCCAGGTGCCTCGCACCGCCAGCGTGGAAACAATTTTCGGCACCGCCGCTGCCGTCGCCGTGGAGGCGATCAAATACCACCAGTTGCATCCGGACAGCGATTTCTAAAGTGGTGGCGAACTGCTGTCGCCGCTACATTTATTCGATCACGCGAGCTTTCCGATTCCAGAATCTAGACGCGCCCGATAACTTTTTCCGCCGCGAAGCGCGCTTTCGGCGCGGTGGCGTATTTGTCGGTGGCGGCGCGGTAGCCGAGGACACAGGCGACGGCGGTGGCGTAGCCGGTGCCATTGAGTTCGAGGATAGTGTCGTAGTCAGCTGGCGAAATTCCCTCGAGCGGACAGGTATCGATACCCATGACGGCGGCGGCGGTCATGAGCTGGCCGAGGGCGATGTAAACTTGGCGCGTATTCCATGCCTGCTTTTCGGAAGCGCTCATGCTAGAGGAGAATGAGGAGATCATGCCGGAGAGGCCGGCCAGCGCTTCGAGCGGCGTGCCTTGAACTTCCGAAAGGCGGGCGACCCATGAGTCGATATCAGCCTTGTCGAGATCGGTTCGGGCAGTCAGGACGACGAGGTGCGAGGCATCGGTGACCTGGCTTTGTCCCCAGGAAGCGGCCTTGAGTGTTTCGCGAATCTCCGGATTTTCGATGACGAGGAATTTCCATGGCTGGAGGCCGAAGGAAGACGGGGTGAGGACGAGGGATTGCTCAATCGCGTCCCAGGTCTCGGCGGGGATTTTACGGGTGGAATCAAAGGCCTTGGTGGCGTAGCGGAAGTGGAGGGCGGCGAGGAGTTCGGGAGGCAGCATGGTCATGGTGCGGGACTATTCCGCATCAAGCCGGAAAGGCAAGGACGTGGAGGGAAAATCTTTCAGAGTGAGGCTGAACATGATGCCGAACTCGTCTTCAAAGCGGTTGTCGCGGTGAGTGATACCCATGCCAGCGACCCAGTTACCGAAATCACGGTGAAGGGTGTATTGTTGAACTTCGAGAATACTGTCGGCCATCTCGAGGGTGTGGCAGCTGCCTACGCCCCAGTTTTCCGCGAGGCGGACGTAGGTGGTGAGATCGATGCGGTCCGAATCGAGGAGGGCGGGGTGGTTCTTGAGATGGCGGTATGCTAGTGAAAACTCCGTGTCCTGTGTGGGCATGTAGCGGAGGCGTGTGTTGATTTCCGTAAAGCCCGAGCCGCCAGCGAACACTGGGAACTGAGTTTCCAGATCGAGGCCAAGCCATGGCAGCGGCTGCCAGCGGATATCGTTGTAGAGGTTAGACCACTCGCGGTTGAGTTCGGGATCGTCGAGGTATTTATCCATGTAAGTATCCATGAACAGCCACTCTTTGGACTGGTCGTCGCGACGGGTGATGAGGTGGTTACGTGTGCCGAAGCGCAGGATG
The DNA here is from genome assembly GCA_945870855.1 of Prosthecobacter debontii. Classification (GTDB taxonomy): domain Bacteria; phylum Verrucomicrobiota; class Verrucomicrobiia; order Verrucomicrobiales; family Akkermansiaceae; genus Luteolibacter. Next base: position 9,612 of record CAMBTP010000039.1, read on the forward strand.
TTCCAGCTCTCCAGCTCGTCGATGGCGGTGAAACTCGTAGTTTGTAGCGGGCGCGGGCGGGTGGTGAAGGTGAGGCGGTCGATCTTCGGGTAGTCGCGGTCGAGATCGTCCGCGGCGACCACCGACAACGCAGTGTAGGGCTGGATCACATGCAGCAGGCCGCGGATGCCAGGGAGTGAGTTGTTCGAGTTGCCGTAATTTTTGGAAAATTTCACCGCTACCTCTGCGCCGCCGTGGAGCATGAAGCGGGCGTCAGACTCCGAAGGACTCTGGACGGCGGAGTAGTGTGTGTAGGCCGCGCCGACGTGGGGCGCGAAGGAGAACCAATCGCCGTGGGTGAACGGCATGGAGAAGGAGTGATTGCTGTGGAAGCGGTTGAAGCCGGTATCAAGGAGTTGGGCGCTGAGCGCGGGGATGCGGGCGGGGTCGGTGAGCGGTGAGCGGATTTCTTGGACGAGGCTGCGCTCGTAGCCGTTAAGCTGTGCGAGCAGACCTGGCACCTGTGGATCACCCGCAGGAAGGGCGAGCAACGGGGTGATGATGCTGCGACGGATCATATCCCCCGGCTCCACGCCGCGCACGGAGAAAGACGTCTGCCCCTCATGCTGCAGTGGCAAGCCGAAGAGCGGACGCCGCACTTGATCGAGAGCGATCTCAGGACTCTGCGTATCGGTGCGGTAGAAATCGTTCACGCGGAAACGCCCGAAGATCGAGAGCAGCGATTCATCATCGCGGCGGTAGAGGCCGATCGTATTGTCTGGCATGGGGTTGGAGCGGTAGATTTGAGGTGCTAAATCTTCCGAGTAGTATTGGTCGGAAAGGATGGTGAGATTCGTATCGAGACGCCAGTCCGAGTCGTCGGGAAAATCGAGTTCCTTACGGTTCTTAAGCTGGATTTGGAAACGGTTTTCATCCACCCCTACGCGCGTAAATCCGGTGCGTGTATCCTCAGAGTCAAGGTCGTAAAGGTAGTAGAGACTGAGTCCGGAAATTTCCTCTCTGTTCTCCTCGCGGATGTCAACTAAGTCGAGACCCATTGCCGCGCCACGTTTGCTGCGGAGATCGAAGCGCCAGCGGGAAAGCAGCCAAGCCTCTTCGTTCTCGCCGGTGACTGGGTTACGCTCACCGCCGAGCATGATGCCGTAGGTGTTGAGCAGGTATGGCCCCCAGTTTGAACGTGCGCCTGGCACGAAATGGTAGCCGAGCTCCGAGTCAAGCGGCTGGCTGAGGTAGGGTAGCCAGAAAACCGGAGTGTCGCCCGCGTAGATTTTCAGGTTCTGGAAGGTGATCTTTTCCCCGGGATAAACTGTAGTCCGGTCGGAGCGCACCCAGTAGTTCGGAACCTCGACATCATGCGTGGTGATGCCCGCGTTCTCGCCGACTAAAATCGTTTTGTCACCGTCGGATATCCCGGTAAATTTTCCGGCCTCCAGCAGGATGGGATCCATCGAGATGCGCAGGCCGGAGGCATCGAGCGTGCCGGCTTCGTAGAGATAAACGGCACGGTCGCCACGCTGGATGATGTTGCCTTGGTAAACGGAGACGTTGCCCTCGAAAGTGATAGACTCGGCTTTGAGATCCAGGTTGGCGCGGTCCGCGAAAATCTCCATGCCGTTGTCGCCCTGGACTTTCACCGGGCCGCCGAAGCGGATACCTTCCTCCAAGTTGCCTTCGATCTTGCCGCCTTGGTTGTCGATCTTGAGGTTTTCTGGGAGCGCGGAGCCTAGGGGCACGCCGCCGAGAGGAATTTCCGGCGCGGGCACCGGCTGGATCAGATCCACGGGCGGTGGCACGGCATCTTCCGGGAGAATCTGCCCACCATCCTCCTCCTGCGCATGGAGCGATAAAGCAAGCAATGAGATGGCCCAAAACAGGGCGGAAAAACGGGCGAGGGACATCGCCACAAATTCAACAGGATGTGGACGGGGGAAGTAAAGGATCAAGACGGGGGAAGGATGCTCTCTCACAGCCCTCGGTATTCCGCAGCGAGGCGTTTTGCGGTGGCGATAGTGTTGCGGTGGAGCTTGGCGGTGAACTCGGGCTGTCGGTTGTAGCCACCGCCGTAGAGGATGGCGACGGGGATGCGGTTTTTTATCATCGCGCGCAACAGCACTTCGTCGCGGCGCTGGATGTCTTTCAGTGCGAGGTGCATCTGGCCGAAGCGGTCGTTGCGGTGGTTGTCCGCGCCGGAGATCCAGATGACGAGATCCGGAGAAAAGCTGTCGAGCGAGTCCGCCAGAGTGCGGAAAAGCATCTGGAGATACATCTCACCCTCGACGTAACGAACGGTTTCTACATCGAGCGTGGAGGCGACTTTTTTCGTAGGATAATTCCGACCGACGTGGATGGAGTAGGTAAAAACGCGCGGGTCATCGCCGAGTAGGGAGGCGGTGCCGTTGCCTTGGTGGGCATCGGTATCGACGACCATTACCTTGATGCCTGGCCGCTTGTCTTGGAGATCCCGGATAGCGATGGCAATGTCGTTGAAGACACAATAGCCCTCGCCGTGGCCGCGGAAGGCATGGTGTGTGCCGCCCGCGAGGCAGACACCGACACCATCGGTGAGCGCGGCATCGCAAGCGAGCCGCGTGGCCTCCACCTCGGTGGCGGAGCGGGCAAAAAGATTCGGCGAAGCGGGCAAGCCCAGCAAGATCTGCTCCTTGCGGTCGAGTAGGTTGGACTGGACTTTCTCAATGTAAGCGCGGTCGTGAACGCGCAGGATGTGGTGGAAATCCACCGCTTTCACCAACGTGATCTCCTCTGGCCGCAAGATGTTTTCCTGGAGCAGCATTTCCCTGGAAACGCGAAACTTTTCCATGGGGAACGGGTGTCCGCTGGGCAATTCCAGTTCAAGGGACTCGGAGTAAAAACAACGCATTAGGGAAACTTTAAATTTTAAACTTCAAACATCAAGGACGAGTCTGGATGGGCTTACGCCATGCCGTTTGGCGGCGGCGGAGGTGTCGGAGAACAAGCGGCTGCTAGCAAACAGAGGAGCAGGGCAACCATCTTCAGATAAAGCTTACACATCCGCGACGAAGGAAACATACCCGCGCGATTCCGTCACATCCGATTTCATAAATCCGCCAACAATCGAATGAGCGCTCTGCGAAAAGGTGCCGCCATCGGTATCGAGGTGAGTTCGTCCCGGGAAATCCACTCGTCGCCTTCCTCGGGGAAATGGCCTGCGCCTTCGTAAATTTTCAAGGTCACCTTGTAGCGGGTGATGGTATAGGTGTCGGAAAAAATCAGCTTCGAACCGGCGCATTCTTGCTGCGAGCGCAGCGGCAGTTTCCAAAGGCCGTTGCGACGGCTGCCCGACTCGCGGTGCAGCAGGACACGCTCTTCCTTGTCGTGAATCCAGATCGCGTGCTCGGCCATTTCCGTGATCGCCGCCCGCTTTTTTTTCATCGGCAAATCCTGCGGTTCAGTTGCCTTACAAAATTTTCCGACCGGGCAAACTTCACAGCGCGGCACGCCGGGGCGGCAGATGGTTTGTCCTAACTCCATCATCGCGTAGTGATGGCGGCGTGGATTTTCTGGATCGCAGAGCGCGCGTGCCCAGTCGGTGTGGCGCTTGCGGGTGGCAGATTGATCGATGGGCGCGGCATCGTCCATCAGCCGTGATAGCAGGCGGTGGACGTTGCCATCCACGAGGGCGGAGGGCTTCCCAAAAGCGAAAGAAAGCAGCGCGGCGGCGGTGTAGGGGCCGATCCCTGGCAACGCGAGCAACGTGGCCTCGTCATCGGGGAAAATGCCGCCATGATCATTCAGCACCGCCGCTGCGGTGGCACGCAACATCCGCGCGCGGCGATAATAACCCAGCCCCTCCCATGCTTTGAGCAAGCGGCTGTCATCCGCTGCGGCCAGCGATTTCACATCGGGAAACGCCTCTAGAAACCGCGTGAAGTATCCCTTTCCAAGCACATGCGCCACCCGCGTCTGTTGGAGCATCATTTCGGAAACGAGGATCGCGTAGGGATCGCGCGTCCGCCGCCACGGGTAATCCTTGCCCTCGGCGGAAAACCAATCGCCGAGCGCTTTCCGGAACTCATCCGGCACCTCGAACGGCAGTTTTTCGAATCTCGATTTCAGAGAATCCATCAGCGTTTGTGGCGCAGGCGTTTGCCAGTAAGTCGGGTCGCGATCAGGTTCGGGCAGCGGCCCTTCAAGCGGAGTTGCTCGCAGCTTGCCTCGATCTTTACGGATCGCCGCAAGGCGCGGAACCCGAGCCGCCGCGTCATACAATCCATCTGGATATCGACATTTTCATCCTCAAACTCCACGACCCGTCCACAATCTTTGCAGACAAGATGATTGTGCGAGGGCTTGTCGAGGAAGTTTGGATCGTAGGTCACTTGGCTATCGCCGAGGTCGATCTGGCGCAAAAGATCCGCCTCCACCAGCAGCCCTAGTGTGCGGTAAACGGTGGCTCGTGAGGTTTCTCCCTGCACTTTCCGAACCCTATCGAAGAGCTCATCCGCGGTGAAATGCTCGTCGCGAGAAAATACCTCGGTCACGATCTGCTCGCGCTGCACCGTGCGCCGCAGGCCTTTGCGGAGGATGAAATCATCGAGCCGCTTTTTAACTCCGTCGTCCATTTGCGCGCAGGTTAGCGGGACGGCAGAAAGATGCAAAAGCAATCCGCACAGCATCAAATCCATCTGATGCCACGCAGGAATTGGAGTTGGGGCAATGCATTCTGGCGTTGCACCCCGCCGTCTCCGCCGCCAGACTCGCGGGGCGAGGTTTTCCCCAACGAAATTCACATGAATGAACCGAGCAGTGAACCGTCCTACCCAATGCCAGTCCCACAGGATGCGGCGGCGGACGAATCCGATGAGGACTTCCGCCTCGTAGCCTTGGCACAAAAGGGTGACATGCGCGCTTACGATGAGCTTGTCATCCGCCACCGGGGGAGAATCTACGCGATGATAAGAAACATGGTCAAAAACGACGCTGACGCTTGGGATCTCTCCCAAGACGTTTTCATCAAGGCGTGGCAAGCTCTGCCGCGCTTCGAGGCCCGCGCCCGTTTCTCCACCTGGCTCTTCCGCATTTCACATAACGTGGTCTATGACTGGGTGCGGAAACGCAAGATCGAGAGCGCCGGCGAGCTTAACGATGAAATTTTCAATCGCGAAAAAATCGACTCCTCCGCCCGCACAGCTCCCGCTTTCGTGGAGGCTCCAGACGATGCCCTTTCCAGCTCCGAGCTTCGCGAAAAAATCGAGGCCGCACTCGCGAAGCTGAGCGTGGATCACCGCGAGGCCGTGATACTCAAGGACGTCCAGGGACTCTCTTACAAGGAAATCGCCGACGTAACGAAATGCTCGATCGGCACCGTGATGAGCCGCCTTTTTTACGCTCGCCAGAAACTCCAAACACTCCTGAAAGATGAATACGAATCCAGATGAAACACGGCTCGCCCAATGGCTTGACGACGAACTCACCGGCACCGATCTAACGGAAATGGATGCATGGGCAGCTACTCGCCCAGAGCAGCTTGCCGCTCGTGAGGACTTGCGCTTGTTCCGAAACATGATGGCCACAAACCTCCCCGCCAGCCAGGAACCGCCCTATCCTGATTTTTTCCTCAGCCGCGTGAACCAAGGCATCCGCGACTTACAATCCGCCGAAGCTCCCGCGAAAACCGCCGCCGCCCTTTCCTTCTGGAAATCGTGGATGATGCCCATCGCCGCTTGCGCAGGGATGGTGCTCGCCTTCGGCATCGGCAAGCGCAGCAGCGAGGCTCCGAGTGCATTGACCGTAGTGCCTGCCGCTACACCTGTGGTTTACACGCCAGAGGAAGGTGTGGATGCCGAGTGGTTCGCCAGCGCTGGCGCCGGCGCAAACGTGATTGTCCTCGAAGGCGTCGCGGCCATCCCGGACTCTACTGATTTCTCGGAAACCGTTTACGTGCCAACGATCAGCGAATACGACCGCACTGCGACTCGTGAAAAAGAAACCAGCGATTCCGCCCAGCAATGAGAACTTTCCTCAAACTTGCCATCACCACCTGCGCGCTGTGTCTGGGCGGGCAGGCACTCGCCGTCGAGGACGCCGGTCGCACCAAGGTCGGCAAGCTGGAGGTCACGGTTTACTTTGCCACGGACGGCGATCCCACCGCCGCCGGAGAACGTGCGCAGGAAATCGCGATAGAAATCCGCGCCCGCCTTCAGAGTGAGGAAAAACTGAAATTCGAACATTATCGTGCGCTCGGAGCAGAGACCGCGCCCATTTTCCGTAGCTACGAGAACTGGGCTCAGCCACTCAAGCCTTCCGACGAAATCCTCGTCCGCTTTGAAACCCGCACTCAGCCCGCCAAGGATTCCGTTTCCCTCGACCTAGAGCTCTGGCTGGCGCGCAAGAAAATCCTGAAAACCGACGCCGCCCTGCGAGCCGGAAAGCCGCTCTATGTGCTCGGTCCCGAATGGCGCGGCGGGCGACTCATCATTGCGGTAGCACTTGCTTCCTAAGTGATTCGACACCCATATTTTGCGTATGAAAATCTTATCGGCCATTTTTTTCCTGCTAGCGATCCTGCCGATCCGCGCGGAGCTGAAATTCGAAACACCTGTCATCGACGCGGAGGTGAGCCTCGATGCTAAGACCCTTGTCCGTGAGTATAAGTTCACCAATGCTGGGAAAAACCCAATCAAAATCACCCAAGCGGATGCTGGATGCTCCTGTCTTGCCGCGGAGCTTGCAGCGGGAAAATTCACCTACGCGCCGGGCGAATCGGGCACGCTGAGAGCCACTTTTGAGATCGGCAATTTCCAAGGCACGATCGAGAAGCTCATCCTGATCTGGCTCGAGGGCGATGCCGAGGAAGCGCCCTCTGCGAAGGTTACTCTCCGCGTTCACATCCCAATCATAATCGCCCTAGAACCCAAGACCCTGAAATGGGAACTGGGCGGTTCGGCGGAGATGAAAAGTATCGACGTAATGATGGAGCACGAGAAACCCATCCAGATCTCCTCTGTTACCACCAGCAACGAGAATTTCACGACAAAGATAGTCACCATCGAGGAAGGTAAGCACTACAAGGTGGAAGTGACTCCGCAAAATACTGCCGCCAGCGGTTTCACTATGATCCGCATCGAGACCGACTCCGATGTCGAGAAGCAGCGCGTCCAACAGGGCTTCGCGGTGATCGCAGCCCCTGTGAAGCCACAGCCATGAACGCACTCACCCAATTCGTGGTGATTGGCGCAATCTCGCTCGCGGCAGCAGGCGGCTCATGGCTGCTTCGGAAACCACCGTTGGAAAAACCCGCATTCACCTGCGATCCAGCCAAGCTCCGTGATGACGAGATCTGCCTCGCCGATGTCAAAGGCAATGTGCTTTGGGTGGATGCCCGTTCCCGCAGCGAATGGCAGGCAAACGGCCTCAAGGGATCGATTCTCTGGAACATGGATCCCAAGGAAAATGCCAATTTGTTTGAGGCGGAAGCCTTGCCGCACATCGTCGCTGCGGAGTTGGTGGTCATTTACTGCGGCAGTGAGAAATGCGGCACGAGTCGGGAGGTCGCAGGCAGGATTAGTAAAATGGATATCGGCCCACCGGTGAAGGTGCTCCATGGCGGCTGGGATGCCATCAAGGCTTCCATTTCAGCGCCTCGATATTTAGAGCCTCAAAGAAAGGCCACAGAATAGATCGCCTCGCTTTGGAATTTCGGGCTATTCAAATTTACTCCGCATTTCTCGCGACAAATTGCACAGTCCGTGCTTTAAAGTCTGCGCGAACATTCAAACATCCGCAGAATCACCATGGCAACCATCACTAAGCGCGAACTAGTCCTCAGCATCACTGATAAACTCGGCATCAATGGAACAGTCATCCGGCAGCAAGATGTGCAACTCATTGTGCAAACGCTCATTGAGGAAATCACAAATTCGCTTGCGCAAGGCAACAACGTGGTAATGCGGAATTTCGGAGCTTTCGATGTCAGGGAAATGAAGGCGAAAATCGGGCGGAATCCAAAAAATCCGGCAAAAAATGTCCCGATTCCCGCTAGAGCCGTGGTGAAATTCAAGCCGGGCAAGGAAATGAAAGAAAAAGTAGCCACGATACTTCAGGTGATCCGCGAGCGTGATAAATGATCCGTTCGGATTTGCAAATTGGCATGCTTGGTCGCGCCAACTCGGTGTGACCCGCATGCCGCAAAAAATCTTGGTTTCTATGACAAAGGAGTCACCCACATTGAGGTGCCCTCTGTTGGGTGCGGTCCTCACAAGCGCAAGGTAACGAGGGGTTGGTGAAGCCAGTGCTTGTCGGCGGGCGAGGAAACGCCAAGCTCTGCCCAGCGGGCATTCATGAAAGAGCTAATCGATGAGCTGGAGCAATGGGGAGCGGATGTGATCTTCGGTCGCGCCCGCGGCTTCCGCGCCGCCATGACCCGTTTCCTGATGTCATGGCTCTCATGGATTTTCTGCGCGCTCGTGCAATTGCGCATCGCGCTCTACCGGAAGAGCTTCAAGTCTCAGGAATATCTTGGAACTCAGGTCGTCGCGATTGGCAACCTCACCGTCGGCGGCACCGGCAAAACACCTGTCGTCGAGCTACTCGCGAAATCCCTGCGCGACCGCGGTCGCAAGGTAGCCATCCTCTCCCGCGGCTATAAAAGCAAGAAGCTCGACCGCCCCCAGAAATGGACCGGCATAGATGGAAAACCAATCCCTGCCGAGCGCATGCCCAGCGTCGTCTCCACCGGCACATCCCTCCTGCTCGACTCGAAATTCGCTGGCGACGAGCCTTTCATGCTCGCACGAAATCTCGATGGCGTTTCCGTCATCGTGGATAAGGATCGCGTTAAAGGCGGCCGTTTCGCCGTACGCGAGCTACAAGCCGAGACCCTACTGCTCGACGACGGGATGCAATACCTCAACCTCGCCCATTCCTTCGACATCACACTTATCGACTCTCGCTCGCCCTTCGGCACAGGCCACCTCCTGCCGCGCGGCACTCTCCGAGAGCCACCGCGCAACCTCCGCCGTGCCTCCTATATCCTCATCACCAAGTGTGATGGCAGCCCGAACACCGAACTCATCGCCCGCATCCGGAATTACAACCCCGTCGCCGACATCATCGAGTGCGCCCACAGCCCCGTCCATCTTGAGAACCTCTACACCCGCGAGCGCGAGCCGCTGGCTTTCCTAGAGGGGAAATGGGTCGGAGCCATCAGCGCCATTGCAGTCCCAGAGAGTTTCGAGCGCTCCCTCACTGCCCTTGGTGCAAAGGTCGAGATCAAGCGGCACTTCTCCGACCACCACCGCTTCAACCGCCGCGATGTAGATGATTTTATACAACGCTGCGTCGAGCGCGACATGGAGATTATCGTCACCACCGAAAAGGATGCCGTCCGTTTCCCCCGCCCCACCGAGATCAACGTGCCCATCTATTTCCTGCGCATCGAAGTCCAAATCCTGAACGGCCAAGAAGCATGGGATGCTATGGTGGACAGACTCTGCAACCCGCCCCCCATCCGCTCCACCGCCCTAAAAAATGCGGGGGCTTACCGAATCTAGAGCCTACAAATAATATAAAATCGTAGTGGAGTAGCGGGTAAGGCTAACCTCACGGAAATGAAAAATCTCCGTGAAATCTCCCGCCCCCATACGATTCAGAGCTTGTTGCGGCTCACGCGCCCGGCAATTCAATGAAGCCTTCCAACTTCCGGATCCGGGTGGGGTGGCGCATCTTGCGTAGTGCCTTTGCCTCAATCTGACGGATGCGCTCGCGGGTGACTTGGAACTGGCGACCCACTTCCTCAAGGGTGCGGCTGTAGCCGTCCTTGAGACCGAACCGTTGTTCGAGAACTTCCCGCTCGCGTTCTGTTAGAGTGTCGAGCACGTCCTTAATCTTGTCCTTGAGCATCGAGAAACCTGCTTCCTCCATCGGGTTGTCGGCGGCCTTGTCTTCGATGAAGTCGCCGAAGGAGGTGTCATCCGAATCACCGACGGGCGCCTGTAGGGAAATGGGCTGCTGCGCCATTTTGAGCACGGCGCGGACACGCTCGACGGGAAGGTGAATTTCCTCGGCGATTTCTTCAGGGGAAGGTTCGCGGCCGTATTCCTGGACGAGCTGTTTCTGCACGCGCATCAGCTTGTTGATCGTCTCGATCATGTGAACCGGAATGCGGATCGTGCGGGCTTGGTCGGCTATGGAGCGGGTGATCGCCTGACGGATCCACCATGTGGCGTAGGTGGAAAACTTGTAGCCGCGGCGGTATTCGAATTTCTCAACCGCCTTCATCAGTCCCATGTTGCCCTCTTGGATGAGGTCGAGGAAAGAGAGGCCGCGGTTGGTATATTTTTTCGCGATAGAAATGACGAGTCGCAGGTTGGCTTCGACCATTTCGGTCTTCGCCTTGAGTGCCAACTTCATCCATTTGCGCAGCTCCATGTAAGTCGGCTCGAAGGTGCTGTCGTTAAGCCATGTGCGCTGTTGGATCTCGCGCATCTTGGTGACAAACTCCTTGTCCTCCGGGTGTGTCTGGAGGCGACGGGCGTATTTGCGGAACTTGTCCACATAGTCCTCCACCTGCTCGCAGAAATCCTCAACGATCTTCTGCTTGTAGTAGAAGCGGACGTAGATGCGGTGCATCGTGCTGATGTTTTTCGCGAGGGTCTCCTCAAGCTTCTTCTTGCCGCGGGGAGCCTTGGCGGAGAGCTGGCGGAAAATGTTGTCGTTCTCCTCGTGGAGCTGCTTGAGTTGGTCGCACAGTTTCGGAAGCCCTTTGATGTAGCGCTCGCGGGACTCGATCTTCTTGTCGAGAATCACGCGGTCAAAGCGCTCCTTGCCCTTGTTGAGCTTGTCAGCGAGATCTAAATAGAGATCCGTGATGAAGCCGAACTGGTGCAGGTTCTTGGAAACCTCGATCTCCGCGTCCTCAATGCGTTTGGAAATTTCCACTTCCTGCTCGCGGGTGAGAAGCGGCACTTGGCCCATCTGCTTGAGATACATGCGGACAGGGTCGTCGAGGATATCTAGCTTTGGGTCGGCCTTGACCTCTTCTTCCTCGTTATCCCCTTCATCCTTTTTCTTATCCTTAAAACGATCGACCTCTGAGGCGTCGATGATGTCGAACTCCATGTTGCGGAGGCGCTCCATGATGGCCTCAACGTCATCGGGATCGACGAGGTCGTTGGGCAGTATTTCATTGATGTCGTCGTAGGTGAGGTATTCCTGCTCCTTGGCCAGCTTGATGAGCTCGCGGATCTTTTCCTGGATCTCCGGAGTGTCGATGCGGCGCTTTTCGCCTTTCTTGCCTTTGGCGGGTGCTGCAGTTTCAGCTAGAGGCTTCGCTGCAACTATCGAAGATTTCACCGCAGGTTTCTTGCTGTCTTTCGCAGGTGCCTTGGCTGTCTTTTCCGACGCCTTGGTTGGGGCTTTCGATTCAGGAAGTTTCTTCGCTTTGGACTTAGCGGGAGTGGGTTTAGCAGCAGGTTTAGCGGGTGCGGCCTTCGGCTTTGGTGCAGCGGGCTTAGCGGCAGGCTTGGCAGCAGGCTTGGCAGCAGGCTTAGCAGCAGGCTTAGCAGCAGGCTTGGCAGCAGGCTTGGCAGCAGGTTTAGCGGGAGCGGCCTTCGGCTTTGGTGCGGCAGGTTTAGCGGCAGGTTTAGCGGGAGCGGCCTTCGGCTTTGGTGCAGCAGGTTTAGCGGCAGGCTTGGCGGGAGCGGCCTTCGGCTTTGATGCGGCGGGCTGCTTGGGGGTCGGTTTGGAAGACATGAGGGACGAGGAGGCTTAGGAACGGGACGTCTGGAGACAATTCACCCATTAGCTGGGCACACGCGAAATTTCACGGGCGAGCGGAATGAAGAGGGCATTACACAAAGCGTCAAGGCGATAGTTTAAAAAAATCCCATGCACGGAAAGGGGAAATCGGACCGCTCATCAAACCTTTCCGGATTCGTTACCTGACCGCAGTGCTGATTGGGGCATTTTAGCTGATATATAATGCGCCCCTTCTTTATTTGTTGAGGGTATTGATCCGCTGGGCTTACCCGTAGGCACGATCGAGTGGGGCGGTCTCGATCTTCCCATTTGAACTTCAAGAGGCGCTGGCTTTCCGCAGTAGGCGCAGGCGCTCGATGGCGGCGCCGGATATGATCGTTTCGCGGGCGATCTCGATGGCGTCGCCCATGTGGTCGGCAAGGCCAGCGCAGGCGAGGGCGGCGGCGGCGTTGAGGAGGACGATGTCGCGCTTGGGGCCGGTGTCCTGGCCAGAAAGGATGGCTTCGAGGATGGCGGCGTTGGTTTTCGCGTCGCCGCCTTGGAGGTCTTCGAGGCGGGCTTTCTTGAAACCGAAATCCTCGGGGTTGATCTCCTCGTCCTCGAGATCCTGGGATGCTCCGGACTTGCAGATGAGGGTCGCGCCCATTAGCGAGACCTCGTCAACCGCGCGGTGACCCGGAGCCATGCCGCTGACCACCCAAGCGCTTTCCCTGCCGAGGCGCTGTAAAATTTCCGCGAAGGCGGGGCAGAGCGAGCGGTCGGAAACGCCGACGAGCTGGCACTCGGGGCGAGCGGGATTTAGCAGGGGACCGATCAGGTTAAAGATACTGCGATGCCCGGCGGCGGCGAGTTGTTTCCGCACGCCCACCACCGCCTTGAAAGCGGGGTGGTAATTCGGCGCGTAAAGGAAACCGACACCGGCTTTTTCAATACAATGACGGAAGCCCTCCGGCGGTAGATCGATGCGGATACCGAGTGCCTCAAGCACATCCGCGCCTCCGCTTTTCGAGGTGATGCCGCGGTTGCCGTGCTTCACAACCACCGCGCCAGCCGCCGCGGCGATGAACATGGCCGTCGTGGAGACGTTGAAAAGATCGAGCTTGTCGCCACCTGTGCCGCAAACATCGAGCGTGGGGCCGCCGAGCTCCATCGCACCGATCATCGGATCCACGGCGTGCTCAAGAAACACCTCCACGAAACCAGCGATCTCGGCGGGCGTCTCCCCTTTACCCGAGAGCGCGAGCAGCAGGCGGCCTTTCTTTTCATCGGCGATGGATGGATCGAGCAGCAGTTCGGCGGCGACTTCGATCTCGCGCGGGCTGAGTTCCTCGCCGTGCTCGAGGTGGGTGATGAGTGCGTCCATGTGGAAATAAACTTCAAACTTTAAGCTTTAAATTTCAATGAAGAAAGAAATTTCAAGGATTTGAGATGCAAGAGAAGGGATCTTTGACTGAATCGAACTAGATACGCTTTCGAAGAAGGGAGGTGACCGGCGGCATGGCGATCATTTCCGCGCCCTCCGGCAACGATCGGAGCAATACCTGACCTCGTCCCAGACCTTCTCCCATTTCTTCCGCCACGCAAAAGGCCGCAAGCAAGCGGCGCAAACTTTCTGCGGTAAATCCGCTTTTTCGATGCGTTTCGACATGGGGAATGAGTCGCACCCTTTCTACTATTGCGCAAACGGCATAGAAATATTCAAAATTCCTCACTCATCCCCGCGCCGCAACTGGAAGGGGGCGGAGGTGGTGATCGCATGGATCAGCTCGGTGAGCTTGCCGTCGTTTTTTTCCAGGTGGGAGGAGAGCTGCTCGATGGTGGTGGAGTCGTAATACTCTACGCCACGCCCGATCGCGTAGGTGAGGAGTTTCTCGGAAAGAGTGCGGTAGAAATCCGGGCGACGCTTATCGGCAAGGATAGTTTTGAGGGCGGCTACACCGGTGAATTTCTCACCGGTGACTAATTCGCCCGCGGGTTCGATGGGTTTGCCAGCCTCGGTTTTGCGGAAACGACCGAGCGCGTCGAAATTTTCCAAACCGAGCCCGATGGGATCCATGCGCGCATGGCAGCCGCGGCAATCAGGGTTCTTGCGGTGGATTTCCATCATCTCGCGCATGGTCGGGTTCGCCCCTTCCTTGGCCGCCTCCGTGAGCTCCGGCACGTTGGGTGGCGCAGGCGGTGGCGGCGTTCCCAGCAGGTTTTCCAATACATAGAGGCCGCGTTTCACCGGCGAGGTGCGCGTGGGATTGGAACTCACGATGAGAAATGTGCCTTGAGTCAAAAGTCCGCCGCGTTCCGGGTACTCGGTGAGATCGACCGGTCGCAAGTCCTCTCCACTCACGCCCTGCACGCCATAGAAAGCGGCGAGGCGTTCGTTGAGAAACGAATAGCGGGCAGAGATGAGTTCCTCGGCAGGGCGGCCTTCGCGCAGGATGAAATCGAAGAGCGCGTAAGTTTCCGCACGCATGTCATCGCGGAGGCGGGGATCGAAAAGCTCCGCCGCCTCGCGATTACCCGCGACACCGAAAATAGTAGGAGCGGAAATCGGCGTGGTGGCGACGTCTCGCGCCTGCAACCATTGGCCGACGAAATTTTCCGTGAGCCTCCGTGAGCGCGAATCAGCGAGCATGCGCTCTACTTGTTGGCGGAGGTTCGCGCGGAGTTTCTTGTTGTACGCCAAAGATAGTAGTTCGTCATCGGGGACGGATGCCCACAGGAAAAAGGACAGACGAGAAGCGAGCGCGTATTCGTCGAGCGGGACGATTTTATCCGGGTTGTTCGGCTCAGGCTGGATCTCGGCGCGGAACAGGAAACGCGGCGAAGCAAGGCAGGCGGCGATGGCTTGCTTAATGCCGTCTTGGAAAGACTTACCGGGCAGTGCATCTATCTCGTTCACGATGGCGACGAGGCGAGTGATGTCGCTCTCGACAACAGGCCGCCGGAACGCGCGAGAAACAAACGAGCGCATGATTTTCCGCGCGTAGGCATTCGCGGCCTTGGGCTCTTCCGGAGCTGGGCCATCGACAAAGATCATGCGATGGCCTTTTGAGAACTCCCTCTGCGAGCCATCAAGCGGCCCCTGGACAATGAGCCGCTGGAGGCAGAGGTAGATATCCTCCTCGCCGCCGGCGGGTGGTTTTTGCGGCTTGAGGGTGACCTGGATGGTGCGCTCTCCCTTCTCCATTTTCACGGCAGCACCGAGGTCGATGCTGCGCCTCTGATCCCATCCGAGCGCTGCTTCCGCGAGCTTTTTCCCGTCGGTGGAAATTTCCAGAAAGGCCTCGGCGGTAGTGGCTTCGGTCGCGCCTTGGATCGCGTATAGGAGAGTGAGTTGGTATTTCCCGTCCCATTTTACCGGCACTTTCAGAGTGAATTCCGCCCTATTGGAAAAGGGGATCCACGTCGATGGGACGGCGGTATTTTTAAAATCACCGGCGGGAAACTCAACCCGCGGAACCTGCGCGGAGGCATCGTCAGGAAGGGCGAGGTTCACCACCTCTTCGGCGGACGTGAGATATTTCTCCATCAGCAGCGGGGAGATGGAGAGCACGTCGCCGATGTTGTCGAAGCCGTATCCGGTATCGTCCGGCGGGAAGACCTCGGCGGTGTCGTATTCGATGCCGAGCAGGTCGAAGACAGCGTTGCCGTATTCATTGCGGTTCAGGCGGCGGATAGTCACGCGCCCGGGATCCGGATTTTTGGGATCGAGCTTGAAAACCTTGGACTCAATCCACGCCAACAGCTTCCGTTTTTCCTCCGCACTTGGCTGTGACTCATCCGAGGGCGGCATGATCTGTGAGCGGAGATTTCTCCAAACCGGCATCCAATGCTCACGGTCACCGAGGTAGGCGGAGAGATCCTCGAAACCATCCATCTGGAAATCGCCCTTTTTGGAGCCATCGCCATGACAGTCGAAGCAATACTCCACGAGCAGCGGCTCGATTTCTGATTTGTACGTTTCATCAGCCATGGCGGTCACGCCAGGCAGGAAGAGAAGCGG
>CAMBTP010000040.1 GCA_945870855.1 Prosthecobacter debontii
TCCCTCTCCACCCAGTTTTCCGAGCGCTCCACCATGGAAAAGCTCTACCTCGCCGTCACCCACGGCATCCCGGCGAAGGAAAAAGACACGATCTTCACCCACATCGGCCGCCACCCCGTGAATCGCCAGAAAATGGCCGTCATCAATCCACCCGGCGGCAAGACCGCGATCACCGATTACGAAACGCTCGCCACCGATCTCGCGACGAAAACCGCCCTCGTGCTCTGCCACCTCCACACCGGCCGGACCCACCAAATCCGCGTCCACATGCACCACCTCGGCACCCCCATCCTCGGCGATCCGATCTACGGAAAAAAACACGAGCTCCCCACCCCGCGTCTCATGCTCCACGCCTGGCAGCTTACCTTCAACCACCCCGTCTCCGGAAAAAAACTCCACTTCACCGCCGCGCCACCAGAGGATTTCCGACCGTGGCTAGAAATTCAAGAAGCGTAGACTTCAGTAGCCTACTCTCCAAACATTTCACCCCGCCGTCAGCACCGCCCGCCGCACCTTCCCCGTCGGTCGGCGCAGGAAGCGCTTCGCAAGTTCCTCGAACTGCTCGGACAAATCCGTTAGATAGATCTCCAGCTTTCCCTCGCCCGATTTTCCGCTGAGCAAATCTTTCTCTTCCAACATTTTCTTCAGATGCTCCGCGCAGGTTGTTGCGGAATCTACCAAGCGCACATCCGGCGGCAAAATCTCGGTGAGCAGCGGGATCAGCAGCGGGTAATGCGTGCAGGCCAGCATCAGGGTATCGATGCCCTTTGCCATCAGTGGCTCCAGATATTTCCGCAGGATCTCCTTCGTCACCTCTTCGGAAATCCAATTCTCCTCGATCAGCGGCACCAGCAATGGTGTGGCGATGCCGTGAATCATCAGTCCGCGTTTCCGCGTCGCTAGCTCATGCTGGTAGGCGTGGGAACCGATCGTCCCGCGCGTAGCGATGATACCGATTCGATCCGCATCCGGGTTCGCCAAGGCAGCCTCCACCCCCGGCGCGATCACGCCCATGATTGGCACCGGGCAGTTTTTCCAAAACTCCGGAAGCGCATGTGCCGTCGCCGTATTGCACGCCACCACGATCGCCTTCACACCTTTTCCTAACAGAAAATCCACATCCTCCGCAGCGAACTGGCGGATCGTCTCCGGGCTTTTCGATCCATACGGCAGCCGCGCTGTATCGCCGAGGTAAATCACATCCTCGCCCGGCAACAGATCCTGCACCGCCCGCACCACGGTTAATCCCCCCACCCCCGAATCAAATAAACCCAATGCCGCGTCGTTCACAGGCGCGATTCTCGCGATCCAGCGGATTTCATCAACCACCAATCGCCGCCGATTTATCCCTCGGCTTCCCAGTCACCTCGCAAACCAAGTCTTCCTTGAAGTTTGAATTTTAAAATTTAAGGTTTCCTCTGATGTCTTCCTGCGGCCCGAAAATGAACATGGATCCCACCCTCCACCGGGAGAAAAAACCGGATTGGATCAAGGTGCGCCTACCGAACAATCCGGCCTTCTGGTCCACGAAGTCGCTGATCACCGATCTCAAGCTTGTCACCGTCTGCGAGGAGGCCCAGTGCCCGAACCGCTGGGAATGCTGGGGACAGGGCACGGCCACTTTCATGATCGCCGGCGACAAGTGCACCCGCGCCTGCGGTTTCTGCGCCGTGAAAACCGCGAAGCCCGACGCCCTGGAGTCCGACGAGCCCGCCCGCGTCGCCGAGGCCACCCGCCGCATGAACCTGCGCCACATCGTCATCACCGCCGTGGCTCGTGACGATCTCCGCGATGGTGGAGCCGAGCATTTCCGGGAAACCATACGCGCCGTCCGTGAGGTGAATCCAGAGATCATCATCGAAGTCCTCGTCCCCGATTTCAACGACCGCGACTGGGCACTGCAAATGGTCATGGACGCCCGCCCGCACATCTTCAACCACAACCTAGAGACCGTGGAGCGCCTCACCCCGCTCGTCCGCTCCCGCGCGAAATACCAGCGCTCCTTGATCGTCCTGAAAAAAGCCAAGCAGATGGTCAGCGGCCACGTCGCTACGAAATCCGGCATCATGCTCGGCCTTGGCGAGCGCCGCGAGGAAATCCTCACCGCCATGGATGATCTGTTAGAACATGACGTCACCGTCCTCACCCTCGGCCAATATCTCCGCCCCACGCCGAAGCATCTCCCGGTAGTCGAATACATCCACCCGGATCTTTTCGCAGAATACAAGCAGATCGCCCTCGAAAAAGGCTTCCGCCACGTCGCCTCAGGCCCGCTCGTCCGCTCCTCGTATCACGCCGCCGACTTCCGCCCGGAGCTCGATGTCCTCCAAGCCATCGAAACCGACCTCCGCGCCACCACCGGCCTCGAACTCGGCCCCGAACACCTGCCTGTCCTGCGGACGGTAAAAGCTGAAATGCTGAAAATCTGAGATGCTGAAATCTCATCCCCATTTCAACTTTTCAGCGTTTTAGTTTTTCAGCATTTACCATGAACTGGCTCATCAAATCCGAACCCGACTGCTTCTCCATCCACGATCTCGAAAAGGTCGAGCAAGAGCCTTGGTCCGGCGTCCGCAACTACCAAGCGCGCAACTTCATGTGGCGCGATATGAAAGTCGGCGATCTTGCCCTCTTCTACCACTCAAACGCGAAGCCGCCCGGCATCGCAGGCATCGCCAAAGTCGCCTCCGCGCCCTACCCCGACCCCACCCAGTTCGACAAAAAATCCGAATACTTTGACCCCGCCGCCACCGAGGAAAAACCGCGTTGGTATCTCGTCGATTTCGAGCACGTCGCGACTTTCAAGGAACTCCTCCCGCTTGAAGCACTGAAGTCCGACGCCATCCTTTCCGAAATGCTCGTCTGCCAAAAAGGCACCCGCCTCTCCATCACGCCGGTGGAAAAAAAGCACTTCGCACGCGTTCTCAAGCTCGCAGAAGTGAAGGCATAGCCATTCATTGCTCCGTTTTTAGGGAAATCTGTAAGATGCTTTCGTTAGTGTACGTAGCCCACTCACTAACAGCCCTAGCCAAATATATATGCAGCTCATCCCAGCCATTATCATATCCTCCCTTGCCGTGCTAAACCTCGGCGCGGCGGAGGCTTCGCCCAAAAAAATCATCATCAGCCGCCAGGCGCAGTCCACAGGCAGCGGTGATGTCCTCATTGAGTTGCCGGTTCCCACCTGGGTTTGGGGCAAAGATCAGATCAAAACCCAATTTGTCAGAACCACTTTCAACACGCCCGCAAATCTCGAATCAGCTCGCATCGTCGCCACCTGCGATAATGCGCTCACGCTGTGGATCAACGGCAAAGAAGTTGCCCAAAGCAAGGAATGGGGCACTCCGGTTGATGTCAATGTCCTCGCGAATCTCGCGAAAACCGGAAAGAACGTGATCGCCATCAAGGCCGAGAACCAGGGCGGAGCGGCCGGTGTGATCGCGAAGCTGGTCCTCACCTCAAAGGGCGGCGCACGCGAAATCGTCATGACCGGAAACGACGGTTGGAAACTCTCCGAGACCGAAGCCGCCGGCTGGCAAGCTGTCGCCTTCGACGATAGCGCATGGCAGCAGCCTGAAAAAATCGCAGCTCTCGGAGCGCAACCATGGGGCATCCCCGGCAGCAAGGCAGGCGGTGGATCGGCTCTCACTACCAATCAACTGAAAATAGCTCCAGGTTTCCGCGCCGAGCTTCTCTACACGGTTCCGGCAGCGGAGCAGGGTTCATGGGTCGCGCTCACGAAGGATGCCGATGGCCGCTTCATCGCCTCCGATCAGGGAGACAAAGGCCTGTTCCGGATTTCCGTGAAAGACACCAAGGATGAGATCCATGTGGATGTGGAAAAAATCCCTGTCGATATTTCCGGTGCCCAAGGCATGACCTGGGCTCACGGCAAACTCTACGCCCACGTCACCGGAGCGGGCCTTTTCACCGCCACCGACACGAATAACGATGGCATGCCGGATTCCAAGCAAGATCTTGGCGGTGCCAAAGGCGGCGGCGAGCACGGCAACCACGCGATCATCCCCGACAAGGACGGGGAGAATCTCCTAGTGGTCGGCGGCAACCACACCGCACTACCCCAAGAGCTCGTCAGAGGATCCAGCACGACATGGAGCGAGGATCACCTCCTGCCGCGCGATTGGGATGCGAATGGCCACGCCAAGGGCGTTCTCGCCCCCGGCGGATGGATCTGCAAGGCCACCCCGGACGGGAAAAACTATTTCGTCCAAAGCATGGGTTACCGGAACCAATATGACATCGCGCTCAACCGCTTCGGCGACATTTTCACCTACGATTCGGACATGGAATGGGACATGGGCATGCCGTGGTATCGCCCGACCCGCGTCTGCCATGCCACCAGCGGAGCTGACTTCGGATGGCGCAGCGGCAGCGGTGTGTGGCCCACCTATTATGAGGACAGCCTCCCGCCTCTCGTCGATATCGGGCCCGGCTCACCGACCGGCACCGTCATGGGCACTGGTGCAAAGTTTCCCACGAAATATCAGGACGCGATCTTCGCGCTCGATTGGACATTCGGCACGATCTACGCCATCCACCTCACACCGCAAGGAGCGAGCTACACGGCGAAGACCGAAGAATTTGTCTCCGGCGCCCCCCTTCCGGTGAGCGACGCAATCGTCGGCAATGATGGTGCCCTCTACTTCACCACCGGCGGCCGCGGCACCCAGTCCGCGCTCTACCGCGTCGTTTACACTGGCAGCGAATCCACCGCCGCGCCCACCGGAGACGGCCCGCCCGAGGCCGCGAAAGCCCGCGCCCTGCGCCACTCTTTGGAAGCCTTCCACGGTAAGCAAAATCCAAAGGCCGTCGCCACCGCATGGCCGCACTTGGGCAGCGCCGACCGCTTCATCCGCAACGCCGCCCGCGTCGCCATCGAGGCACAGCCGGCTGCTGAATGGGCGTCGAAAGTTTTCTCGGAGAAAAACACGCAGGCCCGCATCACCGGAGCCGTCGCCCTCGCACGCAGCAATGACAAGCAATACAAAGCACCGCTCATCGCCTCCCTGTTGGAGCTTTCCCCGAAAAGTTTAGAGGAAAACCAGATGCTCGGGCTTCTCCGCGCCTACGGCCTCACTTTCATGCGTCTCGGCGCGCCGGATGCAGCGGAAAAAGCGGCGATTATCACCGAGCTGAATTTGCTTTTCCCCGCGAAAACCCTGCACCTCAACACCGAGCTCGCGCAGATCCTTGTCTATCTCGATGCACCCGACGTCGTTTCCCGCACGATGGAGCTGATCCGCAATCCTTCGAAACCCGTCGTCCCCGATTGGTTCGAACTGATCGCACGCAACGGCGGCTACGGCGGGAGCATCCGCAAGCTCCTCGACAACCCGACCCCGGCACAGGAAATCGGCTACGCCTTCATCCTCCGTAACGTCCGCTACGGCTGGACTACCAAGGAGCGCCGCGAATACGTTTCCTTCCTCAACAACGCTGGCAAGTTCTCCGGCGGCAACAGCTACGGGGGCTTCCTCACCAACATCAGAAGCAAGGCACTGGAGAACGCTTCCGAAGCGGAGCGTGCCGCCCTCGCCGATCTCACCGGTGAAAAGATCGCCGCCAAGCCGGACTTCGCCATCACCCCACCGAAGGGCCCGGGCCAAGTATGGACTGTTGCCAGTGCCCTCGCCTCGATCGAGGAAAACGGCGCAATGCAAGGCCGCGATTTCAACTCCGGCCGCAACCTTCTGCACGCCACCGCCTGCGCTTCCTGCCACCACTTCGATGGCTTGGGCGGCTCCATCGGCCCGGATCTCACCACCGTGCGGAACAAATTCAGCACCCGCAATCTGCTCGAGGCCATCATCGAGCCAAGCAAGGTGATCTCCGACCAATACGGCTCCTCTACCGTCACCCTCAACGACGGCAAGACCCACGCCGGACTCGTCATCACCGAAGGCGACATCGTCACCGTCCACACCGCCGATCCGAAAGCGGGGCCCGTCGTCATCAACCACTCCGACGTGAAATCCATCAAGGTTTCCCCCATCTCGCAGATGCCGCCAGGTCTCATCAACTCCCTCTCCCCCGCAGAGCTCCGCGATCTCATGGCCTACCTCATGTCCCGCGGAAATCCCGAGGATCCAATGTTCAAGTAGCCCCCCTACTTCGTCGGCGGAGGCACAATTCTTGGTCTTGGCAGGCGGAGGTTTGGAACCGCCTTTGAGCTCAGTGCATGATCAAGACCACGCCGCATCGCGCAAATTTGCTTCTGCCAGCCATCTGGCACCTCGGAGTGCTCTGGTTTACCTCGCATCACGCCCTCGTAGATCAACTTACCTTCCAGATCAAATATCTTCACTGAATCTCCCTCACCCACTCTCATCACTTCGGCGCTTCCCTTTTCGTTCGAGCAGCGCGCACTTTTATTCCCGAGATTCACAATCTTCGTCGCGCCGTCCTCACTGCGCATAACAGACTCTGTAAACATGCGTCGCAGCGCCGTGCCATCGTCACCCTTCGCCGCACCTAGAGTGACCTTGATATCGAGTGATTTGCCTTCACGGAAAACGGAAATCATCACTTCCTCTCCGGGTTTAGACAGGCGCAGCAAGGTCGCGAGTTGCCCCTCGTTGACGAGCATCTGCTCGCTCATTTTCCAAAATAAGTCGAGCTTCTGAACCCCCGCTTTCTCGGCAGGACCACCCTCCTCCAACTCACTGACTACAAATCCGATCCCCGGCGGCAACGAAGGGAGCTGCGTGGTGGTGGTCTCGTCCGGCTTGGAAACATCCAGCCCGAGCCATGCCACCTCACTACCATTCGCAGTAGTAGGGGGTTTTTTTTCTTCAATCGTTGCGGGCTTCCGCACAGTCACCTCCTGCCCCGAAAGAAACGGGACAGCCAGAAAAAAGCATGCAGATAGATGTAGGACGGATCGCATTTCAGAATGTGCTGACTGGAACTAAATACATCTCCTCGCGCGGCTCGCACAGTGTGACTACGATACCGGATTCGTTATCTCGGACTTTGCTTTCCTCCACCACTTGCACCTTCAGCCTCCGCATCGCTGAGCCCCCGGAATCCACGAACAAACCCTCATCGCTCATCCCTTCCACTCGATCCTCCCCGTTGAGCAGCAAAAAATCTGACTCCTTCGCTGCGGCTACCGGAGCCTTTAGAGCGTCGTCTCCGCCATGAAAAATCACTAATCCCAGCAGTAGCGCCGCCGCGATACCACTAGCCGCCATCCATTTGGGAAACTTGGCCACGACCGGATTCACCAGTTTTGCATCGCCGCAGAGTTCGTCGAGTTGTGATTCGACTTCCCTGCGCAGACCCTCGCTCAGCCCGACCGGCATTAGCCGCTTCAGTGCCTCCTCGATTTCAGAAAATGGCTCAGACTTGCGCACTACGTTCCTCCTTAATTTTTTTCACATCCACCGCCAGTTGCTCCAGCGCATACCGGTAGCGCGACGCCGCCGTGTTCGGCGAGATCGCCAGCGCTTCCGAAATCTGGGCAAAAGTCAGATCGCCCCATATTTTCATCACCACCACCTCGCGCAGCTTATCGCTTAGCCCGCGCACCGCATCGCGCAATAACAGCCCCTCTTCGTCCTCTTCCATCATCGGATCCAGCCAGACATCCACAAAGTCGTTCAGATAGATAATCGATTCCTCACGTTTTTTCCGCCGCTTTTCCGAACGGTGCAGCATTAGCCCGGCAAAGCGGATCGTGGAAAAAACCAGCGGCAGATCCGGTGGCCCACCACCTCGGTTTTCCTGCTGCTGGTAATGCCACATTTTCAGCACCGACTCCTGCACCAAGTCCTCCGCATCTTCACGCGTCTTCCCCCAGCCACGCGCAAATAGCAATAGCCGCGGGCCGTTTTCGGCCAGCCATCGCTTCCATACATCCGAGAGGCTTCCCATGTCTTCACCCATAGAATGCCCTCAATCTGCCGAATTGTCTCTCTGAAATTCCTATCTTGCTCCCTGCCAAAAAAAACTTCACTTTCCTCCCGACGCCGGGGTGGCGGAATTGGTAGACGCGCTTGACTTAGGATCAAGTGAGCTAGCTTGTGCAGGTTCGAGTCCTGTCCCCGGTATCTTTTTCCTTACCGATTTTGATCAATGAACTCACATCGCGCCTCATGGCCATCGGACTGAGCGAGGAAATGGCCAACAAAGCCATAGCTACCGCCGCCGACTTCGCGAAATCCAAGCTGCCAGAGCCATTCCACTCCGCCCTCGATGATTTCATGGCCGGTAACTCTCCCGATCTCGGTGGTCTCGCTAGCCTCGGCGGACTCCTCGGCGGCCTCAAGGGTTTGTTTGGAGGGAAATAAGAAAAGGCTGATACGGCACAATGCTTGAAAGAACCGGCGAAATCCGCTGTTTTCCTCCCATGACCCGCCGGACTCTGTTCCTCCTCCTCGCCCTCGCGACCACGACTTTCGCACAGGAATCCTCCGTGCTCCCTCCGGAGCTCTCGGATTACCAGCTCACGCCTGCGCCCAGCCCCTCGGTGTCCCTTAAAAAGGGCGACCGCCTCGCCATCTGCGGCGATTCGATCACCGAGCAGAAAATGTATTCGGTGCTCATCGAGACCTACCTCACCGCCTGCCTCCCGGAGCTGGGCGTGACCTGCCGCCAATATGGTTGGAGCGGCGAGCAGGCGGGCGGTTTCCTCGCGCGGATGGAAAACGACGTCCTCCGCTTCAACCCACCGTCGCCACCTCCTGCTACGGCATGAACGATTTCCACTACGTCCCCTTCGATGAAGCCATCGCCGCAGAATACCGCAAAAACCAGACCGAAATCGCCCGCAAATTCAAGCAGGCCGGCGCCCGCTACGTGATCGGCTCCTCGGGCATCATCGATTCGGTGCCGCATTGGGTGAAAACCGCCGCAGGCACGAAAAAGGATCTCAATCTCTCGCTCTCGAAATTTCGCAACATCGCACTCAAGGTCGCCGTCGCGGAAAATGTCGGCTTTGCGGATGTCTACCGCCCGATGCTTGTAACTGATTTCAACGCGAAAAAAACCTTCGGCGAAACCTTCTTGGTCAGCGGCAAGGACGGCATCCATCCGGGATGGGCCGGCCACGCGATCATGGCCTACGCTTTCCTCAAGGCACTGGGAATCGATGGCAACCTCGGCACGATTATCCTCACCGACTCCGACGGCACCGCCTCAGCTACCGGCGGCCATGAAATCGTTTCCGCCGCGGACGGCAAGATCACCATCCTAAGCAAGCGCCTGCCCTTCGCTCCGGGCCCCGGCGCGTCGGACAATGACGCCTCCCTCCGCGCCGGCTTGGCCCTTGTCCCTTTTGACCAGGAACTAAACCGTTTGATCCTGAAGCTCACCAAACCGAAATCCGCCTCCTACAAGGTCTCGTGGGGCGCCACTGAAAAAAATTTCACCGCCGACCAGCTCAAGTCCGGCATCAATCTCGCAGCGGAATTTCACGACAACCCGCTGGTCGCCCCTTTCAATAAGATCCAAACGGCGGTCTTGGAGAAACAGGCCTACGAGACCACCCAAATCAAGGGCATGATCCACGGCAAAGAAGGCCAGGCGGATATGGAAGGCACCTTCGCGAAAACCGAGGAGGAACGCACGAAGCTCGTTGAAAAACTCGCCGTAAGCATCCGCCCAGTGGAGCACGTCATTTCCATCCTGCCGAACTGATCCGCAACCTTGACCCCAACCGAATTCACAGTTTAAATTCCCCCACGATGAAACTTACCCGTATATCCGCCCTGGCGCTATTCCTTTGCGCTGCCGCCTCCGCCAAGGAACCCGTGATCACCAAGGAGACTCGCGACAATGCCGAATACATGTTCATCGACGGCATCAAGGTCCATGAGGAGGATCCCGCGAAACAGCCGCAACCGGAAATCGTCGCTCCCAAACCCTACGACGCCGGAGCCACAAAAGCACCCGAAGGCGCGACCGTTCTTTTCGATGGCAGCGAGGCCACCCTGGAAAATTGGACCGCCATGAACGGCGAGCCGACGAAATGGAAACTAGTGGACGCCGCGATGGAATCCGTGCGCGGCGCAGGTTACATCCGCACCAAGAAGGAATTCGGCTCGTGCCGACTCCATATCGAATTCGCCACACCGGCCAAACCCGAGGGCTCCGGCCAGGGCCGCGGCAACAGCGGCGTTTTCATCATGGGCCAATACGAAGTCCAGGTGCTCGATAGCTACGAAAATACCACCTACCCCGACGGCCAATGCGGCGCTCTCTATGGCCGCAAGAAACCGCTCGTGAACGCCAGCCGCCCCCCCGGTGAATGGCAGACCTATGACATCACCTTCACCCACCCAATCTTCGACGAGGCCGGAAAAATCACCCGCAAGGCGCGTTTCACCGTCATCCATAACGGCATCCTCATCCATGACGATGTGGAACTCTCCGGTGGAACCGGCTGGGCCGGCCCCCACGCCGCCACGGAATACGTAAAACACCCCGACAAAGGCCCCATCGCCTTCCAAGATCACGGCAACCCCGTCCGCTTCAGAAACATCTGGATCCAGGAAATCGCGAACTGACACCCAGAAATCACCTGGGATGGCCTGCCATTCGTAGCTTTAGCGAAGAATGGAGGCGGAGGTGAGAACGCCGTTTCCGGCTTGCCAGATGAATCCGCTTGCCGGATGAAACCCCTACCGCGAAGCGCAGACTGGCCTAGCCGCCGGAGACGGAACGACCAGCGGGAGTGGAGGCGGAGGTGGGAATCGAACCCACGGATGACGGTTTTGCAAACCATTGCCTTACCACTTGGCTACTCCGCCGTTGTCCTGCAACGGGAGGCGATTTATTACGCGTTCACACTCCACCTGTCAATCCCCGGATTTTCCCAAAAAATTTCCCGATCACATACTTCCACTGGCGGCGAGCCATTTCCGGCATAATCTGCCGCGTGCCAAAAAAGACGCAGAAAGAGAGCAAGCCCCCCGTCATCGCCCTCCGTGGTTGCCGCCAACATAACCTCCAGGGCTTCGATCTCGATATCCCACTCGGGAAACTCACAGTCGTCACCGGCCCTTCCGGCTCCGGGAAATCCTCGCTCGCCTTCCACACGCTCTACGCCGAGGGTCAGCGCCGCTACGTGGAAACTTTTTCCCCTTACGTCCGGCAGTTTTTCGACCGCATGGACAAGCCGCTCGTCGATTCCATCGAAGGCATCCCCCCGGCCATCGCCATCGAGCAGAAAAACCACGTCCGCACCACCCGCTCCACCGTCGGCACGCTCACGGAGATTAACGATTACTTGAAACTCCTCTTCGCCCGCCTCGCCATCGGATACGATCCGAAAACTGGCGACACCATCCAGCCGGACTCTCCCGAATCCGCCGCCGCCTGGGCCTCTGAAAACCTGAAAGGCGAGGACGTCCTCATCACCTTTCCCATCCCCGTCCCCGCCGACGCAAAACCCGCGGAACTCTTCCCTTTCCTCAGCGCCCAAGGCTACCTCCGCGTCCTGATCAACGGCGAAACGATCCGCACTGATGCCACCCCTCCCACCAAAATCCCCCGCGTCATCCAGGTCATCCAAGATCGCCTGAAAATTTCTCCCACCAACAAATCCCGCCTGCTCGAAGCCCTCGAAGCCGCCTTCCAACTCGGAAAAGGCCACGCCTCCGTCTCCCACCCGCGAAATCCCCGCGCCTTCACCACCACATGGACGAACCCGAAAACCGGCTTCACCCTCCGCGCCCCGACGCCCGCACTCTTCTCCTTCAATTCCCCTCTCGGTGCCTGCCCGAAATGCCGCGGCTTCGGACGCGTCATCGGCATCGACCTCGAAAAATCCGTCCCCGATCCCACGCTCTCGATCAAACAGGGAGCCATCAAACCCTTTCAGGGCGACCGCGGCGAGGAATGCCAGCGCGACCTCATCCGCAACTGCCGCGAGCGCAGCATCGACATCAACGAACCATGGGAGGATCTCGACACGGATGTCCGCGACTGGATCTACTACGGAGATTCAAGGAGCGTGGGCGTCTCACCCACATCTTCACCGGACCCGGAAGCCTTGGAGGAACTCTGGCAATCCGGCGGCTGGTACGGCGTGAAAGGCTTCTTCGATTGGCTGGAAACAAAAGCCTACAAGATGCACATCCGCGTCTTCCTTTCCCGCTACCGCTCCTACACCACCTGCGACGCCTGCCGCGGCAAGCGCCTCCAGCCCGAAGCCCTCTGTTTCAAAATCGAAGGCAAAAACCTCCCCGAAATCTGGGCCAAGTCCATCAGCGATCTCCTCCCCTTCTTCCAGAATCAACAATCAAAAATCAACAATCGGCAATCATCAATCTCTTCCGACTCCACCCTAAAACTAGTCCTAACAGAAATCGTTTCCCGCCTCCACTATCTCGAACAAGTGGGGCTGGGCTACCTCACCCTTGACCGCCAGACCCGCACCCTTTCCGGCGGCGAAGTTGAGCGCGTCAACCTCACCACCTGCCTCGGCGCTTCCCTAACAGGAACGCTCTTCGTCCTCGACGAGCCAACCGTCGGCCTCCACCCCCGCGACATCGACCGCCTTGTCGGCGTCATGCACGGACTCCGCGACAAGGGAAATACGTTGGTCGTAGTAGAACACGAGCAGACCGTCATGCAAGCCGCCGACAACCTCATCGACATCGGCCCCGGCGCCGGCCAGCACGGCGGGAACATCATCTTCCACGGCGACGCAAAATCCAAAATCAACAATCAACAACCTGTCCGTCGTAGCTTCAGCGAAGTCGGATCATCAATCGACAATCCATCTCCCCTCGGCACTTTGCCTTGGCTCAACGGCGAAAAATCCATCCCCGTCCCGAAAACCCGCCGCAAGCCCGGCAAAGCGAAGCTCACCGTAAAAGGCGCGTCCCGCCACAACATCCGCAAGCTCGACGCCGAGATCCCGCTTGGCCTTTTCGTCTGCCTCACCGGCGTTTCCGGATCGGGGAAATCCACCTTCGCCCACGAGATCCTTTATCTCAACATCGCCCGCAAGCTCGGCCTCGAAACCGACGGCGACCCCGCACCCATCAAGGAAATACTAGGAACCCAGTATCTCAGCGGCGTTGAGCTGGTGGACCAGACCGCCGTCGCCCGCACCCCGCGCTCCACGCCCGCCGTTTTTCTTGGAGCCTTCGATCCCATCCGCCAGCTTTTCTGCGAGACGGATTCCGCGAAATCCTCGGGCCTCAAGCCGGGTTTTTTCTCCTTCAACTCCGGCGAAGGCCGCTGCGACCGCTGCGCCGGGAACGGCTATGAAAAGGTCGAGATGCAGTTCCTTTCGGATCTCTACGTCACCTGCCCGGATTGCGAGGGTAGGCGCTACAAACCGTCCACCCTGGAATTCCTCTACCGCGGCAAATCCATTCATGGCATCCTCGAATTCACCGTCACCGAAGCCATCGAGTTCTACCGAAATACCGATGGCGCGCCGCCCTCCCACGCCAAGCGCCACCAGCAGATCATCCACATCCTCTCCCCGCTCGTTGAGGTCGGCCTTGGCTACCTCAAGCTCGGCCAAGCCCTCAACACCCTCTCCGGCGGCGAATCCCAGCGCCTGAAACTCTGCCAGCTCCTCGCAGTGGCTGGGACTTGCAGTCCCAGTCCGTCGAAGGGACATCCTGTCCCTTCTTCAATTGGCAAGCTCCTCATCCTCGATGAGCCCACCACCGGCCTGCATTTCTCCGACATCGAGAACCTCCTCGGCGTCTTCCGTAAACTCGTCGATTCCGGCCACTCCCTCCTCGTCATCGAGCACAACCTCGACGTCATTAAATCCGCCGACTGGATCCTCGACCTCGGCCCCGAAGCCGGCCAGCACGGCGGCCAACTCGTAGCCCAAGGCACCCCCGAACAAATCGCCAAAACCAAAACCCCCACCGCCAAATACATCCGCGAAGCCCTAGGGAGAGCCGTCCTTTCAGGCGGCAGCAAAACCCAAGCTCAATCTCCAATATCCAATATCCAATCCACAATTTCTTTAGTCGGCGCCCGCCACCACAACCTGAAAAACATCTCCGTTGATATCCCGCGCGACCAACTCGTCGTCATCTCCGGCCTCTCCGGCTCCGGGAAATCCACTCTCGCCTTCGATATACTTTTCGCCGAGGGTCAGCGCCGTTTCCTCGACTCGATGTCGGCCTACGCCCGCCAGTTCGCGGAGCAGCTTGAGAAACCGGAGATCGATAGCCTGCAAGGACTCCCGCCTACCGTCGCCATCGAGCAACGCGTCTCTCAAGGCGGCGGGAAATCAACGGTAGCCACCGTTACCGAGTTGTGGAATTTCATCCGCCTCCTCTACGCCAAGCTCGGCACGATCTACTGCCCGGCGTGCCAGGTTCCGGTCGAAAAGCAGTCCATCGCCGCCATCGAAAACACGATCCGCGCCGAACTGAAGAAAGGCCCCGTCAAAATCCTCGCCCCCCTCATCCGAGGAAAAAAAGGCTACCATACCGAAATCGCACAATGGGCGATCAAACACGGATTTACCACACTCCTAGTAGATAAACAGTTCAAGCAAGCCGAGGACTTCACGCGCCTCGAACGCTTTGTCGAACATGACATTGATGTGGTAGTGGGAGAAGTGCCGGGTGATCAGTCATCAGTGATCAGTGGAAGAAAAGTGAAGCGCGGAGCTTCTTCACCGATCACTGATCACTCGGCACTCGGCACTTCGCTCGCCAGAGCGCTCGATATCGGAAAGGGATTGGTGAAACTCTTCACCGCCGACAAAAAATTCATCCTCCTCTCCACCAGTTCCAGCTGCCCCTCCTGCAACCGCTCTTTCGAGGAACTCGACCCCCGCCTCTTCTCTTTCAACTCCCCGCACGGCTGGTGCGGCACATGCCGCGGCCACGGAAAAATCCCGAAACGCCGCCAATACCTTGATACCTCCCGCTTCGATTCCGTCCTCGAGGCCGAGATGGACGCCGACCGCGCCATCGACCGCATGGACAACGAAGAACTCATCGACTGCCCCGCCTGCCACGGCTCCCGCCTAAACCCCGTCGGCGCCAACGTGCGCCTCTTATCCCCAATATCAAATATCCAATATCCAATATCCAATATTTCCACCCTCTCCATCAACGAAGCCTTCATCCATTTCCAAAACCTCAGCTTCAACGACCAGCGCGAAAAACTCATCGCCCGCGACATCCTCCCAGAGATCGCCCAACGCCTCAGTTTCCTCCAAGAAGTCGGCCTCGGCTACCTCCACCTAAACCGCTCCGGCAACACCCTCTCCGGCGGTGAATCCCAGCGCATCCGTCTCGCCGCCCAACTCGGCTCCAACCTGCGCGGCGTGCTCTACGTCCTCGATGAGCCAACCATCGGCCTCCACCCCCGCGACAACGCCGCCCTCCTCAAAACTCTCATCGCCCTCCGCGATCAAGGTAACTCCCTCATCATCGTAGAGCACGACGAGGACACGATCGCGGCGGCGGATCATTTGATCGACCTCGGGCCGGGGGCGGGGCGTTTGGGCGGTGAAATTGTTTACGAAGGAAAGCCGCCGCAAGTGCCAAGTGATCAGTGCCAAGTGATCAGTGGAAGAGGGAAGATGCGAAGCACCAAGTCTTCACTGATCACTGATCACTCGGCACTCGGCACTTCCCCGACATATCGCGCGCTAACAAACCCCATCATCCACCCCACCCGAGGCTCCCGCCGCAGCGTAGGCAAGACCCACCCTTTCCTGAAAATCACCGGCTGCCACGCGAACAATCTCAAACAGATCGACGCCGCCATCCCGCTCGGCCGCCTCACCGTCCTAACAGGAATTTCCGGCTCGGGAAAATCTACGCTGATGCATCAATGCGTGGCGGCTGTTTTCAATAAATCGGCAAAACAAAAACCCTTCAAAAAAGTCACCGGCGAGAAATCCATCAAAGCCGTTTACGAAGTTGATCAATCTCCCATCGGCAAGACCTCCCGCTCCTGCCCAGCGACGTATGTGAAAGTCTTTGACCACATCCGCGCACTCTTCGCCCAGCTGCCCGAGGCGCGGATGCGCGGCTTCGATGCCTCCCGCTTTTCTTTCAACACCGAGGGCGGACGTTGTCCCGATTGCAAGGGCAACGGCCGCATTAGGCTGGAGATGGATTTCCTCCCCTCCACCTGGGTTCACTGCGAGGAGTGTAACGGCCAGCGCTATAACCCCGCCACGCTCGAAGTGAATTTCCGCGAGAAAAACATCGGCCAAGTCCTCACCATGACCATCGACGAAGCATCCGCTTTCTTCGAATCCCAGCCCCGCATATCCCACCCGCTGAAACTCATGGCCGACACCGGCCTCGGCTACCTCCAGCTCGGCCAAGCCTCCCCAACCCTCTCCGGCGGCGAGGCCCAACGCATCAAACTCGTCTCCGAACTCATCAAAGGAAGGGGCGCGAAAGCGCAAATGACCAATCGCCAATTTCAAATCTCCAATCTCTATTTAATCGAAGAACCCACCGTCGGCCTCCACCTCGAGGACGTGAAACGCCTCATCGACATCCTCCACCGCCTTGTGGACGAGGGTCACACTGTTGTCGTCATCGAGCACCACATGGCCGTCGCCGCTGAGGCCGACTGGATCCTCGACATTGGCCCGGAGGCTGGTGAGGACGGCGGGGAAATCGTCGCGCAGGGAACGCCTGAGAAAGTGGCGACCTCGAAAACTTCGCGGACGGCTCCATTTTTGAAAGCGGTGCTGCAATAGGGAGAAGGGCTTTGAAAGCCCTTTGCGGTGGTTGAGGAAAGAAAGGGGTTTCAAACCCCTTCTCCATATTCCGCCCCAACCCATGAAGTGAGGATGAGATGTGCGGACGCGCTGAATCATCGGCCCCCCATGGACATCGGCGGATTCTGATCCGCCGCCCCATGCTGTGAAAAATCGCCGTTGGGCGGAGCCGCGTTCTCCAGAACGCGAGTCGTCCACGCGCTCTGGAGAGCGCGGCTCCGGTGACGATGAGATGCGCGGTCGCGCCCATCATCGTCCTCCCATGGACTTCGGCGGATTCTGATCCGCCGCTCCATGCCTTCGGAGTATCTGGAAGGAATTTTTTCTGACGGCTCTATGCGAAAAGATCCTTGATGATCTTCGCAGGGAGAACGCCGGTGAGGCGCTGGTCGAGGCCTTGAAACTTGTAGGTGAGGCGTTCGTGCTCGATGCCGAGGGCATAGAGGATGGTGGCGTGAAGATCGCGGAT
Source organism: Prosthecobacter debontii (assembly GCA_945870855.1). Classification (GTDB taxonomy): domain Bacteria; phylum Verrucomicrobiota; class Verrucomicrobiia; order Verrucomicrobiales; family Akkermansiaceae; genus Luteolibacter. The sequence goes on from CAMBTP010000040.1 coordinate 17,172, forward strand.
GTGGACGGGATCTTTGACGATATTATAGCTCATCTCATCGGTTTCGCCGTAGACTTGCCCGCCTTTGATACCACCGCCGGCCATCCAGATGCTGAAGCAGCGTGGGTGGTGATCGCGTCCGTAATTATCTTCGGTGAGAGCGCCTTGTGAATAGACCGTGCGCCCGAACTCTCCGCCAAAGATAATGAGGGTGTCCTCGAGCATACCGCGCATTTTCAGATCTTGGATTAAGCCGTAGCAGCCTTGATCGACATCCTTGCACTGGGAGGCGATGTCGCGCGGCAAACTGCCGTGCTGATCCCAGCCGCGGTGGAAAATCTGCACAAAGCGGACACCCCTTTCGAGGAGCCTGCGAGCCATCAGCGCGGAGCTTGCGAAGGAGCCGCGGGTTTTGCTTTCCTCGCCGTAGAGTTGGTAGGTGTGCTCGGCCTCGCCGGAAAGATCGGCCAGCTCAGGCACGGAGGACTGCATGCGGTAAGCCATCTCGTATTGCTGGACGCGATTCTGGATCTCGGGATCGCCGATGGCATCGTAGGACTGCATGTTGAGCTTGCCGAGGCCGTCGAGCATCTTGCGGCGCATTTCCGTGGAGACGCCGGGGTTGTCCTTGAGGAAAAGGACGGGATCGCCCAAGGAGCGGAGCGAGACGCCGGCGTGTTTGCCGTGTAGAAAAGCGGAACCCCAGAGTCTGTTAGAGATCGCTTGCACGTTGGAGTGGGGCGAGGTGTGCTTGGCATGGAGGACGACGAAGGACGGAAGATCATTGTTCATCGACCCAAGGCCGTATGACAGCCAGGAACCCATGGAAGCCTTACCGTTGACCATGGAGCCGGTGCAGATCAGTTGGTTGGCGGGCTCGTGATTGATCGCATCCGTGTGCATCGATTTGATGATGCAGAGATCGTCCGCCATTTTGCCATGCCATGGCAGAAAATCGCTGATCCATGTGCCGGACTGGCCGGACTGAGTAAACTTGACGCGGGCAGGTGCGATCGGGAAGGCCGCCTGTCCGGATGTCATGCCGGTGAGGCGCTCACCTTCCTTCGCGAGATAGCCTTTGAGGTCTTCCTTGTAGCGTTTCACTAGTTCCGGCTTGTAGTCGAAGGTCTCGAACTGCGAGGGCGCGCCGATCAGCGAGATGTAGATTGCGCGCTTCGCCTTCGGAGCGAACTGCGGGAAAGCCACACCACCTGCGGGCTGGGATGCGGCGAAACTTTTCTCGCCGAGCAACGAGGCCATCGCTGCGACGCCAAGGCCGGTGCTGGATTTCCGGAAAAACTGGCGGCGGGTATATGCTTGGTTGTAAATATCTACTGGATTCATCGTAGTTTAACGGGTTACGGTTTCGTCGAGGTTGAAGAGCTGGCTCGCGACAATCGACCAGGCGGCGAGATCGGGGGCGGGGATGGTTTCGGGAGCCTTGGTTTCGCCTGTTGAAATGGCGAGCCGCGCCTCTTCGGGTTTGGCGGTGTAATACTCCATAGCTGCATCGAGAGTGGATTTCACCACTTCGCGTTCCTTCGTCTCGAACTTACGGTTCAGCAGGCGGAGGGATATTAGATCAAGCCGTGCGTCAAAGCTCTGCTGCTCGGACATCGCCTTGACGGCAAGGTTTCGGCTAGCCTCCACGAACTGCGGATCGTTCATCAGCGCGAGCGCCTGAAGTGGAGTGTTCGTGCGACTGCGCTTGAGGCAGAAAGTCTCATGGGTCGGCGCATCGAGGATTTCCATGGTGGGCGGCACGGCGGTGCGTTTCCAGAAGGTGTAAATCGAGCGGCGGTAGAGCGCTTCTCCGGTATCCTGCTTGTAGTCTCTGGTGTTCGATTCCTTCATGGCCACAGCCTCCCAAATGCCTTCGGGCTGGTAAGGTTTGACTGGGGCACCGCCGACTTTAGGAGAAAGAGATCCGGCAGCCGCGAGTGAGAGGTCACGGAGTTGCTCGGCGTCGAGGCGCAGGCGAGGCCCACGCGAGACCAGAGCATTCGCATGATCCTTTTCCAGTTTCTGCGGGCTGACAGTGCCGGACTGGCGATAGGCCTTGGAGGTGGCGATGATTTTCGCCATGTGGCGGTAGTCCCAGCCGCTCGATACAAATTCGGAGGCGAGCCAATCGAGGAGCTTGGGATGCGTTGGGCGGGCACCCATGATGCCAAAATCTCCCGCCGACTCGACGATGCCGGTTCCGAAGAAATTCGCCCATAGCCGGTTCATGGTAACGCGGGCGGGCAGTGGGTTTTTCGGATCGTTGAGCCACTTCGCGAGGCCGAGGCGGTTTTTAGGCGCGCCCTCCGGCATCGGCGGCAGCATGGCAGGTGTTTCGGGAAATACCTTTTCTCCCTTCGAGGCGTAAGCGCCGCGCACAAGGATGTGGGCGAAGGGTTCCTCGCCTTTCTTTTCCTCGAAAACAAGTGTGGAGGAGCCGCGAGTGCGAAGAGCTGCTTCCTCGGACTTCAGCTTTTCCTTTTCACGCAGCAACTCCAGCGAGGGCGCGTCCACGGCTGTGAAATAGTGATCTGCCAGCGCGGTGTTCTGCTCAGGGGTGCGAGTGGCTTCCGGAATCGCCGCCAAGGCTCCGATCATCTTGTTGTTAGCGAGATGGGAAATCTCGGCTTCCGTAAGCTTTTTCCGATAGAAGCGGAAGTCCTGCAGGGCGACATTACCCGTCAGCTTCGAATCCCCATTGTCGCGCGAACCGAGGCGGAGGGGCACAGTCGTTTCCAGAGTGGCTCCGACCGTATTCGGCACCGCCCCAGCATCGACGCGCTTGCCATCCACATAGATCGACATCGTCTGATCGCTGGCGAGCGTGCCATCGAAGACAACCATCACGTGCTGCCATGTCTTCTGAGTGAGCGCAGTGGGAGAAACCACCTTGTTGGCAGACTTCTCCCAGGAATCGATGACATGCGCACCCGGCTTGCCATTTACAAAATAAAGATCCCAGCCACGGAAAGCGTTCGCTGGATCCATTTTCGCGATGACCGCTCCAGACACGTTCCCTTCGATCCGGATAAATCCACCGTAGCTGACCTGATCGCCGCGCGAGAAGTTTCCGATATCACCGAGCGGGATGTCCGTTCCGGAAACAGTGACTGCCTTACCAAGCGGGCCGTCGATACGGGTTGGCGCAGACGGCCACTCCTGTGGTTGGCCATTCACTGTTCCCTTGATGTTGCCTTCGGCTTCCGTGAGGGGGAGGTGAATTGCGAGCGCGGAATCGGTCTCCTGCGCCGCCGATTTCCCCGCCGCAGCGATCCATGCTTTGAAATCCACGTCTCCTGAGCTGCGCCGCGCCGCGATACGCACGTCGGCGTCTTTCAGAGAGCTATGGATCTGGGAAAATTTCTCCCTATCCTCCGGCAGAGGCACGTAAATCGAAGGCGCGTGCTCCGCATTATTGCCGTCGAGTGCGGACATCGTATTGTTGCGGAAAAACGCGGTGAACTGGTAGAACTCCTTTTGAGAAAAGGGATCGAATTTGTGGTCGTGGCAGGAAGCACAGCTCGCCGAGAGGCCGAGCCAGATGCCACTCATGGTGTCCACGCGGTCGGTGGCGTAGATCGCGTCGTATTCCTCGGGAATCGCGCCACCCTCGCCAGTGGTTGCGAGGCTGCGCAGAAAACCAGTGGCAACATGTTGATCCAGCGTGCGGTCGGGCAGCAAGTCACCGGCGAGCTGCTCGGTAGTGAACTGATCCCATTTCATGTTGGCATGGAAAGCCCGCACGACCCAATCACGATACGGCCAGATCGCGCGGTAGTTGTCGATATGGATGCCATGGGTATCGGCATAGCGTGAGGCGTCCAGCCAATGCCGCGCGAAGTGCTCCGCGCTTTGGATTGAAGCGAGCATGCGGTCTGCCTCGGCGGAAACGGCGGCCTCCGCGTCTTTTTCGTAAGCCACAACGAAAGTATCGGACGCGACCGGCTCTGGTGGCAGGCCAGTCAGATCGAGTGAAAGCCTACGGTGAAATCTCCGTGCATCGTCGGCGGGATTCGGCTCCAGCCCGGCTTCCGCGAGTTTTTCAAAAATGAAGCTATCGACCGGCTTGTCAGACCATGTGTTCTTTGCTGGATCAACGCGGACAACCGGCTGATACGACCAATGATCTTCGTATTCCGCACCTTGCTCGACCCATTTCTCAAGCAGTGCGATCTCGCGTGCACCCAACGTCTTGTGGCTCTCGGGCGGAGGCATCACCTCATCTTTGTCAGATGACTTGATCAGCTTGATCAGCTCGGATTCCGCAGATTTACCCTTGATGATGACCGTCGCGCCGAAATCCCGCATTTTAAAAGCGTCCTCCTCGATATCCAGGCGCAGAGGCTCTTTGTCGGGCCTACGCGTCCCTGCGTCGGGGCCATGGCAATGATAACAATACTCCGAGAGGATCGGCTGGATGTGCTCGTTAAACGAAATATTCTCCGGCAGCACGAGTGCGGCCTGTGCGCCAGACTCTTTAGGCACTTGTTCCGATTCGTTGAGGGAACCAGCGGTCTGTTCCTTACACCCGGCAGCAAGCAACACGACCAGCGCGGCAAACGGATAGAGCGATTTCTTGGGTAATTGTTTCATGCTTTCGTGGAAATTTACCTAGGAGCGGCATAGCCGCAACACATTAGGTGTGTTTGGTAACCTCATCTTACTTTACCGAGCTCTCCAAAATTTCATCAAAAAGCGCCGAATTTCCACCTTGGGGTTTGAAGTTTAAAATTTAGGATTTCCCCATGAAACGTCTTTTCTTGCTCGATGGCATGGCTCTGGTTTACCGCGCCCATTTCGCCTTTATCCATAATCCCATCCGGAACTCCAAAGGCATCAACACCTCCGCGCTCTACGGCTTTATCAACACCCTGCTCGCCATCTTGGAAAAGGAGAAGCCCACCCATATCGGCGTCGCCTTCGATACCTCCGCACCAACCCCACGCCACATCCTCTACCCCGCCTACAAGGCTCAGCGCGACGAGATGCCCGAAGAACTCGCCGCCTCCATCCCCCACGTGAAAGCCCTCTGCCGGGCCTTCCACATCCCTGTTCTGGAAATCGACGGCTTCGAGGCCGACGATCTCATCGGCACCCTCGTGAAACGCGCCGAGCCAGAGGGCTTCGAGTCCTACATGGTCACGCCGGACAAGGATTTCGCCCAGCTCATTTCCCCCACCACCTTCATGTGGAAGCCCGGTCGCAAGGGCACCGACCATGAAATCATCGGCCTGAAACAGCTCCCGGAAATCTGGGGCGTCGCGGAGCCGCACCAGATCATCGACCTCCTCGGCCTCATGGGCGATGCCTCCGACAACATCCCCGGCATCCCCGGCATCGGCCCCAAGACCGCGCAGAAACTCATTTCCGAATACGGCAGCATGGAAAACCTCCTCGCCCACACCGCCGATCTCAAGGGCAAGCAGAAGGAATCCGTCGAGGCGAATTCCGACCAAGCCCTCCTCTCCAAGGAACTCGCCACCATCATCATCGACTGCCCGCTCGAAGTGACGTGGGACGATCTCGTCCTCAGCCAGCGCGACGACGAAGCCATCAAACAGCTCTTCACCGACTTCGAATTCCGATCCCTCACGAAACGCCTCTTCGGGGAGGAAAGGAGCTCGGACTTCAGCCCGCAGCCGAAATTCACAGAGTCGCCCACCCTTTTCGAAACCTTCAAAACCATCCGCGACGTCCCCCACACCTACCACCTCGCCAACACCCCCGCCCTCCAGAAAACCCTCTTCGAAAATCTCGCAGCGCAAACATCTTTCTGTTTCGACATCGAGACCACCTCCCTCGACCGCCACTCCGCAAAACTCCTAGGCATCGCCTTCTCCTGGAAACCCCACGAAGGCTGGTATCTTCCATTCACCGAATCTCTAATTTCAAATATCAAAAATCTCTTAGCCGGATCGGCGATCAAAATCGGCCACAACCTGAAATACGACCTCTCCATCCTCCACGCCCACGGCATCGAGGTCAGCGGCCCGTTCTTCGACACCATGCTCGCCGATATCCTCGTCGCCCCCGAGCGCCGCCACGGCATGGATTACCTTTCCGAAATTCTCCTCGGCTACACCCCGGTCAAACTATCGGAAATCGCAAATCCAAAATCATCAATCATCAATCATCAATCGGACGACCTCTTCGCCTTCGCCGAAACGAAAAAGCCCTCGAAGGATTTGGATATCGCCTCCATCCCCATGGAAACCCTCGCCGAATACGCCGCCGAGGACGCCGATGTCACCTTCCAGCTCGCCCAAAAACTCCGCCCTCTCCTCAAAGAATCCGGCCAGGAAAGCATTTTCACCGAAATCGAATCCCCGCTCCTCCCGGTCCTCGTCCGCATGGAAATGGAGGGCATTGCCATCGATACCGATGCCCTCGGCTCCATCGGCGCGGACCTCCAGCAATCCATCGACCAACTCGCGCTCACCATCACCGCCCACGCCGGCACCCCGTTCAACATCGCCTCGCCAAAACAGCTCGGCCAGATTCTCTTCGATCACTTGAAGCTGTTAGACAAACCCAAGAAAACCACCACCGGCCAATACAAGACCGACGAGCAAACCCTCTCCACGCTGCTCGGCATCCATCCCATCATCGCGGAAATCCTTGAGTATCGAGAGGCCACGAAACTCAAGTCCACCTACCTCGATGCCCTACCGACACACATCGCCCCGGAAACCGGCCGCATCCACACCCATTACCACCAGCTCCTCGCCGCCACAGGCCGCCTCGCCTCCTCTGACCCCAACCTCCAGAACATCCCCGTCCGCTCCGAGTCCGGCCGCAAAATCCGCCAGGCCTTCGTCCCGAGGAAATCCCCAATATCCAATATCCAATATCTATTACTTAGTTGCGACTACTCCCAGATCGAGCTCCGCGTCATGGCCGCCCTCTCCTGCGATCCCACCATGATCTCCGCCTTCCAGGACGGTGCCGACATCCACACCATAACCGCCGCGAAAGTCCACGGCGTAACCCCCGAGGAAGTCACCCGCGAGATGCGCTCCGGCGCGAAAATGGTCAACTTCGGCATCATCTACGGCATCTCCGCCTTCGGCCTCTCCCAGAGATTATCTATACCTCGTTTAGACGCAGCGGAAATGATCGACGCCTACTTCCGCGAGTATCCCGCTATTAAGGAATACATGGATCGCACCATCCTGGAGTCCCGCGAAAAAGGCTACGCCGAAACCCTCTCCGGCCGCCGCCGTTATTACCCCGACCTCAGTTCCTCCAACGCCGGCCTGCGCCAAAACGCCGAGCGCGCCGCCATCAACATGCCCATCCAAGGCACCGCCGCCGACATGATCAAACTCGCCATGATCCGCATCGACAAGCTACTACTACGGAAACCGTACCAAACCAAAATGCTCCTCCAAGTCCACGACGAACTCGTCTTCGACCTCCATCCCGAAGAGGAATCGGAACTTGTCCCCAAGATCCTCCACATCATGGAATCCGCCCTCCCCCTCCCCCACGGCGTCCCCATCCTCGTCGAGAAAGGCACCGGTAAAAACTGGCTCGCGGCGCATTGACAAGCACAAAGGGCACCCCCAGCCGATCTGGGGCCGCCCTTGAAAATCATGAGAATGTTCAATTTCCGTAATTAGTTCCATAAATGAGAACTTTAACTAGACACCAATTTGTGAAGATGCTTTCTTCCCCCACGTCGCATGACGGTAGTCGGTAAACAAATCCTGGAAAAGTTCATCAAGAAGCACGCCCGGGCGGGCACTTCCCTCAGGCCTTGGTTGGCGGAAGCCGAATGTGCGGACTGGAAAACAACCCAAGACATCAAGGATCGGTTCAACTCCGCTGATTTCCTCCAGGGTAACCGGGTGGTTTTCAACATTGGGGGAAACAAATTCCGGCTGGTGGTGATCGCATACTATGCTGCCGGGATTCTGAAAATCGACCGAATCGGAACCCACGCCGATTATGATAAATGGAATCTCAAGTGAACCTTCCTGAATCAGATACAACAACATGAACAAGCTCATCAAAACCAGCAAGGAACACGAAACCGCGCTCGAACGCCTCGAAGAACTCATGCTTGGAAATC
>CAMBTP010000041.1 GCA_945870855.1 Prosthecobacter debontii
CCTCTGCTTTGCGGTGAAAATCTTCATTCGGACTGCGGCTTTGAGGTGAGAGCTGTGAATGAAGAATCACAGCAGTCCTGAGCCTGCGGCGCACTCTACTTTGTTGTCACTTCATTTTTGCGCACGAACTTTTGGCAAACGGTATAATCCAACGGCCTACTCACTCTGGCGGGAGTGAAATCTCGGATCAAAAGTCCCGCCTCACCGCGGTTTCACTGCCTTTCCGTGATGACCGCTCCTGCGTTTTTGATCAGGGCCGACCGGGCCGGATCGGCCCTACCAAGGGGGAGGCCTCCGACCTACTGCGCATAATGTTTCTCAAGACCTTTCGCGAGAGCCTCGGCATATTCGCGAAAGATCGAGGGGAGTTGTTGGCCGTTGATTTCGCGCAGCCCTTCGTAATCGCCGGCTTGGATGCGGGCGTAGTCGATGGTGGAGTTCATGACGTAGGGCTCCATGAAGATCACGGGGGAATCGTAGAGGCGGTTGGCGAGGAGGTTGCGTGCGAAGAGGAAGGGGCTGGTGGCGACGGAGCGGACGTTGTTGCCGCCGGGCGGGTAGATATAGGCGGGGAGTTTGGAAATTTCCGCGAAGGTCTCGGCGATGGTTTTCCCGACGAGCGCCTCCTCCTCGTGGGTGCGTTGGAGAAGCTTTTTCAGGAGGGCGAGGCGTTGGTCGGCGAGGCGGACTTCGTCGGGCGTGTAGGCGCCGTTGAGGAGGATGTGGAAATGGGTGCGCGGGATGAGGGTGGGCTTGTTGGGATCGCCCCAGGCCTCGGCGTTGAAGTGCAGGCAGAGGACGAGGTCGGGCTTAATGGTGTTGTTGACGAGCTCAGCGCGGGCGCGGATCTCGGCGGTGCGGTAGAAGAGTTGCTCGGCGAAACGGCGTAGGGAATCGGGATCGTCGGAGGTGTTTTCGGCGGCGAGGGACGTGAGGTTTTCCGGGCGCAGCGGAGTAACGGGTTCGGCGGTGCTGCGGACGAGGGTGACGGTGGCACCGAGTTCCTCGAGGAGGGGCTTGAGGAGTTTCGCGACGTAAAGGGACATGTCGCCTTCGGTGACCGGCTTTTCCTCGCCGATCTGGAACCAACGCTCCTCGATCTTCGCCCACTTGCCACCGATGTGCCCGGGGTCGATGGCGATGTGGAGATTGGAAAGGGGTTTCCCTTTGGGCGGGATCGGGCGGGTGGCGGTGTCCTTCCACAAGCGCGGGGTGGGGAGGGTGTTGTCTGGGGTGGCGAACTCGAGCACGAAGGGTGGCTCGGCAAGATCGGAGTTGGTGATGATCTCGGCCTGCTCGTCGCGGATCAGGATGAACTCTCGCCAGGTGTCGTCGGTGGTGAAAATTTCCGTAAGGAGTTTCTCGAAATCATCTCGGGAGATGGTGCGCTGGTATTCTTCGAGGGTGGTCCAGTCAGGGTTTTCGGCGAGGACTGAGAGCGCGGTGGGACTTTTGGGCGCGGGTTTTTCTGGAATAGCGGGAGGAGTGGGGGGCTCCGGGGTTTTGGGCCGGAGCAACAGAAAAACGACCAGCAGCCCAAGGCAGAGGGTGGCGATGAGCGGGGCGGGGTTGCGCATGGGGGATTACTAAACCATAAACTTTAAGTTTTAAACCTAAAGTGGAAGTGTGAAGAGGGTTGCGTTCCGGCGGCGGAGCGATTTGACTTTCCCCATCTACCCAAGCTCACTTTGAAATCTCACGAAATTTTCTCCGCCGTCGATCCTGCCGTTGTCACTGAAATCCTTGACTGGTTCCGGGCAAACGACCGCAACGTTTACAAAACCGCCGTCTCCACCCTCGCGGGCCGGCGCAAGCTTCGCCCTGTTTTTATCCAGCAGAAATCCCTGGCCGAGCAATACGCGTGGATTCTGAAAACCCTCCAGATCAAGGCTTGCGATGACATCGGCGAGCAGATCCTCCAAGCTTACCTGATGGCCGGCCAGCAATCCATGCTCGGCATGTTCTGCGACGGTATGGGCATCCCCCACGATGGCAAAGGCTCTGTTGTCGGAGACCTTCCCAAAGGCCTCGACAAGGAGCGCCTCGACGCGACCGTGGACAAGCTCGTCGATGTGTTCGACCCGAAGATTTTCGCCCTCTACCTCCACTGCTTCAACATGCAGCTCCTTGGCGGCTATCCTACGCTCACGGAGAAACTCGTATCCGATGAGCGCCTGAAGCTGGCGTGACCTATTTTCCCCGCTGATGCCGAAAGTTTATCTCAAGACCTACGGCTGCCAGATGAACGAGCGTGACACCGAGCAGGTGGCGCGGATGTTCACAGAAGGCGGCTACACCCTGACGCCGACGGAGAAGGACGCCGACGCGATCCTGATCAATACTTGCTCGGTGCGAGACCAGGCGGAGCAGAAGGCGCTTGGAAAAATGGGTATCCTAGGTAAGCAGCGGCAGAAGCGCGCGCACGTGGTCTACGGCTTCATGGGCTGCATGGCGCAATCCCGCGGGCAGGAACTTTTCGAGCGCATCCCGCACCTCGATGTCGTCGTCGGCACACAGAAATACCACAAGGTTTTCGAGTATGTGGACACCATCCTGAAAAGCCGCATGGAGGCGCGGATGGACGATCCGGCGCTTTCGTTGAACGGCACATCCGTCTGCGATATCGCGGAGGAAATGGATTCCCAGAACACGATCCGCGACCACATGCCCAAGGCGCGCAACGCCTCCGCCTTCGTCTCCATCATGCAGGGCTGCAACATGCGCTGCTCGTTCTGCATCGTGCCGGACACACGCGGAAAAGAGCGCGGCAGGCCCATCGTGGACATCGTGAAGGAGGTGGAGTTTCTTGCCCGGCAAGGCGTGAAAGAGGTCACGCTGCTCGGCCAGATCGTGAACCTCTACGGACGCACCGAGTTTCCGAAAATCGATGGGAAATCGCCGTTCGTGCAGTTGTTAGAGGCGGTGCATGCCATCAATGACATCGAGCGCATCCGTTTCACCTCCCCGCATCCGATCGGATACCGCGACGACCTCGTGGCGGCTTTCACCTACCTGCCGAAGCTGATGTCCCACATCCATTTCCCGATGCAGAGCGGATCGGACACGATTTTGAAAGCGATGCGGCGTCCCTATAAAAACGCCAAATTCATCGAGATCTGCGAGAAGATGAAAGCGGCGCGGCCGGACATCGCGATCACGACCGATGTCATCGTCGGCTTCCCCGGCGAGACGGAAGAGGATTTCCAAGCTACGATAGATACCGTAGAAAGGCTCAGATTCGATAACGCATTCGTGTTCCGCTACTCGAAGCGCAAGGATACGCCTGCTGCGGAAATGGAAGGCCAGATCGATGAAAAAGTGAAGGAAGACAGAAACCAGCGCCTGCTCGCGGTGGTGGATCGCCTCGCGAAAGAGAAGAACGCCGCCATCGTCGGCACCATCCAGAAAGTCCTTTGCGAAGGGCCGTCAAAGCACAATCCAAGCACCCTTTCCGGCCGGACACCGCAGAACAAGATCGTGATCTTCGAGGGCGATGTGAACAAGCTCACCGGCGAGATCCTGGATGTGAAGGTCAAGGAATCGACGGGTTTTACGACCTACGGAGAGGTGGTTTGATTCGGTAGGGCTGATCCGGCCCGGTCAGCCCATTTCAAAAACCCTACGCGCCGCTCACTCTGGCGGGAGTGAGATCACGAAGCAAAAAGCCCGCCATACAGAGGTTTTACTACCATTCCGTGATTACGGCTCCTCCGTTTTTGATCAGGGCCGACCGAGCCGGATCAGCCCTACCAGGATGGGATCAATCTTGCCGTGCGATCATCCACCGGCCTCCGCCATAAGTGGACGGTCGTCACCAACAACACCAAAGACTTCCGCCGCATCGATGGCTTTTTCCTATTGGACTGCCGCTGAAATCCAGACTGGCGGCAATCATTCGGCTGGCGTATCCTTCGGCCATGAATGATCTGGTATTGACTCTTCCGGGTGATGCGCTGGCCACCGCGCGCATTCCTCCCGCCGAGATGGAGCGGGAGTTGCGTCGTCGCCTAGCTGCCGCGTTGTTCAGCGATGGCATCGTCGGTGGATCCGCCGCCTGTCGATTGGCCGCCATGGAAAAAGCGGAGTTCCAGCACTGGCTGGGTGAACGAAAAATCCCCCAACCGATTGGAGTATCGGACTACGCACAGGAGCGCGAAAATCTCACAGCATGGCTCAAGGACGTCTGATCATCAGCAACACCACCCCGATCATCAATTTCGCGGAAATAGGTAGGCTTGGCCTGCTAGGTGAACTATTTGGAAATGTGGTAGTGCCGCGCGCCGTGGTGGATGAACTTCTTGCCAAGCGAAGTCTTTTCCCTCGCGCGGCCAACGCGGTCACTTCCTTGGATGTGGTTTCCCCACAAGACCGTTTGTTGGTCCGTGGATTTCAATCGGTGGTTCACGCCGGGGAAGCCGAGTGCCTGGCACTGGCCATGGAAAATCCCGGCTCGCTGCTGATACTCGACGATCTCCAAGCCAGGGCTATGGCATCTGCCAACGGGCTGCCGTTCACCGGCACAATAGGCTTGCTTGTCGAGGCGAAAGCCAGAGGACTCGTCGATGCGGTGGCACCACTGATCGAAGAGCTGCGTGCGCGAGCAAGATTTTGGATCTCTGCGGAACTTGTATCGAAGGTGCTCAAGGATGCCGGTGAGTTCCCTTCTTGAATCCGCAGTGAACCGCTCGTTACAAAATTGCGCCGACTTGTCCCCCGCCGCCGAGATGGACGACCAGATCCCGGAAACCGTGAAGGAGGAGCGCAACCAGCGCCTGCTCGCGGTGGTGGATCGCCTCGCCAAGGAAAAGAACGCCGCCATCGTCGGCACCGTCCAGAAAGTCCTTTGCGAAGGGCCGTCGAAACACAACCCAAGCACCCTTTCCGGCCGGACACCGCAGAACAAGATCGTGATTTTCGAGGGCGATGTGAACAAGCTCACCGGCGAGATCTTGGATGTGAAGGTCAAGGAATCCACGGGGTTCACGACCTACGGAGAGGTGATTTGATTTGGTAGGGCTGATCCGGCCCGGTCAGCCCATTTCAAAAACCCTACGCGCCGCTCACTCTGGCGGGAGTGAGATCACGAAGCAAAAAGCCCGCCATACAGAGGTTTCACTACCATTCCGCGATTACGGCTCCTCCGTTTTTGATCAGGGCCGACCGAGCCGGATCAGCCCTACCAGGATGGAAATCATTTTTTGGCTTGAATGTATATCCCAGCATGTAGATACATATCGGCATGAAAACCAAAATTTTCAAAAGCGGCAACTCACTGGCCATCAGGTTGCCAAAGGCGCTGGAACTGACCTGCGGCCCGGCCTCCATCCATCGTGAGGGCGGCAAAATCATCATCGAACAAGTAACTGAAACCGGCTGGCCGGAGGGATTTTTCGAAAGCGTGCGGATTTCCCGCAAGGACTTCGGACGCGAAAAAGCTACCTACAAGGAGAAATCGTTATGAAACGTCTCCTCGACACGAACGTCTGCATCGATGTCCTGCGCGGACGGAAAAAAGTCGTCGAGCGGCTTTCCGCCTGTCTGCCGAAAGACTGCTTCATATCGGTCATCACCGAGTTCGAGCTGTTTCAAGGTGCGGATCGCGCACCTTCCGGGCATCGGGAAGAGGAGCGCGCCAAAGTCTCCCGTTTCGTCGCCACACTACAGATCCAGCCCTTTGATTCCGAATGCGCCCGGATCTCCGCCCGCATCAATGCCGGATTGCTCAACCAAGGAACACCCATCGGCATCACTGACGTTTTCATCGCCGCCACCGGCCTCCGCCACAAGTGGACGGTCGTTACCAACAACACCAAGGACTTCCGCCGCATCGATGGCCTCGCCCTTGAAGACTGGCGCTGAAAACACCGGCATCGTCTTGTTATAAGAGGAGTTTTCCTCCACCCAAATGGCCTCCGTCAAAACCGCGCTTCGGGATTTTGCTCGGGCTGTGAACCTGAAAATACCCCATCAAACAGGAGCTGAATGTTGAAATGCGGCACCCCTTTGAGACACAGCATGTCCTTTAGGGCGGGGTTCATCATCGGATCAGTTGGTTCTTTTCGGCGAAACGCAGCAACCAGCGCACGGACGGACGCCCGTAGCGTTCCGCGCAGACAGCAAGCTCTTCCCGGTCGAGGCCATCGCCGGTTTCGACGCGCATGCCCTCCATCCAGCGGGCGACATCCGCCATCGAGCGATAAATAAACTGCCATAAATAAACTGCCAGGCATACAGTTAGTTTTGAGCTAAGATTTTGGGGTTCCATGTCTTGAGAGCGAACACGCCGAATCGATATAAATAAAGGGATTCGGAGTGGTGAAAAGAGTGTTTTCCTCTGGAGTTAGCAGGGACAAAACGGAGGTAAAGTTGGGGCAGGTTTTGCGGGACAAAGGGCAACCATCATCTCCCCGCCTCCTATCCGAACCAATGGCTCATTCAGGAGCCTCCCGTGCAAACTCCCGCAATAGCACCGCACCGCTCATCCCTTGAAGCTCTTGTTCGGCAACCCATCGTCCACCAGGTCACCGATGCGGTTCACCGTGTCCTTGAGGAGGGAGGCGGCGTCGAACGGAACGAGGTAGGGAGTATCGCAAAGTCCACAATCGGGATTTTTTCTTGCAAATCATGCATTGTAATGTTGTTTTTACAGGATGATCGCGCGCCGGGCATTTTCCAAACTGAATGAATTACTGGGGCGTTTTCCCGCCGTGGTTTTGCTGGGACCGCGGCAGGTGGGGAAGACGACTTTGGCCAAGCAATGTGCGGCGGAGCGGGAGGGGATTTATCTGGATTTGGAGAGCCAGCGGGATCTGAGCAAGCTTTCGGATCCGGAGGACTACTTGTCCCAGCGCGAGGACAAGCTGGTGATTCTGGATGAAATCCAGCGGGTGCCGGAGTTGTTTCTATCGCTGCGGGGATTGATCGATGAAGGTCGGAGCAGGGGCTTGCGCGAGGGGCGGTTTTTGTTGCTGGGCTCCGCCTCGCTGGAGCTGATCCAGCAGAGCAGCGAGACGCTGGCGGGACGGATCGCGTATCTGGAAATGCAGCCATTGGATGCATTGGAAGTGGGGCGCGAGGCGCTGCCAAAGCTATGGTGGCGGGGCGGCTTCCCGGACAGCTTTCTGGCGGCGAGCGACGCGGCGAGTTCGGAATACAGGGATTTTCTGATCCGTTCCTATCTGGAGCGCGAGATGCCGCTGCACGGGGTGCGCTTGGCGGCGGGCAAGCTGCGGAATTTGTGGACGATGCTTGCCCACGCCCAGGGCGGACTGGCAAACGCGGCGGTGCTCTCCCGCAATCTGGAAGTGGATGTGCGCACGGTGCAGGCACAGTTGGATCTGCTGGAAAACCTATTTTTCCTGCGGCGGCTGCGGCCATGGCACCGGAATACGGGCAAGCGGATGGTCAAATCCCCGCGACTGTATATCCGGGATTCCGGACTGGTGCATGAGTTGTTGGGAATCGGCAGTGCCGAAGCACTGGCCGGGCACCCGGTGGTGGGCGCGAGTTGGGAGGGATTTGTGATCGAGAACCTGCTGGCCTGCGCGCCGCCACGCACGGAGGCATCATTTTACCGCACCGCCAGCGGCGCGGAGGTGGACTTGGTGCTGACCTTCCGCGATGGCAAGAGCTGGGCGGTGGAGATCAAACGCGGCCTCTCCCCAGTCTTGAGCGCGGGGTTTTTCACGGCTCTGGACGATCTCAAACCGGACAAAGCCTTCGTCGTCTATGGCGGCGACGACCGTTACCGCCTCAAACCGGATGTCGAGGCAATCTCGTTGATTGACTTGCAGCGCGAGCTGTTAGGTGGGTGAGAGCTCTGGTTCGGTAACCCTTCATCCACCAGGTCACCGATGCGGTTTACCGTGTCCTTGAGGAGGGATGCGGCTGCGAACACGAGCACCCCGACCGCTGGATCGACGAAGGGGATGACGTTGAGGGCGGAAACGAATCCGGCGAGTTTCCCGACGTAGGTGAGGTATTTGAGCGCTTTCATGGCGACCGGGGGGCGGTTGTCCATGTTGTGCGGGAGAAAGGGTTTGATCGAAGGGAAATGTTGGGTATGATGTGCGCGTGACGGTTGCAATCAGTGCCATTTACGAGGGTGGAAAATTCCGGCCGCTTGAGCCATTGGAGTTGGCCGAAAACTCGGTGGTGCAAATCTCCCTGGATACTGGACAGGAGGGCGACGCCGAGCGCCGAGAGTGGCTTGATCAGGGCAGACGGTCGCTGATGGGTGTCTGGGACAACGAGGCTGATGAGGTTTACAATGTTCTGCTCACGCGATGATGTGGTTCTGCTGCCAATCCCGTTTACGGATTTGAGCAGTTCAAGGTGAGGCCCGCGGTTGTGGTGGGTCACGGCAGCTGGATGGGCGATTTGCTCGTGGTGCCGGTGACTTCGCAATTGCAAAACGCTGATTTGATCATCGGCTAGTGGGCGGAGGCAGGTCTTAATGTTCCGAGCGGTATCAAGGGGCAAATCTGCACTGTGGAGGTACGCCTGGTGCGGAAGGTGGTCGGTAAAATCACTGCAACCGACCGGGGTGCCCTCGATGCCTTGCTGCGGAAGTGGCTTGAATTGTGAGACCTCCGGAATCTTTCAAGGGCTTTCCTTGAATCTCATGCAATGGCACCGTGCCGCTCAGCTCTCGAAGCTGGAGTTCGGCAACCCATCGTCCACCAGGTCTCCGATGCGGTTCACCGTGTCCTTGAGGAGGGAGGCGGCGGCGAACACGAGCACCCCGACCGCTGGATCGACGAAGGGGATGACGTTGAGGGCGGAAACGAATCCGGCGAGTTTTCCGACGTAGGTGATGGGATTGGCAAGACCGCCCGAGAACATGATGTTCGTGACCTTGTCGAGCTTCTGGCGGATTTCGGAATTCATGGGTGAGAGTTGCTGGTGCCGGGTGATCAGTGATCAGTGGAAGAGGCTTGGGTGTGGAAGCCCATTTCTCTGGCGGGCGGCGTGGGGGTTGCGATCAGTTGTTTGATGGCCTCGAAGACGACCTCGAAGTGCTGGTCGTGTTCGGCGTATTTGGCTTCTAGAGCTTCGATTTTTTCCGCAAGCAAGGCGTTGGAGTCCATCAGGCGGCGGAGCTGGACGAAGGTGCGCATGATGGCGATGTTCACCTCCACGGCGCGGGGCGAGCGCAGGACGCTGGAGAGCATGGCGACGCCTTGCTCGGTGAAGGCGTAGGGGAGGGTGCGGCGGCCGCCGCGGCCTTTTGATGTTCCAGATTGGAATCTCAAACCGGACTCCGTATTTTTTGCTATCACAGATTGTGATTTCAAAAATTCCAATTCTTCGTCGGTGATTTGGAACATGAAATCAGGCGGAAAACGATCACGGTTTCTTTGGGCAGCTTGGTTCAAAGCGCCCGTCGTCACGCCGTAAAGTTCGGCTAGGTCAAAGTCGAGAATGACCTTTTCGTGGTGCAGAAGGTGGACGAGCGGGGCGATTTTTTCCGGGATGAGCAGTCCGCCGGAGAAGGCGGGGCTGGATTTGGCGGGGACTTTCTTTTTGGCGGGCATGGGTCGGGCGTTGGCGGGATGCTAGGCGGTGGCGTTGAAAAAGGAATCGTTCATTTCCGCGACGATCTCCCGGATGCCGAGGCCGAAGAGCTGATCGCCTTCCTGCTAGTGCATGAAGCTCTCCACGTCCTACTGCGGCATAGGCAGCGATTTGCTCATCTGCGGTGGAAAAGAACCCTCAATGAGGCAGCGGATTATGTCATCAACGCGATGATCGTCAGACGTAACCGCGAACTGGAACGGGAAATATTTCCGCCTATCGATGGTATCTACCTAGATGAGTCCTTCTCAGGCCACAAGTCGGTCGAGCAGATTTACCGTGAACTGATCCTCGCCAAGGAAAAGAACGCGGCCATCGTCGGCACCGACCAGAAAGTCCTTAGCGAAGGGCCGTCGAAACACAACCCAAGCACCCTCTCCGGCCGGACACCGCAGAACAAGATCGTGATTTTCGAGGGCGATGTGAACAAGCTCACCGGCGAGATCCTGGATGTGAAGGTCAAGGAATCCACGGGGTTCACGACCTACGGAGAGGTGATTTGATTTGGTAGGGCTGATCCGGCTCGGTCAGCCCATTTCAAAAACCCTACGCGCCGCTCACTCTGGCGGGAGTGAGATCACGAAGCAAAAAGCCCGCCACACGGAGGTTTTACTACCATTCCGCGATTACGGCTTCTCCGTTTTTGATCAGGGCCGACCGAGCCGGATCAGCCCTACCAGCAGTTATCGATAGCAACATCCTGCTTTACTGCTTCGATCCCACCGAACCGCGTAAACAGCGGATCGCCCGGATGCTTGTGGACGGTGCTGTGCATGAGGGCAGAGGCGTCATCAGCTCCCAGGTGTGTCAGGAATTTTGCAACGTCATGCTGCACAAACTTACCGTTCCCATTCCCAGACGGGATCTCGAAGTCTATCTGGAATCCACCGTTTACCCGCTGATCCTCGTATTACCTTCGCCCCGCCTGTTTGCCGAAGCCCTTGCGATCCATCAATAGCCAGCACCTCGCTTCCCCTCATCAAATTGGGTTCGTCCTTTCGGATTGATATTTTCATCTGCCATTTTGGAATTATTAATGCGAGATGACTGGATCCTATCCGATAAACTGGGAAAGTTTTTCGGTGTCCGCTTCAATGATGTAACACGTCTCATTTCCCGTCGCTGGGCGATGCTTTGGAGGATTTAACCACGTGAACTGATTTTTCGCTTTGCAACACGTTGGTGCTGTTGTAAGTAAGCCGCCCGTCAGAAATGGTGGTCGTAGCTCAGTTGGTAGAGCCCCGGATTGTGATTCCGGTTGTCGCGGGTTCGAGTCCCGTCGATCACCCCACCTTTTTCCCCGTGTCCGGCATGTCACCGAGCACGAGGAAAGCGATGAAAACTAGGATATTTTCCCCATGCAATCGCTGGAGAGCCGAATAAATTATAAGTTTCGCAATTCCCTCCTTTTGGCGGAGGCGCTGACCCATCCCAGCCTCGCTTACGAGTCGCAGCGCCCGCACTTCGACAACCAGCGGATGGAGTTTCTCGGCGATGCGGTCCTCCAGCTCGTGGTGACAGAAGCCCTTTTCCGGTTGTTCCCGGGAGCGGCCGAGGGGGATCTCACGAAGCTCCGCTCGCGCGTTGTCTCGCGGAGGGCGCTGGCGAGGTTCGCAATGGTCATCAACCTCGGCGAATACGTTCTGTTAGGAAAAGGCGAGGAGGCTACCGGCGGGCGGCGGCGTCTCTCCACCTTGGCGGATGCCTTCGAGTCTCTGATCGGTGCCGTTTATATCGACACCGGCCTGGACGCCGCCAAGACGATGATCCTGCGCCTTTTTGAATCCGAGATTGAGGCGATGGTCGAAAGCCCCGATGAGCGCAACCCCAAGGGCGAGCTCCAGGAATTTCTCCAAGCGATCCATCCCGTAGCGCCCGTCTATCAAATTGTGAGTGAGAGCGGCCCCGATCACCGCCGCGTTTTCCAAGCGGAGGTGACATGGCAGGGGAAAATACTGTCCTCCGGAAAAGGGAAAAGCAAGAAAGAGGCCGAGGCGCGAGCCGCCGCCGAGGCGCTGAGGTCGAAGAGCTGGGAGGGCTGAGTGACAACTTTTCTCACGGGCTGCTTGACCCCATGGCAGGACGAGGGCTAGAACCGCGCGGTTTTGCCTGACCCAACCTATGAACATCCACGAATACCAAGCCAAAGAGCTGTTTGACCGATTCCAAGTCCCAAGCCCGAAGGGTAAAGTGGCCTCATCCCCGGAGGAGGCGGCGGCCGCAGCGAAGGAGTTCGCCGGCGCGAAGCTTGTGATCAAAGCGCAGGTTCATGCGGGTGGTCGTGGCAAGGGACATTTCAAGAACGGCTTCAAGGGCGGCGTGCATCTCATCGAGAGCCCGGAGCAGGCAGCGGAGTTTGCCGGAAAAATGCTCAACGAGACCCTCGTAACCGTGCAGACCGGCGAGGAAGGCCGATTGGTGCGGAAAGTGATGATCGCCGAGGCGGTGGACATCACCCACGAATACTATCTCGCCATCCTCATGGATCGCGCGACTTGCGCGCCGATCATCGTCGCCTCCACGGCGGGCGGCATGAGCATCGAGGACGTCGCGCACGACACTCCGGAGAAAATTTTCCGTCAGGTCGTCCATCCGCTGCTCGGCTTGCAGGCGTATGAGATCCGGAAAATTTCCGCAGAGCTCGGCCTTTCTGGCGACATCGCCAAACAGTTCGGGAAACTCCTCTCGAACCTCTACAAACTCTTTGTCCAGTGCGATTGCTCGATGCTGGAGATCAATCCGCTCGTCACCACTCCCGACGGCCGCGTGCTGGCGCTCGATGCGAAGTTCGGCTTCGACGACAACGCTCTCTACCGCCACCCGGACATTGTCGCAATGCGCGACAAGGAAGAGGAGGATCCGCGCGAGGTTGCTGCTTCGGAATACGATCTCAACTACATCGGCCTTGATGGAAACATCGCCTGCCTCGTGAACGGAGCAGGTCTCGCGATGGCGACGATGGACATCATCAAACACTACGGCGGCGAGCCGGCGAACTTCCTTGATGTAGGGGGCGGTGCTTCCAAAGAACAGGTCACCGCAGCGTTCAAGATCATCCTCGGTGATCCGAATGTGAAAGGCATCCTCATCAATATTTTCGGCGGTATCATGGATTGCAACGTGATCGCCGAAGGCGTGATCGCTGCCGCCAAGGAAACCGGCCTCCCCATCCCGCTCGTCGTCCGCCTCGAAGGTAACAACGTCGAAATGGGCAAAGCTACCCTCGCTGCCTCCGGCCTCGACATCGTCGCAGCCGACACCATGGCGGATGGCGCGCAGAAGATCGTGAAAGCGGTCGGCTGATCCAAAAAACCTCAAACTGAACACTAACAAACTTTTCCCATGGCCATTCTCATCGACGAAAACACCAAAGTCCTCGTGCAGGGCATCACCGGCAGCTTCGGCGCACGCCACGCACAGCTTTCTCTGGAATACGGAACCAAACTTGTGGCCGGTGTGACTCCGGGCAAGGGCGGACAGAAGTTCGAAAACGTTGTCCCAATTTTCGACACGGTTTCCCAAGCGGTCAACGAAACGGGTGCCACGGCGTCCGCGATTTTTGTCCCACCTCCGTTCGCAGCCGATGCGATCCTTGAGGCGATGGATGCCGGCGTGGAGTTGATCGTCTGCATCACCGAGGGCATTCCCGTCATGGACATGATGAGGGTGAAACAGGCTCTCAAAGGTTCGAAGTCACGCCTCGTTGGCCCTAACTGCCCCGGCCTTGTGACACCGGGGCGCGGTGAGAAAAGCCATGGCGGCTGCCGCATCGGTATCTCGCCGGGATACATCCACAAGCGCGGCAACGTGGGTGTTGTTTCCCGCTCCGGCACGCTCACCTACGAGGCCGTTTTCCAACTCACGCAAATGGGCTACGGCCAGAGCACCTGCGTCGGCATCGGCGGCGATCCGATCAACGGCACCTCCCACCTCGATGTGCTGGAAATGTTCAACAACGACCCCGAGACCGAAGCGATCATCATGATTGGCGAAATCGGCGGGACGGCGGAGGTCGAGGCCGCACGCTGGGCGAAGGCAAATTGCAAGAAGCCGATCGCAGGCTTCATCGCCGGTGCCACCGCGCCTCCCGGACGCCGCATGGGTCACGCCGGAGCCATCGTCGGTGGTGAGGAAGACACCGCTCAGGCGAAGAAAAAGATCCTTGCCGAGTGTGGCATTCAAGTCGCCGAGACACCCAGCGAAATGGCCGCCGCGCTGATGATCGCCTGGGGGAAATGATTTGGGAGAGTGGGCTTTAGCCAACCAAGGCAATGGGACTTCAGTCCCATGTCTTTTTTGGCTTTGCTCATGGGGGTTGAAACCCCCAGTCCTTGGTAGGCTGAAGCCTACTCTCCTTCCCTACGTTTTGAAATCCCGCGTTTGAAACGCCAGCCAACCGATGGTGAAAAGGCTCACGTTCAAGCCCACGAGGACGGAGTAGCTTTCAACGATCTTCGGCCATGAAATCTGCTGCTCCATCAAGTAAACCCACGCGCTCATCCGCCACGTGACGAACCAACTTTCGTAGGGTTTGAAAAAGGGAAAATTTTGCAGGATCATATCCACGAATAGGATCGTGAGGGTGATGATCGCCGCTGCTGCGGGCTTGATCCGGAAGCACGAAAACATGAAAGCGATCGAGGAGAGTGTAATCATGCTGATGCCGATGCCTGCCGCGGAAAGAGCGAGCCTTGTCGCGCCTTCCGACCACTCTGGATACGCGGCGAAGACTTTCATTTTCGGTTCCATCACGAAAAGTCCACCCTCCCAGCCGACTGCCCATACGGCCATTGCATATCCGCTGACGCCGACGAAAAACACGAAGCTAAACGTGTAAAGGCAGATGGCCGTGTATTTCACCAACAGCAGCCGCAGCCGGGTGATCGGCCGAGCGAAAACCATACGCAGATTGCCGTCCTCGTTTTCCTTCGCGACGATATCGCCCGCCACCAGCGCGAAATAGATCGAGCCCAAAAGGAACATACTTAACAGCATGATCGTGAAGGTGATCGTTAGCGAGCTGTAGTAGGTGCCGAATTCCAGACCGTTCCTCTCCACCAGCCCGCGCATGTGTTGTTGGCTCCTCTCTAGCTTGTAAACCATGAGAATCACCACTTCCATGATGAGAAACGCTCCATATCCCATCCACGTCCGTGGCCGTGCGAAAAGTTTGCGGAGCTCACCTCTGAGTTGTTGGAGAAATATCATGTCAGTTCGGGCTGCCCTTTCCGTCTAGGATTTCCATATAAACATCTTCCAGCGAGCGGCGAACACGCGCGAACTCACGGACTTTCACGCCTGCATGCACAAGCCGCTCCACGAATTGTGCTGGATCGATCTCCGCGGGAAGCGAGATCTTGTCTTGTGCGATGATTTCCCCGCCCAGGCTGCGGACGATTTCCGCGCCTTTCTCCCAGGTTTCCAAGCTCACTTGATAAGTCGGCACCCCATCGCGAATACGATTTACCGAACCTTCAAAAACACGCTGCCCCTCGCGCAGTATCGCCACGCGATCGCACATAAGCTCGACCTCGGCGAGGAGATGGGAATTGAAAAGCACGGTCATTCCGCGTTCCTCACGGAGCTGTAGGATGAAATCGCGGAACCACTTAATTCCCTCCGGGTCGAGGCCGTCCGTCGGCTCATCTAACAGAAGTAACTCCGGCTCTGGCAGCAACGCCTGGGCAAGTGCGAGCCGCTGGCGCATCCCGTGGCTGTAGGTGCGTACTTTTGAGCTGATCCGCTTAGCCAATCCGACGCGCTCGACAACTTCCCGTGCCGCCCTCGCATCGAATCCTCCCGAGTATCCCATCAGGATGCGAAGGTTTTCCCAGCCGCTCATGTAATCATAAAAAGCAGGTGCCTCAAAGATCGCGCCGACCTTGCGCAGTGCCTGGCCGCGATTCCGCTGCACTGAGATTCCACCGATCTCCACTTCTCCCACGTCCGGCTCTACCATGCCGAGGATAATGCCGAGCGAGGTGCTTTTGCCTGCGCCGTTGTGACCGAGAAGGCCGTAGATCTCGCCTTTTTCCAATTTGAAAGAAACGTCCCGCAGTGCGGATTTACCGCCGAAGGCTTTGGTCAGGTTACGCACTTCTAGCATATCAATCTTTTTTGTTCCCCGTAGCGAAACGGGCTTTATTTGAACTACTAGAGTCGGCGTATAAAAAATTCGTGCCGCTGGGATGCCAGCTTTCCTTGTCACTGACGAGAGGGATGAGATCCGGCCTGTCCTCGATACCGTAGAATGAGAGCTTGGCGATATGCAGTCCGTCCTGCGTAATGTTCCAGTTGTAGCTGCTGCCGGTTTTCGCAAACTGCTCTTTATCGGCCGGGCATCTGAAAACATCCTCGCCTCCGCAATATGGCAGCAGCACCGTTTCCAACACAGGCTCTGCCGAGCTTTTACTATCCCGTCCGAGGGCGAGGATGGGCAGGCGCTGGTTGTTATCTGAAAGATATGCCTGAAGCCCGGCTCCAATTTGCCGAAGGTTTCCGAGACATGTGGCCTCGCGGCTTTTTGCAATCATCGAAAGGCTCACTGGATAAGCGATGCCGCCCAGAGTGGCGATGATCACGATCACCACGAGTAGTTCGGTCAGCGTGAAGCCGTTGCTTGGTGTCCTTTTCATCGTGGCCCGAATTCATTACCCCTGAGCCCTTGCATGACCTCGTTCATCTTCTCCATCAGCGGAGCGAGGTCGAGCTTTGTGTCGGCACTGGCTTTGTCGAAATAGGCACGCATGCCTTCCGCGCTGATTTTCTTCAGCAAAGTCTCATCCATTTCTTTCGCGCGTGCCATCTCTTCCTCGGTCCGTCCATTCTGGATTTCCTTTAAACCTTTCTCCACAAAACTCTTCCGCTGCTCCTCCGGCATCTGGTCAAGCGCCTCCATAAAGCGGCTCATCGACTCCACAATGGTCAGGTCAATGAACAGGTTCTTCTCTTTCGTGCTCAACTTGCTAAAAAAATTCTCGCCCGAGCGATTATCGCGGTTTTTCTCGCGCTCCGCAAAATCGAGTTGGTTCACCATATCCGCGATACGCCGTAATTCTTCTTCGCGCTCCTTCGCCGCTGCCCCGGCTTGCGGGTTCTCCGACCAATCCTCGAACTTCAATTCACGAATCTCACGGTCGATGAGCTCAGCAGTGATTTTTTTCGATGAAGCGTAAGAGCGCACACCTGAGACCACCGCCCATACCACGATCAGAACTGCTATTCCTTTTAGAATTACCGCATTTTTTCCACTCACAAGCCGAAGCTAGACCCACTCGGCAGCGGCGCAAGGCGAGGTTTTGTGTTTTCGTGAGGGCAATTTCCGCTCGACCCGATATCGCTTACCTCGTTTCCTTTTCCTATCCCATGCCCCTACCCATCATCCAATACGGCAATCCCATCCTACGCCAGCAATGCCGCCCAGTTGAGTTAGTCGATGAAAGCATCCTCACGCTCGTGGCAGAAATGCTTGAGACGATGGTCGATGCGAATGGGGTAGGCTTGGCAGCCCCACAGGTGGGTAGTGATTTGCGCCTCGCGGTCATTGATGTCTCGCATGATCCCGAATGTGTTTCCTACCTGAAAGTAAACGGCGAGGACGCGGAGCTCGGTGACATCATGCCGCTCATTTTCATCAACCCCACGCTCGAATACGGGCAGGAAAAGGAAATCTCTTTCGAGGGTTGCCTCAGTATCCAGGGCATCCGCTGCGAAGTCCGCCGCCCGATGGATGTGAAAGCGACCTTACCGCAACTGGACGGCTCCACGCTCATTCTCGAGACAGACGGATTGCTCGCTCGCGCCTTACAGCATGAGATCGATCATCTCAACGGCATCCTATTCACGGACAGGCTCTCGGCCGTCGGAAAAGTCAGCGTAAAAAACCGTCTCAAGCGCCTGTTGACGGAGAGACCTGCGTGACTTTCACATGATCCCGCTAAAATTTTTCAAAACAAACTCTCCGCTACTACCTCGACCTCGCCGAAGGGCAAATCGGATAGCATCCCGTATCCATCGAGCCGGTAAAGTCGCGCCCGCATCGTGGCCGGGCTAGACATCCCGCAGAGAAAACGAGCCATCTGCCTTGGTGTGCCGAGAGCAGCGTGTTTCTTATCCGCCAGGGCGCGGATATCTAACAGCTCGCGCGCCGCGATTTTTCTCGGCTTGGAAACTTTCAGCTTGGTCGGCGAGATCCCCCGGCAACGGTCGCAGTGCCCGCAGGGTTGCTCCATCTTCTCGCCGAAATGTCGAAGCAGCGTGCCGGTCAGGCAGCTCCTTGTAAATGAAAGAGCCAGCACTTTCTCGAGGCGCGCGAGATCGGATACTTCTCGTTCCCTGAAACCTGTCGCCATCGCCTCCGCGAGTTCGCGCATATTTTCCGGCTCTTTTTTCAAACGGTAGGCCTGCCGCCAGTTTGATTTTTTCAGGGCAACATCGCCAGCTGCCTCCAGATCTGAAATGAGATTCCGCAGATCCGCCGCCGGAACTCCCAGCCTCTCCGCCGTTGCCGATATCTCCACCCGCAACCATTTCCACTCGGCATCTAGCTCCGCGAAAATACCTTCCAAAATTTTCCTCTCCTTCGCCGGTCGTCCTGTCAGAAGTCGATCCAATGGCCGCAACAGCTTAATTCCGAAGCGGTCGAAAAAACTCCCCCGCGCCTCGATGATTCCTGCCATTTCCAGATAGGCGAGAATCGTGGAAACGACGGTCTGGCGGATGTCGCAGGTCGTCGCGAGATCATACAGCGAGACATCAAAGTCCCTGCCGAGTTTGAGCACGCGCTCTAACAGGTTGCGCACGGCGCGGTCGCTAGGTGTGTCGGAGAAAATGAAATTCTCCAGCGTTGTCCGGTCATCGCCACAGGCCAGCCATTCACAGGTGGCGGGCTGGCCGTCGCGCCCCGCGCGCCCGATCTCCTGGGTGTATCCTTCTAGGCTTTTCGGCATGTTGTAATGGATCACCGCGCGGATGTCCGCCTTGTCCACGCCCATCCCAAAGGCGATCGTCGCAACCACGGTATCGACCGCGCCGCCCATGAACTCCTCTTGGATCTCGCGCCTTAACTCGCTCCGCAAACCCGCATGATAAGCCCTCGCGGAAAGGCCATGTTTTGAAAGAAACGTCGCCACCTCCTCCGCCGTTTCCTGCCGCGTCACATACACCACGGCCGGCGAGCCGTGTGCGGCAAGCCGATCTAACAGAAGCTGTTTTCTCTCCGCCGCTTTGCACGGCGTGACGCGAAGATCTAGGTTGGGTCGGTGGAAACTCAGCTTTACCACATCCGCCTTCGCGATGCCGAATCGCTTGCGAATATCCGCCTCGACCTTCGGCGTCGCCGTGGCTGTGAGTGCCAGCAAGCACTTCACGCCAAGCTGTTTGCGGATCTTGCCGAGCTTCAGGTAGTCGGGCCGGAAATTGTGACCCCATTCGGAAATGCAATGCGCCTCGTCCACCGCGATCATCGAGAGCGACACGCCTTTCAGCAGCTTGCGAAATTCCGCGTTGCCGAGTTTCTCTGGGGAAACGTAAAGCAGTTTCCACTCACCTCGCAGCAGCCTCGCGACAACTTCACCGTATTCGTCCGCCCCGAGCGTCGAGTCCAGCCGAGCCGCCGCGACTCCTTTCGCGACAAGGCGATCCACCTGGTCTTTCATCAGCGCCAGCAACGGCGAGACAATCAGCGCCGTCCCCTCCAGCATCAGCGCCGGGAGTTGGTAGCACATGGATTTTCCACCTCCTGTCGGAAAAATCGCCAACGATGACCGCCCATCCATCAGTGCGGAGATCACCTCCTCCTGCCCCGCCCGTAGCGCGTCGAAACCGAAAATCTCTCGCAGCAAATCCTTCACCGCCGCGATTTCTAGCAGTCCCGGGAGCCGAAGGAAATCTCTTCCCGCACGAATCTTGCAAGCCCATGATGCGAACGCACGTATCCGCAACCACTATGAAAAAACTTTTTCTCATCGGCATAATCACAGCCACCGCCGCCTTCGCTGAAAAGCCCGCGAACGTTCCCGCCGAGATGGCCGCTGCTGCGAACTCATTTCTAGCATCGCTTGATGAAGCAAAGGCGAAAAAAGCCACCTTTCCCTTCGCCGCCGACCAGCGCGAGAACTGGGGCTTCGTTCCCCGTGATCGCAAAGGCCTGGCGCTGGAGGAACTCGATGAGAAGCAAACCGCCCTCGTCCGCACGCTCCTCAAAACCGCGCTCAGCGATCCCGGCTTGGAAAAGGTCGATGCTGTGATCGCCCTCGAAGCGTTTCTCCGAGAGATCGAGAAACGCCCGGACTTCCGCAATCCCAAAGCCTATTTCACCTCCGTTTTCGGTGAGCCGAAACCCGGCGGCACATGGGCATGGCGCTTTGAGGGTCATCACCTCTCGCTCAACTACACCGTCGTCGATGGCAAGACGGTCGTCGTCACGCCCTCCTTTTTCGCGGCGAACCCCGGCGAGGTCACCATCGATCACAAGATGAAAGGCACGCGTCCTTTCCATGCCGAGGAAGACCTCGCCCGCGCCCTAGCCACCACGCTCAAGGAAAGCGGGAAAGCCGTAGTCTATTCTGAAAAGCCGCCGGAGGACATCCTCACCGCCGAGGATCGCGCCGTGAAGCAACTGGAACCTGTCGGTGTGAAAGCCACGGAAATGACCGCCGCCCAGCAGCAAGCGTTGAAGGAACTCATCGCCGTCTATGCGAACCGCCACCGCAAGGAACTCGCAGAAGCCGACATCGCAAAAATCAGCGCCGACATGGAAAACCTTCGCTTCGGCTGGGCTGGTGGCCTCAAGCGCGGCGAGCCGTATTACTACCGCATCCAAGGGACTACGTTCCTAGTAGAATTCGCCAACGTCCAGAACAACGGCAACCACATCCACGCCGTCTGGCGCGACAGCGCCAACGACTTCGGCCGCGACCTGCTCGGCGACCATGTGGGCGAGGATCATTGATTACTGGAGAGCCGCGCCTGCGGCCGGCTTCTTCCCCCAACCTAAGCAATAAGCCGGCCACAGGCACGGCTCTCCATTATGCCTGACTACTTCAATCCCGAAGCCCCCGTCACCAGCGGAATCCACAACCTTCCGCACTGGCAACAGGAAGATGTCTGGATCTTCCTCACATGGCGCCTAGCCGATTCCTTGCCACTCACAAAACTCCGGCAATGGCAGCAGGAACGGCAGAAATTTTTCATCGATAACCCCGAGCCATGGAGCGACGAAACCCACATCGCCTACCGCAAGCAATTCACCGACGAGATCGAGGCATGGCTGGATCGCGGACTTGGGAAGTGCCATCTGAAACTCCCCGCCATCCGTGAAATCGTTTTCTCCGCATTCATGCACTTCGATGGGGTGCGATACGATCTCGACAGCTTTGTCATCATGCCGAACCACGTCCATTTGCTCCTCCGTATTCTGGAGCCTAACAATCTGCCTGATATTGTTAGGAGCTTGAAATCGTTCAGCGCAAAACGGGCCAACAGAGAACTCGCAAGGGCGGGGAATTTCTGGCAAAGGGATTACTACGACCGCTTGATCCGCTCGCCGAAGCATTTTCATTGGGCGCGGGGATACATTGAGCGGAATCCGAAGAATCTGGCGGCAGGGACTTTTACGGTTTATCTAAAAGAACATGCCTGAAACTCAACAAGCCGACGAAGAGGAATGGGTCGATGTCGCCCGTTTTCCCAACCTCGATGAAGCTCATGAAAATGCCCTCGTCGCGTTGGCGATGGGCGAGGCGATCCGTGTCGATCACGGGGACGTTCCCGGCGAGTTCGAGCTGCGCGTGGAGCCTGCCGCCGCGCCGCGCGTGACTGAGGAGCTGCGAGAATACGCCGCCGAGTCCGAGGTGAAACCGCCGCGGCCGCCTCTCGTTTCCCAAAGCTGGTCACATCATCCCGCCGGGGCGGTTCACTACCTCGTCTGGGCTACCATCTTGCTGCTTGTTTTCCGCCAACAATCGCAAGATCCCACGCTCGCCGATCGCTACGCCTCATCCAGCATCGGCCTAATTGCGAACGGCGAGTGGTGGCGTCCTTTCACCGCGCTTTTCCTCCACGGTGATGGCGGACACATCATTGGCAACCTCGCCAGCGGCGCGGTCTTCGGCGCATTAGTTTCGAAATCTATCGGCCCGTGGAAAGGCTGGGCGATGATCCTGCTTGCCGGCACTTTTGGTAACGCGACCACTTCATTGGTTACATATCCCGAGGCATTTCTTTCGCTCGGAGCATCCACCGCCGTTTTCGGTGCGCTTGGCATCCTCTCCGGCATTGGGCTGGTGGAAAATTTCCGCGAGGAACTCCGCATGCCGTGGTTGCGCGTACTTGCACCGTTGCTCGCGGGTTTGGTCTTGCTCGGCTGGCTTGGTGGCGCGGCACCGGGAGAGGGTATCGATGTCTTCGGTCACGTCTTCGGATTTTCCGTCGGTGTGCTGGCGGGAGCTGCCTGCCGCTATTTTGATTCCGCCGAGGCGGCTCTCATGCGCCGACCGTAAACCATCTCAAACACCGGCGATGCCATCAGCGTCGTACAGATTGCCATCACTACAAGGATCGAAAACAGCGCCTCGCCGATGATGCCGTTCTGGAGGCCGATGTTGATAATGATCAGCTCCATCAGACCCCGCGCGTTCATCAGCGTGCCGACGGCGAGCGAGGTCGCGTTGTCCTCACCGTTGAGGCGCGCGGCGGCCCAGCAGGCGACTCCTTTTCCGAAAATCGATGCGATCAGGATCACCAGGCCGACGAGCAGCAGCCCCGGATCGACCAGCACATCGAGCTTGGTGTTGAGTCCGGAAAAGGTGAAGAACATCGGCAGCAGGAACACCACCGCGAAGGGTTCGATCTTGCGGCGGATGTCTTCCGCATAAACGCCGCGCGGCATGGCGATGCCCAGGATGAACCCACCGAACACCGCATGCACGCCGATGATATCCGCATACCAAGCCGACGCGCAGAACAGCGCCAGCGTGACGGCCATCATCGGATGGGAAACCTCTCCGTCTCTCTCCGCCTTGCGGCCCAGCCCGGCGAGTAGCCTTTTCCCCACCGTCAGCATCAACACGCCATAGAGTATCGAGCCTCCGATCGCGATCACCTCCGCGCCGATGCTGATCCCGCCGATCTGCAACGGCTGCGAGGCGCCGAATGACGCCAACACGAAGGCGAGCACGCACCAGGCGGCGGCGTCGTCGATGGCTCCTGCCGCCAGCGCGAGGGTGCCCAGCGGTGTGCCGGAAAGCCCCCTTTCCGAAATGATCCGCGCCAGCATCGGGAACGCCGTGATCGCGATCGCCGCGCCGAGGAACAGCGCTCCCTCGAAATACCGAACCTTCGGCGTGAAGATGCCCGGCACATCGATCAGCCACAGCACCAGCAGCGCGCCTAGAATGAAGGGAACCACCATGCCCGCCACGGAAACGCTCGCCGCGCTGCGTATCCTTGTCCGGAAATGATCTGTGCGGAACTCCAGCCCCACGAGAAACATGTAGAGCCCCACTCCGAGCTGCCCGCCCGCATACAGGATACCGCGCGATTCCTTGGTGAAAATGAGCTCCGTCGATCCCGGCCAGACCAACCCCAACAGCGACGGCCCGAGCATCACGCCCGCGATCATTTCCCCCACCACCTGCGGCTGCCCGATGCGTTTCGCGGCCATCCCCACCAAACGGCAGACGATCAGGATGATCGCCATCTGCAAGAAAAACGAGGCC
Organism: Prosthecobacter debontii; assembly: GCA_945870855.1. Classification (GTDB taxonomy): domain Bacteria; phylum Verrucomicrobiota; class Verrucomicrobiia; order Verrucomicrobiales; family Akkermansiaceae; genus Luteolibacter. Next base: position 23,295 of record CAMBTP010000041.1, read on the forward strand.
GAGAGCGCATGCATGTGCGGAAGAGAAGCGATGTTCGGCGGCAGGTAAAGGACGAAGCCTCCCCCTCCAAACCCGCCGTTGCAAGAGAGCCGGGAACAGATTAAAGGAAACCATGCTCGGTGCGGATGCAAAAAGCGGAACGGACGACGCACGCCTGTGGGCGGTCGCGCTCTGCGTATCCGTCGTGCTGAACCTGCTGCTGCTCGCATGGGTCAGCATCGAGGCGATCCAGTCCGAGCTGGCGCGGAAAAATAAGCCGCCGGTTGTCTTCCAGCCCGAGCAGACGGTGCAAATTTTCCCTGAAATGCTGGAGCGCATCGAGGAAGTCCCGGTCGCCGCCGCGAAGCCGCCCGAAGCACCGCCCGAGTTCACCCGCACCTCCCCGGAACAGAAAAGCGCCGAGCCGCCCGCCAGCCGCCGCTACATCGGCGAGCGCAACACCCAAGCCACCAGCGACCGCGCACCTACCTCCGAGGACAACTCCATCTCCCAGGCCGGCCGCGAAGCCCGTCCCGAGGAGGCGCCGGAAACCACCGAAAGCCGCTATCAGGACGGTAAGCTCAACACTCCCGATTCCGTCCCCACTCTCCCCGCCGAGGCCGCGCCCCTTTCCCCGGAACCTCCCGAAATGACAAAAGCGGAGACTGCCAAGGGAGAGAAAAGCCCCGAACCCGGCGATGCCGAAAAGGCCGAAACCGCCATCCGCGAAAAGATCCTCGACGGCCCCAACCCCATCGACACCCCCGTCACGAAAAGCGAGGTGATCGAAGGCATGAAGCCGCGCGAGGAAACCAAAGCCCGCGATGGCGCACCCGATGCCTTGGCCGAGAAAAAATCCAAGGAGCTGCCCAAACCCAAACCCAAGCCTGTTTCGGATCCTGCCTTCACCGGAAACCAGAGCAAGACCGCCATCCAGGGAAATATCTCACGCAACGGCCAAAGCGCGCTCGACGTCTCCGATTCCCCGATGGGCCGCTACCAGGCGCAGATCAGCCGCGCCGTGGAG
>CAMBTP010000042.1 GCA_945870855.1 Prosthecobacter debontii
TAGACAAATTCGGTCTGGCGTTTTCCCGCTTTTCCAGTGGGTTGCAACCCACTGGAAAAGCCCTTGCGGTTCCTCCTGAGAAAAGTGGAAGCCCTCCTCAAAAGCGAGCGAAACTCTGACACGGATTCAAGAAGCAAGGCATACAATTACAACCTTACGAGTGCGGCGATCGTAGGGTTGTTCGTGGGGTGATGGGACGGTGTGTTTGAAAACCCTTGGCAACGCAACCGGGACAATTACCTTTTCGGTGAAACCGCAGGAACCATGTATTCCATCACAAAATGCCATCATTCTTTTTTTCGGATCGCGCTACTTGCGGCTGTCCTGATGCGTGCGGCTGCCCCGGATGCGTGCGCTGATCTGTTTCAAGCCCAAGGCCTTCTCGTGGTGAATGATGGCAGCACGAATCGATCTTACTCCCCGGCCTACGAATATACATCGCTGCGGTTTGGCGATGGGAGTTTCGGACTGACCTTAATCGGTGGCAAGAAGGTGGCCGGGCTGGCGAGGCATATCGTGGCTAATTACGAATACAGCGTTCGTCCCAGCGTAGCCACAGTGACTGCGATGGAGATCTTGACCCGGGATCATGTGAAAACGGCGCCTTACTTATTACCCCGGATCGTGAGGATGAAGGAGGATTTGAGGCAGTTAGAATTCGAGGCTGGCATCGCAGGCCAGTCCATTAGAAAGCCTTCGGCGATCCTTGCCGCGGAGATGACCGTCAAGGGTCGAACCTTTAGGAATATTAGGGCGACGGTGCTTCAATACGGCAAGCTCCGGTTCACGCATGACGAGGGGGCGTTCGCCCTCGCCGCCGAGGAGCTTTCGGAAGTATTCTTGTCCAAAGTGGCCAAAAGCTCACCGGACATCGCCGCGACAGAAGATTTCAAGAATCTGATGGCTACGTATGTGAGCCGAGTCACGATCGGCGGCGAAAGTTATACGGGTGCACGGATCGTCGGGAAAGACGCGGAAAAACTGACCATCGAAACCGGACAGGGGCGCCAAGCCGTCGAGACTTCCGCCATAGATCCCGCGGATCTGGCGAAGCTGGAGTTGGCCCAACAGCGCTTCGTCAAGCTCTCTGGCGATTTCAAGGAGGCGCAGGAGCGGGAGGCGAGAAATCTGTTAGAGTATGTCGCCAAGCTGGAGCGCGAGGAGTTGGATCGTTACAGGAGGGAACATGAGGCCATCGCCGAGTCGCAGGGAATGACCAACTTGGAGACGAAAATCATCGAGGAATTCGAAAGGCAAAGGGGTGCTTCGGGCAAAGCGGCAAGTGATGCCGGAGCCGACCTATTGCTGGAGATGAGGAAACTTCTTGAGGCGTCTGGATCTTCCGCTGGTGGATCTCCCTAGCAGAAAGCCGATGAAGCGCAGGCAGGGTAAATCCAAGCCCGTTTTTCGCTTTGAGTAGGGAAGGGAGCAGGCGGAGTTCATGGATGAAAGAATTCCAACCACGGAGGACGCAGAGGACACGGAGGCCTTGGGTCGAAGGCTTTAGATGGCTGGCGGAAATTTCTCTTGAACAGTTCTTATGAACATGTATCACGGGGCGGTCATGGAAACGCGCCCCCCACTCAACGAGCTGCTCAAGACCCATTTTGGATACGATACCTTCCGCCCGCTCCAGCGTGAAATTATGGACGCGGCGCTGGTGGGTCGCGATGTTCTTTCCATTTTGCCGACGGGTGCGGGCAAGAGCCTTTGCTACCAACTCCCAGCGCTGGCCCGCGATGGGGTGACGCTGGTGATTTCCCCGCTCATCGCCCTGATGAAAGACCAGGTGGATCAGCTCACCGCATCGGGGGTCGCCGCGACGTTTCTAAACTCCACCCTCGATCCGCAGGAAAACCGCCGCCGTCTCGAAGCGATCCGCGCGGGCGAGGTGAGGCTCGTTTATCTCGCCCCGGAGCGGCTGATGTCCGGGGATTTCCTGTCGGTCGTGAAAACATGGAAGGTTACCGCGCTGGCCGTGGATGAGGCGCATTGCATCAGCGAGTGGGGACATGATTTCCGCCCGGAATACCGCCGCCTTCGCGAACTCCGCGCCGCCTTGCCGGGGGTGCCTGCCATCGCTCTAACCGCCACCGCAACGCCGCGCGTCCGCGAGGATATCCTCACGCAGCTCGGCCTTCGGGAGGCCGCTGTGTTCGTCGCGAGTTTTAACCGCCCAAATCTCAATTACCTCGTCGAGCCGAAACAGGATGCCGCCCGGCGCATCGTGGATTTCATCCGCAGCCGTGGGCAGGACTCGGGCATCGTTTATGCGCAATCGCGCAAACGCACAGAGGAACTTGCCGCCACGCTGCGCCACTCCGGCATCACCGCCGTCTGTTACCACGCAGGTCTTGAGTCAAACGAGCGCGCCCGCAATCAGGAGGCTTTCCTGCGGGATGAAGTCCGCGTCGTCTGCGCCACCGTCGCCTTCGGCATGGGCATCAACAAACCGGATGTCCGTTTCGTGATCCACGCCGACCTGCCGAAAAACATCGAGGGCTATTACCAGGAAACCGGCCGTGCGGGTCGCGATGGTTTGCCCGCCGATTGCCTGCTGCTGTTCTCGCGCGGCGATGTGGCGAAGCTGATTGGCTTCACTGATGAGATCCCGGATCAGGAAGCCCGCGAGCACGCCCGCCTCCAGCTGAATCAGATGGCAGATTTCGCGGAAAGCGATGTCTGTCGGCGCATAAGCCTGATGGGATACTTCGGCGAAAAATGGCCGGTGGAAAACTGCGATTGCTGCGACAACTGCCTAGCCCCTAGAGAATCATGGGATGCGACAACCGAAGCGCAGAAATTCTTGAGTTGCGTCCTCCGTGTGAAACAAAGCGGCAGCCCGCCCGTCGGCATCCGCCACCTTTCCGACATTCTCGCCGGATCACGCTCCGAGAAAATCCTCGCGAAACGTCACGACCAGCTCAGCACCTACGGCGTGGGCAAGGAGCACTCCGCCGCGAAGTGGGCAGAAATCGCCCGCCAGTTCGCGCGGAAAGGCCTGATCGAGATCGAGAGTGGCAGCTTCCCCACCGTCACCACCACCGCCGATGGCATGGCGTTTCTGAAGGAAAGGCGCGCCGTTTCCCTCACCCGCCTGATGGCCTCCGATAAACCGGCGAAGGCTCAGCGCGCCGGTGACATCGATTGTGACATGGAGCTTTTCGAAATACTCCGCGCCCACCGCAAACAAGTGGCGGACGCCGCCGGAGTCCCTCCCTATGTCGTCTTCTCCGATGTCGCCCTCCGCCACATGGCCCGCGCTTACCCGACGGATGACGCTGCTTTCCTCGCCATCCCCGGCGTCGGTGAACGCAAACTCGCCGAATACGGCCCTGGCTTCATGGCGGGCATCAGTGGTTTCCTGGAAACCCACGACCGCCGCCCCTTCGTGCCGCTCGATCATTTCACCCCGCTTCCCAAGCTACCGAAGCCCGCCGTCAACTCCACCGCCCAGCTCAGCCTCGAATTCTGGCATACCGGGAAAAGCATCGATGAGATCGCTGCGGAGCGAGGCCTCTCAGTCGCCACGATCGAAGGCCACCTCGCCCAAGCCATCGCCAATGGCGAACCGATCGACCCACGCGTTTTCTACACCGCAGAGGAGGAAGCGGAAATGCGCGCCGCCCTAGACGGCTACAACGACGTAGCACTCAAGCCTGTTTTCGACCACCTCGAAGGCCGCATTAGCTACGGGAAACTCCATGTCTTCCGGGCCTTCGAATCGCGTTTGGCGGTGGTATGACGAAACTTTCATCCGGTAGGGCTGATCCGGCACGGTCGGCCCATTTCCAAAATCAAGCGCACCGTTCACTCTGAAGGGAGTGAAATTCTGAAACAAAAAAGCCCGCCCCATGGCGGTTTCACTCCCATTCCGGAATTAGGGCTCCTCCGTTTTTGATCAGGGCCGACCGAGCCGAATCAGCCCTACCCACCGGAAATATCACATGCTCACCCACTCACTTGACAAGCCGCAGGGATTCCGTAGTCTTGTGATGAAACAAAACATCACAATTATGCAGACGCTAACAGTCAGGGATTTGCGCTACGATTTCAGCAAGGTCGAGGCGTGGTTGGCCGACGGCCAGGAGATCGAGATCACTAAACACGGCAAGCCGGTGGCGCGGCTCTCACCGCCGGGTTCCGCGAAAGTTCCGAAATTCGATATCGAAGAGCACAAACGCAGGATGAAGGAAACTTGGGGTGATCGTGTCTTCACGATGGCTGAAGTCAGGGAGATGAGGGAGGCCGAACACGGAGACCGCAGTTGATCGCTTACCCAGATACCTCCTTCCTCTGTGCCCTTTATCGGACGCAGGACAACTCCTCGCAGGCGCTTGCCTATAGGGCGCAAATGTCCGAACCCCTCCATGTCACCCGCCTCTTGCTCTGGGAGTTTCGCCAATCCGTGCGCTTTCAGGCGTTCCGTCACTCGAATAACAGGCAGCTCGGCTATCCGCTGCATGAAGCTGAAAAAATGATTTCGGATTTAAACGATGACCTCCACGGAGGTTTTGTGGTTTCCGTTGAAATGGATTTCATCGACGTCCTAGTCACCGGCGAGCGCATTTCCAAATCCCGCACCTTCCCCGGTGGTCATCGCAGTTTCGACATCCTCCACGTCGCCACCGCCCTCGAGATCGGCGCGAAGGAATTCCTCACTTTCGACGGCAACCAGAACACCCTCGCCACCGCCGAAGGGCTGCTTGTCCCTCTGATTTGTGGCGATTGAGACATCTCCGCTCTATGCGTTTCATTCAATCTGACCATCGCGTTCTGGAGAACGCGGCTCCGATGTGATTTGCCAGATGGGGGGATTGCTGCGTGTATCATGGCTGGGCGTGGGCGGCGGATGGGAAGGCGTGCCTCACGCATGGGAAGAACCCTACGGTTTCGATGTGGCGAGGATCTGGCTGTGGCAGGGCGTTCGAAAAATCCTTGCATTCCCCGCTCTTCCCCGCTTCATTCCGTCCACCTAGGACGGGTTGGCAATGAATGCTGGCCCTATCCCTTACCAAAATGAGCGTAAAAGCAGAACAACAGGCAATCGACCTTGCGTCGTATAAAATTAATGAGAATGACACCGGCAGCGCCCCTTATCAGGTGGCATTGCTGACCAAGCGGATCCATGAGCTCACCGAGCACTTGCTGATCCACAAGAAGGATTTCGCCTCCCGCCGCGGACTCTTGAAAATGGTTTCCCAGCGCCGCAAGCTCCTTGACTATGTCAAGCGCAAGAGCGAAGAGAATTACCAGAAACTCATCGGAGATCTCGGCCTGCGCCGCTAATCCAGAAACGAATTTCACGAAAGCAGTCACGGGAGTATCTCCCGTGACTGCCTCGTAAAAAGGGTGCGCGTCATTGACCGCCCCCTCGGGACAGTCCCGGAAAACCCTGATAGACCGGATCGCACACGGCGGCTCGGCTTTGACGTTAGAAAAAAGAAGAAAACAAAAAGAATATGAACATTCATTCCACCACGGTCGATGTCGGCAGTAACCCGATTACGATTGAAACCGGCAAACTCGCCAAACTCGCCGATGGCGCAGTAACCGTCCGCTGCGGAGAGACGATCATCCTGGTAACAGCAGTCTCCGCCACCAAGGTCAAATCCGGCCAAACCTGGTTCCCCCTTTCCGTAGAGTATAAGGAGAAGGCCACCGCTGCCGGTGTCTTCCCCGGAGGCTACTTCAAGCGCGAAGGCCGCCCCACCGAGAAGGAAATCCTCACCTGCCGCATGACGGATCGCCCGCTGCGCCCGTTGTTCCCGAAAGGCTACCTCTATGAAACACAGATCGTCGCCATCCTCCTCAGTGCGGACGGCATCAACGATTCCGACATCCTCTCGATGAACGGCGCTTCCGCCGCTCTCGCGATTTCCGACATCCCCTTCGCCGGCCCAATCGGTGCGGTGCGCGTCGGCCGCGTGGATGGTGAATTCGTCATCAACCCGACCCACGACGAGCGTGCCGAGAGCGATCTCGACCTCATCTATGTCGGCAACAAGACCGATGTCATCATGATCGAAGGCCAGGCCGATGAGCTTCCCGAGGATGAGTTCATCAAGGCTCTTCACTTTGCCCAAGCCGCTGTTCTGAAACTCGTAGAAGCTCAGGAGGAACTCGTCGCCAAGTGCGGCAAAACCAAGCGCGAGTATGAACTCACCGTCGCCAAGGATCATCTCCTTGAAATCGCCTACGAAATCGCGGGCGACCGCATCGAAGCCGCGATCTACGCACCATCGAAAACCGAGCGTTCCAAGAAAGTCGGCGCACTCCGCGACGAAGTCGAAGCCGCCATCAAGTCCCGCGCCCCCGAGGCCACCGACTTCGATGTCGAGCAAGCCTTCGAATACCTCCAGAAAAAGGCGTTCCGCATCTCGATCATGGAAAAAGGCGTTCGCGCAGATGGTCGTGCCATCGGCGATCTTCGCACACTCTACGGCGAAGTCGGCACCCTGCCACGCGTTCATGGCTCCGCTATTTTCGCCCGCGGCGAAACGCAAGCCCTCGCCATCACCACCCTCGCACCGGCTGACGAAAAGCAACATTTCGACAACTACGCAGGCGGCGAGGATGAGAAGCGTTTCATCCTTCATTACAACTTCCCTCCGTTCTCCGTCGGCGAGTGCGGACGCATGGGCGGCATCAACCGTCGCGAAATCGGCCACGGCTCCCTTGCCGAGCGTTCGATCGAACCGGTCATCCCAGAGGAGTCCGTTTTCCCTTACGCAATCCGCGTTTCCTCCGAAGTCATGGAGTCGAACGGCTCCACTTCGATGGCATCGGTTTGCGCAGGCACCATGGCTCTTCTTGACGCCGGTGTCCCGCTCATCCGCCCTGTCGGTGGTATCTCTGTAGGCCTCGTCACGGAAAACAACTCCGATGAGTCAATCAAGTCCTACAAGATGCTGCTCGACATCATCGGCTCCGAGGACTTCTACGGCGATATGGACTTCAAACTCTGCGGCACCAGCGAAGGTGTCACTGGTTACCAGCTCGATCTTAAGCTCGCCGGCCTTCCGCTCGCCATGCTTGAGGAAGCCATCCACATCGCCAAGGCAGGCCGCACCAAGATCATCGACAAGATGACCGAGTGCATCGCCATTCCTAAGGAACTCAGCCCGCACGCGCCACGCATCGTTTCCGTCAAAATCCCAGCAGACCGCATCGGCGAGCTGATCGGGCCAGGCGGCAAGAACATCAAGGCGATCCAAGCCGAGTCCGGCGCGGAGATCAACATCGAGGATGACGGCACTGTCCACATCTACGCCTCCAAGCAAGCCGGTCTCGACCGCGCCAAGGAGATGATCGACCGCATGTTCCAGGAAATCGAAGTCGGCAAGACCTACACGGGTCGTGTCGTTTCGATCACCCAGTTCGGCGCGTTCATGGAAGTGCTTCCTGGTAAGGACGGTCTCGTTCACGTCTCCGAGTTGGCCGAAGGCCGCGTGGAGAACGTCGAGGACGTTGTCAAAAAAGGCGACATGCTTACCGCAAAATGCCTCGGCGTTGATGAAAAAGGCCGCGTGAAAATGTCACGCCGCGCCTGGCTCCGCGAAGAGAAAGCCAACGAGGCGCAAGCCAACGGTGCTGTCGAGGAAGTGACCACGCCTCTCGTTTAATGTGGCGGCGGATCTCATCCGCCCTGCCAAACCATTCATCAGCCGGTGTCCGCAAGGGCACCGGCTTTTTTGAGCGCATTTCCAATCTTAACTTTTAGACGTCCGCGAATCAAATTGACCCTTCCGTGGAATCCGTCTGGAGTGGTGGCGATGACAAACGCTGCCTCCCAAGCAAGTTCCGCTAGCCCATTTTTGGGGCTTCGCCTCTCAGTGATGATGTTCCTCCAGTTCTTCGTTTGGGGAGCGTGGTTCGTCACCCTCTGGCTCGTGTTAGGCACGAACAACCTCGCCTCCATCATTGGCGATTCCTACACCACCGCGCCCCTCGCCGCGATGATCGCCCCTCTCTTTCTCGGCCTTGTTGCGGATCGTTTTTTCCCTTCGGAAAAAGTCATGGGAGCTCTCCTGCTCATTGGCGGTGGGCTGATGTTGCTGGTGCCGGGTGCCATCGCGGCGGGCAACGGCGCATTGGTTTTCTGGCTCTTCCTCGGCCACATGCTCTGCTACATGCCCACGCTCGGCTTGGGAAACACCATCGTTTTCAGCAACCTGCCCAGTGAGATGTTTCCGAAAGTCCGCGTCTGGGGCACGATTGGCTGGATAGCGGCGGGTCTTGTCGCGGGCTTTCTCGGCTGGTCTGCAAGTATAAATCTCTTCTGGATGGCCGGAGGAGTTTCGTTGCTCCTCGGTATGTATTGCTTCACCCTTCCAAACACGCCCCCGCCCATGGCAGGTAAGCCGCTGGACATCCGTTCACTGCTCATGCTCGATGCCTTCAGGATGCTGACGAAGCCCAGCTTTCTCGTCTTCATCATTTGCGCCACCCTGATCTGCATCCCGCTCGCATACTACTTCGCGAACACCTCCGGCTTCCTTTTCAACATGGGCTTCGAGCAACCGGCATCAGCCATGACCATCGGCCAGATGTCTGAGATTTTCTTTATGCTACTCATCCCCTTCTTCTTCCGGAAGCTCGGAGTGAAATGGATGATCCTCATCGGCATGGCCGCGTGGGTGCTGCGCTACCTGCTTTTCTCCTACGGAGCTTCTGAACAAGTCATCTGGATGCTCTTCGCCGGCATCGCGCTCCACGGAATCTGCTACGATTTCTTTTTCGTCACCGGTTTCATGTATGCCGACCGCGCCGCGCCGAAGGAAATCCGTGGTCAGGTGCAGAGCATGTTGGTGTTTTTCACTCAGGGCGTGGGGATGTTCATCGGTTTCAAGTTCGCAGCATATCAGCTTGCCGACGTGAATAAACCCTCGACCGATCTAGCTGCCGCCATCAGTGCGGAGCGCGGCGTGCAGAAGCTTACCTATGGCGAGCAGATGGATAAAATGTTCGCCGTGGATATGCCCAAAGGAGTCGACCCTGCGCTGATCACCCAAGCTTCCGATCTCTGGAAAAGCTACTGGATGCTGCCAGCTCTCATGGCTGTCGGTGTCGGAATCCTCTTTTTTGTCGCTTTCTGGGATCGCAGCCGCGATACCGCCGAGGATGCGCCCTAACCATTTCATCCAACATATACCATGACACCCATCCGCATCCTCTGCGTCGGAGCTGGCCATATGGGTCGCTCCCATGCCCTCGCTTACCACCAACTGCCCGGCTTCGAAATCTGCGGCATCGTTACCCGCTCACCTGAAGGCCGCGACGGACTGAACAAGGAACTCGAGGCCGATTACCCCGGCTTCTCCGATTTTTACGAAGCCCTCGCCGCCGCGAAACCGGATGCCGTCTCCATCTCCACTTATATTGAGACACACGCGCCGTATGCCCTCGCCGCCATCGCGGCAGGCTGCCACGTGTTTATCGAGAAACCTCTGGCGGAAACCGTCGCGATGGCACAGCAGGTCGTGGATGCCGCCAAGGCCGCGAACCGCAAGCTCGTGATCGGCTACATCCTGCGTCACCATCCCAGCTGGAACCGCTTCACCGAGATCGCCCAAGGCCTCGGCAAGCCGCTGGTGATGCGCATGAATCTCAACCAGCAATCCGCTGGCTCCGCATGGAAAACTCACCTCGCGCTGATGTCCTCGGTTTCCCCGGTGGTCGATTGCGGTGTGCATTACGTCGATGTCATGTGCCGCATGACTGGCTCAAAGCCTGTCCGCGTCTCCGGCATCGGCGCACGGCTCAGCGACGAGCTTCCCGAGGGAAAAATCAACTACGCCCACCTTCAGGTTACCTTCGAGGACGGCTCGGTCGGCTGGTATGAAGCGGGTTGGGGGCCGATGATGAGCGAGACCGCGTTTTTCGTGAAAGACGTCGTCGGCCCGAAAGGCTGCGCCTCGATCATCGCCGGGGAATCCGCCGCCCGCGGCCAGAGCGCGAACGTCGATGCGCACACCGGCACCCAGAACATCCTCATCCACCATTCCACCCTCACGCCGGAAGGCACCTTCGCCAAAGCGGATGAGGAAATCGCCCTCGTCGGCGAGCCGGATCACGACGGCCTCTGCCGCCTTGAACAGGAATTTTTCCTAAACGCCATCCTCCACGACACCGACCTCACCGCCCACATGGAGGATGCCATCACCTCCATGCGCATCGTCGAGGCCGCCGACGAAAGTTTCCGCACCGGAAAAACCGTAGAACTCTGATCCGCCCTATGAAAACAACCGCCATTATCACCCTCCTCGCACTCAGCACCTTCGCTTCCGCTTTAGAAAAGGAAAAATTCCGCCCCCTTTTCAACGGCAAAGATCTCACCGGCTGGACAGGCGAGGGATACGTCGTCGAGGACGGCAGCATCGTCTGCACACCGAATGGCAAAAACCTCGCCACCGAGGCGACCTTCGCGGCCTACATCCTGGATTTTGATTTCAAACTGGAGCCCGGCACCAACAACGGCCTCGGCATCCATTATCCCGGCTTCGGCGATGGCGCCTACACCGGCATGGAACTTCAGATTCTAGACAACTACGCGGACAAGTGGAAAGACCTCAAGGACTACCAATTCCACGGCTCGATGTACACCCTTCTTCCCGCAAAAAAGGAGGCTCTCAAGCCTGCCGGAGAGTGGAACAATCAGCGCGTAGTGGTGGAGGGTCCCATCCTAAAAGTCGCCCTCAACGGCAAGTCGATTCTTGAAGCAAACCTCGATGAGATTTCCGAAAAACATCCGAAACATGAGGGTGTGAAGCGCCGCTCCGGCCAGATCGCTTTCCTAGGCCACGGTGACAAGATCTCCTTCCGCAATATCAATATTTGCGAGGTCGCCCCCCCAGCATACGAGAAGGCCGTTAAAGGTGCCGGCTACAAGCAGATCTTCAATGGTGCGGATCTCGCCGGCTGGAAATACAAGTCTTCGGGAGAGCCAAACTGGTTCGCCACCAACGGCATCCTCAAACACACCGGGAAAAAGGGCGAAATCAACGACCTCTGGACCGAGGAGAGCTACAAGGATTTCACCATGGTCCTCGATTGGCGCTGGGCTGGCATGGGCGAGAAAAAAGCACAGCCCGTCATCCTCCCGGATGGCACGGAAAAAATCGGTCCCGATGGGAAAAATGAACTCGCCGAAATCGAGGAACTCGACAGCGGCGTCTATCTACGCGGCAATAGCAAGAGCCAGATCAACCTCTGGAACTGGACTTGTGGCTCCGGCGAAATTTACGGATACCGCACCGATGGGAAACAAAGCCCCGAGGTAAAAGCCGCCTGCACACCCAAACGCAAAACGGATTTTCCCGTCGGTGAGTGGAACCGCATGACGATCACCGTAAAAGGCCAGCAAGTAAGCGTAACCATGAACGGCCACAGCGTGATCGAGAACGTCACCCTCAACGAGATGCCCGCTGAAGGCCCCATCGGCCTCCAGCACCACGGCCAAGCCATCGACTTCGCTAACATCTGGGTGAAACGTGATTAGCTGAGGCTGACATGAAAAAAATCGCCCTTTTCCTAACCCTCATCCGCCCCTCCTTGATTGCATCGCCTCGCTCTTAACAGCCCTTGCACGATCGCTCGGGCTTAGCGTAAATTCATCACCCGCGGCGGTTTTTTCCGCGCCACCGACATGAATCCCGAAGCTCTCAAGAAATACCGGCCGTTCCCAGCCGTTGCCCTGCCCGACCGCACCTGGCCGGACCAGACGATCACCCGCGCGCCGATCTGGTGCTCGGTGGATCTTCGCGATGGCAACCAGGCGCTGCCGCAGCCGATGTCGGTAGAGGAGAAGCTGGAGTTTTTCGATCTGCTGGTGGCGATCGGTTTCAAGGAGATCGAGATCGGTTTCCCCTCAGCTGCCGATACGGAATTCCATTTCTGCCGCAGGCTGATCGAGGAGAATCGCATCCCGGAGGACGTGACGATCCAGATTCTGGTGCAAACGCGCGAGCAACTGATACGCCGCAGCTTCGAGGCGATCGCCGGGGCGCGGCGGGCCATCGTCCACATCTACAATTCCACCTCGCCGCTGCAGCGCCGCGTGACATTTGGCGACGCCTCGCGCGAATCGATCAAGCAGATCGCCATCGACGGCGCAAAGCTGGTGAAGGAACTTGTTCCGAGTATCCCGGAGACCGAGGTGTTGCTGCAGTACTCGCCGGAATCGTTTTCCGATACGGAGCTGGATTACTCGCTGGAGGTCTGCAACGCGGTGATCGGCGTCTGGCAACCTACGCCGGAGAAAAAGATGATCATCAACCTGCCGGACACCGTCCAGTGGGCCTCGCCGAACGTCCACGCGGACATGATCGAGTGGATGTGCCGCCACCTTGATCGGCGCGATTCCATCTCCGTTTCCCTGCACACTCACAATGACCGCGGCACTGGCGTCGCGGCCACGGAGCTGGGCCTGATGGCGGGCGCGGATCGCGTGGAGGGCACCCTTTTTGGAAACGGCGAGCGCACCGGGAACCTCGATATCGTCACCGTCGCGCTGAACATGAACAGCCACGGCATTGAGACGGGATTAGATTTCTCCGGCCTCACCGACATCCGGCTGAAGTATGAAAAATTCACCCGCCTGATCGTGCCGGAGCGTCAACCCTACGCCGGCGAGCTGGTCTTCACCGCCTTTTCCGGCTCCCACCAAGACGCGATCAAGAAAGGCCTCGACCGCCGCGAAAAGGAAAGCGCCGCGAACCCGGATCTGCTGTGGGGCGTGCCTTACCTGACCATCGATCCACAGGACATCGGCCGCTCCTACGAGGCGATCATCCGCATCAACTCCCAGTCAGGCAAGGGCGGCGTGGCCTACGTGCTGGACCGCGAGCATGGCTTCGATCTTCCGAAGTCGATGCATCCCACCGCCGGGAAATACATATACGATCTGGCCGATCAGCTCGGCCGCGAGCTGACGCCGGATGAGATCCGCGAGGCGTTTTTCGGACATTTCGTGAATGTAGAAACGCCGCTCGGCCTCACCCAATACGAGCTTTTCCACCAGCCCGGCGGCGGGCAGGTGCGGTGCAAGGCCACGGTTTCCGTCGATGGAAAGCCGCTCGAAATCGAAGGCGATGGAAACGGCCCGATCAACGCCTTCGTCCACGCATTGGAAAAGGCGGGCTTCAAGGATTTCAAGGTGACAGACTACCGCTCGCACGCCGTGCGCGGCGGATCAGACGCAAGCGCGGCGGCCTACGTCCAGCTCCAGCACGACGACGGACGGCTGCTCTGGGGCACCGGCGTGGATCCGTCCATCGAGATGGCGGGTCTCAAAGCACTGGTGACAGGGTGGAATTTGATGAGGGGAGAGTAGGATTTATCCTACCAAGGGCGGCGGGTTTCAACCCGCAGTCCAAATCTACAGCGGGTTGAAACCCGCGATCCTCGGTAGGCTGAAGCCTACTCTCCTTTTTTACAATGCAACAACTGATACCATTTGGAAAAATGTGTAATTAATAATATTACTATTTAAAACTTTTCAACGCGAGCTGGCTGTATAGATTGTAAGAAATTATTGAATATAAAATATTCCGAGCTGCCCGCGTTATTAATATATCTATTTTCTGTATTATGAATTTTTCACGAATCTTACACAGCTCCGCCTTCTTTCTCATCGCTGGACAATGTGCCTTCGCGCAGTCAACCAATCCCGAAGATCCCAGCAGCATAGGTCTCGTGCAGCGGGATATTTGGACAAACCTTGGCGGTGATCTCGCACAATTGCTTCGCGCGCAAAGCTTCTCTTATACTCCTAACCAATCTTCCTTTGTCGCGAGCAGTCTGAATTTTAGTTCCATCGGAGACAATTATGGCCAGCGCATTCGTGGTAGCATTGTCCCGCCTCTAACAGGTAACTGGCGTTTCTGGATCACGGGTGATGATTCAGCCGAGCTATGGCTCTCCCCCTCTTGGAAAGCCTCGGAAAAAAGAAGAATCGCCAATTTGCCTTCTTGGTTAGCACCCAATGCGTTCGATGTAACTCCGTCTCAAAAAAGTAACGCAATCCCCCTTTCCGCTAACACTCCTTACTATTTTGAAATTCTGCATAAAGAGGGGGTTGGAGGAGATCACGTATCGGTTGCATGGGCTTACGAATCAGAAAACTACGCTCTGGCCAGCAACGGAGCGACGGCTACTCAGAGTAGCACAATATTGAGTGGGGTCGCATCACGGGCAATCGATGGGAACACCAATGGAAGCTGGAACGCGAACACTACGACGCACACGGCTGGGGAGCCAAATCCATGGCTTGCCGTGGATTTAGGCCAAGATCGCACGATCAATCGAGTCAAACTCTGGAACCGTGCCGATGGCCTTCAATCTCGTCTTTCGAACTTTCGGATTAGCGTCCTCGATGCAGCAGGCGCAGAGATTGCAGGTGAAAATTTTTATCCAGCGGGTGCTGGTAACGTCGGCACCTCGATGGTTTGGAGTCTGCCAAGCAGTGTCCTTGGACGACAGATTCGCGTCTCTTTACTGGGAGCGAACAATTTCGGCGATCACATTTTATCCATTGCTGAGCTAGAGGCTTACGATGAAATTTTCTCTGAAAATCAGCGTCAGATCATTCCTTCTTCTGTGCTGCGCAAGCAAACATTTGAGCAAGGCGATGCTGATGGTAACGGCCTGCCAGACGCATGGGAAGTGACCTACGGCCTGCGCAACGCAAATGGAACCGGCACGAGCCCAAGCATCAGTGAATACTCCGATGGCGACGGTGATAGTATAACAAATTTAGAAGAGTGGCGGCTGGGTCTTGATCCGCGTGTCCCTAACAGTGCAGCTGGGCTGTTCCTCTTCGAGCGTTGGGATGGCATCTTTAAATATAGCGCCGATGATTTGGTGAGCCATCCCAATTTCTATCAATCTCCTAACAGCCGCTATTTTGCTGAGTCAAAAGACGGCAAGTTTACGCAACTCTATTTTGGCGCGCGCATGCGTGGTTACATCGAGCCAAAAGTAACGGGCGACTACACTTTCTGGCTCAGTGCCAGAAACGGAGCTGAGCTCTACCTCTCTACGGATCTCTCCGAGGGAAAATACGCCAAACGCGTCATCACCTCACTCGATCCGAAAACAGGTGCTGGCCACGGTATTGGCAGTAACGAGAGCAATCTTTGGGATCGCTTCTCTACTCAACGCAGCGAAACCATTCACCTTGAAGCTGGCCAAAAATATTATACCGAAGTCCTCCTCCAAAACGGGCATGTCGGAAATGCTCATGCCTCTATTGCATGGGCTTACAACGGCGGCCCGCGCACGGATCTGCCTAGCGATGTCGCTTTTTCCTATATCAATACCCCAGACGATTCCGACGATGATTTCCTGCCAGATGCGTGGGAAAGCCAATACGGCCTGAGCATTACTGACAACGGCGCAATCGATATGCAGCGCCAAGGCGAGAGCGGTGACTACGATGGCGACGGCCTCTCCAACCTCGAAGAATATCTCCTTGGCATCGATCCCTCCAACTCAGATACCGATGGCGATGGCATCTCCGACTTCGAAGAAGTAACCGCCCTCGGCACCGACGCACTAGTGGCCAATACCATCACCGATACGCTTTTGGCTGAAATCGGTCTTGGAAGTTACGTATCCTCTTCCACCGCGTGGACGATGACCTCTGGTGGGCTACTCGCAGATAGCTTCCGCGGTGAGGCTACGTGGAATTTCACCGTCCCCACCGCAGGTAACTGGCTCCTGCGCCTTGATCTCGAACTCATGGGAGCCACCTATGAAAATGAGGAAGTGCCCATCGTTATCAAAGTTGACGGCAAGATCGTCGTCCGCAAGCAGGTGCGTTTCGGCACCGGTAAACGCGGCTTGCTCCAAGCACTCTCCCCGTGGCTGCTTGCAGGAAATCATCAGGTCAGCGTTCTTGTGGATAATTCCCTTGCCCGCCGCGCAGTGCGTCTGGTCTCACTAAAAATCCTCGCTCCGGCCAACGCCGCCGCCACGCTCGCCAAAGGCAACCGCATCCTCTCCCACCCGCTTGCTTCCCGCACCTCCCCAGCTTTCCTAGAAGGTTATGCTCGCGATTCCGGCACCGTGACTCTCAACGGAGTCCCGGCACAGAACGGCACCGGCCGAGGCCATTGGTTTGCTAACGTCCCACTTTCCAATCTCCCCGACGCGCAGTCCTACACCCTCGTGTATGAACAAGGATGGCAGTCCTCTGGGACCCTTACCTGGCAGGCCACCAACGCCATGGACGCGGAAACTCTCACTATCCGCAGAGGCGATGCCTTGAGGGTCGGTGCCTGGGCTTCCGATCCAGCCATGCCCTCCACCGTGACGCTTTCCTCCGGCGGGACACACCCGCTCACGGGCACTCAAACCACCATCCTCACGTTCCCCACCGCCGGCGTCTTCACCGTTACCGGTACGCTGGGAAGTGGCGCGGCAGGCACCCTTACCGTCAGGGTCATCGCACCGCCAAGCTTTTCCGGGCAGACGATGGATGCTCTCGACAACTACGCCCGCACCCTCTCCGTATCCGCCGCTCCCGAGGTCGCGTTCGAAATGCCGGAGGATCTCGCCCGTTTCAGCATGAGCCGCACCACCACCTCCGCCAGCTTGGCCATCGCCCCGCTGAGCCCTGAGGAAATGGGTGTTGCCGCCCGCCTCTTCCCCGGCGGTTCCATCCTCGCTGTCCAGCGCGTGAACGTGATCGGCGTTTCTGATGCCCTACAGAATGATCTCACCTCCTCCTCCACATCCACCATACCCGGCTACAAACTCCTCCAGTCACCGCTGACAGTTCTCAACCTGCCCACCGGTGCGCGCGTGGACATCAATATCTTCCGCGCCGGCGTCATGTTCCCCAACGGCACCACGACGAGAACCATCCGTCTCGCCGATCTCGTCAACGGCTCGATATCCCTCCAGTTCCTCTTCCCACTCGGGATGCCCGGCGGCTACTGCCACACCGTCAATGTTTACGACCGCAACGGCGTCTTCCTAGGTGCCCGCTGATTCTAAATTACCCTCGCCCCGCCATGTTCCGCAAACTCCTCCCATACCTTCTCCTCGCCGTCTTCGGCGTGGCAGGTTTTGTCGCATGGAAAAACCTGAACAGTCCCGCTCCTACCCGAGCCACCGCAGAGGTTCCGTTTCTTGCGCCCTTGTCGCCGCGCCGCGCTAGTCCCCAGTTCTCTCGCTTGATTTTCCTCACGGATACCAGCCAGCCTTACCAAGTCCGCATCGATCAGTTTCGCAACATCTTGGTCGATGGCTGCAGCGAGCCTGAACTCCGTTTCCTCTACCAACTCCTGGAAAAAGCCCCGCCCGCCAGCGAACTCCCGGAGCACTGGTATGTCCTCGCCAATGACATCATGGTCATGATCCACACCCACGAGACCGATCCCCAGCGCTTCTCCAGCCAGCTCATCGGCCTGCTCAACGCGCCCCACCAGCCAGAGGTCATCCGCGACTACGCCGTGCAGCACCTCGCCACCTGGCTCAACCCCGTTTCCTCCCAAGCCGGCGCCACCCGTCTTCCCGCCGCCTCCCCGGAAATCGCAGCAGAGGTTCTCGCCTCCCTCGCCGCCGCCGTCACTGATCCCGCCCTTGCCCAATCCACCGTCCCCGGCACCACCCTGATGATGCTTGTCAATCTCACCCGCTCCAACAGCGGAGTGGATTGCACTCAAGCCATCGCCACCCTCAAGCCATGGCTTGGCGAGGCTCTCCAAGACGGCTCCACCCTCGCCAACCCCATCCGCGTCGCGGCTGTATCCGCCGCAGGCATTCTTGCTCCCGGCGAGTTCCGCCCTCTCATCCGCAGCATCGCCTATCAAGAAAACGGCGGCTCATCCCTGCGCCTCCCCGCCATCGCCGCCCTTGGTCAAGCTGGGGAAGAACAAGACCTCACGAAGCTCCGCGCCATCGCCGCCGCCTCCCCAGAACTCACCTACGCCGCACAGGATGCCGCCACCGCCTTGGCCGCCCGCCTCGCCCTTGTCGATCCTTCCTAATCTTTCCTGCCATCCATCTCCACACACTCCATGACCTCCAAGCTACGCAAACTCCTCGCCGCTCTAATGATTTTCACCACCACAGCATGGGCCGTCAACCCCCCAGGCAGCACATGCAGCGGCGGTGGCGGACCCTGCGGAGAAGAAAGCGGCAATGGCACTGCCGGCACCAACCATCCATATACGGAAAGCCTCAAATGGGGAATCAAAGTCGGCCTTGCCCGTTATCCCAAGCCCACCAGCTTGAGCGACTTCGGCCAAGCCGCCTTCGAACTCAACGGCAACCTGCCGTCCTTCGGAGAGATCTACGGGCGTTATTTCTCCAGCAGCCCCCTCCAACAGCGCCAAATCCACCTCGAACTCTTCCAGCCCCAGATTTCCGCCACCACCTTCCATCCCTCCGTTCTGTTTCATCAATCCGAGGCGACCTTCACCACATTGAAAAAACCGGCCGCTGGCGGCTTCCCAGAATACATCCATCAGATCCTCACCGATGACGCCTTCACCCTCATCGAAATCCTGCCCACCCCGGAGAGCGGCTGGCGCCTTCGTAACTGGAAACGAAATGCCGCCCCTCTCACTTTATCCGGCGGCTTCTACATCACCACCGGATTTAACACAGTCCCCCCGCTGACCGATGTCACTTTCCGCCGGCCCACCAGCTCCACTGCTAACGACACCCTCATCTACATCCAGAAGGAAAACACCGGCGTATCCGGCACCCGCACCCTCACCAACGAGATCATCCAGACCCTCGATGCCAATGGAAAACCCGCCACCGTCACCACTAAAATCTACGTCGGAGAAGGCACCGCCGGAGACCTCCTTTCTCAGGAGAACCTCACCTATTCCGAGCGCGGCACCAAGGTCTGGGACTACACCATCACCCGTGAGGTTCTCACCTCCTCCGTCAGTGCATCTGGAACCATCGGCCCCCTCACACTCACGAGCAAAACCCGCGAGAATTATGACGACTTCTCCACCACCACCATCGGCGGCCAGCTCGGCATGAAACGCCTTGTCTCCATGACCCATGCCTTCGGTCTCCCCGGCCAGTCCCCGCAAACCACCTCCCACACCTACATCCAAGCACCCACCAAACCCACCATCCACGGCCGCTTGGAATCCACCGTAAAACCCGATGGCTCATGGACATTTAACGAATACGCCGTCACTCCCACCTCGCCCGTCGCCATCACTAAGGAATATTCCAGTTGGAAAGACCTCACCATCGCCCAGCGCGACAACGCCCGCAAGACCGTCACCGAAATCAGCGCCAACGAAACCCTCACCGAGACAACCCTCGCCGGAATACTAATCTCCAAAACCAAAACCACCCTCGGCACGATTTCCGGTGATCCCATCACCACCTCGGAAGCATGGGACGGCGCCGCATGGCACATCACCACCACCGCCTACTTCCCCGAGACCGCTGCCGCACCATCCACCGGCCGCATCAAGTGGATTGAAACCAGCGACGGCACCGCCACCACTTACAGCTATGCCACAGTCAGCGGAAAACTCGTCACCACCCAGCGCAGCGGTGCAGGCAGCCGCACCGGCATCACCGCCGGCACCGAAGTGAAAACCACTTACAACCTCGGTAACTTCGCCATCGGGGAAATCACCAAAGACATCGCCAGCAACCTTTCCATCCAGCAATGGGACACCGATCTAACCTACAACGGTGGCTTCGATCAACTCGGCCGCCCCATCAAACGCATCTACAACGCCGATGTGAACGATTACGACATCTCCCAATACGCCTGCTGCGGATTGGAGTTCTCCCGCGATCGCAGCGGTGCCACCACAAGCTACTCCCGCGATGGCCACAAGCGCGTTTATAAAGTCGAAACCAAAGTCTCCGCCGCCTCCCCCGCCATCGCCACCTTCACCGCCGTCAATGGTCTCACCTCCACCCAGACACGCACCGTTGGTTCTTCCGCCGTGCAGTTCCTCGGCACCAGCACCCGCAGCCTCGATGGCCTGACCATCACCACCACCAGCCCCGCGCAAAACTCTAACAATCCCGCCGACCGTGTCACCACCACCCAAACCATCACCCGCAGCGCTACCGGCGATACCTTAGTCACCACCAATGACTTCGACGCCGCTACCTCGACCACTACCACCTTCCTCAGCGGTCAGATGAAATCCAGCACCCGCACCGGCTACGCCACCACCATCTACGATTACACCGCCCTCGGAGAAACCACCACCAGCGGCACCTTGATCAGCAGCCAAACCAGCGATCTCCTAGGCCGCACCCTCACCAGCACCTCCCCGGACAAGGGCGCGACAGGCCACACATACTACGATAATAGTAGTTCACGCGGCTCCCGTGGAAAACCCGCCACCCTCACCGATGCCGATGGCCTCACCATCACCTACGGCTACAACAGCGAAGGTGAGCAAACCACCACCTCCCGCCCCATCCCACTCCCCGGCGGCACCACCGCCACCCAAGTCACCACCACCGAAAACGACGTAGTGCCAAACATCACCCTCCACGGTACCGCCCTGGGCATCTCCCTCCGCAGCACCCAGAAAATCTCCTCCGCCGGCATCGCCCCCATCACCACCGCCACCAGTTACCGCGCCATCAACGGCCTAGTGAGTGGTTCCGCAAGCTTCGGCCTCCAAAGCCTCAGCATCGCCACCCGCCCCAGCGCCACCACCGGCATCGCCACCCAAACCAGCATCGCCCCCGACGGGACGAAAATCCTCCAAACCACCACCCACGGCCTGCTGACCTCTTCCTCTACACTTTCCACTTCTAACTCGGCACTTCTCACTTCTACTTCCACCTACAACTCCCTCCAGCAGCTAGAAACCAGCACCGACTCCCGCACCGGCACGACAACTTACAGTGATTTCACCGAGTCCGGCCAAGCCCTCACCACCACCACCCCCGCCGGAGAAATCACCACCACCACACTCGACCGCCACGGCCGCCCCACCGCCGTAAAACTCCCCAACAACACGTTTACTTACACCTCTTACCACCTCAGCGGACAGCCCGCCGGAACATGGGGCAGCCTCACCAACCCCACCTTCACCATCTACGATGATCAAGGAAGAAGGAGTGAACTACGCACCTATCAAACCCTCACTGGTGAACCCACTGCCACCAGCCCCGGCTTCGCCAAAACCACCTGGCAATACAGCCCTACCACCGGCCACCTTATTACCAAGCGCGACCACGAAAACAAAGGCGCAACCTATACCTATACCGCTGCCGGTCGCCTAAACACTCGCACATGGGCGCGCTCATCGGTAGCCGCTCCAAAAGTCACCACCTACAACTACACCCACGGCCACATGACCGGCACAGACTACAGCGACACCACTCCGGACATCACCATAGAATACGATGCCTTGGGTCGCCAGAAAACCGTCAGCACCGCAGTAGCA
The DNA here is from genome assembly GCA_945870855.1 of Prosthecobacter debontii. Classification (GTDB taxonomy): domain Bacteria; phylum Verrucomicrobiota; class Verrucomicrobiia; order Verrucomicrobiales; family Akkermansiaceae; genus Luteolibacter. Next base: position 21,411 of record CAMBTP010000042.1, read on the forward strand.
AAATCAGACTTCGCCTACAACCCTGTTACGCTCCTCCTAGACACCGAAACCATCTCCTACAACCTCGATGCCACAGCAGGCTACGAATTCACTCGCGTCCTAGATCGCTCCCAAGACTCCCTCCTCCGCGACAGTGGCTGGACCTTAGGAACGCCGACGCCCTCGTCGGCAATCGAAAACAGCGTATCCTATGCGTTCGGAGCCACAGACGGCCGTCTCGCCTCGGTTAATAAAGGATCTGATTCTTTCTCTTATCTCTACGCTCCCAGCTCTTCGCTCATCGCCACCGTCACCTCTCCTGCTCACATCGTTAGCAACGTCTACGAACCCACCCGCAATGTCCTTGCCTCCAAGGTCAACAAGAAGTTGGACACCACTGCCGTTTCGAGTTATTTCTACACCGTGAATAACCTCGGTCAGCGCACCAACCTCACTACTTCGTATAACCTCGGAGCGGGGGTGACTGGCAACTCTGGCGACGTTGCCTGGGGCTACGATTCCCTTGGCCAAGTCACCAGTGCAGGCCACAGCGCAGACACTGCCTTTAACCGCGCCTATGCCTTCGATATGATCGGCAACCGCCTAAAAACCGCCGACAGTCTCACGCTGCCCGTGGCGAACAACTACACCCCCAACGCGCTGAATCAGTATTCCCAAATAACGAATAACTCCATAACGAATAACCCCGCGTTCGACGCGGATGGCAACATGACCAGCGGCCCACTCCCCGCAAACGTGAACGCGAACGCGAACAGCACCTTGGTCTGGGACGGCGAGAATCGATTGATCCAAGCACAGGTCAACGGCGGAGCCACAGTAAACTTCACCTACGACGCCCAATCCCGCCGCATCGCCGAAACCATCGGCACCACCACAAAAATCACCATCTACGACGGCTGGAACCCCATTGCGGGATACAGCACAACTTATGCGCTTACGAAAACCTACATCTGGGGAGTTGATCTATCAGGAAGCATGCAAGGCGCGGGCGGAGTCGGCGGATTGCTTGCTGTCACCGACAGCACTGGCACCTATTTCCCGACATTCGATGGCAACGGGAACGTTTCCGAATACCTCGACTCCACCGGAGCCATCGCCGCCCACTACGAATACGACCCCTTCGGGAAAACGACCGTCGCAACAGGCCCGAAAGCCAACGACTTCGCCCACCGCTTCAGCACAAAACCCCTAGATCTAACCACCGGCCTCTATTACTACGGTTACCGGTTCTACGACCCGTATTCCGGCCGCTGGCCAAGCAGAGATCCGATCGGGGAAGCGGGGGGAATCAACCTCTACGGTTTCGTGGGGAATGATGGGGTGAATACTTGGGATGTTCTAGGAGAAAAATGGAAGAAAAATGGAAAAACTAAGGACGAGAGACGGCTCATATGGATACGAGAAGATGAGACAAATGATACGATGGAAGATCTTGCTAATAAAGTCGGCCTTGATCCTGACGAAGCGGATAATTGGGCGCGTCAAAGCGAAGACAATAAATGTGAATATACGACACCCAACGTATGGATAATGATCAAGTTGCTCAATGGAATTAATTCATTCAGAGATATTTACACAAACCCAGGTGATGAAATCGGTGATTCTTTCACATTTACGGGTTCCAGTAAGAAAGTCGACGTCACAGTGCTAGGCAGCGTGACTAGTACAATCGAAAATTATTCTGGAGATATCATTGGATTGAGTTTGTTTGCCCATGGATCCCCTGGTTATATATACAGCACTTCTGGTGACTGGATTACGCAAAATAGCGTTTTATCAGCTGTGGATAAAAATGGATTCAAGCTTAAAAAAGCATATTTAATGCAATGCCATAGCGGTGCTGACGGCTATGATAATGCTTGGAATCAAAGAGTCGTTGGGGGCAATGCCATTACTTATCAAGGTCTGAATGTTTGCGGTCTTGACTTTGGCAATCAACCTAAGAAAAAAAGAAAACTCGGACCACCTCACAGACGATGAAATATTTATCATACGTAATTATATTGACTGCATTTGTGTACACCTTGACTGGTTGCTTTGGGTATGGCGAGAGGTTTGCAAGAGAAAGAATGCTTCAAAATCCGATTGAATACGAAAAAAAAAGACTAGAAAATAGAGAGTGGTTAGAAAAAGATGCGGAAACAAAAGGATACAATTTGCCAAAATACAGGTCAAATGAGATGTAAATAATCAATGGGGTGAGGGAAAGCGCCGCATCGTAACACCACAAGCCCTTAGAAATCATTCTTCGCTCCGCACCGCAAAAAAATAAACTGCCAAAAATATACTGCCAGGCATACAATCAGTTTTGAGCTGAGATTTTGGGTATTCATGTCTTGAGGGCGATCACGCCGAATCGAGATAAATAAAGGGATTTTTTGTGGTGAAAAGAGATCTTTCCTCTGGAATTGGCAGGGATGAAAACGGGGGAAAGTTGGGGCAGGTTTTACGGGTCAGAGGGTTGATCCCGGCGTAAGTGTTACCCAATCGACGATCATCACATGGTGTCAGAGAAAACGGGTGTATTTTGTCTGTCCCTTTGAATGATCATCACATGGTGTCAGAGAAAACGGGTGTATTTTGTCTGTCCCTTTGAATGGTCCCTTTGAATGGTCCCTTTGAATGGGGTCTTGGGGAGCACACCCGCCTCGGGTGTAGGCGGCGGCGCCTCGCCACCGCCTGAGCTGGTTACATCTTACGCCTACAACCCCACCGACGGACGCCTCGAAACGATCCGTGGCGGCGGATTGCATCCGCCCAGCCAATTCAATTACTCATACCTCGCCAACAGCAACCTC
>CAMBTP010000043.1 GCA_945870855.1 Prosthecobacter debontii
ATCCTCCACGCGGCGTTGCACCATCAGGGTTGCCCCCATTGTGAATTATTCTCGACTGCTGCCACCCGTAGGTGTCTGGACCGTGTCTCAGTTCCAGTGTGCCTGATCGTCCTCTCAGACCAGGTACCCGTCGTAGCCTTGGTGAGCCATTACCTCACCAACAAGCTGATAGGGCGCGAACCAATCCTTCAGCGGCAGCCTTGCGGCCACCTTTACTCTTGCGAGGCTATGGGGTATTAATCCAAGTTTCCCTGGGCTATTCCCCACTGAAGGGCATGTAATTCACGTGTTACTCACCCGTGCGCCACTAAACCATTCGAGTATTACTACCAAAATGATTCCGTGCGACTTGCATGTCTTAAACACGCCGCCAGCGTTCGTTCTGAGCCAGAATCAAACTCTCCGTAAAAAATTCGGTTGGCGTATCTTTCAAAGCCCTGAGGCTTTTAGGATATCGTATTCCAAATTGACCTTATAAAGACCTAAGTCCTTACGTACTGCGCGACATTTCGCGCAGCGCACAATTTAATCTTTTTCTTCATCTCAGCGTAAATCTACCCTGCTTAAGGCTGCTATATTAGTTTTTATACTAATATTTGCGCGATTTGCGCTGAGTCACACTATCAAAGAACTTGCTTCGAGGGGACTAAAAAGCCGATCGGGTAATTGCTTACCGCGATCGACCGTCTGTCTCTCGCGTCGCTGCATCTCGCGGCGACGTGCAAAACCTAGTCTCACCGCCTACGATTGGTCAATCTGTTTCTGGTATTTTTTTATATTTATTTACGAAAAACGAGGATTTCCTATATTTCATAAGGCTTTTTTGGTCGAAGAAAAATTCAATTCACAGCGGTTATCCGCTCCATAAGTCGAAGGTTCGTGTGCAAAATGGGATGTTTTCGTGTTCTTAGTGGTGGGATAGCCCAAAAAATGAACGCCCCTTAGCCTCTCGATTTACTATATATCTAGTAATAAAGCTCGTTTCAGACCTTACTACTACGCATGCAGTAGTAAATTGACGTCATCCTTCGGCTACGATCGATTTCTTGAATTTCCCAGAAAAACGATCACTATAGCGGCAACCAAGACAATCATGCCAAGAATTGCGCTACTCCAGAGTAAAACCTTCGTTACGAAAACAGAAGCCTTCGACCACCATGAAAACCTGATCCGCAAGGCCGCCTTCGAGGGTGCTCGAATCATTGCGACCCAGGAGCTTTTTTTGACGCCGTATTTCTGCACCGTTGAGGATACGTCGCTTTTTGATCTCTCTGACCGTCTGCCTGGGCCGGTGACGGATAGGCTGGGAGCGCTTGCGGCGGAGCTTGGGGTGGTGATTGTATCCTCGCTCTTCGAGCATCGTGGCCCGGGTCTCTATCATAATACGGCGGCTATTCACGATGCGGACGGCAGCCTTCTCGGGCTCTACCGGAAATCCCACATCCCGCAGGATCCGGGCTTTGAGGAAAAATTCTATTTCACGCCGGGCGACAGCGGTTGGCCAGTTTGGGATACGGCGTTCGGTAAGATCGGTGTCCTGATCTGTTGGGATCAGTGGTATCCCGAGGCTGCAAGATTGATGGCTTTGGGCGGGGCCGAGCTTCTCATCTATCCCACGGCAATCGGCTGGCTGGCTGCGGAAAAGGAAGCGCTCGGGGCGGCTCAGCACTGCGCTTGGGAAACCGTGCAGCGCGGCCATGCGGTGGCTAATGGCTGTTATGTGGCGGCAATCAACCGGGCGGGCACCCATGATGGCACCGAGTTCTGGGGGCAATCCTTTGTGGCGAATCCTTATGGGGAAATCGTAGCGAAGGCTTCTGTGGACGGGGAGGAAATCATCCACCACGATGTGGATTTTGCTAAGGTGGAGGATTTCCGCCGGATCTGGCCGTTTTTTCGCGACCGGCGGATCGATGCCTATGGAGACATCACGCTCCGCTGGAGAGGCCTGTGATGGTTTCAGCTTGGTTTAAATCCGAAAAAGCGCCTCGCCTTGATAAGCTCGGCCACTTGCTTCGGAACCATGGTCTCCCAGGATGAGTCGCTGGTTGCGATCTTGGAAAGAACATCGCGTGAGAAGATATTCAGCACATCTGGGTTGTAATTATCCAGATCCACAAAACTTCCCCGATCCGCGAGGTAGCCATAGAGCTTCTCGAGTTCTGGGGCGACATGCATTGTGTCCTTCGTAATCGTCTTGCCACTCGCTGATTCGCGCAAAGGGTAAACGTATAACTTGAGATTGTGCTTAAAGAGACGACCGAAGCTTTCCAAGATGCCGCCCGGTAGCGCTGTGTAGTATTTCTCATCGAATAGTTCGATCAATGAGGGCACGCCCATGACAATGCCGATGCGTTCCTTTGTCCGCCATGAAAGGTAGGCAGCGAGGCGGTAATACTCGAAATAGTCCGAGATCAGGACGGTCATCCCGCAAGCTGCTAGCAGATCGGCGCGAGCCAGGAAATCCCTGCGATCCACTTCACTGCCACCGGCCAGCAGGTTGCGCATAGTGAGCTCGAAAATCGGTAAAACTTCTTTATCCGCGACGGAAGGGTCGCTTGTGAATTTTTTCAATGCGCAATCGAGCATGTCAAAGTTCACAAGGGTAGGCGGACGGAAGCTACCCCGCTCAACCAGCACCGCTTTCTTGTAAAGCACATCGGAAGGCTGGAGCACCTCGCCGTTCGCGCCGAACATCGCCGCACCGCTCAGCCCGAGCTGGACTAGTTTGAGTGCCATGAGCCGGTTGTCCACGGCGCGGAACTCGATACCCTCGAACTTGATCATGTCGATCTCGACCCGGCCTGTTGTGAGTCTATCGAGCAGACTCTCCACGAGTTTTTCTGGCTCATGGTGGAGGAAAAAACTACCGAAGAGCAGGTTCACGCCAACGATTCCGAGGGCCTCCTGCTGGAGCGAGGCCTCGGCGTCGAGCATCCGCACATGAATCATGATCTGGCTCGGCTCATCGTGGGGGCGAGACTGGAACTTCAGACCCATCCATCCATGGCACTCATTGCCGCCCTGGAATGAGCGCGCTACGACGGTATCGGCGAACGCGAAGAACGCAGTGGTATCGCCACGCTGGGTCTTGAGCCTCTCGACATTCAGGCCGAACTCCCGGTCGAGCATCGCCTGGCAGCGCGATTGGGAAACGTAGCGATCGCCGCAGCCATAGATCGCGTCGCTGACGGTCATGTCGTAGGCCGACATGCTTTTCGCGACGGTTCCTGCGGCTCCACCGACGCGGAAAAACCAGCGGACAACCTCCTGCCCAGCACCGATTTCGGCAAAAGTTCCGTACCAACGCGGGTCGAGGTTGATCTTGAGAGCTTTCTGGTGGGTATCGAGTTCCAATTCCTGCTGCATATTGAAAAGTCAGTTTGACGGGCTTACCCATAGCCGATTCCAAGCCGAATCTCGGCATAAAAAAACGGCGGAAGGATAATTCCCACCGCCGCTAATCAGATTCGAGGCAGATTACTTCGCGAAATCCGCCGCCTTCATCCCTTGTTTGTTGGTATTGAAACCGTAATTCGTGGGGGTGAAACCTTCTGGAAGGGTAACATCCGCCTTTTCCGGCACCGCGATGCCAAGACCCCAGAAAACCCCGTTCACTACCAGCCTGCGTAGGCCTTCGCTCTTGAGGTCGGTGGAGGAGCCCATGGTTGTGGTGAGCACCTTGTTGGTGGTTCCGGCGGCGTTTTTTACCTCGCGCGACCATGCCACGGGCATCGCCGGCTCGTTCACTTTTTGCTCCACACTCGCACGGGTGCTCTTCTTGTAATCTGCAGGTTCGCTGCCCTCGGTCATATCTTTCAGGACAAGCCCCCGCAGCAGGATGATTGCGTCCGCCGGTGGTGCGGCTTCGTAGACATCGGTATCGCCGAAAGCGCCTGCAACGCCGCTGAGCAAAGGGTTTTTCTCTTGCCCAGGCTCGAGCACCGCGCGGGTCGCCTCGCCCTTGTGTTTTCCCCAGTGGCTGATCCACGTCTCGCCAAGAAAAGTGCGCCCGAAGCCACCTGTCTTGTGGTTCCAAGACCAATCCACCCACTTACTGTCATTTGGAAAATTGAAAGCGTGAGTGCTGGTGCGCAGCCCGATGATGGGCACGCCTTTCTCCACGGTCGCCTTGAACTTTTCCATGGTGGCATCATCCCAATTACGGAAGCGCAGGGACATGACCAGAGCGTCAGCGGAATCGATAGCCTGCGCGCCGGAAAGGTTGCCGGCTGCTTTGGGGTTGATCGTGCCGTCTGCATCTGCGGAGAAGAGCACCGTGGTATCGAAGCCGTGTTTTTCCGCGAGGATCCTCGCCATCAGCGGCATCGCCTCTTCCGAACGATACTCTTCATCGCCTGCCAGCAAGACCACATGCTTGCCTTTACCCGCTCCCTCACCGCCCGTGAATTTCAGGAAACCGTTTCCCGCTTCGAGTTTCACCTCTGCGAAAGCCACTCCCATCGCAAGCCCGCAAATCACGCCAATTCCAATTTCTAATTTCATGATGGGTTTGATACTTCCGTCGCTTCGCAAATCACTCAAGAAATTAAATGATTTTGCCCACTGGAGCAGCACACCTCACTTCTCGCCCCGTTCCCCATGGTTTTTCTTTGCGGCGAGCCATACCCGTTCTAATCTCCAACAACAATGACTCCCGAACTCCAAGATCTCTTCGCTTTCCTCGCCTTCCCCAGCGTTTCCACCGATTCAAAACATAAGGCCGATGTTCGTAACTGCGCGAACTGGATCGTCGGGAAACTCTCTGCCGCCGGACTCGATACCCAGCTCCACGAGACACCTGGTAATCCCATCGTCGTGGCGCGGAACACCCACAAGCCGAACAGGAAAACCGTCCTCATATACGGTCACTACGATGTCCAGCCCGTCGATCCCCTGAACCTCTGGGACAACCCGCCCTTCGCCCCGGAAATCCGTAACGGAAGAATCTGGGCTCGCGGCTCCAGCGACAACAAAGGCCAGATGCTTGCCCACATTCTCGGTGTAGAGAAAACCATCGCGGAAAAAGGTGAGTTACCCGTGAACATCATCCTGCTTTTCGAAGGTGAGGAGGAAATTGGCTCCATGAATCTCGCGCCGTTTTTAGAAAAGCACCGCGATGAGCTGAAGTGCGACATCATCGCCATCTCCGACACCGGCATGGTCGCGCCAAATACCGGCACGCTCGGCTATGGCCTGCGCGGCATCGCCTGTTGCGAAGTGAAAATCACCGGCCCCGCCCGCGACCTCCACTCCGGCCTTTTCGGCGGTGCCGTTGCCAACCCCGCCACCGCCGCCGCCCGCTTGGTATCCTCGCTCCATCTTCCCGATGGCACGGTCGCCATTGAGGGATTTTACGACGACGTCCGCCCGCTCGAACCTTGGGAACGGGAGATGTGGGAGAAAGTCCCCGGTGTATCCGATGCGGATTACCTGAAGTTCACTGGCTCCCCCGCCACCTTCGGAGAGCCGGGTTACAACTCCGCCGAGCGCGTCTTCGCCCGCCCCACCGCCGAGGTCAATGGCATCGGCGGCGGCTACCAAGGCGAGGGCTCGAAAACCGTGATCCCCGCCGAGGCTTTCGTGAAATTCTCCTTCCGCCTCGTTCCCGACCAAGATCCAAAAACGATCCTCCAACAGGTCAAAGCCCATCTCGAAAAACACTGCCCGCCCGGCGTGAAACTCGAAATCGAAATCGGCCACGACGGCAAACCCTACGCCTGCGATCCGCATTCCGATTTCGGAAAAGCCGCCCAGCGCGCCCTGAAAAGCACCTTCCCCGGCGAGCCCATGCTCATCCGCGAGGGCGGCTCCATCCCCATCGTCCAGGCCTTCCGCGACATCCTCGGAGTGGACACCCTCCTCCTCGGCCTAGCCCTCTCCGACGCCCAAATCCATTCTCCCAACGAGAATTTCCCCATCGAAAACTTCGAGGCCGGGATCAGGCTGAATCAGGCGCTGTTGGAAGAGCTGGCGGGATGAAAAGAGCTGCCCGCTTGACCTGAACCGTTCCGGGTATTACGGTATTACCCATGACGACATTGACCTTCAAAGTCCGTGATGAGGAAGCCGCTTTGATTCGCCGTCTGGCAAAAGCATCCGGTCTCACCGTATCCGAATTTCTCCGCCGCAGAACCCTCCCCGCTGAGCCGAACAAACCCCGTGAGTTGGTAAAGGCCAAATACACCGGTGCCATGGTTTTCAAAGGACACCCGGATGATATCCCGCTGACCAACGAGTCTGTCAGGGAAATGCTAGCCGACTTTCCATGAACTACCTCCTGGATGTCAATGTGTTGGTTGCATGGGGCTGGAGCGATCACCCTCATCATGAAAGAGTCGATCGTTGGATTCAGGGGAAACTCTCGAATTCAATAGCCCTCCTTTCTACCACTTCCATAGTGGAACTCGGCTTCATTCGCGTATCTGTTCAGAAATCCGCAGATACCGTCACGATACAGGAGGCCGCCGATCGCCTGGATCACCTTCTCTCCAAGTTGCACAACCGCCACCGCTTCCTCCCCGATGACCTCTCCTCCCGCAGAGACTTTCCCGCCTGGTGCGGAAATCACAAACACACCACCGACGCCCATCTCCTCGCCCTCGCGGAAAAGCACGGCCTCCAGCTCGCCACCCTCGACACCGGCATCCCTGGAGCCTTCCTCATTCCATAACTCTCTCTTCATCCGTGCCTCTACGTGTCCATCCGTGGTTCAATTTCGATTTCCGGATCGCGGTGAGTGGGCTTTATGTGCCGGGATTTCACTCCCGCCAAAGTGAGCGGTGCGTTTGATTTTTGAAATGGGCCGACCGGGCCGGATCAGCCCTACCGGATAAGTTTCCAGATACACGTCTCATCCACCATTCTTCCCAGCGCAGAGCCTCTCCCAATGCTCTTGACTCCCGCCTCACATGGCATGAAACCCTTGGTTGACTCAATCCCGTTCCCCATTCTCCATATTCTTCTTTCATTCTCGTCCATCCGCGTTCATCTGCGGTTGAAAAATTCTTCCCCACAACCCCAGTCTTCCACTGATCACTGATCACTCGGCACTAGCCACTTCTTCACCATGTCAGAATCACCTAAATCCGATTTCATCCGCGACATCATCGCCGCCGACCTTTCGTCCGGAAAGCATTCCACCACAATCACCCGTTTCCCGCCCGAGCCGAACGGCTATCTTCATCTTGGCCACGCAAAGTCGATCTGCCTGAACTTCGGCATCTCGCAGGAACATCCCGGCGCGAAGTGCCACCTGCGCTTCGACGACACGAATCCGGAGAAAGAGGAAACCGAATACGTGGAGTCGATCAAAGCCGATGTGAAATGGCTCGGCTTCGATTGGGGCGATGACCTTTATTTCGCCAGCGATTACTTCGAGTTCTTCTACGATTGCGCCGTTCACCTGATAAAAAACGGCCTCGCCTACGTCGATGAGGAAAGCCCCGAGGAAATCAAACTCCATCGCGGCAACGTCCAGACACCCGGCACCCCGTCGAAATTCCGCGAGCGATCCATCGAGGAAAATCTGGAAATTTTCGCCGCCATGCGCGCCGGGAAATTCAAGGAAGGCGAGGCTGTGCTGCGCGCGAAAATCGGCCTGACCTCATCAAATATGAACATGCGTGATCCGGTGCTTTACCGCATCATGCACGCGCATCACCACAACACCGGCAACGCGTGGTGTATTTATCCGATGTATGATTTCGCGCATCCGCTGGAGGACGCGCTGGAGCACATCACCCACTCGCTCTGCACGCTGGAGTTCGAAAACCACCGCCCGCTCTATGATTGGTTCATCGAGACCTGCCCGGTTCCATCGAAGCCGCGGCAGATCGAGTTCGCGCGGCTCAGCCTCACCTACACGATCATGAGCAAGCGTAAGCTGCTGCAACTCGTCCAGGAAAGCCACGTCTCCGGCTGGGACGATCCGCGCCTGCCCACCATCTCCGGCATCCGCCGTCGCGGCTATCCCGCCGCTGCCGTCCGCCATTTCTGCAAACGCATCGGCATCACGAAATACAACGGCACCACCGATGTCGCCCTGCTCGAATATGACATTCGCGACCACCTCAACGCCTCCGCACCCCGCCGCATGGCCGTGCTCGATCCGTTGAAAGTCGTCATCGAAAATTTCGCCGAAGAACCTACGGCAACCCTCGTAGTTTCCAACCATCCGCAGGACGAATCCTTCGGCGAGCGCGAAGTTCGGTTCTCCACTGAAATTTTCATCGAGCGCGAGGACTTCCAGGAAATCCCCGAGAAAAAGTATTTCCGCCTCGCCCCCGAAAAATTCGTCCGCCTGCGCGGTGGCCCGATCATCCGCTGCACCGGCTTCGAGAAAAACGCCGCTGGGGAAATCACCCTCGTCCGCGCCGAGCTTCTGCCGGACACGATCGGCAAGGACTCACCAGAAGGCGTCGTCTGCAAAGCCGCGATCCATTGGGTCGATGCCGCAACCGCCGTGGATGCCGAAGTGCGTCTCTATGACCGCCTCTTCACCGTGGAGGATCCCGATGCCGCGGAGGGTGGTTTCCTCTCCGTCATCAATCCGGATTCCGTGAAAACAGTCACCGCCAAAATCGAAGCATCCCTCCTCCTCGAACTCCCCGGCTACTCCTGCCAGTTTGAACGCATGGGATATTTCATCACCGACTCCAAGGATCACATCCCCGGAGAGAAAGCGGTCTTCAACCGCACGGTCGCACTCCGCGATTCATGGGGAAAAAGCAGGTAGTTCGTCAGACCAGCACCAACGCCAGCGCCGCGACCATCAGGGCGGCTCCGAGCAACTGCCTCCAGCCCAACGCGGACTTTTCACGGCTGGTCACAGCCCAAACGAAGAACACCGCCATGACCCCGCGCGTGCTGTAGGCGATGTTGCTCAGGGCGGGCTCCTCATAGCGGCTGAAGGCAATGTTTACCAACAGCGACTGGACGCCGAGCGTGACCCCCGCACCGAGTGTCGGCCACGCGGTGGCTTTTGCGCCAAGCATCGATTTCACATCCCGCCAGCTCGGAATCAGAATCCCGATGGAAAGGGTTCCCGCCGTGATCATCATCAGAAGCAGCCACCGCGCCGCGCCGGCCTCGTTGCTTTTCCAGCCGGTTAGGAAATCATTCGTCGCGAAGAACACGCAGGCCAGGAGCGTCAGACCGAGCGTCTCCCGGTTCGTCTTCCAGCGCTCCGCCGTCGCACCGGTCACCATGTAAACGGCGAAGGCAGCGAGAAGCGCGCCGCCGAACAAACCGGCACCCGCTTTCTCCAGACCGACGCTCGCGGAGAGCGTCGCGACGATGAGCACTTTGAAACCCAGCGCCGAGGAGTGAACTACCAGATCTCCTTTCCGCACCGACTGCACGGAAAACCATTGCCCGCAGAAAAACAGGAATCCGTTAAACAGCGCCAGCCCGTCGATGAATGAAAAAGCACGGCTGAAATCCGGCCTCAGATAGGCAGCGAACACGGCCAACGTGAGGAGGTTTGCGAAACCCAGCACCACCGACATCCGCACGCCTTTTCTGGTTGCCCGCTGCACCATCGCGCCGAGCAACGGATGCAAGGCCGCCCCCAGCAAAGGCAATCCAACGGCTCCTGTTAATGCATCCACAAGCAGCGGCTAACCCGCCGCCGCCCGGCGGTCAAGGCCGCGCAAGGAACGGACCGCGAGCCTTCAGCTCGCCCCGGAGAATCAGATTAGCATAGGAAGACAAAGGCACCGGGGCGGGCTGAAGACCCGCGCTCCGTCGAAGCCCGCCCTCCATTTCCCGCTTGGCGAATCCCGCGCCCATCACCCATCCTCCCAGCATGAAAAACGATATCGAGCGCATCCTCGTGGATGAGGAAATCATCGAGCGTCGCCTTGATAGCATGGCGAAGGAGATCGAGCGCGATTTCCCCGCAGGCCCCATCGTCGTGATCATCCTGCTGAAAGGGGCGTTGGTTTTCGCTGCCGATCTTCTCCGCCGCATTCCGCGCGAGCTTTCCATCGAGTGCCTTAACGTCGCCAGCTACCACGGCGGCCTCGAAAGCTCCGGCACCGTCGATTTCCTGGATCGTCATTTTCCTGAGGTGAAAGGAATGCACGTCCTCCTGTTAGACGATATTCTCGACACGGGTCGCACCCTCGCCGCGGTCGCCCAGCGCCTCAAGGAAGAGGGAGCTGCCGCCGTCCACACCGGCGTGCTTCTCGCTAAGGACAAGAAACGCGCCGAGGAAGTGCAAGCCGACTACGTAGGCTTTGCGATCGGAGATGAGTTCGTCGTCGGTTACGGTCTGGACTACAAAGGAAAGTATCGGAACCTGCCTTATGTGGGCGTTCTCAAGCTCTCGGCCGCGACGTGAACTCCGCTCAATAATACGGCCTGAGCATCAGGTAGCAGATCGGGCCGGTGATGGCGACGTAGAGCCAGATGGGAAAAACCCAGCGAGCCATTTTGCGGTGTTTCTCGAAGCGGTTCGTCCATGCGTTGATGAAGGTCAGCAAGATTAACGGCAGGCTGACTGCGGCTAGGACGATGTGGGTAATAAGCAGGAAAAAATACACGGCGCGCATGGCGCCTTCGCCGCCGTAGCGGGTCTCGACCGTGGTGAAATGGTAGGCGACGTAGCATAGCAGAAACAGCGCGGAGAGCGCCATCGCGGCGAAGATGAAACTCCGGTGCGCGGCAATTTTTCCCTGCTTCACGGTTATGACGGCGCCGATCAGGCAAATGGATACCAAAGCGTTTATGACGGCGTGGACAGGCGGGAGGAACGCCATCGACCAGCCTGCGGGAAGTGGTATTTTGTAAGGACTGCGCATCATGCTGACCAGTATCAGAACCAGTGCAGTTACGATCCAGGCGGCGATGCCTAATTTCTTAGCCAGCGCATCGTTTGGCGTTTTTCGAAGCCACTCTTTTCTCTCCTCGCTCGGTGTCATCAGTATAAGAAAATTCAGGGTTCTGCTTTTTTATCCAACTCGTCGCGAAGGCGTTTCATCATCGCCGCCTTCACCGATTTGTAGCCCTCGGGAGTGCCCAACTCGGAGCGTTGGAACGCGAGGTCCCATTTTCCAAAGGTGCTGAAATCCCTTGTTACAGCGAGCAATCCCATATCGTGCTCGAAGCGGCCATTTGCCTCGATCTGCGCCGCATCCGTCCTCTCGCGGACTCCTAGGAATTTCATCGTCTTCTCCAAATATTCATGGCTGGCCTTCTCATCGCCCGCATTAAGGAACCACCAATTCTTCGAGTCCGCGCCGAGCGCTGCGGCGTATTCCTTGAGCTTCTCGGCATCATCCTGTTGTGGATCGACGCTGATGCAGACGATATGGAAATCGGGATGATCCTTGAATTTGTCATAAATCTCACGCAGTTCCTTGCCATTACGAACCGCGCAATGCGGGCATACCGCGAAGAACTCCGCCACGACCCAGACTTTTCCGCGTAGGTCAGAGAGTTTCACTGTGTCCCCCGCCTGATTTGTGGCGACGAGATCTTTCTCTATAGGGAACCATTCCGCCTGCCGCTGCTGGCCGACGTCCACGAAGGCTTCGGTCTCCGCGCCTTTGATTTTCAGGCTCGGCAGGATCACAAGGTTCACCAGCGCGAGAATGGCGACGCAAACCAGCGCGACGCCGGCGTAAAAGAGGATGAGGGTAGTTTTCTTGCTCATGGTTTGGAGAGGTTACGGGATGCCTTGTTCTTTAGGATAAGTAGGATGAAAAACAGCGCGAAGCCGATCCCGGTTATGACGAGAGCGGCAGGGCTCTTCCGCTCCTTCGCATCAGCTTTTTCGGCCAGCAGGGTCTCTATGGTCTCACCAAGAAGCTCCTCCATCCGCTGCACATTACTGAGATCCGTGCCGGTGATAAGTCCTTTTTCATCCCACTCGACCGCCTGCCGGAAATCGAAGGTTACTACCTGATTGGAGGACACCACACCGGGCTGATCGACCTTCACTTTGGGCACCACCGCCCGGCGGACGTGGCGGTTGCGGTCGATCAGAACGAGCGAGCCGTCGTAAGCCCATTTCCCGTCCTCCTCATACGGCAGCATGTTCGCCTTGAACTCGTTCTTGATGAATTTGTGCAGGGTCTCTTTCTCGTTGGAACCGACCACCCATTCCGGCAGTTCTGCACCGAGATCCGCGGCGACCGCTTGAAGCTGCGCGGGCAATGCTTTCGCTGGCCCCGGATCGAGCACCAAAGTCACCAAGACCAAATCCTCTTTGCCCGCATATTTTCCGCCCAAACGCTTCATCACATCGGTGGAAAAATCATCCGGCTGCGCTTGCGGCAAACTTTGCAGCACCAGCACCTTGCCCTTAAGCGACATCAAATCCGTCACTTTCCCGTCCTGTCTCATGAAAGTCAGATCCTTCCTCTCGGAAATCTGAGTCACAAAGCTGGGTCGATCGTCACTTTTTGCTTCCAGCGTCCTTTTTCCGTAAGCTTTTAGGATCACAAAACCTCCCACAAACATGATTGCGACGAGAATCCACGCCGTTCGGCGTAGCTTTTTTGGATCGGGGACAACGGGTTCGAGATCTTGTGTAGGCATCGTTACTGCGGAAAAGTAGCGGGGGATGCTGTCTTGTCCACATCGGACCAGCGGAAAATCCGGCGGAAGAAAGTCAGCACTAGCCAAGCGCGAAAACATCTCTAACGTTCCGCAAGAAATGAACTTCACCGGCATCCACACCGCTCTTATCACCCCTTTCCGCGATGGAAAAATCGATGTAGCTGCCTACGAGGCGTTGATCGAGCGACAGATCGCAGGTGGCATCGACGGCATCGTCCCCGTAGGCACCACTGGCGAATCCCCCACCCTCGACACCGAGGAGCACATCGAGGTGATCCGCCTTGCGATCCAATTTGCGAAGGGTCGCGTGAAGGTCATTGCCGGCACCGGAGCGAACGCCACGGCGGAGGCCATCACGCTGACAAAAACTGCGGAGGAACTCGGCGCGGACGGCACCCTCCAAGTTTGTCCTTATTACAACAAGCCCTCCCAGCAGGGATTATACTTACATTTCAAAGCCATCGCGGATTCCACCTCGCTGCCCGTGATGCTCTACAGCGTCCCCGGCCGTTCCTCCATTGAGATCGCTCCGGAAACAGCCGCGCGCCTCGCCGCCGATTGTAAAAACATCACTGCGATCAAAGAAGCGGGCGGCTCGGTGGATCGCGTGAACCAACTCGTCCAAGCACTACCTGAGGGCTTCGGCATCCTATGCGGTGACGATCCACTCACCCTGCCCTTCGTTTCCTGCGGCGCAAACGGTCTCGTCTCCGTGGCCTCAAACCTCATCCCCGACGTGATGTCGAAGCTCACCGGCCATTGCCTAGCAGGCGAGTTTGCCGAGGCTCTGGCGATGCAAAAACAATACTACCCGCTCATGCGCGGCCTGATGTCACTCGATGTCAACCCCGTCCCGATCAAGACCGCCGTCTCTCTCCAAGGCCACTGCTCCGACGAACTCCGCCTCCCCCTCGCGCCGATGTCCGCCGACAACCTCGCAGCTCTCCGCTCCCTTCTGAAATCTTACAACCTAATCTGACCCATGACTCCCAAACTATTCAATCCCGGCCCCGTCGATGTTTCCCCTGAAACCTTCGCGGCAATGTCCCACACCATGATCGGCCACCGCGGTAAAGATTTCGAAGAACTCTACGCCTCTCTTCAGCCCGGCCTGAAAGAAATATTCGGCACCGAACGCCCCGTATTCCTCTCCACTTCCTCAGCATGGGGAGTGATGGAAGGCGCGCTACGCAATCTCGCCCGGAAAAAAGTGCTCTGCCTCTGCTGCGGCGCGTTCTCGGATAAATGGATCGATGTCGCGAAAAAATGTGGCTTCGAGGCCGAGGCGATCCAAGTGGAGTGGGGCGAGGCGATCGATCCTGAAATCGTCCGCGCAAAACTTTCCGAAGGCGGCTTCGACACCGTTACTTTCATCCATTCGGAAACCTCCACCGGAGTCCTCAACGACCTCGCAGGAATCTGCGCCGTGGTGAAATCATTTCCCGACACCATCCTGATCGCGGATACCGTCTCCTCGCTATCCACCATCGATATCGATATGGACAAACACGGCATCGATGTCTGCCTCGCCGGTGTGCAGAAGGCGCTCGCACTGCCTCCCGGGCTTTGCGTTTTCGCCGTTTCCGAGACTGCTATGGAGCGCGCCAAGACCATCCCGAACCGCGGTTACTATTTCGATTTCATCGAATTCGCGAAAAACGACGCGGCGAACAACACCCCGACCACACCCGCGATCTCACTGCTTTTCGGACTGCAATACATCCTCGGCGAGATCGCCAAGGAAGGCTTCGCCGCACGCAAGGCACGCCACGCGAAGACCAATGCAATGATCCGCGCATGGGGCGCGAAGCATGGCTTCCAACTCTTCGCGCCGGAAGGCCGCCGCTCCTTCGCGCTGACCTGCTTCGCCACCCCTGAAACCCTCGATCTCTCCGCTTTCATCAAAGCGCTCAAGACGAAACACAATTTCCTGATCAACGGCGGCTACGGCAAGATCAAGGGCACAACTTTCCGCATCTCGAACATGGGCAACGAAACCGAAGCGACGATGCAGGAACTCATCGACGCGTTGGACGATGTGCTGGCGGCGATGTGAGGATGTTTAGGCTGCGGCGCGAGCTTGATTTTCGTCCCCCAAACGGGACGGCTGGGGGTTGAGATGGATTTATGCCCCAAAAGCGCAGGTAGTGTTGACATTTTCGGTCTCTTTAATAACGTCCGCCAGCGGTTGTTAATACTTTTGCAGGCGGAATATTTACCACGCATTCCTCCAAACTGAAGATGTCTCACGCCCATGCGCCAACGAACCTCAAAAACACGACGTCACCGTCACCACGTAAAGGTGCTGAAGTCGGAGGTGATGTCGCCGCGTATCGCCTGGATTAATTTCCTGCAAGCACTCCGCACGCTCACAAAGATTGCGTTGGTAATCGGGCTTCTGCTCGCTGTCACTTATGCCATCAGGGCGGCGATTGAGCATACATTCCACCGTAACCCGGACTTCCAGCTACAGGCCATCAACCTCAACCCCAACAACTTACTCGATGAGTCGGAACTGGTGGAACTTCTGAATATCGATCTCGCGGCGAACATTTTCGACATCGATGTGAACGCACTAGAAAAAAAACTCACGGAGCAACCCGCGATTGCTTCCGCTCGCGTCGAGCGGAACCTGCCCGGCACGCTGGATTTCCTAATCACCACACGCAAACCCGTTGCTTGGGTCGCCTGCCCGGAGGCGGGTTTTGCCGCTAATCGCAACGCCGGCTCACTGCTGGTCGATCACGAGGGCTTCACCTACCGCTGCCCAGCAGGTCAGGTTGAGGTGAACCAGACTCTGCCAATCCTGAAGCTTTCCAAAGACGATGACCATCCGATTCGCACCGGAACAACGCTCGACCATCCCCAATACACCGAAACCCTGCGCCTCCTGAAGTCGATAGTTTCAGAATTCCCAGACAATCCAAGGACGGTCGATACCATATCCCAAGCAAACGACTGGTCTCTCCTCCTCGTGACACGCGGCGGCACCGCAGCAACCTTCGGCCTTGGCGACCACGCCCGGCAAATCGAATACCTTGTGCAAGCCCTCGACCACGCCCAGCGGAAAGCTTATAAAATCGAAACGATTAACTTAATTCCTAAAAGAAATATCCCTATTACCCTGGGCGATGAAACGCTTCCCCCACGCGCCATCCCAGTGAATGAGGGAGCGATGGAGGCAACACCCGCCCGCAGCCAGCCTAACGATCTCAGAACCCTTCTAAACCGTAACTGACACCTCATGGCTCGCCGTACGAAAATTCATGTCGGCCTAGAAATCGGCACCACCAAAACCTGCATCGTCGTCGGCGAGGTAAAGCCCGATAGCGCGGTAAAAATTCTAGGAATCGGCATGACGAAATCAGCCGGCATACGCAAAGGCGAGATCTCGGATTTCCTACAGGCACGCGCATGCCTCAAAGAAGCACTTGCAAAAGCTGAGGACGCCAGTGACGTGGAAGTCGGCTCGGTATTCCTTTCCGTGACTGGCTCACACATGCAGGGAGTGAACAACCGTGGCACTTTTCGCCTGCCTGAAAACCAGCCAAACATCCTGCACGAACATCTTGAAGAGGCGTGCAGTATTGCCCGTGACGTGCACTACCCGCAGGATCATGTCTGCTTGCACACGATCATCCGCAAATACATCGTCGATGAGTTGGATCAATCCGCCTCACCCATCGGTCTCTTCGCGAAAAAAGTGGAGGCAGATTTTCACGTCGTTCACGGTATCGGCAACCGAATCCAGAACTCGATCAAACTCGTCCGCGAGTGCCCACTGGAAGTGGATGATATTGTCTTTGCCCCCATCGCAACCGCGCAGATGGCCCTAAACCGCGAGCAAAGATCCCTCGGGGCACTGCTAATCGACATCGGTGGCGGAACGACGGATTACGTTCTTTATTTGGACGGCGCAATCGCCGCTTCAGGTTGCATCCCCGTCGGCGGCGATCATGTTACAAACGATATCCACCTCGTAACCGGCCTGCCGTTTTCCAAAGCGGAGAAACTCAAAATACTGGAAGGTAACGCCTCGGCAGATCCATCTCTCTCGGTCGGCTTGGCGAAACTCACGGACGAAAGCGGCTTCGCAGATGTAGAGGTGAAACGCGCGATCCTCAACGAGGTGATCCGCCAGCGGTTGGAGGAAACCCTCAAGCTAGTGCGCGACCGCCTGCCAAAAGGGGCTGTGAACTCTATCGGCGCGGGTGTTTTTCTCACTGGCGGCACCAGCCTGATGAACGGCTTTTCAGAACTCGCCTTCGATGTTTTCGGCCGCGACATCTACCGGCCAGAGCCTTCGGAAAACACAGATTCAGACCACCCTTCCTTCAAAGATCCTCGCTACGCCACGGCCATCGGCCTGATCCGCTACGCCCAGATTCTTGAAACGGAAAACACCAAACCACCCGGCTGCTTCGTTAAGCTGCTTCGTCTTTTCTGGCCGTTTGGCAGGTGAACACCCGACCCAATAAATAATATGATTTCCTACCAACGCGACTCTCGCGAAACAATCCCCGCTTGCGCGGTCAAGATCATCGGCCTCGGCGGCGCCGGGGCTAACATGCTCGAGCGCATCGCTCTCGATAGCATGGAGGGCGCGGAGCTACTCGCGCTCAACACGGATGTCCGCACACTCGACTCCAGCCTCGCGAAGGAGAAGATCCAACTCGGCATAAACCTCACGAAAGGTCTCGGCACTGGCGGCGATCCATTACTCGGTCAACAAGCAATGCTCGAAGCGGAAAGAACTGTCCGCGCCGCTCTCAAGGGACAACGCATCGTTTTCCTCTGCGCAGGACTCGGTGGTGGCACCGGCTCCGGTGCGGCTCCTATTATTGCTCGCATCGCGCGCGAGGAAGGAGCGTTCGTTGTTGTCTTTGCGACAATGCCGTTTTTCTTTGAAGGCCTCCGCCGGCGCGAACAGGCAGAGACCTCGCTAAACCAACTCGCCGTCCTATCCAACGCACTCGTCACCTTTGATAACAACCGGATGGGTGAGCTTGTCCTAGCAAAACAGGGCATTCACCAGGCTTTCAGTGCGGCAGACAGGATGATTTCTGAATCCATCAAGGCAGTGATCCGCCTCGTAATCCGCCCGGGCCTCATCAACATCGGCCTAGATGATTTGATGTCGGCGCTGCACACCACACGCTCCCGCTGCCTTTTTGGATCAGGTATCGCCGATGGCAAGGATCGCGCCTCAAAAGCCCTACGCAACGCGCTTTCCAGTCCGCTGCTTGACCAAGGCTCGCTGCTCAAGGAAGCCCAAACTGTGCTAGTCCACCTTTCCGGCGGTGAGTCACTTACACTTTATGAAATCGAGCTCTTGATGCGCAGCCTCCAGAAGCATGTCCCGCCGACAGCCCATGTCCTTTTCGGCGCGGCGATCGATCCAGCCATGGGCGACAACCTATCGATCACTCTGATCAGTGCCCTGCCGGAAGAGGCTCTGACCACCGGTGCACGGGATTCCATAAGCCACAACATAGGCGAAGAGATTCCCAGTCTCTTCCCTCAATCCGATCACGACGAAAAAATTGCGGATACAGCACCCGAGCCAGCCGCTCCGGAAACAGAAGAACGCACATTCGCCGATTTCGACCTGACAGAAGACAGCAAAGAGAGCGAACCCGAGCCCGAGCCCGAGCCCGAGCCCGAGCCCGAGCCCGAGCCCGAACCCGAACCCGAACCCGAACCCGAACCCGAACCCGAACCCGAACCCGAGCCCGAGCCCGAGCCCGAGCCCGAACCCGAACCCGAACCCGAACCCGAACCCGAACCCGAACCTGAGCCCGAACCTGAGCCCGAACCTGAGCCCGAACCTGAGCCCGAACCTGAGCCAACGCTTGAAGCCGCACCCGTAGAGCTGATAAACGTCCCCCGCTCCACACCCGCCTTAGTGACAGAACCGAAACATCGCACACCCAGCAAAACGATCTGGGGTAAATCCGAAACTTCAGCCAAGGGGCAATCGGAAACAAGCGGTTCTTATGATGAAAATCTCACTGCAACAGGCAAACCTGCGGAAAAGTCACCCGCCGCACAACTGAAGCTGGATCCGAAATTTCCCAACCCGCAAAGCGAACTCGCGTTCGACAACGCACCGAAAGGCCGCTTCGAAGGCGAGACACCCAACGTTTTCGAGGGAGAAGATCTCGACCTACCACCGTTCCTGCGAAAGAAAAAATCCTGATCACCTCCTTCGCCAGACAGTCAGCATAGAACGCGTCCACTGGAATTTTCTTGCCGTCTCACGAATCAGAAACGGCTCATCGCTGCGTTTCACGAGTTCAAAAGCGCCGCCCAGATGGCCTTGAAGCCATGCAAGAGTGTCACCGGGCGGCCAATTTTCGGGAGCTGTAAAGCCCTCCAGCCATGTGCAGGGAGTGGCCAATACCAGCTCGCCACCGGCATTTACAAGATTGGGAAATCGGTTGAGAAGCAGCACGGGATCGGTGAGGCGGCAGATCAGGTTTGCGGCATGAACGCGGTCGAAGCCCCCTATATCACTTGGCAAGTCCATCGCATCGCCTTGCAGAAAATCCACCTTCGAGAGCTCAAAGCCTAGCGGTAATTTTGCCGTTAGCTCGGTGACAATATGTCCTTCGTCTCTACGTGTATAATCGACGATTTTTCCCTCTCGTAACTGATTCGCTGTGTCGATGAAAGCGTGCGAGAAATCAATACCAGTAACATGACTGCAACTACGGGACATCTCGTAGGTGGAGCGCCCGACAGCGCAGCCGAGGTCAAGCCCTCGCCCAGCGGTTTGATC
This sequence comes from Prosthecobacter debontii, assembly GCA_945870855.1. Taxonomy (GTDB): domain Bacteria; phylum Verrucomicrobiota; class Verrucomicrobiia; order Verrucomicrobiales; family Akkermansiaceae; genus Luteolibacter. The sequence continues at coordinate 19,349 of CAMBTP010000043.1, forward strand.
AGAGAAATGCAAGGTAGTCCTAACTGCGAAATCGAGCGCTTGGAACATACCCTGCGGCCACGCTATATCCCGCGGCAGGATTTCCTCCGCCGTCCCGTAATGAAACAGCAAATACTCGGCGAGAACACCCGGATCTTCGTAGATAGCACTCATGGCCGATCCTTAATTTCCTTCACGGTCACCTTCGCTTCATCAAGCCGGGAAATGCCCGCCTCTGCTTCTGCATGCGAGATCCTGCCGTTCTTGCCGGTGTCGTAAAAGGCGAGGATATCCGCAGCTGGAAATCCACTCACTTCCTCGGCTTCCTTCAGCTCCGACAGAGACAGCTGCCCATCTCCATTGTAATCCCACCTATCAAATTTTTCCAGAAGGCCAATCATCTGGCGTTTCACTGGGCCGGGCTGTGGGGCGCACGCTGCGAGGGCGATAATTACTAGAGCTACTGAGTATTTCATATCAGGAAAGAAGCTGGATCGTGAAGTGGGTTTGAGCAAGTGTCGGTGTATGAGATTTCGGATCGTTGTGGCGGGTAAGCCAGCACTCCATTACGCGAAAGCTGCGGTGGATGAATATTTAAAACGGCTAGGAAGGCACGGCGGCTGTGAACTCACTATTGTGAAAGCTGGAGACAGCGCATCCACCTCCGCTCGCCTTTTGGATGCCTCGCAGGATTGCCTTCGCATCGCTCTCGACGAACGAGGTGAAACACCAAGCACCCGTTCCCTTGCAGCGAAAATGGAGGCTTTTGAAATGCGCGGAGAAGTAAAAACGGTCGCTTTCCTGGTCGGTGCTGCGGATGGCCACACCCAAGAATTACGAGATGCCTGCGACATGGTTCTCTCACTCTCCAAGCTCACCATGCAGCACGAACTCGCGCTGATTGTCTTACTGGAGCAACTTTACCGCCTCGCCTGCATCAAGTCAGGAAGTCCATACCACCGCGATTAGCGACGGTGCTGGTTCTGGGGCAACATGCTAAACTGACCGCCACCGCCTTGTCCGCTAATCGGGACGTTCCATGGGATTTGGCTACTATCCGAAACCGGACCAACTGGCTTCGTCGTCTCGTCGGCACAGGATGGGAAAATGATGGCTGTTAACGCGAGTAGCAGAATTCGTTTCATGAGATTGAAGGAAGCTTGGATTCGCCTAAATTCAAATGCCGCACTCGGAAATCTTAGTTCGATACCGGTTTTGCGATAATCACGCTGTCGCCGGGCTGGATGCGGACACCTGGTGAGATAGACTTAAAGTCGATTTCAGCAATTGTCTGGATCGGCTCGATTGCAGAAGGATTAACCTTACCGATCAAACGACCGTCGCGCTTGACCAGAAGAGTGGTCTGCGGGGTAAAGCCGGAGTTTTCTCCAGCACCGATTACAAGGAAACCCCAATCATTATCTACAGCGGTGACACGCGCTTCAATCGCATTGCGGCTGATGCGGGTATCGCGAGCATCTTTCCGAGCAACAAGACGGACTACATCCTCCTGCTTGTTGGCAAGACTCTTTTTAGCTCCTTCAATCAGAGCATCCAACTCCTCTTTTTTTGCATTCTTAGTTTTGATATCTTCGTCAATCTCGCCGATCTTATCCGCAAGGTTGTCCGCGTTCACGTCGTCACCAAGATTCATATCAGAGAAAATCTTCTGCACTTCCTTGAGCGCATTATCGAGTTGCTCTTTCTCCAGATCTTGGGCGGCAAGAGCGTCGTCCACCGTTGCGAGTTCACTCTTCAATCGGGTCGCGTCGGATTCGAGGGCTTGCACGCTGGCGGTGACGATATCGAGATTCTTCTTGGACTCATCAAGGAGCTTTTTCTCGTTCTCGATCTCGATATCCGCCTTATCGGCGCTGGCAGTGACGCTCTTGTTCGTGGAAATCGCGAGCAGGCGGGCATCCTGATACTCTTGGAATTTTCCGGACTGGGTTAAACTAAAGTAGGCGGCGGCACCGCAAACCAAGATGGCCAGAATAGGGAATACGAATTTCATAAATTTCAGTGAAGGGGTTTGTTCGTAAGAAAAAATCAGTTACGAGCAGCTACGTTGGCTTCGGAACTAGCTACCACGCGGTCGCCGACCATGAGAGTGATATCCTGAGCAATCGAATCAGGGATGATGCTGGCAGAGGCACTGCTACTTTCCACCGAAGTGACCAGCAACTTGGCGATCGTCGCGCCATCGCGCACTACATCCAAGGTAGATGTCGCAGTGACGCCTGCGTTGTTGCCGGCGTTAAGAGTGACAAAGCCCCATGTAGGATAAATACTGCGGATGCTGGTTTTGAGTGAGGGCAGCGACTCGCCGCGGCTCAATATTTCAAGCTTATCCTTACGGTTTTTGGCATCGGCAGCCGTAGCAGCGTCCTGTGCGGTCAGATTGGCAAGGGTGGCTTCGTTATCGGCAATGCTTTGGACTAATTCCTCTAGCTCCGTGCGCATGGTTTTCATCTTCGGAGCGAGTTCACGGATATTTCCGATCTTGGCAACTTTATCACGGAACTCATCGAGACTTTGCTTGTTGGCTTCGACCTGTTTCGTCTTCTCCTCAGTATCCGACTTCATTGCGTCGTTGGATTTCTTGAGTCCTGTCTCAACCTCGGTTTTTGCTGCGAACTCGCCATCCACTTCTTCGCGCTCAATTGGAAGTGCCTTTAAAACTGCGAGAGCAGCTTTAAGCCTTTCTTGGCTTTGAGCGAGACTCGCTTCCGCAGTCGAGCGATTCGTAATCTCCTCCTCCAATCGCGCATTGTTTTTTAATGCCACAAATGCCGCAACTGCGAGAATGATGGCGGTGAAGATACCTAAAATGTTAGCCATGGGGTTTTTGTTCGGTGTGTAATTCCGCGGGTGTGGGGAGAGAGTAGCTAGCCACGGTCGCAGCCGGCAATAGCAAAGTGAGTATTTTTTAGATCCGTTCGTTTATCCGATGCTTGACTTTACAATGCGACATCCTGCGCGAAGTGTCGTCTCATCCACATGAATTCCGTCCTCCGCGTCTTTTCGTATCTACGCCGCTACCCAAGTCTCGCAACCGCACAGTTCTTCTGCGCGACCCTGATGGCTGTTTCGGTCATCTTTTTCCCGAAAATCTCGCAAATTGTCATCGATGAAATTATTCCCAATTCCACCCGCCACGGCGAACTCCTCTTCTGGACTTTGCTCGCCACCGCTTCCTATTTCCTCAAGGACGGCCTCAACTGCGCCCGCATTTTTGTAAACAACCACTTCGAGCAAAATGTCATCTTCGACATCCGCTCCGACCTCTACCAGAAAATCCAGCGCCTGCCCCTGAACTGGTTCGACTCTCGCCGCACCGGCGATATCATGACCCGTGTTGTGGAGGACGTAACCTCGATGGAACGCGTTCTAATTGATGGCATCGAGCTCGGCCTCGTAGCCATTATCCAGCTCGTCGCCGTCGGTCTGGTGATGTATCTCACCGACTGGCAGGTCGCCCTTTGGGCCACTCTTCCCATCCCGATCCTCGTGATTGGAGCATGGATCTATTCGAAGGACGCCCGTCGCCGCCACAAAGACGAGCGCGACACCACCTCCTCCCTTAATTCTCTGCTCCACGACAACATCGCCGGCATCCGCCAGATCAAATCCTACGCCGCCGAAACTGAAGAGCACGCCAACTTCAACCGCCTCTCCCACCAAGTGCGAAAGGCCACCCTTCACCTCATGAAATGGTGGGCCTTGTATAATCCCTCCATGTCCTTCGCCAGCATGCTCGGCTACGTCCTCGTGCTTGGATTCGGAGCTGCCGCGATCATCGACGGGCGCATGACTCTCGGTGACATGCTCTTCTTCTTCCTTCTACTCAACCTCTTCTATGAGCCAGTCGGAAAGCTCCGCCAGCTCAACCAGATGATTTTTTCCTCGCGCGCCGCCGGCGACCGCGTCTTCGAGATCATGGATTCGGAGGACGAGGCGAACGCAGCCGACGGGAAATCCCTTCCCGCACAAATCAACGCTCACGTCCGTTTTGAAAACGTATCCTTCGCCTACGGATCACAACCCACCCTCAACGGGGTCAACCTCGACGCGCCTCCCGGGCACACGATCGCCCTCGTGGGTTCCACGGGGGCCG
>CAMBTP010000044.1 GCA_945870855.1 Prosthecobacter debontii
GTGGGAATGACCATTCATTTGGACACGAACCTGCTTGTCGAAGTTGGATTGAGCGGATCCGCAATGAGAGCCTCCCTGATCGCATGGCTAAGGGAGGGGAACTACTTCGCCGCCTCCACCATAGCCTGGTCTGAATTCTGTAACGGCCCTATTGCGGAAAATCAGATGAGGGTCACAGAGGCTGCACTTGATGATCTTATCCTCGATTTCACCAAGCCGATGGCCGAAACAGCATCGGCTTTGTTCAACCAGTCCGGCCGTCGCCGCGGCTCCCATGCGGATTGCATGATCGCGGCCTGTGCCATCATTTCCGACGCACCGCTATCCACCATGAACACGAAGGATTTCGAACGCTTCATCCGCTTCGGTCTCCGCCTCCATTTTTTCTAATTACCACGCGGCACAAAATCTGCTCATCAAATACTCAATCTCCAATATTCAATATCCAATTTCGTTCCCAATGTCCCGCAAAACCAAAATCATCGTCACACTCGGTCCTGCTACCCAAGAGCAGGAAATGATCGGTCGCCTCATCGACGGCGGTGTGAATGTTTTCCGACTAAACATGAGCCATGCGAAGCATGAGTGGGCGGCGCAAATGACGAAGTTCGTCCGTGCAGAATCGGATAAGCGAAACGCGAATATCGCAGTTCTATTTGACCTAACCGGTCCATCGATCCGAACCGGCGAACTAGAAAAAGATTATGAACTAAAAGAGGGCGATAAAGTGGAGTTCCGTCGCAATGACAGCAAAGCCTCCATCCCGCTCTCCACCACAGTCAACTACCCCGGCCTGATGGGCGATGTGAAAGCCGGCAACACCCTTGTGGTGGATAACGGCGCTTTGCTCATGCGCATCGAGAAGGTGGAGGAAGATCGCATTCTCTGCCTTGTCCTCACTCCCGGCAAGATGGGCTCGCGCCGCCATATCAATCTCCCCGGCGTGCGCCTCAATCTTCCGGCACTCACGGAGAAGGATCACAAGGATTTGGCTCTCGCTGTGGAATGCGGAGCGGACTACATCGCCGGCTCCTTCGTCCGCGACGCCGCACACGTTAACGAGCTTCGCCACTCCATGGAAGGTCTAGGCGGAGAGGCGCAGATTGTCGCAAAAATCGAGGATCAAGAGGCTGTCCGTAATATCGACTCCATCATTCGCACAGCCGATGTGATCATGATCGCACGTGGCGACCTCGGTATCGAAGTGGACTTCGAGGATCTCCCCATCCTTCAACGCCGCATCGTGAAGCGCTGCCATGAACTAGGGAAGCGCGTCATTGTAGCCACCCAGTTGCTGGAATCGATGATCACCAATCCCACTCCCACCCGCGCGGAAGTCACGGATGTGATGAACGCCGCATACGAAGAAGCAGATTGCCTGATGCTCTCCGGTGAAACCTCGGTTGGCCGCTACCCCGAACGCTGCGTCGAAGCATTGGTTCGCATCGCCTCCCGCATCGAGCGCTCGGGTGGCCACGGCTTCGGCCAGAACGTCATTCTCAGCGATGAGAGACAGAAGACCGCCCGCGCCGCCGTCACTCTCGTTGATTCACTTCCGGATGCGCGCCTAGTCATCCTTACCCGGCGCGGGATATTGGCAAACCAGATCGCCATGATGCGCCCGCGCACCAGTGCGTTCTATGCATTCACGCCCAAAGAAGCGGTGTGCCGCCAGCTCTCAATGACTCGCGGTGTGAAAACCTTCCGCATGGCATACGCAGCGAACATTGAAGAGACCGTCCAGCGCGCCACAGAGCAACTTCGCAAACTCGATCTTGTCCGCACCGGTACGCCGATCGTGGTTGTTTCCGATATTCTATCCGATCACTTCGCCGCAAACTCAATCCTGCTCCACCACGGGTAATAAAATAGGGGCGATCTTCGGGCGCCCCTCATCGATCACCCTATCGGTGCCAATAGATGCCCCAGCGTCTCGGGGTCGATCCTCAGCTTGCTGGTTTCCTCGGATAGCAACGCTTCCACCAAGCCCGACTTGTGCTTCTGAAGCTCCAGCATCCGCTCTTCGATACTGCCGCGACAAACCAGCTTGTGGACGAAAACCGGCTTGGTCTGCCCGATCCTGTGCGCACGATCCGTCGCCTGGTTTTCAGCCGCTGGATTCCACCATGGATCGAAATGGATCACGGTATCCGCTGCGGTTAGATTCAGTCCGGTTCCGCCAGCTTTGAGGGAAATTAGGAATACCGGCACTTCGCCCTCTTGGAATTTTTTTACCAGTGAAGCGCGCTCCGTCGTCTGCCCGGTGATCTTCAAATAGGGTATTCCCTGAAGGATGAGATGTTCTTCGATGATCGCCAGCATCGAGGTGAACGTCGAAAAAAGCAGGATACGCCGCCCTTCTTCGATCAAAGTCGGCAGCAATTCTTCGGTCAAGAAATCCAGCTTGGCGGAATCTTCTACCTTTTGCGCTGCGGGTATCTTCAGCAGCTTCGGATGACAGCAGATTTGCCGTAGCTTCAGCAATGCATCGAGAACGATGATGTGGGATTTCGCCAGGCCTTTCTGATTAATCGCATCTCTCACGCGTTTATCCATAGCCGCCCGCACTGATTCGTACAGATCCGTCTGTTTGGCATTTAAATCGATTCCGTGGATGATCTCGGTTTTCTCGGGCAAATCCTTCGCGACCGCATCTTTCGTACGGCGAAGGATCAGCGGCGCTACCCGCCGGTTCAGAGCGAGTTGCGCGGCTGCTGATCGATCACGCTCGATGGGTTTGCGTAGGTTGATGTTGAACGTTTTCTCATCCGCCAGGAAGCCCGGCATGAGGAATCGCATAAGGCTCCAAAGCTCGCCAAGGTGATTTTCCATGGGTGTCCCGGAAAGGCAGATTCGGTGCGCAGCATTCAGCTTGCAGGCATTACGAGCAGTGAGCGCCTTGGGATTTTTGATATATTGCGCCTCATCAAGGACAAGGACATGCCAGTCCTGCTCGATGAGTCTATCGAAATCCTGTGATAACAAAGGATAGGAAGTCACGACAAGATCCGCCTTCGCGATCTTACAGAAAAGCTCCGCGCGGTCTTTGCCCTGTAATACGATGGTTTTCATGTGAGGCAAAAATCTCTCTGCCTCTGCCGCCCAGTTGGGCACTACCGATGTCGGCGCGATCACCAGAGATGGCCTCCCCGGCTTCTTCTCACGCTCCGCCGCAAGGTGCGCGAGTGTCTGCACGGTTTTCCCCAAACCCATATCATCTGCCAGAATCCCATGCAGACCGTTTTCAGCAAGGAACTGGAGCCAGCAGAAACCCTCCTGCTGATAGCCGCGTAATTCTGCTTTGAGTTTTTTCGGAACCTTTACCACCGGCAGCGATGTAAGCGTTCGTAAATTTTTCCCGAGTCTTGCCAGAGTCCGGAGCGTCTCTGTCCCGTCGATAGACAATCCGTCCGCAACCCCCGCTGCGGCCAAACGATCCAGCCGCAGCGGGCCGGCGGCGTTCTCTCTGCCATGAAAGAGATGCCTCACCTGATCCACGATCTCGATCAAACGCTTTGCGGGGAAGCGCAGCATTCCCTCTGCGGGATCTTCGCAGGGGACGAGAAGAAACTCAGGCAGTTTGGGATCATTGGCAGCAGGCAGTCCGTCGCGTATCGCCTGCGCGATGAACGGGATCAAACTCAGCTTTCTGCCGTTAATCTCAAGCGGGACATCGAAGCGGAACCAATTCACCCCATGATCCGCATCACTCTCGATCTCGGGGAAAAAATCCGCGACGTCATGCACCGTCAGACCCGCTTTGCTCGCTACTTCGATCTCCCAACCCTCGCTCTGCAGCTTTGCGGCAGCATTGCTTTCCAAAAATCGCACCCACAGAGTCTGCACTGCAATAGCGGACTCGGGAGCTTCCATATTCGACTCACCGAGCACTTTCTCAGTGATTAGAAATTCGTTGATTTTTCCGTCCAGCGGAACAAAGCCCATTTTAGCAAGCTTACTCAAGAAAGCGCTCTCGGCTGTTCCATTCCGACTCCAAATGTGGTGCTTTCCCCCGATGACTTGCGAGTAAGGAATCGTCCCCTTCGCATTCAGGGGACTCATTTTCGGACTCGCGCTATATGAGACAAGTAACTGTCCACACAATCCCCCTCGAAGTGATTTCTCAATCTTCAAACATGCGATTGGAGGAGATGTAGCGTGCTCCACCGATTGCAGCACTTTGGGCGGAGGAAGATTCGCACCAGCCACCTCCCCAATTTTTTTCGCCACCTCATCGAGATGGGATTTATTCACGATGGGGCCGTCGCTCCATACGTTCAAAAACTCCGCTCCCCATTCACTCTGCACTTTACCCAGCACATACTCATTCTCATCCAGATACATCATTGGGCGAGTGCGGATGATCCTAATACTTTTTCGCCCCGATCGAAGCGTAGGCATCATTTGACCGTTACCTAACTCAGTCCAATCAGGGGACACCCATTCATCAGAACTCATCCTAAGCGGGAAATGATTCATCACAAAACGGTAAGCAAAAGATGTGTTTCCGTTATCTTCAGCCACTCCATAGAAAAGCCGTCCCAGCGCAACTGCTCCTTCAATGACATTTTGCCAACCCTCGCCAACCAAAGGAGGATCTCCCCAATGCCTGTTCTTTTTATTGAAATACTGATAGGCCGACACGAGCGGCAAATCCTCATCTAACAGATATTTCGGCTGGCGATGAACATCCACGTTCGCCTTGCTTTCCGATATGGAATAGCTGCCATCTTTGCGTCGGGTCGCTACCCTGAGCACGAAGCATAGCCCATCCCGATTGACATCTTCCTCGATGCAATAGGCCAGTGATCGATTCTCAACCTTGGCTTTTTTCGTTGCTTCGGGATTCTCCCTTTCAAGCGCTGATTTTTTAACACGTGCTAGCCAGTTACTGAGTTCATTGGGAATGGCAGATGCCATAAGCTCTCCACCATTTAAAAAAATCCGCGCCAGAAAAATAAGTGCGGCAGCCGAATGCTTACAAAGGCTACCCACGGGACATGTGCAGTCGGTATGCAAAATCCAATTTCCATGCGCGTGCTGGATGTACATCGACAAGCGGTAGGGAGAAACAGATGTGCCATTTACCTTACAACGGATCATCATCCCCTGTGAAACACCAGTCTTCTCGATGGTTAAATCGCGTATGAGTTTTTCCGATGAATAGGGCTTGGCGCGATTCAGCGTCGCCACATCGAACATCGCTATCCAATCACCACTTCGGATCCATGAGTGTAGCTTCGGATCCTCTACAATTGCCGATAGATCAGAGCTCATGGCTAGGAAACAACGACATTCATGATCTTACCGGGCACGTAGATCACCTTGCGGATCGTTTTCCCATCGATGTGCTCCTGCACCTTCGGGGAGGCGAGGGCGAGTTCCTTGGCGGATTCCTCGGGCGCGTCCATCGCCATCCAGATCCGGTCGCGGAGCTTGCCGTTGACCTGCACGACCAGCTCACACTCGGTGCGGATCAGTGCACTCGCATCGTAAGTCGGCCACTCAGTTTCAGATAGGAGAACCTTGCCGCCGATGCGGAAATGAATCTCTTCAGTGATGTGCGGGGCAAAGGGATTGAGAATCTTTAGAAACTGGATGAACTCATTCAAAGTCACCGTTTCCGTCAACGTGAATGCTTTTGTGCATGTCATCATGAACGAAATTGCGGTGTTGAACTTCAGCGCTTCAATCTCCTCGCCAACTTTCTTGATCGTGTCATTTAGGACGCGTAGCAGCTCCTTATCTGTGCATGTGATATCTTGAATCCTGGGTGAGATCGTCAGTGAACCATCTGCTTGCTCATCAAAGGCGACACGCCAAACTTTCCCAAGGAAACGGGAAACGCCCTCGACACCCTTCATCTGCCATGGCTTCACCTGCTCCAACGGCCCCATGAACATTTCATAAAGGCGCAGGGAATCGGCTCCGTAGGCGGAGACGACATCATCGGGATTCACCACGTTGCCACGGGATTTCGACATCTTCTGCCCGTCCTCACCCATGATCAGGCCTTGGTTCACCAGCTTCTGGAACGGCTCCGGCGTGCCGACATGGCCGAGATCAAACAAGACCTTGTGCCAAAAACGGGCGTAGAGGAGGTGAAGCACGGCGTGCTCCGTGCCTCCGACGTAAAGATCCACCATACCACATTGAGTATTGTTGATGGAAGATTGAGTATTGGAAGACCAGTATGCCTCGGCTTCTTTCGAAATAAACCGATCCGAATTACTAGGATCGCAGTAGCGGAGATAATACCAGCAGGAACCCGCCCACTGCGGCATCGTGTTGGTTTCCCTGATTGATCCATCGGGAAGCTCCACCCATTCGCGGGCTTTGGTCAGGATTGGCTCTGGCGAACCGCTGGGCTTGTAATCTTCGAGCGGCGGTGCAAGCAGCGGAAGTTCGCTATCGGGGATCGCCTGGTGCTTGCCGTCCTTCCAGACAATCGGAAACGGCTCGCCCCAGTAGCGCTGGCGAGAGAACAACCAGTCGCGCAGCTTGAATTGAACGCGGCGCTTGCCTTGGTCGTTCGACTCCAGCCAATCGATCATCTTAGCCTTCGCTTCGGCAGTGGGGAGTCCGTCGAGGAAACCAGAGTTCACGGCAGTGCCGGGATCGGTGTAACCTTTCCAATCATGATCGTTTGTGGGCTCAACAACCTGTAGCACAGGAAGCCCGAACTTTTCGGCGAACTCAAAATCCCGCTCATCATGCGCTGGCACCGCCATGATTGCGCCGGTGCCGTAGCCCATCATTACGTAATCTGCGATCCAGATCGGGATCTCTTTGCCGTTGACTGGATTGATTGCAAACGCGCCTGTGAAAACTCCGGACTTGTCCTTATTGAGATCGCCGCGATCGAGATCGGATTTGGAAGAGATGGCTTTCTGATAAGTCTGAACCGCCTCCTTCTGTTCGGACGCAGTGATTTCGGAAACCAACGGATGCTCAGGAGCCAGCACCATGTAGGTGGCTCCGAAGAGGGTGTCAGGACGCGTCGTGAACACCTCCACTTGAGAGTTGAAATTTAAAATTTGAAATTTCACCTCCGCGCCTTCGCTCCTGCCGATCCAGTTTTTCTGTAGCAGCTTGATACCTTCAGGCCAGTCCAGCATGTCGAGTTCATCGATGAGGCGCTGGGCGTATTTCGTAATGCGGAGCATCCACTGGCGCAGCGGGCGGCGCTCAACCGTATGGCCTTTTCCTTTCCATTCCTCGACCTCTTCGTTGGCGAGGACAGTGCCAAGATCCGGCGACCACCAGACCGGCGTATCGGCCACGAAAGCGAGGCGGACATTATCGATCTCATCACGGCTCCAGCCTTTTGTTTCCAGCACGGAAACCGGGCGCGCGGTGTTTGTTTCCTCGCAGAAATATGAGTTGTAGATCTCAAGGAAAATCCACTGCGTCCAGCGTACGTATTCGGGATCAGTGGTGGCGATCTCGCGATCCCAATCGTAGCCGAAGCCGAGCGATTTCAACTGGCGGCGGAAGGTCTCGATGTTCGCCGCGGTGGTGATCGCGGGATGCTGGCCGGTCTTGATCGCGTATTGCTCGGCCGGCAAGCCGAAGGAATCGTAGCCCATCGGGTGGAGCACGTTGAAGCCCTTCATCCGCTTGTAGCGCCCAACGATGTCCGTGGCGGTGTAGCCCTCGGGATGGCCGACGTGGAGACCCGCGCCGCTAGGATACGGGAACATATCGAGTACATAATACTTCGGCTTGGATGCATCGAAGCCTTTCTCGCCCGGATTCGGCGTGCGGAAGGTTTTTTCGGAGTCCCAGCGGGCTTGCCATTTGGGCTCGAACTCATCGAAGGGGAAAGGTTTGCGTGTATCGGACATGGTCGGCTTGGGGCGGGTAAACTGTGCCATTCACTGCCGGATGAAAAGAAAAACCCTGCCCCGCGTGATTACGGGGCAGGGTTTAAAAAAAACGGGGAGGGACTATTCCTTTTTCTTGCCGAGCAATTCCTTGAGATGATCCACGTAAGCTTGCGGACCTCCCTCACGATATCCGATATCTTCGGAGAGCTTCTTGCCCTCGGCATCGATCAGGAAAATGGTCGGGTAGCCTTCGATTTTGAATTCCTTGTCGAGCTTCTTGTTCTGGGCTTTCACCTCGTCGTTCTGCTTTTTCTTCTCGGGGAAATCAACCTCCATGAGGATCAGGTTCTCTTTAGCATAAGTTTTGAACTCCTCTTTCGAGAAAATCTCCTTCTCGATCTTGATGCACCAGCCACACCAGTCGGTGCCGGTGAAGTTGATCAGGATCGGCTTATTCTCTTCCTTGGCCTGCTTCTTCGCGGCTTCGTAATCGGTGAGCCAGCCGGACTCGGCGGCCATGGAAGCGACGGAAAAAGCCACTAGGGATGCAATGGTGATGAGGAAACGTTTCATGGTATGCGGTTTGCGGAGTTGATGGTTTAATCGAGATCTTTTTTCTCAAGGGCTTCTTTCAAGTGGGCGAGAAACGGCTCCACGTCGGGATATGCGGAAGCGAAGAAACGATCGAACTCCTTACCCTTGCCGTCGAGCAGGATCACCGTCGGGAAACCCTCGATCTTATATTTTTCGGCATGGGGTTGGTTTTTCTCGGCTAGCTCCTTGTCGGCCTTCGGGAAATCGAGATGGACGAGGACGAAATCCTTGGAAGCTGCCTTGACGAATTCCTCTTTCGAGAAAACTTTTTTACCCATCATAATGCAGGGCGGGCACCAGTCGGAACCTGTGAATTCCAGCATCACCGACTTGCCTTCTTTTTTCGCGAGGGCGATCGCAGCATCGACATCAGTATGCCAGCCTTCAGGAGCTTTCGCGAATGCGGTGGAAACAAGGGCGGCGACACTACATGTCACAAGGGCGAGGTGGGTGATTGCTTTCATCATTGTAGTAAACGCCTTTCAGAGGGTATTTATTCTAAATTTCTTGGCAAAACGCAAAAAACAGGGGAATCCATTCGCCATGCCAACACGACCACTCCTGATCCTCGCTACAAGGAACGCCCATAAAACCGAGGAAATCCGGCACATCCTCGGCGATCAGTTCGAAGTGCTCGATGTCACTTCCTTTCCAGATCTCCCGGAAATCGAAGAAACTGGAACGACGTTTCTGGAGAACGCCCGGCTCAAGGCACTAGGCATCAGCCGCCACATTGATGGTTGGGTGCTCGCGGATGATTCCGGACTCGAAGTCGATGCGCTCGGCGGCGCGCCCGGCGTTTGGTCCTCCAGTTTCGGCGGCGAGGAGGGCAACCACGCGAAAAACAACGAGCGCCTGATGCGGGAAATGACCGGAATCACAGAACGCTCCGCCCGTTTCCGCTGCACGCTCGTCCTTGCGAAAAACGGCGTAGAAAAAGATTTTTTTACCGGAACCGTCAAGGGGCGAATCGCCGAATCACCCTCCGGCAATGGCGGCTTCGGATACGATCCTCTATTTATCCCGGAAGGACATTTTCAGACAATGGCCGATCTCGGAGCCGTTATAAAATCAACACTCAGCCACCGCGCAGAGGCAATCCGCGCGCTTGTCGCTGCGATCGAGACTGGAAATTGGGTGAGTTTTTAAAAATAATTTGGAAATCTTAAATGAAATTTTGTAGGATCTTTGTCATGAAAGGTCCACTTCTACTCACCATAATAGTGGTGCCGCTGCTTGGATGCTTTTCTTCCTGCTCGAATCAGGTGATGTGCAAGCATCCAGTGTCCTACCGTTTCATTCACGGTCGCACTGCAATGCTAAAAAACGGGATCGCCATCGCTCCTAAAAGTGCCCCCGTCGCCGTGAAAAAAGCGATCGCAGCCGGAAATCGCCTTCAATCCAAACCCTACAAATGGGGCGGTGGCCACGGCTGTCATATCGACAGCGGGTATGATTGTTCGGGAACCGTTTCCTACGTCTTGCGCGAGGCCGGCCTCCTCAAAGGCAGCATAACTTCCAGCCAATATTTCAACTACGGCAAAAAAGGCGCGGGCGACTGGATCACCGTCTATGTCCGCAGAGGCCACGTTTTTATGACCGTCGCTGGTCTTCGTCTCGATACTGGCTGGGGAGCAGACCGCTCTGGCCCGCGTTGGCTCACGCAAACACGCCCCGGCAAGGGACACGCAATGCGCCATCCTGCCGGACTTTAGCTCCCTAACAATTCTTCGCGGAGTTTCTCAAAATTCCCAACGACTTTTTCCGCGAGCGAGAAATCCAGCCCGGCTGTCACTCGGTTCGGCACGATCCAAGTTCGCATCCCCGCCTCATGCGCGGCGAGCAAACCGTTATATGAATCCTCGATTACTAGGCAATCGCCCGGCGCCAACGCAAGCCTCTCGGCGGCGGCGAGAAAAAGATCGGGAGCGGGCTTGATACGCGGCGCGTCGCCTCGGCATATCACCACCGTAAAAAATTCGCGGAGTCCCAGCTTTTCCAACCAACCGTCCACCCACCCATGCGAGGAACTGGACACCACCGCCTGCGGAATTCCCCGAGCTTTTATCGCAGCTAACAATTCCAGCACCCCGTGAATAGGCCCTTCTTCCTCCAGCTCCGCGCGGATTTCCACCTGCCGCGCTGCATCCATTTCCACCCAATCGAACCCGAGTTTCGTAAGAACCTCCAGATGAGCCTTCGGCGACCAAGCATCAAAATCCGAGCCAATGCAGCGAGTGTAGAGCGGAAGCGGCAGGTCATGCCCATGGCGTTGGAATGTCCTCAGCCACGCCTGATAGATCGCCCATTCGGTATCGACCAGAATTCCATCGAAATCAAACAGTACGGCGGCAGGCAACATGCCCCTCGATCGGCGAAGGGTGCCGATCAGGCAAGTTTCAAATGGTTCATTTCTCTGAAATATCAATTTTTCCGATTTTTTATTGGTAAATCCTTTGGAACTTGGCATTAGTGCTGCGCTTCACGTTTCCCAAACCAATCATTTGATGAACATCCGTAGCTTCGTTGGCGTTTCCTCCGCCGTCCTTCTCGCCTGGCTCGGCGCTACCTATTTCCATGAGGTCCCGCCTGAGCGTTATCCTAAACAGGGGCGCACTTTATCGTCCTCCGAAAAAACTCCCGCCGATGAACGCATCGTGGATATAGATCCCACCCAACGCTGAGAAAGCCATGCCCGAAGAACCAATCCCTACCGATAAAAGATCCTTCAAGATCGAGCTAGAACCGGGCACTTACTGGTGGTGCTCCTGTGGACGCACCAGCCACAGTCCATTTTGCGACGGCTCCCACAAAGGCACCGGACTCCAGCCCAGAAAGCTGGAGATTACCGAAAAATCCAGCGTCAGCCTCTGCCAATGCAAAGCGTCGAAAAATCCACCATTTTGCGACGGTTCGCACCGCGATTTGTAAGGTTTAAAGGTCTCGGCGCTACTCTCTCCGTTGACACCGAGACAATGGGAAAGTAACCTCCGGGCGCATGAACTTGTCCCTATCCAGCGTTTCTATCCTTGCCCTCATGGCTTGCGTTGGCTGCGGATCGTTTGGAAGCTCCAGGGATTGGAAAAAATCGGTAAACCAGCAGGTGAATCAACTTGGATACCGCAACTGGATTGTGATTTCAGAGGCTTCTTTCCCCGCCCATAGCCGGCTGGGTATGCGGCAAGTCATTTCCGATGCTGAGGTGCCTGAGGTGCTGGACTACGTCCTCAACGCCCTTGAGCAAACCCAACATGTCCGCCCTCAGATTTGCCTGACTCGGGAGATGCGTTCCGTGGAGAACGATTTCGCACCGGGTATCGATACCATGCGCGCGAGTATCTGGAAGTCTCTGCACGGTCATGAGCCTACCGAACTCGACCAGCAGTCACTCATCACGCTGTTGGAATCCGCCAACCAAAATTACGACGTGCTCGTCATCCGCACGCCCACCGCGCTTCCTTACACTTCTGTTTTCCTAGAGTTGCAACACGGCTACTGGGACGCGGAATCGGAGGATCGCCTGCGGCAAAGAATCGCCCGCGAACGTCTGGAAAGGCTCGCTCACCCCTATCCCTAGCTGCAAACTCCGCGCGTGAACCGCAACGAAGCACTCAAAATCGAACGCGAAGCCGCATGGATCGGCGATGCCGTGCTCGCCCTCTTCGCCCGCGAATTCGTTCTCCGGGAGCGCGGCTGCATGGATGGAGTCTGGTTCACCCACCTCACCTCCAACGAGTTCCTCAGCGCCTTCGGAAACCCGACAGGCGTCGAAGCTAGGATCGGTGAAATTTACCGCTCCGAAGGACTCGCCGCCGCGCATGCCCACATTGAAAGGGAGTTTTTGCCGCTTTTCAGAAAGCAGATCGCAAAAAAAACTAAGTGACCGCCTAAAATGTCGGCGCGGCCACCGTGGCGTTGTCCCTCTCCTCGTTGCGGCGGCGCAGAATACGATCCGCCGTTTCCGTGACCATCTGGGAAAGCAGCAGCCAAAGGTGCGAGCCCTCCCGATAATCCGCCGGGGCAATGTGCTTCACCCGCCCCGCGTGAGTGCAAAGATCGAAGCATTTCCGGAACGATCGGCCGGTCTTGTCCTCAGGATTGTAAACCGCGATGCCATGGCCACCATTACGGTTCACGACCGTGAAACAGGGAACATCCGTCGGCCCGTCACCGACATAAACAATATTTTCAAAGGGAATCGGGCGCTGCTCGGCTGGCATGTGATCGTTCACATCCTGATCGTAGCGGAGCATGCCCTTATTGATGCGGAAAAGGAACTGGGTCTTCGTGGTGTGCGAGATCACCCGCTTCGGAAAACTGATCAAGCCCTCTGCATCCTCGCCGAACTCGCAGCCAAAAATTTCCTTCACGTAGGGCTTGAGCCGCGAGCCGTCGAGCAGCGCCTTGAGCCCCGAGGAAATAATGTAGTGCTCCACCTTGATCCCCGCCAGCTCATGCTCCGGCCGCAGCGATGCCTTGGGCAAGTCCTCGAAAAGCTCTGGCAGACCCGGGAAAAAACTCAGACCCGCACCGAGCTCGGCGAGCATCGAGTTGGTCACGCGATCCATTCCAAGGTAGTCGAGCAGGCATTTCATGTAGGCCAGCTCGCCGTCCCACTGTTGCCCATGGACGAGGCCATTGCACTTTTTCCAGAACTGCGCCGGATCGATCCCGAACTTGGGGAACAATACATCGTCCTGCATGTATCTCGGACTCAATGTCTGATCGTAATCATACACTAGTGCGATCGTATTTTGAGTAGCGGCCATAACAGCGCAAAGGCAAGCAAGCCCGCCCCCCAGCGACAAGGAGCAATTTTTTCAAAAAATCAGTCACTGCTGCATTGACAAGCACGTCTCGGCTCCTAAAGTCCCGACCCGCTCCTTCACAGGACACCATTTCTAACCACGATCACGCCATGAGCTTCCGCACCTATCAGCCGACAAAACGCACCCGCAAGCAGCAGCACGGTTTCCGTGCACGCATGGCCACAAAAGCAGGCCGCGACTGCATCAAGCGCCGCCGCCAAAAAGGCCGCAAGCGTCTGATTCCTAAGGGAGCAGAGCTTCACTTCAAGCGCCACATCACGCAGCACGGCACGTGATCTGAAAGGCGGGGCTAAGCGCCCCCTCTCCTTCGAGGACTCCTTGTATCATGAGGCTTCCAAGAAAGAACAGTATCAACCATCACGCGGATTTTATCCGTATCAGAAAAACCGGCCAAGCGAAAGCAGGCCGGTTTGTCATTGTCAGCACCTTGCCAGATCCCGGACTCACCTCGCTACGCGTGGCCTTCGTCACCAGCAAGCGCGCCGCCAAAAAAGCCCACGATCGCAACCTCATCCGCCGCCGCCTGCGCTCCTTCCTTCAAAAGCACGCCCCCAGCTTCTCCGACCCCCAGCGATTCATTGTCACCATCGCCCGCTCCGGCGCCGCAGACGCATCTCATGCCGATCTCGAGGCCGACTGGCTACGCCAATGCCAGCGCCTGAAATTGATTCCATGACTCTTCATCCGTGCTTCTTGGCCATTGACCACCGCCTCTCCAAAGCCTAAGCACCGCCCCCGCCCGCACCAACCGGGTAACACAACCATCCCCTTTCCGACATCATGTACGACCGTAAAACCTGGATAGTCCTCGCCATCTGCGGGCTTCTTATCGCTCTCAACGTCCATTTCTCCTCGAAATACCGCCCAGAGCCACCCGCAAAACCTGCGGTTGCGGCAGTTGCCACGGATTCGACCCAGCCAACCGATCCAGCACCGGGGGAACTCACTGTCGAAACCCCACCGCCGCCCACCAAGGAGGAAGTTATCGTCCTCGAGAATGACAAAGTCATTTTCGCCCTCTCCAATATCGGCGGCGGCATCAAACACGCGGAACTGAAAGATCAGAAAAACGTCGGCGAAACATCCCTCGTCCGCATCAACCGCTACGGCTCCGGCCCCATCGGCGGATTTGTCGATTCCAAGGAAAACATCGATAGCACCGCCTTCGCATATAAAGCCGACCTATCCACCCCCGGTAAAACAGCAGTGTTCATTGCCAAACTGCCTACCGGTGTCATAGCGAAAAAGACCTTCTCTCTAGAGGAGAAGAAAATCCCTGGTGCTCCCTATTTCCTCAATCTCACCATCGACCTGGAAAACACCACCTCCGCCGATTTCGACATCTCGGAATACGGACTCTTCCTCGGCTCCGCCGCGCCTCTCTATCAGGCCGAGCGCGCCACCCACACTGGCTTCTTCTGGTATGAGGGCGGCGAGATGCACTTCGAGGCCGCCACCGCTTTCAGTGGTGGTTTACTCTCGTCGGAGAAATTCACCATTCGCAGCGATCAAGGAGAAGAGGTGAAATACGCCGGCCTGACCGACCAGTTCTTCTCCACGCTGATCCGCCCTGAGAAGCCCGCCGTCACCCGCGTTTGGGGAAAACCCAAAATGGTGACACTCAAGCCCAACGAAAAGCCCGTCACTGCCGTCCGCGCCGCCATTGCACTGCCGCCTGTAACCTTGGAACCGGGCAAACCACTCACCCTCAAATACCGCATCTTCACCGGACCGAAGGCGAACACCATGCTCCGCAAACTGGAGAACACCAACGCAGCAGGCGACGGCTGGGGTGACATCATGCAATACGGATGGTTCGGCTTTGTTTCACGCACTCTCAACTGGCTTCTCAATACTCTCCACATCGGCCTCGACAAAATCTCCACCGCGCAATCCTGGGGACTCTCCATCATCTGCCTCACACTCATCGTCCGTATTCTCATCTGGCCACTCCACGCGAAATCGACCCACTCGATGAAACGCATGTCAAAGCTCCAGCCGAAGATGGCCGAGCTAAAGGAGAAATACGCCGACGATCCCACTAAGCTCAACACCGAGATGATGGGTCTCTACCGGAAA
Source organism: Prosthecobacter debontii (assembly GCA_945870855.1). Lineage (GTDB taxonomy): Bacteria > Verrucomicrobiota > Verrucomicrobiia > Verrucomicrobiales > Akkermansiaceae > Luteolibacter. The sequence goes on from CAMBTP010000044.1 coordinate 15,332, forward strand.
TACGGCATCAACCCTCTCGGCGGTTGCCTTCCGATGTTCATCCAGATCCCCATTTTCTTCGGCTTCTTCCGCATGCTCGATTACGCCGTCGAACTTCGCAACCAGCCCTTCCTCTGGGTGGACGATCTTTCACAGCCCGACACTCTCACTGAATGGTTCGGCATTCCGATCAATATTCTCCCCATCGTCATGGCCGCAACCAGCGCCCTGCAGATGGCGATGATGCCCAAAACGGGCGACAAAATGCAGCAGCGCATCATGATGATGATGCCGCTGATGTTCTTCTTCTTCTGCTACAACTACGCCTCCGCTCTCGCCCTCTATTGGACCACCCAGAACATCTTTTCCATCGGCCAAACATGGCTGATGAACAAGATCCCCGAACCCGAACTCGTCGCCCGCAAGGACGGCGGCAAGAAATCATGGGTCCAACGCATGGCCGATAAACAATCCGAGATGCAGAAGCTCCAAAAAGAGCGTGGCAAATCCGGCGGCATGAGAAACGTCACCCCGGAAACTCCCAAGAAAAAGGGACCGCCCCGCACCGGAGGCTGATCTTGGTAGGGCTGATCCGGTATGAGATAAAAGCCGCCGCCACGCCTCACAAAATCCCGCCCGGCAAATACCCCGCTGCGGCTGGCCATTTCGCCTCCAGCTTTTTTACCTCCCCTGCGAAATACGCCACCTGAGCCTTCGCCGCGCCGACCTCCTGATCGCCCTTCCGCAAGATTTCACCGAGCTCTTCGCGGGAAAGCCCGAGCCTGCCGTCCTCTGCCAAGCGGTCTAACAGATTGTTTTTCTCCACTGCCCCCGTGCGCAGATCCGCGACAGTCGCCACGGCGTGCTCTTTGATGACTTTGTGCGCTGTTTCCCGACCTACCCCACGTTTCACCGCCTCCATCATCACCGTGGTGGTCATCAGGAAAGGCAGATAGCGCGCCGTCTCCGCAGCGATCACGCTTTCATAGGCATCCATCTGGCCGAGGATGGTCAGGTAGGTTTCGAATAGGCCATCGAGAGCGAAAAACGCATCGGGCAGCATCACGCGGCGCACCACCGAGCAACTCACATCGCCCTCGTTCCATTGATCTCCGGCCAAGCCCGCCGCCATCGCGAGATAGCCTTTCAGGATCACATGGAAACCATTTACGCGTTCACACGAGCGGGAGTTCATCTTGTGCGGCATCGCGCTCGATCCCGTCTGGCCCGGGGCAAATCCTTCGCTCGCTGTCTCGTTGCCCGCCATCAGCCGCAGGGTCTTGCAGAACGACGACGGTCCGCTGGCAAGCTCCGTCAAAACTGAAACCACCCGCATGTCCAACGAGCGTGGATAGACCTGCCCCACATTCCGCCACTGTTGTGAGATACCAAGATGCGCGACGATCCTGCCCTCCAACTCCGCGACTTTCGCGGCATCTCCTTCGAAAAGAGAAAGCTGATCCATCTGAGTCCCCACCGCGCCTTTCAGCCCCCGCACCGCGTATCCGGCGATCACATCCTCCAGCATCATGAAACCGGAAAGCAGCTCCTCGCCGAACATCGCGATCCGTTTCCCCAGCGTCGTCGGTTGCGCCGCTACATTATGCGTCCGTGCTGTCAGCACCACATCATCCCATTGCTCCGCCCGCTCCCGCATCCCGCGCAGCGCGGCCACCGCCTTGTTCCGAATTACTAGCAGACCCCGGAAAACCTGCAACTGCTCGACGTTCTCCGTGAGATCCCGCGAGGTCAGCCCCTTGTGGATTTCCTCGAAACCCGCCAACCCGTTGAACTCCTCGATCCGCGCCTTCACATCGTGCCGTGTCACCCGCTCCCGCGCCATAATCGACCCAACATCCACCTGCGATTTCACTGCCTCGTAAGCCGCAATCGCCTCATCGGAAATCCCCAGCCCCAGATCCCGCTGCGCCTTCATCACCGCGATCCAATACTCCCTCTCCAGCACAATCCGCCCCTCCGCAGACCAAATGCCATTCATTGCCGGGGACGAGTATCTTTCTGCGAGGACGTTTGGAATCATTTCGCGCTCATGGAGCACTGCCTGCACCCGTCAAGTCCAACCCAAAATCCTCTTACCCGCCCTGCCTTTTGGAAATATGAGAGGCATGGCGTTTCAACACCGGAAGATGGTGCGGCATGATCGCGGAGAAGAGGTGCACAATTGGGTAGGAAACCAGCGCTGCCAACACCGCTGAAACCATCATCCCGAGGATAAAGCTACCCACAGCATCGGGCACGTGAAACGGAAGCTTTCCCATCACCTGCGGCATCGGGATATGTAAAACCCTGATCATCCAGTCCCCCAGAGAAACCTGCGCAAGTCCCAACGGCACGTTCGTAAAAATATTCGATACCCAGCAGGCAGCCATTGCGAAGGGCACGTTCACGCGGAACCTCATGGCCAGCGCCGCTGCAAAAAACATCTGCAACGGCAGCACCAGAATCATGGAGAAAAACATACCGATCGCCAACCCACCGGCCACCGTATCGCGGCACGGGATCCACAGTTGCCGATTGATCAATGGCTTGGTTAATGCGCGCCACCACGGCCTGTCCCGCAGCCTCTTGTGTCGCAGCATCCGGAAGGACGACCTAACCATTTTTAAATATCGTTCCTTCATCGTTATCCCGCACAGATACTCGCACCCATCGCGGATCATTCAACCGCCAATTCCCAAGGCAACCTCGTTTTGAAGATCCTATTCCCAGTCTTGCTCTCCGCCGACTCCGCCTCCAGCATCTGGCCGGAAAAACGAATCCCATGGAAATCTGGCAAGCCCTCATCCTCGGCCTCATCGAAGGCATCACCGAATACCTTCCCGTCAGCTCGACTGGCCATCTCATCGTTGCCCAGCGCCTCATGGGCATTGGCACCCTCACGGAAATCGACAAAATCGCCGCCGACACCTTTGCCATCTGCATCCAAGGCGGCGCGATCCTCGCCGTCCTCGGCCTCTACTACAAACACGTCCTGAAAATGCTCATGGGCGTCCTCGGCCGCGATCCCGAGGGACTCCAGCTCGCCATCGCCATCCTCATTGGCTTCCTCCCTGCTGCCGTTCTCGGCATACTCCTCAACGACATCATTGAGGAAAAACTCTTCGGCCTTTGGCCCGTCATTTTCGCGTGGATCGTCGGTGGCATTGGCATCCTCTGGACGGTGAATTACCGCCGGAAAAATCCCCCCCGCGGCAACGGGCGCGATATCCTCAAGCTCGCCTGGCAATCCGCCCTCTTCATCGGCTTGCTCCAATGCGTCGCCATGTGGCCCGGCACCTCCCGCTCCCTAATGACCATCTGCGGCGGCCTCATCGTCGGCCTCTCGGTAAAATCCGCGGTCGAATACTCTTTCCTCCTCGGTGTCCTCACACTCACCGCCGCCACCGCGAAAAAAGCCATCTGGAAAATCGAAGGCATCGGCGCGGATTACGATGTCTGGTTCGGCGGCATCAAACTCCTAATTGACCAATACGACACCTTACCCCTGATCGCAGGCCTCCTCACCGCCGCGATCTCCGCCGCCTTCGCCGTAAAATGGCTCGTCTCCTACCTCCAATCCCACGGCCTCCAGATCTTCGGCTACTACCGGATCGCCATCGGCCTCATCGTCGGTACTCTCGTCCTTACAGGCACCCTCTGACCTACCTCTTCCTTAGGGTTTAAAGTTTAAAGTTACCACCATGCACACACTCCTCGCCCCCAACTTCCTGCCAAAATGGTCCACCTTCACCGCTGAATCCATTGAGCCCTCGATCCGCCAAGCCCTCGCCGAGGCGCAACAAGCCATCGATACCATCGCCAACCAAGCTTCGGATCTGGCCACCTACGCATCGAGCTTCCTCGCCCTTGAAAACGCTTCCGAATCCCTCTCGCGCGGCTGGGAGAGACTACAGCATCTTGATGCTGTCTCCGACAACCCCGCCCAACGCGAGGCCATCAATAAGCTCCTCCCCGACGTCACCGATTTCTACTCCTCCCTATCCCTCAACCCGCGCCTCTTCGCCGTGCTCAATGCCGTCGCGGAAAACTCCGCCGCAAAAAATCTCACTCCCATCCAGCAGCGCCACATCGAGGAAACCCTCGCTGATTTCCGAAATTCCGGAGCAGACCTACCGGATGAAATGAAAGCCCGCATCGCCGCCATCGACTCCGAGCTTTCCATGGTCACCAAGAAGTATTCGGAAAACGTCCTCGACGCCACCAACGCCTGGGAAATCATCATCACCGATGAATCAAAACTCGCCGGCCTGCCCGATTCCGCAACGGCCTCCGCCGCCGCGAACGCCCGCGCGAAAGGCAGCGAAGCACCCGCATGGCGCTTCACCCTCCACCAGCCTTCCATGTCTCCCATCATGCAGCACGCCCACGACGCGGAGCTGCGCAAGACCGTCTGGCAGGCCTCCGTCACCGTCGGTTCGGAAGCCCCCTTCGACAACTCGGATCTGGTCTGGAAAATCATCGAACTCCGTAAACAGAAAGCCGAAATCCTAGGCCACAAAAACTTTGCCGACCTCACCCTCCAGCGCCGCATGGCTCGCAACGGCCAAACCGCCCTGAACTTCGTCGAAAGCATTCACGCCAAGATCCGCGAAACTTTCCTCGCCGATGCCCAGCAGCTTTCCGAATACAAGGCCGCCAAAACCAACACCGCCCCCGAGACTCTCGAACCATGGGAAATCTCCTACTGGTCCGAGCGCCGCCGCAAGGAACACTACGACATCGACGACGAAGACCTCCGCCCCTACTTCCCCGTCAACCACGTCATGGAAGGCATGTTCGGCATCGCCACAAAAATCTTCGGCATCGCCATCACACAGCGCGAAACGGTCTTCCTAGATCCCAATATCCAATCCCCAATATCCAATACTCAATCTCTCCCCGAAACCTGGCACCCCGAGACCACCTTCCACGAGATCCACGACACCGCCACCGGCAGCCATCTCGGCTCCTTCTACTCGGATTGGCACCCACGCGAGTCGAAGCGCGGCGGCGCGTGGATGAACCCGATGTTCACCGGCGAACTCGGTGAGCCTCACCTCGCCCTCATGGTCGGCAACATGTCGCCCCCCGTCGGCGACACCCCCGCCCTGCTCACTCACCGCGAGGTCGAGACGATCTTCCACGAGTTCGGCCACCTGCTCCACGCCCTGCTTTCCCATGTCCCGGTGAAATCCCTCGCGGGCACCAACGTCCCATGGGATTTCGTCGAGCTACCCTCCCAAATTATGGAGAATTTCTGCTGGGAAAGGGAAACGCTCGATCTCTTCGCCCGCCATCACCTCACCGGCGAACCCATCCCCGAAGACCTTTTCCAAAAAATGGTCGCCGCGAAAAACTACATGTCCGCCACCGTCTTCATGCGCCAGATGGCCCTCGGCAAGCTCGACCTCGAACTTCACCTCCATCCCGAAAAATACCTCGGTCGCGACCTCGCTGAAGTGGACCGCGAAATCCTCGCCGACTACCGCGCCCCCTCAAAAACCCAAGGCCCATCCATGGCGCTGCGCTTCAATCACCTCTTCAGCTCCCCCACCGGATACGCCGCCGGCTACTACTCCTACAAGTGGGCCGAAGTCCTCGACGCCGACGCCTTCACCCGTTTCAAAAACGAAGGCATCCTAAACCCCGAAACCGGCATGGCCTTCCGCGAGCACATCCTCAGCAAAGGCAACTCCGCCCCGCCCGAAGTCCTCTACGAAAACTTCATGTCCCGCCCCGCCGATCCCTCCGCACTCCTCAGCCGCGCGGGCTTGGCCTAGCAGCGTTATTCGTTAGAAGTTATTTGTTATAGGTTTCGAAGCTCGCCCCTAATAACCTCTAACAAATAACTTCTAACATAGCCCGCTCAACAAGCGATCTTACGAAAAACAACGCCTCGTCGTTTCACTAACCATGTCCCGTAAAAAAGTAATCATCGCCTGCGGTGGCACCGGCGGTCACCTGTTTCCCGGCATCGCTGTAGCCGAAGCTCTCCTCGCCCAAGGCCACGAGCCGCTGCTGCTCATCTCCCAGAAGAAGATCGACTCCCAAGCATCCGCGAAATATCCGCACCTGAATTTCAAGGTCGTCCCCGCGATCGCCAAGCCCGCGACGCTCTCGCTAAAGATGCTGCCCTTCCTCTGGGCGCTCTTCCAATCCGTCCGGACCTCAAAAAAAATCATCCGCGAATTCGGGGCCGATGCCGTGCTCGGCATGGGCGGCTTCACCTCGCTGCCGCCGGTTTACGCCGGCCACAAACTCGGCAAAAAAACCTTCGTCCACGATTCCAACGCCCGCCCCGGCCGCTCGAATATCCTGACCTCCCGCTTCTGCGATAAAGTCTTCATCGGCCTCCAACCCGCCGCCGACTTTTTCAAAAAGCCCACGCTTCTAACAGGCACCCCCGCCCGCCCGGAAATCCACCATCTCCCCTCCCGCACCGAGGCCGCCGAGCGCTTCGGGCTCGATCCCGCAAAGCCCACCCTCCTCGTCACCGGCGGCTCGCAGGGCGCGCTCGGTCTCAACCAACTCGTCGCCAACGCCGCACCTCTCCTCCCCGAGAACATCCAGATCCTCCACATCGCCGGCCCCAACGATCTCCCACGCATCCAAGCCGAGCACCCCGTCCAGCGCACCGGCTACCAACTCATCGGCTTCTGCGACCAAATGCCCTCTGCCTACGCCTTGGCAGATCTCGTCGTCACCCGCTCCGGTGCCTCCACTCTTACGGAAATTTCCCTCGCCGGCCTCCCCTCCATCCTCGTCCCCTACCCCCACGCCGCCGACGACCATCAAACCGCCAACGCGAAAGTTTTCTCGGAAGTGGGAGCTGCCAAACTCATACAGCAAAAGGATCTCACTCCCGAATCCCTCGCAAAGCTTCTCACCGAACTCCTGACAAACCCCGCCGCCCTCAAGCTCATGTCATCCGCCGCGAAAGCCCTAGCAGTGCCAGATGCGGCGGAAAAAGTGACTGCCTCAATCATCGCCGCGCACTGAGTTCAATCGCTACGACCAGCTATCAGACCTACTTTCCGAACGTGAAGTTGTTCTGTCCGGAATTGTAATGAATTGGTGATCGGAGTGGCTGACGCCAGTCTGCCACTCCGATCAGCATTGACAGCAATGCTAGCATTTAGGAGTTTCCTGACATGCCCACCATCACCATACGGAACCTTGAGGAGCAGGTGAAGCTGCGGCTGCGCGTGCTTGCCGCCGAGCATGGCCGCTCTATGGAAGCCGAAGCCCGGGACATCCTTACCCGAGAAACCCTAGCGCAAAATCAAACACGCCGGGAAAATTTTCACGCAAGTCGTAGTGAAAAAGCCAGTGTTTGCGCCGCAATCCGGGGAACCTGGAAAGGCCGCGTCAGTACGGATGAAATCATGACACTCACCCGGGGCGACTGACCACCATGCCCATTCTGATCGACAGCAACATTATTCTCGACGTCGTAACCGATGATCCGATCTGGGCGGACTGGTCGGACGAAGCGATCACCCAACATCAAACGCGTGGACTGATTGTCAATCCCATCATCTACGCCGAACTTTGCACCGGTGCGGCATCCGCCTCTGAAGTGGACGAACTGCTCGAATCCTTGAAACTTGGTATTCAGGAAATTCCCCGCGAAGGCCTGTTTCTCACTGCCAAGGCATTCCTCCAATACCGGCGGCAAGGCGGCACCAAGATCTCCACTCTTCCCGATTTCCTGATCGGCGGCCACGCGGAAGCACTCGGCATCCCCATTCTCACCCGCGACACGAGCCGCTATCAGACCTACTTTCCGAAAGTGAAGTTGTTCTGTCCGGAACCGTAATGAATTGGTGATCGGAGTGGCTGACGCCAGTCTGCCATGACCATCCATC